>NZ_AYWQ01000003.1:0-706299 GCF_000502415.1 Mesorhizobium sp. LNHC229A00
ATCGACCTCGCAAAGAGTGTCTTCCAGATCCATGGTGTCGATGGGAACGGTCGGGTTCTCGTACGCCGTCAGCTTCGCCGCAGCCAGTTGCTGGTGTCAGCGGGACGAGAGATGCGATGCACGGCGCGGCGCGGTTCTCCACACGATTACGCATGGACCAGCGCAGCTGCCTCGCCGGCTTCACCTCCGGGCCATGGCGACCTTCGCCGCCAGACACGCGAACCTCGCCGGCACCGGTTTCCATTTGGCGACGGTGAGCGCTGCCGGCGCGATGGAACCCTTGCTGGCGGTGATACCTTTCACGACAAGCCGGCATTCTGGGCAAGCGACAGCTACGCGCCGGCCATGCCCGTCAGAACGCCGGTGACGATGCCGCTCGATAGCGCAGACAGGTCGCGAATTGCCAGTCGTGTGAACGGCGGCCGGATTATCGTCGATCGCGCGTACCTTGTTTCGGCCGCAGACTATCGTTCGGCAGCTTGTGATCTTGGCCACATAGCCTAGGAGCTATATATGACTTGCGAAGCCGTTTTTGGCGATGAGTTCGACGGGGAGTCGAGGCGTTGCACCAGACAGTCCAAGATGAGCTATTGGCCTCGGCTAAGCTGCTCGGTGTGTTCGGGCCCCAGCTGGGGCGACCGCATGCGGACCTTGAATGATTCGTCGTTAGCGAACATGAAAGAACTTCGCTTCGACGCTGATGATGGTGTCTGGCGGGTTGCGTTCGCATTGGACCGGAAGCGGAAGGCGATCCTGCTCGTCGCCGGCGATAAGTCGGGCGTGAGTGAGTAGCGCTTCTATAAAAGTCTGATCGCCAACTCGGACAAGCGCTATCAAGGGCATCTCGACCGTTTGGGGGCGGCGAAGAAAGAGAAGAAGTGATGGGACGCAAGCTTGACGACCTAATCGCTGCGCTCCCCGAGGATCGTCGGGAGCGGGTCGACGCGCGTTTCGAAGAATTAAGGGGAGAAGTCGAGAGTCTCGGCGATTTGCGGCGTGCCGCTGGAAAGGCCCAGGCCGAAATCGCTTCGGTCCTCAAGATCAAGCAGCCTTCGGTCTCGAAGATCGAGAAACAAGCCGACATGTACTTGTCTACTCTTAAAAGCTACGTCGAGGCGATCGGGGGGCAACTCGAACTCGTCGTTCGCCTTCCCTCGCGCGCGCCCCTCCGTATAGAGCGGCTCGGCGACGTCGTGGCTCCCAAAGCCATCTCCGTGCGTAGCGTTAAAAGAGCGGCAGGTGGACGTAATCGCACAAAGGCCGCACGCGCCGGCTGACCTCACTCTGTTTCGGCTAAAGAGGGCAGCACCTGGATGACGCGGATGTCGACATCCTGTTCAAGCAGGTGGGTGGCGAAGCTGTGACGCAGCGTGTGAGGGCTGACGCGTTTGCGGATGCCGGCGACTTCGGCTGCCTCCTGGACTGCGCGGTGCAATTGCCTCGATGAGATCGGCGCGGTGAAGCTGCGCCTCGGGAACAGCCAGCCATGGGGGAGCATCACCCCGCGCCGCTTGCCTTCGCGCCACCACAGCCGCAGCAGTTCCAGAAGTTGCGGCGAGAGCATGGGGTTGCGGTCCCTGCGTCCCTTGCCCTGTTCGACGCGGATCAGCATGCGTGTCGAGTCGATGTCGTCGACCTTGAGGTGCGCGACTTCGGACACGCGCAGGCCCGCGCCATAGGCGACGCCAAGTGCGGCCTTGTACTTGATGCCGGGTGCGGCTTCGCGCAGCAGCGATGGAAACCAACATCTACGGAAGCGTTGGCAAGCCTCACAGCGGGTTATCATGACCAACTGGAAGGTTTCGGGGCAAGCGGTTTTTCTTCAGTCCCCTATGGCTTCGGCACGTTCTCCGACGGCACGTCGATTCCGAAACTGGCGCGAATTCTCTTTCGTGAGAAGCTCGAGCCTTTCGAGGGCGATCCTTTCACTCTGATGCCGGACTATCTGGACCGTCCAGCCGGCATCAAGCCCAACCCCGGTGGTGTGGTCACACAGCTTGCGCACGCACTCTGGACTACGAGGGGCGACCTAAAATCCTACTTCCCTCTCCAAGAGGGGAAATCCCAGATAAACTACGCCGACTGGTATGTCGCGGGTGGCGCAACGTCGGCAGGGATTCCTGCCAGGTTCACGCACACTGTCGTCAAAAGAATCCGCCAACTAGGTCGGGGAACTGCAGATGTTTCCGTCAATGAAAAATCGGTGACCGCGACGCGTATTGCGCGCCGCACTTATCGAACTCTTATGAAAGCTCAGCCTCACATTCGCTGGCTCTACAGAATGGTGCCGCCGGCCAAGCGAAAGCAATTTCTCGATGCGATGTTCAGGCGTGCGTGGCCCACGAATTTTGACACGACATCGAAGGACACCCTCCGGCCCGGCCTGTCCCTGATCGGTTATCCATTTTCAGAAACGGGCGTGGGTGAAGCAATGCGCTCGCTCGCTCGTTCAGTCGACAGTGCCAACATCACCTATGATGTCACGAACTTTGACGAGCAGGTTCCTTCGTCGAGGAGGGATAGAGCCCTCACATCTCATATCGTTGTTCGACCTTCCAAAATGGTGAACGTTTTCTGCGTAAACGCCGACATGCTGGGGTCAACCATTCATGGCATTGGCGGGGGTGTTCTCCAAAACAGATACAACATCGTCAGGCCTTTCTGGGAACTGCCTTCGATCCACCCGCAATGGCTGAACAGTCTGCAACAAATGGACGAAATCTCGGCCCCGACCGCCTTCGTTCGGGATGCCTTCATGGCAGGTACCGATCGCCCCGTTGTGCACATTCCGGTGGCTATATCCGTCCCGCCCGACATCGAGGCGAGCCGTGAGCGTTTCAAGGTTCCAAAGAATTCTACCGCATTTCTGTTTGCATTCGATTTTTCGTCCTACCCGGACCGGAAGAACCCGGACGCCGTTTTACAAGCCTACCTTCGCGCGTTCGGACATGACCGAAACCGACGGGTATCTTTGGTTATCAAGACGATGGGTAATAGCCCCCAAAAACGAACAATTCTGAATTCAATTCGTAGCCTGGCGCAGACCGACAACAGGGTCGTGTTGATTGATAAGGTTCTCACTCGAACCGAAACATATTGTCTGACAAAATCGTGCGATGTTTTTGTCTCGTTGCATCGCTCGGAGGGCTTCGGGTTGGGAATTGCCGAAGCTATGGCTATGGGCAAAGCCGTTATTGCAACAAACTTTTCGGGAAGTAAGGATTTTGTTGGCACGCAAACGGGGTTTCCTATTGCATACCGATTGATCGACGTCGAACCCGATCAATACCCCTATTTCATCGAAGCCCAGAAATGGGCCGATCCCGACATAGATGAAGCCGCTCGGGTCATGGCGCAACTCGCCGACAACGTTGAGGTCGTGGCCGCTATGGGCGAGCGTGCTCGGAGGTACATGGCCGCGGTGCACAGCCCCGAGGCGGTCGGCAAGGTGATTGCTAGTCGCCTTCAAGACATCCAAGGATATAGGAATTCCATTCTAAATACCTATTGATAAGTTGATGTTCGCACGCCACTGCCCTCGATGCGCTGCGCCGGTGCACCAATCTGGGTCTGCGGCTCCAGGGCAATGCCCTGCGCTTCCAGACTGCGATGATCGATGCGGGCGTCGATGTCGAGTTCGGCCAGGCGCTCATTGGCCAGCTCCGCCCATCGCTCGCGCCAGCGCCCGACCAGTTGGGTAGCATTCCAGTCTCGAACGTTCGCGCCAAAACCGTTCTCGTCGACTGACCGCATGGTCAGCATGACATGAGCATGCGGCTTGGGACTGCCATCCTCCGCCCTGTCCCAGTGCACGTTGAGATCGGCGACCATGCCCCGACTGACAAACTCGGCTTGTACAAAGTCGCGCGCCAACTCGATGCCTTGCGCCTGGCTGAGTTCACGTGGCAGCGCAAACTCCACTTCGCGGGCAAGCTGCGCATCCTTGCGTACCTCGAAGGCCTCGACATCGTTCCACAGCCGTTCGCGGTCGCGCCAGGCCTCCGGTGCATCCTCCGGCAACATCACCTCGGAATGAACGACACCACGTTTGGCCGAGAAATCATGCGTGCGTTCGATCCGCTCGTCACGCAACCGAGAAGCCGAGCGGTAGGCGGCCGACGCTACAGCACTGCTCCCAGTCTTGCGGCCAATGACCTTGACGTGAAGATGATAGATCGCCATCGCGACAGGATCATTTGCACGTCAGACCGCACGTCGGCACGATGTATAAGCGCGCCCTCCCTCGAAAAAATCTCGGGATGGACCAGCCCGTCCCGGGCTGTCTCGGCAACCCTGAAGCCTTCCGGCAGGCGCTCAATTATCATTGCCACATCAACACTCAATGGAGACAGCCATGCGCAAACCACGCGACTACGACACGGAACTGAAGGCGCTGGAAGACAAAGCGCGAGAGCTGAAAACCAGAAAAGTGCAGCAGCTCGGCGAGCTGGTGATCGCCACAGGTGCCGATCAGCTCAGCACCGACGAACTGGCCGGCGCATTGGTCGCAATTGCCGAGACGAAAGACACCGCAAAGCGCGAGGCATGGGCCAAGCGTGGAGTGATGTTTTTCGAGAGTCGGTCCCGGCGAACTGCTCCAGAATCTCAGCGCAACCCTCGCAGCGCTGCAGCACAACCGGGCGGCCCACAATCGCCGGCAAGCGGCACAGGCTCGCAATGACATGAGGGCATGGCAGGTCGAACGTCGCAAGCGCACACGGCAGCTCATCGAACTTGGCGGGCTCGTCATCAAGGCAGGCATCGTCGAGCTCACCAATGACGATCGCACCACCATCTACGGCGCGATGCTCTGGATGGCCGCCAAGCTGCAGAGCGATGAAGGTGAGCATGCGCGAAACCTGTGGACTGCGAAGGGTAGGCAGACGTTCGATGGTGAACGGCGTGAAGAGCAGATGGGAGGGCGAGCTTAGCCACGCATTGGCTCCCTCGTAGGCCTACAAGGAGGCATCGACAAGGCTCGCGCGGCTGCATTCACAAACTGGGAAGGTCGCTCTCAATTGCTGCTGCGGACGCCTTTGCGCGTGTTCAGAAGACGGTGCGTCAATCCTACGATCGTTGATGGATGCTCTTACATTACATGCATCACTGGCGCTTGGCCGGCGCAGTTAGTACTGTTCCCGCGGACCAATCAGTTGTGAGAGCGGGGGTGCATTGTCTCGAAACGAATATAGGCAAACGAGAGTCACGCTGCGTTCCCGCGGAAGCGGGGTCGTCGTATGAGAAATGATCCTTGGGCGTTGCTCGTGTCTTCTATTCGTCGCCGACGGGCTCCGGAGGCACGATTCTTCAAACCCGTTTGCGTGATTGCCGCGATAGATTTGTCCAATGAGGGACTACTCGATCCGGCTCGGGTCAATGCAGATGCCATTCTTTCGCGCTTTCAAGCCTATGTGAAGCTGAGTTTTCGAGCGCGCGCTGACATGGGATGGAAGCCGTTGTGGCACCTATCGAACGATGGCCTTTGGACGTTTTTTGACAACGATATCGCGATTACGCGTGACGACTTCGGCGCGGACCGCAAGCCCGGAACGAAGGCTATTCTGTTCAATCGCTTCGACCTCCTGACTGTCAACGAGCCTTATAGAACTCTCTGGCTCGATCCTGAACATAGACGGGCGCTACGTCGCGCCATGTTGATCATTCTTGCGAACGATGACGAAGGCTGCCGGCGATTTGCGCGCCAGCTCTTTCGCCCCGAATTTGCGATGCTTCAGAAGGAGTGGCCTGCAGAAGAAGAGGTCATGGAGGAGTTGCGACTCTTTCGCGAGCAGCTAGACCTTTTTGGCGAAGGCACCGGCGTTGAGGTTGATGACGCCTCTGCGCTCGAGAGTGACGATATCGAGCAGCCCTTCGATCCCGAAGCAATCGACGTCGTGACGAGAAATCCCACTGTCGAGCTCCTGCTTTCCCGCGTAAGTAGTGGCAGAATCGATCTCATGCCCGATTTCCAAAGACGGTGGGGTATATGGGATCAGAAAAGGCAAAGTCGGCTCATTGAATCTCTGCTGCTGCGAATTCCAATCCCCGTCCTTTATGCGGCCGAGGACGAGGACGAGAGGTGGGAGATTGTCGACGGCATTCAACGTCTCTCAACGATTGCGCGCTTCGTTCGACCTGAAAGCATAGAAAGCCAGCCACTACTGCTGTCGAATCTGCAATATCTCGAGGCGTATGAGGGCAAGAGCTTCAATGACTTGAGCGAGAAGCTAAAGACTCGCCTCAGAGAGACAGAGTTGGTTGTCCACCTGATTCGTAAAGGGACGCCGCCGGAGGTTAAATTCAATGTGTTCGCGCGCATAAATTCTGGGGGCATTGCGTTGTCGCCGCAAGAGCTGCGCCACGCAATAACGCCCGGTGCCGGCCGTGGTTTGCTGGCAAAATGGGCTTCCTCGGAGGATTTTCTCAAGGCAACGGACAAGAGCGTCAAGCCGATCAGAATGGATGACCGGGAACTGGTCCTTCGATTTGTTGCCTTCTATTCGCTTGGCGTCTCTTACTACAACAGGGCAGATATGGACGGCTTTCTCATCCAAGCCATGAGAAGCTTGAACAGGCTGGAACCGGCAGATATTGAGCGCCTAAAGGCGGCGTTCAGCCGCGCCATGCTCCTCGCCTATTTGATCTTTGAAGGCGAGGCATTTCGAAAGCGCTTGTCTCCCGAGGCGGCAAGAATGCCCATCAACAAGGCTTTGTTCGAAGCGGTCTCTGTCAACCTTGCGAGATTGGCAGAGCAAGAGGGTAGCCTTTTGGTTGATCGACGGACACGTCTGTGGGGCGAGTTTATGGCGCTCTGCGCCGATCGACAGTTTGAGGCTTCTATATCGCAAGGAACGAGCGATGTAGCTAAGGTTAACCGACGTTTCGATATGGTCGCAGAGATGTTTCAGACGGTCGTGAGCAATGCTTGAAAGTGTCGCCCTGGTAAATTTCAAGGCGTTCGACGATCTCGCGCTCCCGCTTGAGAAGCTCACGGTCCTATCAGGCTTAAACGGCACGGGTAAAAGCTCGATATTGCAGGCTCTAGGATTGCTCCGACAGTCTTTCGACGCAGGAAGTCTGCAGACAGGCGAACTGGGCCTGAACGGCCCCCTCGTCGAGATTGGGACAGGGTGCGATCTACTCTATCAAGATTTTGACAAGCGCGTTGTACAGATAGGGTTAGGCGTTAAGTCCGGCGATGGCCGTCACTTCCTGGAATGGATCGCGGACGCCCCATCAGAGGCTGACGTCCTGGTCTGCAAGGAGAGGCCGAAAAATTTCGCTGACGAGCCCATCGGTTTGTTCAGCCGCGGCTTCCAGTTTTTACGGGCTGACCGAATAACGCCCTCCGTTACATTTCCTAAGTCCCAGCATGCCGTCGGACATGAGCGTTTTCTTGGTGCGCGCGGTGAATACACAGCATACTTCCTACTGAAGTTTGGTCAGGATCTCATGGTCGCGCCATCACGCCGCTTTGCGCAGCAAAGTGATGCTACAAGCCTCTTGGCGCAAGTGAATGCCTGGATGCAGGAGTTCAGCCCTGGGGTTCGCATCGAACCAGAGGAGGTCCCGATGACCGACTTTGTGCGCTTGGCCTATACCTACAGAGGCCGAAACGCCGCCTATGGAGACGCATTGCGCCCTACCAATGTTGGATTCGGTCTGACGCATGTTCTTCCCGTCGTAACAGCGTGCCTAGCGGCAGAACCTGGAACGCTGCTGATCATCGAAAATCCCGAGGCACAGCTCCATCCTCGCGGTCAGGCCGCGCTTGGTCGATTGATTGCTCTGACAGCGGCAAGCGGCGCTCAACTTATCGTCGAAACCCATAGCGATCATATCCTGAATGGTATTCGGCTTACTGTCAAAGATGGCCACCTTGAAGCCGCAGACACCAAATTGCACTTTTTCACACGATCGCCCGGAACCGCTACAACCTATGAAACGCCAGTTTTCGACTCGAAAGGCCGACTTTCGTTCTGGCCGTCCGGGTTCTTCGATCAATGGGAGCGAAGCCTGGACCAATTGCTGTCGTAAGATTGTTCAGGATGCTGCAGCTTCTTCTCAACGATCTCTCCATCCCCAATACCGCCTGCTCTCGGGAGGTCGCTGCAGCGCGGCTAAAGCAGTTCGTTGATGCGCTTCGAGCGGTTGCATCAATTTCTCCGCAGTTTGTCCTGAACGGACCCCATTCTCTGGCCGATCTGAGTTTCGCAACGAACTGGACCTTAGCCGCACTTCGCAATGATGCCGGCTGTACCGACGAGAATATCTATCTCAAGACGGTCCAGGATCGTTCCCCCTACGGTCAGACGATCGCGGAACTTGAGGGACCGCCACTGGTCGGTCTCGAGTATCGCATAGCCGAAACCGCAGCGATCCTCGTGGGCGAACCGGCGCTCGGACTTGGTCTAGCGCACCAGTTTGACGGCCTAGCCCTCAGCATATTTTCCCATGCTTTCTGGAGCGAGCCGGGTATAGACCTGCGCAGGCTGTCGCTCGATGAGGGCGGAGACATTCAAGACGAAACGGTTACAAGCCGAAACGCATGCTCCGAAGAAGGTGTGGCCCATCATCAGGAGGCGCTTGTCCTCCTAATCAGGCCCAATATAGTCGATGGAGCCCAACTTTGGGCTGAAAGAGAACTGTTGTTTCCTAATTTGCGCTTCATTCCTCGAACGCGACAGCAAATTGAAGACCTGAGCCACGGTGATCGAATGCTTAATCCGATCGTGGAACGACTGTTAGCCCTGGACGGGGCCATTGGCGCCTGGAGACGAAACCGGTCACCGTATCCAGTTTTTCCCTTTAGCGTAAACGGTGAAAGTCGCACACGACGGGCGCTCGCCGCGTTCGCTGACGAGAACGGCACGATCCTCAATTTCGAAGAACACGCCAAATTCACGCCAGGTGAAGGTAGGTTGCACTTTCTGCTTCAAACCGAACCGGAGCGTAGGGCATTGATCGGCCACGTCGGTAGAAAAATCGGAATTGGATAAGTAACGACCACCGATTTGCGCATACACCACATCGGACGGACCGAGAAACTGCAGCCGTTGGCATTCGACGAAATCCTTGCCCGGATCCAAAAGCTGGAGGACGAAATCAACCCACCTTCATAACATTAGTAGTGAAGCGCGGACGGCCGGTGCTGGCGAACAGATGTTGTCGCGCGGGAGCGAAGGTCCGAACTCCTGAAATCTCGGGCATGCTCACCAGCCGCGCTGACGCTAAAACAACGTCGCCCTAACAAGCGCCCCGGAATCGAACCTTGCCTATTGGCCCGTCGTGGAAGATGTTTGCTGGCCTGTTGGAAAAGCGAACTCGGTAATGTGGCGTAATGAACATGAACAGTGTCGATCCTCCCATTTACCTTGACGGCTTTGCAACCATGCCGCTGGCGCCGGAGGCCCAAGAGGCGATGGTGGCAGCATGGACGACTCCGGCAAATGCCGGATCGCCGCATATCTTAGGCGAGCGCGCGGCAGCGGCCATTTCTGGAGCGCGCGCCGACGTCGCCAAATTGATTGCCTCTGCTCCGTCTGAAATCGTATTCACGTCCAGCGCAACTGAAGCAAACAATCTTGCCATGCTCGGCGTTGCCGATTGGGCAGTCGAAACTCAAAACCCGCGGCGACGCATAGTAGTATCGGCAGTCGAGCACAAGGCGGTGCTTGAGCCGGCACACAGGCTGAAGAAGCTCGGATTCGATGTGGTTGTTGCGCCGGTGGATTACACTGGCGTGATTGACCTTAGCGCCCTGAGAGTGCTTGTAGACTCGAACACGTTGCTGATTTCGATAATGGTAGCAAACAATGAAACGGGTGTGTTGCAGCCGTTATCCGACGTTGTCGCGATCGCTCGCGCTAACGGTGCTCTCATACATTGTGATGGAGCCCAAGCTGCGGGAAAAATTCCGCTGGATGTGGTTGAACTCGACATCGACTATCTGAGCCTTTCATCCCACAAGATGTATGGGCCTGTTGGCGTCGGAGGCCTCTATGTGTCTGCCGCTGCACCGCCGCCCCGGCCAATCCAGTTTGGTGGTGGCCAGCAAAACAGCATCCGACCTGGCACAGAGCCTGTGCCATTGATCGTTGGATTTGGCGCGGCGGCAAGTCTTGCCTGCAGCAAGCTCTCCGCGGATGCGAAACACGGGGACGAGCTCGCGCTTCGTCTGCTCGCCAAGCTACAAGAGCGTCAAGCACCCTGCCGTAGAACGACGAACGGCGCCCCCGTCCTGCCTGGGACGCTAAGTTTATCAGCATTGGGTGTTGATGCTGATGATCTTGTTTCACTTCTCCAAACAAAAGTGTGTTTTTCGACTGGATCAGCATGCACGTCCGGTCAAGTTCTTTCATCCCATGTCTTACTTGCAATGGGTATGACGCAAATGGAGGCTCGCACTGTATTTCGTATATATTGTAATCGCTATACGACGGAGAACGATATCGACATAGCTGCGGACCAAATTGCCAAAGCACTCTTGCGTGCACGCCTTGCATCTGGACGGAGCCGCCAGTAGCAGTTTAGAGTGGGGGAATGAAGCATGGGCTCCTTGATTCTGATGCTCGTGGCCAATTCGCAGGCCATGAAACCTTTCCCCTCCGCCTCTTGTGGCTGAAGAAAGCCTTCGACGCGGTTGTTGGAGGCGCACCCTCGGGAACATTTCAGGAACAATCAGCAATTGCACGGTTTGGCGTCGGGCGCAACATGGCCGTTTCGATGCGCTATTGGGCCATGGCCTCAGGTTTCGTCGAGGAGGTCGAGCGTGTCCTGAAACCTACGCCACTTGGCGCGGCGATCCTGTCTGACGAGGGATTCGACCCGTACATCGAGCGCCCCGCGACTGTATGGCTTGTTCATTGGGCAGTTGCTGGCAGTCCACAGTTCACGACGACAGCGTACTACGCGTTCAATGGCCTCGTCGCTATCGAATTCGACCCCGCGATGCTTGTCGAGGAACTGCTTGATTTGGTTGCGGCGAAGGGATGGCGCGCCGCGCGAGGTACCCTCAAGCGCGATGTCGAAGTCTTTCTTCGAGGTTATGCGCGACGCGGAGATAGTCAAGGTGAGGATGCGGCCGAGCCCCTACTAGCGGAACTCGGGCTTATCCGAGAAGCGCGATTTGGAGGTTGGCACGAGTTTGTGCGTGGCCCCAAGCCGACGCTGCCCGATGGCGTTTTTGCTTATGCCTTAAACGAATTTTGGCGGCGGCAGGGGGGCTCTACCGCACTGACCGCCGAGCAAGTTTGCTACGCGGCGGGCTCGCCCGGTCGCGTCTTTAAGCTCGATGAAGACAGCGTCATTACCAGGCTCATGGGATTGGAGACGATAACGGAAGGAGCATGGCTTTGGACGGACACTGCTGGTTTGCGTCAGATACAGCGGATCGGTGAGGTCGATCCGCTTAAGCTGATAGCCAATGCGTATCCTGCACGGCTTGCGGCCGCAGCATGAGCAGCCTAGCTTCGATCGTTGAAATCGACCGACGGTTTGCAAGATCTGCACGTCTGGATGCTGATTTAAACGGCACACCGCCCTTGGTCGGCTACGTGCTGCAGGCGAGTATCGAAAAGTCGCTTACGACTCTTGCATCCAGCCAGATCGACAGCAAGCAAGGCGCCTTCACTTGGACAGGCCCATATGGCGGCGGCAAATCGAGCGCCGCCCTCCTCGTGGCCAATCTCGTTGCCGGCATTCCAGAGAATCGCGCGATCGCGCGCAAGATTGCCGGGCCGTCCTTGGCGGGAATTTTCCAAAAGGCATTTCCCGAAAAGTTAGGCCCTTGGGCAGTCGTCGCAGTCACCGGCAGCCGGATGGGGTTGCGCCAAGCAATCGCAGATGCCTGTCTTGTTACGTTCGGTTGGTCGAAAGCGGCGCACACACGGGCCGTTGTTAGCGATGACGCCCTTATCGACGCGCTGCAGGCATCGACAATCGCAGGCCGCAGCGGCGCTCTAGTCGTGTTGGACGAACTTGGAAAGCTGCTTGAGCATGAAGCGCTGGAAGGCGGCGATATACATTTGCTCCAGGACATTGCCGAGCGGGCTGCACGAAGCCACGGCCGCTTGGTCGTATTAGGTATTTTACATCAAGGTTTCGACCAATACGCGGCTCGGGCATCCCGTGATTCCCGTCAAGAATGGGTAAAGGTCCAGGGACGCTATCAAGATATTCCATTTCTTGCCGGCGCGGACGAAACAGTCGCGTTGCTCGGCCGGGCGATCAGATGCACTAAACGACCGGCTTCCGCCTCTGTGTCAGCCACGGCTGTTGCAGAGGCAATTGGCAAGCGGCGGCCGACCGATGAGCAGGTTCTGGCGGCCGCCCTGACCGCTACATGGCCGCTGAATCCAGTTACCGCGCTTCTTCTCGGTCCCGTATCTCGTCAGCGCTTCGCCCAGAACGAGCGAAGCGTTTTCGGCTTTCTAAGCTCGGCCGAACCGTCCGGATTTCAGGAGCATCTTGATAGGAGTGAGGACGGCACTACCTACGGCCCCGATCAACTATGGGATTATCTGGCGTCAAACTTTGGTATGGCCCTGGCAAGCGGTGTCGATGGTTCTCGGTTTAGTCTGGCTTTTGAGGCAATCGAACGCGCAGGTGCAAAAGGGGGACCGCTTCACGTTCGTCTAACCAAGTCCGCTGCCGCCATTGAATTCTTCCGCAACGGATCCGGGCTCGCACTCGCCGACGACATTTTGGCGGCGGCGACGCCGAATGCATCCGAGAAAGAGCGCAAGGCAGCGATAGCGGACCTAGTGGATTGGGCGGTGCTGATCCGCCAATCGCGGCTCAAAGGCTATGCTCTGTTCGCCGGCAGTGATTTCGATCTCGATGACGCGATCAACAAGGCGACAGCACCACTTAGCGCCGAACAATTGTTGGTCCTACCGCAACGTGTTGGCCTCGGCTTTGCGGCGGCCAAGCGCCACTATTTCCGCACTGGCGCGCTCAGAACGTTCGAGGTGGTAATCCATTTGACTGGCGAGGCCGACACGCCGCCGGCCATTGCTGATACCATCGCTTCCCGTCGGACCAGAGGGAGCGGATCTCTCGTCCTTCTACTCGGCGACGGGACAATCAACGGCGGCGAAGTCGAGCGCCGATGCAAGGCGGTCGCCAAGGCTCTCGGCAAGGCCAACGTCGTGGCTGCAGTCGGCGGCGCTACCGATGCATATGCCCTGCGGTCGAGTGCGGCGGAATTGTTTGCAATTGAGCGTGTGTTCCGCGAGCATCCCCAACTCGAAGGCGATCGGATTGCACGTCGCGAGATCGCGGCTCGCCGCTCCGCCGGCATCGATATCGTCCATCGCGACCTGGAGGCTGGTCTCGCCAATGCGCGCTGGTGGCTCGCACCTGAACCAACAACAGGTCTACGTGAGCCGCTGGCGATCGTGGCGACAGCTCTTGCAGACGCTGCTTATTTCAATACGCCCATCCTCCAAAGCGAATTGTTGCAGCGTGACCGACCATCATCGAGCGCAATGGCGGCTCTTCGCGAGCTTTGTCATGCGATGGTCGCGCACGCGGATCAGGCCGACCTAGGCTTCGAAGGGTTTCCGGCGGAGATGGGGCTTTACATGACCATATTGGCGCCATTTGGCGTTCATGGGGAGATTGGTTCTGGGGTCTATGGCTTCCGCGTTCCGGCAACCCACGGTGACGGGAAAAGCCTGTGGCCCGCGTGGAACGTCATCGAAGCGGCCACGGATATTACGCTTGACGAGATTTACCGAATTTGGGCGGCTCCACCGTTCGGTATCAAGGCGGGCGTCATGCCCGTTTTGGCACTCGCGAGCCTTATCGTGAACAGTGACCGATTAGCGATCTATATCGACGGCGTATTTCAGACCGGCCTCAATGATGTCGTCGTGGACAAGTTTCTTCAGAAACCTAACGAGGTCCGCCTGCGCCGTGTGGATCGTTCGGTACTGCAAGCCGCTTTCCTGGGCGGCTTGGCCCAGAAATTTGACATCATCGATGGAACCGCAACACTGCTCGTTGCCCAAGCCTTATTTCGGCGTTACGAAAAGCTGACGATTTACGCCAAGCGCACCGAGACATTGGGTGACGTGGCACAAAAGGTGCGGCGGGTGGTGCTGAAGTCGCGCGACCCGGAGGCACTCCTGTTTGAGGACCTCCCGAACGTCTTAGATGATAGCCCTTCGGCGCAAACCGTTTATGACGCGCTGCTTGAGGCCGAAGGAGCATATCAGAGCCTCCTCGATCGCCTACATAAAGCGCTCGCCAGATCCCTTGCGGTCGACGCATCGACCTTTGCTGGACTTTCCGAGCGGGCCGCTTCGATAAAGAACCTAACCAATGACTATGCTTTCGAGGGCTTCGCTATGCGCGCCGCTGCCTTCGAGTCCGGCGATGGCGACATTGAGGGAGTCGCCAGCCTGCTTCTTCATAAGCCTGCCCACCAATGGTCGGATCGCGATAGAGAACAGGCACTCCTGCAACTCGCTAGGTTCGGCCGCCAATTCCGGGAGTTGGAAGCACTGGCCGTCGTGCGAGACCGGCGATCTAACACTGAAGCTCTCGCGTTGGTTGTTGGCGTTGATCCGAAGACGGCCCCACTGTTCCGCAGCTTCATTCTGACCGAAGTGGAGAAGGTCGAAGCGACCGCGCTCGCCGACCAGCTCCTAGAAACGCTGGCAAGGGACTCGGCCCATGGGCGGATCCAGTTCGCCGCCCTAGCACGCGCAGTCGCAAGTCTCGCAGCTGATAGCGACATAGAAATCGCATGACCAAAATGGACCGTCATATTCTTGGTGTCTCGGGTGGACGTGATAGCGCGGCACTGGCTGTCCACATGAGACAGAACCATCCCGAACTGCCGCTCGAGTACTTCTTTACGGACACCGGAAAGGAGCTGCCGGAGGTCTACACATTTCTTGATCGGCTGGAAGGGTTTCTAGGGAAGCCTATCCTGCGCCTCAACCCGGATCGCGACTTTGATTTTTGGCTCGACGAGTATGGTAATTTTCTTCCCTCCCCACGCACCCGCTGGTGTACGCGCCAACTGAAGTTGAGGCCACTTGAGCAATGGCTGCGCGCCGATCTCGACGCGGGCGTCACGGTTCACTCGTATGTGGCGATCCGCGCTGATGAACCTACCCGCGAGGGATACCAGGCGACCCATCCGAATATGAGGGTTCACCTCCCGTTGAGAGAGGCAGGTATCGATCGCGCCGGAGTGATAGAGATTCTCCAGCAAGCCGATGTAGGCGAGCCGGAGTATTACTCCTGGCGCTCCCGATCAGGTTGCACCTTCTGCTTCTTTCAGCAGAAGATCGAGTGGGTACGATTGGCCGAGCATCACCCCGACCGGTTCGCGGAAGCCGTGGATTATGAAAAGACTGCATTACGGGATGGTTCTCCATTTACATGGAGCCAAGGTGAGAGCTTGCCCGATCTGATCCGTCCTGAACGTGCGGAACAAATCAAACTGGATTATGAACTCCGTCGGGAGCGTCTTAAGCGTCGCCGACCAGCAAATCCCCTAGCCGAAATGAACTCCGACACGATCGACGACGTTTACGGCATCGACGAGGCCGCAGGCGGTTGCGTGATTTGTCACAAATAGCGCCTAACAACGCGGCAACTTAAATTCATCTTTGATGCCAGCCCGGTGTATCTCTAATCGCGTCCGGCGCCAGGACGAAGCCGCGTCACGAAAGATTGGGGGGCGATCTCATATTTATCGCGCAGGAAGTAGGTGAGCCATTCGCGCACAATTTGCCAACGCACGGCCGGACCCATATCGGATGCTTCAACGAGCGTTGTGATCAAGTCTGCCGCAACGGCGTCCGATAGGTCGTTCTGAGCCGCGTCCAGTATCGCCCTGACTGCAGGCATGGTGGAAAAGCGCTCGGCCACCTTTGTGCGGAAGGCAGCTTCGCTCAAGTGCGGCTCTATAGCTAGCGCCTTGAGATCATGATCAGCCGCCTCAATGGCCGAGTACGTCAGTCTTTCACGGGCAGATGGCAAATAGGCTGCGAACAAACGCTCGGGTGCTGCCAGTTTCGGGAGCCATGGGCCGGCCAGCAGGTCATCAACCGTCTTTGCCTCGGGAAGAGGCCTTTGATCTAAAAGATCAACGGCTGATTGGATTGAGTCCCGTTCTTCGATTGTAGCTAAGCGCGCGGCACCCAGGGCCGCCCGACATCGTAAGACCGCTTCGTCGTCTGCCCGTACCGGTACTAACAATTCAAGGTTCGGATTCTCGCACCAGCCAAGTGCGGTTGCGGTGAGATTTGCGGACCCTGCTAGGAGCAGGTCGTCTGCTCCATAGAGTTTGGCATGCAAGTTATCCAAAAGCCGAAGTGTTACTCCCGGGCGGCTAGCGGCTAGATCGAAAACGGCTAGATCGCTCACGCCGGCGGCAACCTCCTCAGCGTACCAGCGCGTGACTATCTCCACCCTAACATCAGGATGGATGGCGCTGAGAACACGTTTGATGACGGCCGACTTGATGAAGGGCGCGCAGAGCAAGGCGCTCTGTTTCGCGCCCGCCAAATGTGAGAGGAGCAAATCCCCATCGCGACGCATCAGTCGAGGCCAGATATGTCGACAGGGTCGAGGAAGTCGCGAGCGAGCTTGCCCCAACTCTCGCGAACACGTTCATAACGCGCCTGATTGGGCGGATCTTCGCGTTCCATCCGAGCCCACGCTGCGAATAGAAGTTGGACGGCTTGCCCCGCCTTAAGTAAACGGTCCTGCAGTTCTGTACTGGAGAGGGTATCAAGGTCATCATCGGCAGAGACGGTGTCGAAGATCATATCGAAAGCTGGATGTCGACGGTTAAAGACCACCTCGGTGAGTGGGCCACGGGCGACGACGGTGAAGAGCTCTGACGATCCCCCAAGGGATTTGTCAATGAAGACGACTTTCAGGTCGCCGGACACGACGCGCGCGACAATCTCCGACGTATCTTCGGCATTGCGCCCGTCTTCGGTTAGGTCGCCTGAAAGCTCGTTCAAATCATCTGGCGAAGGAACAGTATCGCTGTCAGGAATCGGGTTGATCTCATCCCGCTCCTTCCAGCGTTTGTTGGCCTCCTCGGTCGGATCGCCATCGGTGTGCCGCTTGGCGCCCTTGCGCGTACCCTTGCCTTGGATCTTGATTGTGCTTCGGAGTTGGGCGAGGTTATTTTTGATGGTCTCACTAAGATATAGAAGAACCCCTTTGGGATCACCCTCATCCTTCAGGCGCGCGACGACCTCGGGCATGGTTTCACCGGGATCGGCGAGATCCTTCCAATCGAGACCAGATAGCTCATTGAAGACGGTTGCCGCCTGTTTGTTGTTGGTGACACCGAAGATTTCATCGAGCGCCGCAGGGAATTCGACCTCGCATCCCCACCAGCGGTCGCGTGGGTCGTACTGAATTGTCCAGGATCGGTCGAGCATCAGCTCCCGACCCTCGCGCATGACAGAAACCCCGATGTTGTTGGCAGCATCCTTTCCGTAAGCAGTGTCACCCCGGTTTACCGAGCCTGCCAAGTCAAGTGTGATATCCTTGGCGACCGAGTAACGGGTCTGGACTTGGTAGGTCTTCTCGTTAACCTCCACCGTGACGGGAACGCTGAACACGTCCTTGAACATCGGATCCTTGTTGAATGGTGCCGGCATGGTTGGAGCCGCGATCAAATACATCGGATCGTTGATCGTGACCGTATCGGACTCCAAGTAACCGTCCTCGCCACCCGCCAGTCGGATACTGAGACTGCCATCACCAACGAACCGGCGGTGGATACGCCCGAGCAGCCAGCCGGTATTCTTCAATGTAGCCTTAGCACCCTTCCAGGTTAGGCGGTCCGGACTAAGTTTGGTCCAAACGACCAACGTGCCACTATGACCTACGCTCAGCGCTCGATCACGCCATTCTGCGGGGACGGCGGAGGGTCGTGGGATCGGTACCTCCTTGCGCAACCGATCCCGAATCTCCTGAACGTCAAGGAAGCTATGAAGGGCATTGTCGGGGCCGTTCTGCCAGCTCCAAACGTCGAGCCGTCCAGCTTGTGAGATGGACGCATTAGGAAGACCCATGCCAAAACGACCGATCCCGGAGCGGTCGTTCAGGCGCGTTCCGTTGCCGAACTGCAGAGCTTTGCGTAATACCGCCGCATCCATGCCCAGTCCGTCGTCCAGCACGGCGATCTTGGTTAGCCGCTTTCGCTTGCGGTCGGCGAGTTGCACCTGTTCCTCGATACAGATGATCTCGATGCTCTTAGCTTCGGCTTGGACCGAGTTGTCGATCAATTCTGCCAAGGCATAAGCGGTGTTCTTGTAGCCGCTATCTCGCATCGCTTGGATTGCGAGATCGGCGGGAATGAAAGATGCATCTTCGATTACGGTCTCATCAGTCGCCATGCCAGACGTCCTCCCAGTTAAAGAATGCCTCGGCGATATCTCCGAACCCAGGATAGGCGGGATCATGGACAGTGAGAATTTCGCATGTTTCGTTGCCTCCGGCCCGCGGTCCGCGCGTTGCCCGTCCGACCATCTGGCTGTAGAGCACGAGAGACTTTGTCGGCCTTGCGATGATCGCCGCGCTGGTACGAGGTGCGTCGAAACCAGTTGTCAGAACACCGAAGTTGCATAGGATCTGCGGGCGCAGCGTCCCACCCTTGAAGGTCTTCAGAATAGAGGTGCGCTTGGGGCTCGGGGTGTCCCCAGATACCACAGCGGATAAGATCCCATACGCGGACAAGGCGCTGGCCATATCTTGCGCATGCTCAACGCTAACCGCGAACAGGATAATCCGGGCGTGCCCGCGAGCAATTAATCCTTTGGCTGCATCAAGGATTGCAAGGTTGCGAGCCGTATCGGCCGCCAACTTGTTCAAGGTCTCCTCAGCATAGTCATCGAGTTTTGCGAGCTTCTTTAGCTCAGCCGGGGTCGGCCGGATTGCAGGCGAATACTCAATCTGATGAAAAGCAGGACGAGACAAGTAGCCGTTGTCGAGCAGGTATTTGACTGGGTTGGGATCGTCGCCAATCTCAAGCACTACCTTCGAGCCGCCAAAAAACTCGGACAGCGCTTCATCGGCGCTCATGTCGTTCCAGGATCGACCTGGGGTGGCTGTCAGACCGAGCAAGGCGCCTTCGCCACCTGCCCCGCATAAACCTTCGATCACCTCGCGATAGGTCGGTGCCACCGCTTGATGTGCCTCATCCATGATGACGAGGCGGACCTTGGCCGCCAACTTCAAGAAAGCCAACCCGTCTCGCTCGCGCCAAGCATGCAGCTTTGCCAGGCCAGCAACGAGAATTCCGTCGGCCATATCTTCCGGTGCAGGAGTGCCAGCTCCCCAGAAGCGACGAATCTCCAAGTCACGATTCCCCAGCGATGCCCAAGCTGCCTCGAAGGTTTCAGCAGCCTGCTCCAGAAGCTCCCGGCTGGTGGCAAGCCAAACGACAACACCTGGCTCGAACTCATTCAGCGCTCTGGACACCAGGTGCATTGCCGTTCTAGTTTTGCCGGAACCTGTCGGCATATGGATGAGTGTGCGACCATATCCACTGCCAACACGCGAATAAGCTCGTCGGACCACAGACCGCTGATGGGCAAAGAGAGAGAATGATGGCTGGATCTCTTGACGGCTAAGAGCCGTCGTTCCGGCGGCCGTCTCCTCCCCTTGCAAGCCGAAAAAACCGCTGGCGATGGCCCAAGGTCGGAGAGCCCCAAGATCGCTAATGTCCAGCGCATCGTCAGCGACATCAACCCCTCCTTGAGCCAATCGCGCCTTCAATTCTTCGAGCTTCCCAAGGTCGAGATTTCGCAGCAGGGTCTTTCTGATTTCCGTGTTCGAAACTGCGTTTTGTGCGCGGTCCTGCAGGGCGCGTTCCGCCGCAGCGAGGAGAGCAGATCGGTCGCCCTTGGGCTGAGATGGAAGTAAGGGAAGCACGCGCGGGCCAACAATGATCTGAAGATCGCGCACAGTTAGGCGACCAAGTAAACTCTCCAGGTTTTGCCCGGGAGAGGCACCCGCGTAGCCCCGCTGTGGATCAAACACCAGATACCCTCGCCACCCCTGATCGCCTTTGCCCCAGGCACCCGTGTCGGACATTCGACACGGAACAGAACTATTGTCCGAGCACTCTATGCGGCGTCACTTCCGCCGCCTTCGCGCCGTATATCGGTAGTTTGCATCACAATCCCGGCCTTCGCGATCAACCCACTATCAATAGGCCCATTTTCTTTCCCGTTTCGTAAGATAAGACCGATATTTCTCGGATTCTGGCCTATCAGCGCACCACTGGGCGACGGAATGAGCTTGTATGTCGTAGCGTCGGGGGCTGGCAACGGAACGCCGTTCGCCAACGCGTCTAAAAGCTCGCCGGGATTGTCTTTAAGATAACGAAGTGCGTCGCCCGCATTGGGATGTACCGTCGCAGGATCCAAGTCTGCGATCGACGCGGAGATTGCTTCGCACGCATCTTCGCTCAGAACGAGCCGCATCTTGGCAAGCCCGGGGCGTCCAACGAAGCATACTCCGTCGTTCTCTAGCGCGGGAATAGTAAGAGAAACCGGGGTACGGTCTGCCCCAGGATACACGAGCCGCACTTGCATCGGAAAGGTCGCCGGCATTGGCGCGGGCAAACCGACTCGCCCCATGGCCGAAAGCATCTTCTGCTGGAGCTCAAGGGCATGTGCTTCACGCAGTCTTCCGATCAGAGCCAACCCGCCGCCATCCGCGCGAGCCTGGGCAAGGGCGTCCTGTCCAATCGTATCGACGTGCTTCAGATCCCATTTGATCCAATATCTCGTGTCCTCGAGCTCAATAACGGGCGTGCGAACCGGATCGTCTGCATAGCTCCAATCGCGAGCTCCGAGCTGGCGGAGCTCTCCGATCAACAGCAACACTCGCTTGGCACCGCCGCGCTGAAGGTCACAAGCGGGTGTCAGCACAGCTAGCACATTGTTTGGTCCCACATCGGCGATCGGGCTGGGCAAAGGTGGCTCGCCGGGGGGAGGCAACGGCCGCAGGACGTCGCCGAAAGCAACACCGCCTCCTGGCCCCGCCAAGCGCAGCCGTTCCGTGTTCTGGAACAACGATCGATAGACGAGTTGCTGCAAATCTGGGGAGCCAACCAGGTAAGGTGGCGGGTACTCAGCAGATGTAATTTCATTCAGCGTGATGGCGGCGTCAATTATAGCGGCCTCACTCTCGATCTCGTACTGCAGAATACGGTCGAAGATATCGACCATATAGCTCCCGGTGGGCTCGCCTTCCTCTGATAGAAGCAACTGTTGGATCTGCGCGTAGTCGGGCAGGTCTAGTGTCCGCATCAAGCCCACCGCCCGCATTGTGGCGCTGCTCACGCCTTGCTGCCATGCATCCATGAAGGCCGCGAGCCGCGTAGAGTCTGTGCGGTGAAAGGCAAGGCGACGCAATATGCGTGCGAGCTTGCCGTCTCTCTGCAGATCCGCCTTGCGCACAATCCGGAATGCTGAGGCCAAGAGGCCTGCGCTATCGCGGAACTCCTCACGCTTCTCTTCAAGCCTACCGCTGCGAGACATCAAGACCACGAGCGGCGGCTCGCTACGCCGAAGATCGACAACCCGGCGAAGTTTCGTCTTTGACTCAGCGATGGCATCTGAGTCTTGGACAGACCCAAGAAACAGATCGATCACAATCAGGTCCGCATCCGCAGCCTGCTGTTCGAAATTGCGGCCTGCAGTCTCGACCGCGAGCCCCAAAGTCTGCAACTCATCTACTAGCGCGTTGACGTACGCAAGATCGGTAGCCATGTCGGCATCGTACCGCGCGAAGACCGGACCTACGAGTTCGGGACGAATTTGGTCGCGATTCTGCCAGATGCTAGCAACGAAACTATCGCTTGAGGGTAACTCCGCTGTCGGCAAGGCGTCGTATTCGGGCGTGAGATTTCTGATGATCTCTACGTCAGGTTCCTGGAGATCATCAAAGAAATTGGTCCATTCATTTGCGTCTAAAGTTAGGTCTGCCGCACGCGGTAAGGGATCATAGGCGTCATCCACCACAAGGGCACGCCGAACACTCTTCTCGATGAGAAGCTCTGCCAGAGTTGTCATGCGATCACCTTGTCGGGAAGCTCGAGAATGAAGCGATGAAGTCTCCCCGTCTCAGGGTTTATCGCGTCGTCGAGGACGAGGGTCCCACCATGATATTGAGCGGCTTCACGGGCGATGAACAGCCCTAGGCCGCGACGTTTGCTCTTTTCCTTCAGCGAAAAGAACGGCTTGAAGACATTCTCGCGATTGTCAGGAGCGATGCCCCGCCCGTTGTCCTCGTAGACGATACTCGGCGGCCCGCTGTGGACGGCAATGCTGATCTCAGGTTTGAAACTCTTCTCCCTTTCGGCGCGCAGTGCGAGCCAATATACGGAATTGGAGATCAGATTCTCCAGTATCTGGATGGCCATACCCTTAACCGCGCGGACGCGAATGGAGCGCTCAGGAAGACTGAGGTTTAGCGTTATGCCTTGACGCTCGAATTGAGCGTCGTGCGCTTCCAATGTATCGCGCACCGAATCATTGAGGCTAAACACCTCCGCGCGCTGTCTGCCGGAAATGCTGAGCGGATCAAGGACACGCACCCGCTTGCTGATGCTTTTCATTTCAGCTCGGAGGGTTTCGATATTGGCTTTTATCTCGTCGGGAACGGGTCGCCGATGGAGTCGGTCCAGCGCGTCCAAAGCATTCTCCGATGCTCTGGCGAGTTCGTGGGCAACGACCTCAACCATCAGGCCGACACCGGCCATTTCGACCATCTGTCTGCTTTCCTGCTCGACTTCCGCTATGCGCGCTCGCGCCCTCGCCGCGAAATCAGAAAATTCAAACATGGTCTGCTGTAAGTCTTCCACCGCCTCCTGACCTTCAGGCGGCGCGAGCCGTTGCAGTTTTTTCAGTGCGTTTTTCGCACGTTCCTCAAGCCGATTCACTTCAGAACGGGCGTCGGACAAGTCGATCTTCTGACTCTTGTATTGCCGCTCGACATCCTTAAGAAACCCACCGAGCAAAGTCTGAACGACATATTGCATGACGTTGAGGAGAACATACTGTTCGGGAGTCTCCCGCAGCCCCTCGCGGTTGGTTTGATCCACAAGGTCAGGGTTTGATGTTCTGGAGATCGCAACCCGGCCGACGAATTGAGTCTTATTAAGGGTATATCCTGAGCGTCGTAGCGCCCGGCGATCTAGGCCAAGCCAGTCGTCCTCGTCGTCACCATAAGGGAAGACGCGGAATCGATCCCGAAATAGCAGAATCCCTGACCATTTCTCCTGAAGCTCTTTCACTTGGCGTAGGTCACCGATCGCGTCCACAGCGGTCAGCCGACGGCGGTTGAACCAATGGGCTTCGAGCGCGAACGGGCCTACACTGACCAACGCGCTGTCATGAATTGGACTGTGCTCGCCGATGATTGCGCCCTGCAGATCCTCTAATGGCACAACCACAATGCGGCTCTCGCGCGGGTGTGGGAACCCGAGATCCATAGCCTCAAGAGTACAGTGCAGCTCCGGACGGCCCTCCTCGATGACATAGCGTCCAGTAACCTTGGCATGTGCCTGCGCAAGCAAATCCGGGCTCATCCACGGGATAGTGATCCGCTCGTTATTCCAATAAATGGCGATACGGGGCCGATGTTTTGGATCCAGAAATGGGTCCGTCAGCCGGGCGAAATCATACTCCGCCATCTCATGGACGCGGCGTTCGGTCCAATCTTCCGAAAGATCACTTATAATCACGCGAGTGCCCGACCAGGTTGGACTTTCTTTCGCGCCGCCGGTGGTAGGCACAATCTTGATTTCGTCGAGCATCGCGTCGAGATCGCCAAACAGAGACCAATCAATATTCAGGACGTTCAACTCGGGGTCATCAATGCGAGCGGTTTCAATACGGAGGTGCTCTCCGAGGCGCATGGCGGAAAGACGTCCGATACCCTTTTCGCCCAGGTATGGACTCTCGGACTTGCCGGCTGCCAGCGCTTGCTCGACCGCATGCTTTCGAGACGCGGTGCCTATTACCAAGAAGTTCTTCTCAAGGTCACTGATCGACATCCCCGAGCCGGTGTCACTAACTAAGATACGGTTGCAACGGGCTTGGCCCTCGTCGAGGGCATCCAGTAACGCGTCTATGTCGGGTGCGGTTGTGATTAAAGATGTGAATGTAGAAAGGGCTTCAACGCTGGCGTCGGCGTTGGTCAGCTCAAGTGCTTGTTTCTGGAGGTCGGCTAAGTCGGCCGCCTTTGTAGAAATGCGTGCCCGCAAAGTAAGGTAATCATTTTTCCGCAGAACGACATCGAAGCGAACTTCCACACCAGATTTCGTACGGGCGTCAAAGCCGTTTTTGATTAGCTCGTAGAACGCAATCACATCGGAACTTATGAGTTCCGAGCCAAGTTCCAGCACTGTACGAGCGGATATACGGAACAAGCAGCAATTCCCATCGCATGCTGATTCGACCATCCGTCTTCAGCAGAAACAATTATTAACTTGTAGCGTGCCGACTTGCTAGTCAGTGCAAGGTCGGCAATTCTCAAACGCCGTTGGCTGGGGGAACATGACGGACAGCTCGCAAACGCGGTTTGAACAATGCACCCTGCCAAGCGAAGCAGGAATGGGCTGCTCCTAGAAACACCAGCAGAAGGGTGGTCAGCAGCGACGGTAGTCGTGACCCTCTGCCTTCGGAGGACATCGGCCAGCCTCTTCCTCAAAATGGAATTTCGACTGTTTAAGCCGCGTGCCGTCGATAGCAGAAGAAGGCCTCTTTGATAGTAGGTATTGCGATGTAGCGGTCTACCGACTCCAATCCCCTTCGGTACTTGGATCAAGGTTGCACCACACCGGAACAGATTCCAAAAACCCCAGGCAGACAGCCCCCCGACGCACAGTGAGGTTCACGGGTATGCCGGCGAACCGCCGCATCGAGCAGTTAATATCGATTGAAGAAGAGTGTCCAAAAGTGCTGTCGGCGGCATCGTCGTGGAACGAAAGAGAAGGGAGCAGAACTTTCGTGCGCGATTTTTGCACACAACATCTCGCAACTAGCTGATCCATTGACATATCAGCCCCCATCACGATGGCCAAATCGACGGAGGCGGATAGTCGCCCTGTTTGATGCCTTTTAGGCCGCCTGCCAGACCTGATTCAAAATCCGCGCAGCAAGGGCAGCTTTGTCTTGCGGCAAAAAACGACCGTAATGGTGTGCCACCATGTCGGGTGTATCCTGGATTGCGTAGCTGGCCTGCTCATACGACCCGGTCTGCTTCAGGATATGCGTTGCCAGCACGTCGCGAACATTGTGCGGGCCGTGAGGGAGAAGGCCGGCGATCGCGCCGCGTTGAGTATAGGGATTGTAGATGCCATATCGCTGGATGGTCCGGCGCCACGCCTCATAGAACGTGTTTCGATCGTATGCCGCATCCTTACTCGTCGCCTTCACCGTTTTGATAAAGAAGGTGCCGGGGTCCCCGAAGTGCGGTTCGTATTCGAGCGTAACGCCCTTGCTGCCGACCTCAAACGAAATCATCACATTACTCCTGAACTGGCCGGCACCACATCGACCGCCCGATGCTCGAGGGGTGAGGTCGTGCCCGCTCTCATCAACGTCCGGGACGTGCGCACCTACAATCAGACTCTGCTCGAACTCCCTCTACGCGGAGAACTTGCAGGAGCGTGCCTGCGCTCGCTATCACGAAGGCGCCAGTGCTAGAACTCGCCGCCTTCCAAAGCATCAAAAAGCGAATCTAGTGTCCCACCTTGTCCATGAGCACCCGCAATTCGGGCTGAGGCGCGACCCAGAAAGTTCGAAAACCTTCCAGGAACCTCAGCGCGCGCGCCGTCGGAACCTGGCCGAGAATGATGGTGGAGCCGGCAGCAACGAGATTGATGGCGACGCCGGAGACAATCTGGCCGCCCCAATGGGTGATCGAGGCGAAACTGTGCACCAGCGCGAACAATCACGGCGGTGAACCGCGGCCGCCCAGGCGCCGCAACCGCCAGGCAGGCGAGCAGCAACGGCCCGGAGAACACCAGTTGCTCGGCGGCGATGGTGCGGGTCGCATCCCGCACCGCCATCTTGACGGCGCCCGCCGAAGTGAGCATGGCGACTAATCGGACAGCAGGCACAGCATTCAATCCCCGAAGGCGTCAGTCGACGTTCGTAAGAGACATATGGCGCGGCGCGAGCGCTGCGGCTTTACGACAGACGAAAGCGGTTCTCAATCCGAGGCGATGCCGTTCTTGATCCGTGTGAGGCGGCTTTCGCCTTCCTCCGGGCCGAAGCAGCTTTCGACATCATTGCATTCCCGGCAACTGGGCGCGCTGCACAGCGAAAAACCTTCGGCCTCGCAGAGCTTGCGGTAGAAGTATTTCTTCCATTTCATGTTTTGGGTGTTGCCGGCCGCCAGCGTCGGAAAATGCGAGGCGAGCAGGCGGCCGAGCTCGGTCCGATTAAAAAGGCCAAGCTCCTGCCAGAGGTGGTCATTGCGCATGGCACGCCGGGCGATGATCCTGGCGAAGCGGGCGCTCGTCGGGTCGCCAGGACGGGCATGCGCCAACAGCAGTCCATGCAGCAGTTCTTCCTCCAGATCCGGCTCGGGCTCGCTCACCTCTTTCAAGGCAAACGCGTTGATAGGAATAGCAGGAAAACAGCGGGACAGGACATCGCGCAGCTCGGCGCGCGAAAGTCCGGTTGCCTCCGTCACAGTCGCCTCGCCGGCCTCGATCTCCTCGAGCGCACGTGAAAGCACACAGGCAAGCACATGCTGGTCCAGCTCGATCTGCGGCGATTGGCCGGTGCTGAGCCGGGCATAATGTTGGGCAAATATGGTGCGTTCTCCTGGTTTCGTCCTATCAATTCATGCAGAGACCCGGCCTGCCGCAACATGGGTCGGGCAGTTCTTCGGGTGTACGCAGTCGCGGATTGCCTCGCGGTCGAGTAGTTCGGCAATTCTCGTCTGGTCCACTCGGCTCTGTCGTAAATTCTGCGATTGGAAGGAGGCGTTCCGCGAACCGCGGGGCCCTGCCGTTTGCGCCTCACGGGGAACACAGGCGCCGGAAATGCCCCTGCAGAGTTGGACGTGAACCGTGCGGGACAGAGGTCGCGTGCTGAGTGCGGCCACATGGTTCAAGCCCGCCAGACTCTCGGTTGAATGAGTCCTCAAAGCGCGCAGCGGGTGAGTTCCAGCGCACGTTCAGGACAGGATCGCACGCCTCGTGATGCAGGCAGTTCCTCCCCTTCCGCAACTTCAATGTCACCAAGCAGGATGTAACCGTCATCATCGAGTTTGAAGATGTCAGGCGCTTGCGCCGCGCATCGCGCGTGGCCCTGGCATTTGGCCTTTTGGACGATGATGCGCATGGCACTGCCTCCATTGTTTGTGCCCGGCTCGGGGCGGGCCTAAGACCAGTCCAGGATCAAATTTTCGATCCCGAACACATGGCCGCCAGAAGTTATCGGCGCCGTACCCTGCTTGACCCTGAAAGCCGGGATGCGCGCCAGCCACTCCTCCAGGCCAATGACAATCTCCCGCCGGGCAAGGTGTGAGCCAAGGCAACGGTGGGGACCATAGCCAAACGATTCGTGGCGGTTGTCCTCCCGCTCCAAATCAATCGTGTTGGGGCATGCGAATTCCGCCGGGTCACGATTGGCAATCATAGTGGCGCAGGAAACATAGTCCCCCTTCCGGATCGGCGCTCCTTCGAAGTCGATATCTTTCGTGGCCACGCGGATCAACTGAATGGGCGAATAGGCCCGCAGCAATTCTTCGGTTGCGAGCGGGATGCGGTCCGGTTCGCTCCGCAGCAATTGCTGATCTTTGAGGTTGCGTGCGAGGTACGCCAAGTCAAAGCCTATAGCTGCTGCGACCGTGTCGAGCCCAGCGACGAAGACAAGCACGCCGATGCCGCGGACTTGGGTGTCCGTCAGCCGGCGGCCCTCGACCTGTGCCTGCACGATAAAGGTCATGAAATCGTCAACCGCCTCCTGGCGGCGCATGGCTGCAAGTTCGTCGATGAATGCCACGATCGTCCGGGCAGCCACAGGTCGTTCCTTATCGTCGCCGTGGAGCAGATCTTTCCCCCAGCCGACGAATGTATCGAGTCGGTCATCAGGCAACCCCAGAAAGCGAAGAAAGGTGCTCACCGCGAAAGGAAATGCAAAATCCTTCATCACGTCGCAGCTTGTGCCCGACGCGGCGATCCTTTCGATCAGCTCGACCGCCCGTTCGCGGACAGCCGGTTCCAAAGCCAACACCCGCTTTGGCGAAAGCAGCGGATTGAGCAGTGAGCGAAAGACGCCATGGGCCGGTGGATCGAGCTCAAGCGGGATCGTGGGCCAGTTTTCACCCAGTATGGAGGAGAAGATGCTGCGATGGCTGGAAAAAGTCTCTGCATCCTGCAGCACCTTCCGCTGGTCCGCGGCACGGGTGATGACCCAGGTACCCCGGCCATCTTGCGTGTTGTAGCGGGAGTAAAAGATCGGAGGCCCATCATGTACGCGAGCGACAGCTGCGTGTGGATCCCCGTTGAGTGTTGGTGGCATCCCTGGCGATGTAAACAGGCTGAAATCCCTCACCATTTCGGGCGGGACATGATCTGGAACGGGGTTGGTTGCCATTTTGCTTTCTCTACATTGCCGTTCATGGCTCGATCGAGATTGCACCGCTGTTCATAAAGTAGATATCCAGCATGGGTGCGTCTCGTGTCGGGCGCCTTCGAGATTCTGTCGCCCGATCAGCCCACTGCCAGCGCGGATGAGATCGGTTGCGAAGTCAATCAAAAGGCATCTCCGCCTCGCTGCGGTCATGAAGCAAAGCCGCCGCTTATCCCCGATAGGGTTGAGAGGTGGTCAATCCGCTTTGAGCTCCGTGACGCACTGCTGACGCCCCGCTGACCAAATTATCGAAGCAAGTCGCGTGCCGGATAGGCGCACCCCTAGCCTGCGCCAAGCGACGCCAGCCAGCACTGGGCCCGCCGCCACTAAGTTGATGATCACCTGTCCACCATTCTCAGGACAACGTCCGACAACCGACATCCACGGTCGGTTTCGAGTCCACATCGGCCTGTTCGGCCTGGATGCTGCTGCACTGCCTTCCGGTGACGGGCGAGAAGATCGCTCGCACGGCCTGGATTGAGCAACGACGCTATCCAGCGCACGGTTCGGGTGCGGTCCGATAAGACCCGGCGGCGCTTCCGCTTCGGTTCGGCGCTGATGGCATATGCGTTGTTGTAGCCGCTGCAAGGATTTCCGTCAGACGGCGATGCAGTCGTGCGCACCGGTCCGGACGACGACGAGCCTGCCTGTATCGACGCGGTCAATTCCGGCGCGCACGCCTAACCGTGCGTATGCGCTACGACGGCAAGCACTATCGCACATGGACCTAAATGTCGGAACGTGGTGCCGAGTCCTATGGCGGCCGGTTCAATCCGAGGGCCTGTCGGCACACTCTATACATCCCTGTCGCTCGGACCGGGAATGCGTGGCAGACTCTCGGCCAGAGACCGCCAGTCGCTGCGCTCGCGTTCGCCTTCCTTGCGCGTGCCGAAGAACTGGATGATCATCTTGCCGTCGGCGCCATAGGCTTCAATGGACGTGACGTGACCGTCCCTCGTCGGCTTGCGCACGGCCCAGACCTCGCGGATGTGATGGGTCCTCAGATGCAGATGGAAGGTTTCGTCGAGCACATTGATCCGCGGCCCGATCTGCTTGACCGACTTGATCGGGCCGGAATGGATCTGAATGCAACCACGATTGCCGACAAAGCACATGATAGGCATCTCGTCTTCGGCCGCCTGCTGGAACAGGGCGCCAACGGCATCATTGTCGAGCAGCCAGGCGTAATCTTCGTCGGCCATACGCATTGCCTGGCAGCGGCTGAGCTTCAGTGTCTTCAACATATCGTAGAACTGATGCACGTCGCTCAGCCGGCTCCAGTGCTCGCGTAGGTCGTCGGCCGTGGCGGCTTGGTCCGGACTCACTGCGTTATCGCGCGCACCGCCCGCTTCGACCGATATGATCGGCTCCTGGTCGGAGGATACGAGCTGTGCCGCCAGATTCTGATAGGCCTGCAGGTTCGAGGCGGGCCTGAGATGTACTTTGTGCATCGCCTCGCCGGCGGCATCAAAGAATTGCAGGCTGCGGCGGATCTCGGCTCCCTCGCGCTTCTCGACGGCGAAGCCATACGCCCACGCTTTCGGGAAGATGCGCAGGTCGATGTCGTCGCCGAGCACCATGGCATGCTGGTTGCCGGTGACCACTTTGTCGTAGACGCCGATCTTTTGGTGCACGGCACTTTCGTTGCGGGTGAGCGCCATCACCTCGCCGACCGCTTCGAGGCCAGTCAGCAGATCATCGACGCGCGGCTCGATGCGCACCGCGCCGTGACCACAATGCGCCGCGACCAATTCGGCTTCCGAAACGCCCAATCGAGCGGCGAGATCATGCTCCCGGATTTTTGGATTGTCTTTGCACGCCCGCCGGATTTCGTCGGGCGACGGTTTCTCGCGCTGGTCCATGTCTTACCCCTGGTTCTACCTACGTGTAAGGATCAGCTGCCCTGCCGGGGAATCTTCAGGCGATAGGGCGGCCGTAATGCTCGCCCCTGATCTGCTGCTGGCCCATGAACAAAGGGTCGCTGGACAGCGTGCGCACGGCGTCGCACCCGCGCCGAAAACCGGCGAGCATGACATGCCGATGGCATCCCGTTGAGCCGGTCGGCGGCTACTGGGCGGTGTGAGCGAGTATGGGTGTTGTCGCAATCGGCCAGGCGGGCATTCGGATGCCACGGGGCGTCGCTGCTTTGCCAAACAAGGCGTATCTGACCCGGTCCTGACATGTTGCTCCCTTGCTTCGCCCCATCCCCATCGCGAGGGCACCCACGGCATGATTGTGGATCGGCATGCTCTTGCCGCCTCGCCAAACGGAGCCTCAAAAACCGTGCCAATTGCGCCGAAGCAAGCTCAGAAGACGTTCTGTATTTGGTGATGTGAGTTCAACCAAGAACTCAGGCCCAACATTCCTCGTGGCGATCCCGACAAACCCGACAGTACGTGTCGGTTGGCCGACAGCTTCGCAGCAATGCACTCACAAGAAGCACGGCAGTGTCAGAGATGCCGCGCTGTGTTGAAACGTTTTTTTCGCTTTGGCACGGTGCATGCGACGTGATGCGCAAGCAGGTCCCGGACTGAGGAGAATGGAGCCATGATTACGCTCACCGACAACGCTGTTGCCGCCTTCAAGACTGCTCTTTCCCGCGCCAGCGAGCCGGCGGAAGGCTTTCGCATTATGGTCGAGACCGGCGGCTGCGCCGGCTTCAAATACTTAATGGGCTTGGAGAGCGTGTCGCGCGAGGGCGACGCGATCACTGACACAGATGGGATCAAGCTGTTCGTGGACACGGGCTCCCAACCCCTTGTCGCCGGCATGACCGTTGACTTCCTCACCGGGCTCGAATCTTCCGGCTTTGTCTTCGATAACCCCAATGCGCGCGAGAAGTGCGGCTGCGGCAAGTCCTTCAGTTAAACGCCCGAAGGCCCTATGCGGCCGTCGGACTCATTTTGCGGCAGAGGAGACTTATATGGCCGGCACGACAGATGTCCCCGTCCTAAAGACCAAGGAAAACGGATCTCGGGACCGCCATTCGCTTCCGGTAAGGTGCAAAGAACGCCGCCTCCCGAAACAGCTCGGGTCCTGGTGTCACCCGAGCTGCTTGCGGACAGATCGCGCTGCTGTGCCAAATTCGGCTCATCGATAACGTTATCGCGTTCGGGCGTCCTTACGGCTGACGGCGGCCACTGCGAACATGTCCATCTCGACGGAGATCCGGTCTGCGTCAAACACTCCGGGCGTCTGCGCGGGCTGCCAGTTCAGGCCCATTATCATCAACGGCATGCGCCAGAGGCTCAACGAGTCGGTCCGCGCCGCGTCATTCTGGTCAACTGAGGATCGCACCTATGAAGCCTGTCTACCTCGACAACAACGCAACCACACGGGTCGATCCTGCGGTCCTGCAAGCGATGTTGCCGTTCTTTAGGGATCAATTCGGCAACCCTTCGTCGGCGCACGCTCTTGGCGCCTCAGTCAGTGCGGCGGTGACAAAGGCGCGGAGGCAATTGCAAGCGCTGATCGGCGCGGAGTTCGACGATGAGATCACCTTCACCTCGGGTGGGACAGAAAGCGACAATGCAGCGCTTCTTTCAGCGCTCGAGGCGGCGCCCAACCGAACCGAGATCGTGACGTCCGCAGTCGAGCATCCCGCCGTGCTGACGCTCTGCGCGCATCTTGAGAAGACCCGCCGCGTCAAGGTGCATAGGATCCCGGTGGATTGCCGTGGCCGGCTCGACCTCGACGCCTATATGGCCGCCCTCACCCCACAGGTGGCAATCGTATCCATAATGTGGGCGAACAACGAGACTGGTGTGATCTTCCCCGTGGCCAGGCTTTCCGAGTTGGCCAAGGAAGTGGGCGCCCTATTCCATACGGATGCTGTGCAGGCGGTCGGCAAGCTTCCGATGGACCTGAAGTCGACCGCAATCGACATGCTGTCGCTCTCCGGCCACAAGCTGCACGGGCCGAAAGGGATCGGCGCGCTTTTCGTAAAACGCGGCGTCAACTTCCATTCGCTGATCAAGGGGGGACACCAAGAACACAACCGGCGTGCTGGCACCGAGAATACGCCCGGCATAGCCGGGCTCGGCACGGCGGCCGAACTCGCCTTGAAATTCATGGACGACGAGACCACACGGGTAAAGTCGCTCCGCGATCGTCTGGAGGGCGGGATCCTCCAGCGCATCCCAGGCACCTGTGTCACTGGTGATCCCCTGCAACGGTTGCCCAACACCGCAAACATCTCCTTCGAACATGTCGACAGTGATGGAATTCCTCTTCTCCTCAGCCGCATTGGCATCGCGTGTTCCTCTGGCTCGGCCTGCACCTCCGGCTCTCTGGAACCAAGCCATGTCCTAAGCGCGATGAAAACGCCGCACGCGGCAGTCCGCTTCTCCTTGGCGCGGGACAACAGCGAAGAGGATATCGACCGGGTGCTCGAGGTCATGCCGGCAATCGTGGGGAAGCTGCGCAGCTTTTTCGGTTCTGGGCCGGGTAATCCGGTCTATGCGTGAGCGGCAGAAGAACAGGCTACCGGTTATGACCCGTCATGTCTCTCTCAACGATACGACCTTGCGCGATGGCGAGCAGGCGCCGGGCGTCGCCTTTACCACGACGGAAAAGCTGGAGATCGCTGAGTCTCTTGCGGCGGCCGGCGTCACAGAGATCGAGATCGGCACGCCGGTCATGGGCGTCGACGAGATCGAAACAATTCGCGCCGTGGTCGCGCGGCGTCTTCCGGTTCGGCTCATGGCCTGGTGCCGGATGACGTCGTTGGATCTCGATGCAGCGATCGAGAGCGGGGTCCAGGCGGTCAATTTGTCGCTGCCTGCGTCGGACATCCAACTTGCCGCCAAGCTCGGCCTCGACAAGGCGGGAGCGCTCCAGGTCATCGATGATATGGTCAGGCGCGCCGCCGCCGCCGGCTTCTTCGTCGCGGTGGGGTGCGAGGATGCCTCGCGGGCCAATCGGGATCATCTCGCCCGCGTCATCGAGACGGCCGCACGCGCCGGCGCAAGCCGCGTGAGGCTGGCCGACACAGTCGGTGTTCTCGACCCGTTTTCGACCTTCGAACTTGTCGCCCAGCTCGTGGCGCGGTCTCCAATCGACCTTGAATTTCATGCGCACAACGATCTCGGACTTGCTGGCGCCAACACGCTGGCGGCGATCCGCGCAGGCGCGCGCCATGCCTCCGTCACCGTCCTGGGGCTCGGCGAGCGTGCGGGCAATGCCGCGCTGGAAGAGGTGGCCGCCGCGATGGCGGTCTTCGGCGGCGCGGATACCGGCATCGAGCTGACCGCATTGCCCAGCCTCGCCGCCGAGGTGGCCTGGGCCGCCCGCCGGCAGATCGCGGCCACTAAGCCGGTCGTCGGCGCCGATGTTTTCACCCACGAATCCGGCATTCACGTCGCAGGGCTGCTGAAGGACTCGCGCACTTATCAGGGGCTTGATCCGGCTCTCGTGGGCCGCTGCCGGCGGATCGTCATCGGCAAGCATTCCGGCGCCACTGCGATTGCCCATGTGCTGAGCGAAAGCGGTCGCGATCTCGACCCGGATCTGGCAGCCGCGATGGTGGCCCGCGTCCGGCGCGAGGCGGCCGAGACCAAATCGACGCTCACTGCAACTCGACTGGTCGAGCTCTACGATAAAAAGTGCAGCGAGGCGTCCCTCTTCGAGCTGTGCGGGTCCAGGTCAGCCGTGCGCGCGCGCGCAAAGGCCACAGTTTTGCGACCAGGGAGAATGCAATGAATTGTTCCGCTGACAGCCGCCCCATCGATGTCACCGACATCCTCGCACGATTGAAGCGCCTGTCGGCCGCGGAGGAGTTCTTCTCAGTCCTTGGCGTCTCCTATGACCCCAAGGTGCTGAATGTCTCGCGGCTCCATATAATGAAGCGCGTGGGCCAATACCTTGCCGAAGAAGATTTCTCCGGTCTACCCGACCAGGTGATTGCCGCGAGGGTGCGCGCGACGCTCGAACGCGCTTACGAGGACTTTGCGATTTCCTCGCCGCTCACGCATCGGGTCTTCAAGGTGCTCAAGGACCACGATCCGAACAAACCTGCCGCGCCGGGTCACACCTTTGTCCCGTTCGACTCGGTACTGAAGCGGTTCGGACGGGAATGAGCGGCGACAAGGGTTGCGACGCGACAATGTCGAGCAGCCGACAAATCCGGTCATCACCACAGCGCCGTCAGAAGCAACCAGCCGAAGTTGTAGGAAAGGGGGCAGCGCAAGAGACTTGGCACGGATTATGCGGATCAAGGAGATAACCGCAATGCCCGCACCCGGACAGGAGCCTAGAGAAACCGCCAATGCACATCGTAATCTGCATCAAGCAGGTGCCGGACTCGGCACAGATAAGGGTCCATCCGGTGACGAACACAATCATGCGCCAGGGTGTTCCGACCATCATCAACCCTTACGACCTGTTCGCCCTCGAAGAAGCGCTCAGACTGCGCGATGCGTATGGCGGCGAAGTCACTGTGCTCACCATGGGTCCGCCCATGGCAGAGGACGCGCTGCGCAAGGCGCTCGGCTACGGCGCCGACCGAGCGGTGCTCTTGACCGACCGCTATTTTGCCGGCTCCGACACGCTGGCGACCTCGTTCGCCCTTTCACAGGCAATCGCGAAAGTCGGCGAGGCGTTCGGCACGCCAGACCTCGTCTTCACCGGCAAGCAGACGATCGATGGCGACACCGCCCAGGTCGGGCCCGGCATCGCCAAGCGCCTCGGACTCCTGCAACTGACCTATGTTGCGAAGATCCCCTCTATTGACCTTGCTGCAGGCGAGATCAAGGTCGAGCGCCGCTCCGAAGGCGGCACACAGATGCTGAAGAGCAGGCTGCCTTGCCTCATCACCATGCTGGAAGGCACAAACGAGATCCGCCGGGGCTCGATCCACGACGCCTTGTGCGCCGCGCGCAGCCAGGTCTTGAAATGGAGCGCGGCCGACGCCGGCATCGAGGATCTCACCAAATGCGGCCTGCGCGGCTCACCGACGGTCGTCAAGCGTGTTTTCGCCCCTCCTGCTCGAGCTGAAAAGGCGGCACTAATCGACACCGCCGAGAAGGCCTTGCGCGATGTCGCTGACGAACTCATCACCGCAATCTTCACCCGCCAGCCGGCGCTGGAACATGAGCTCGCCTTCAACGGCGGCGCGTGACGGCAAGGAGCAAAACGATGTCGACCGCGAACCGAGAACCCCCTCGCCCTGCCGCCGGCCGCGCCGGCATAAAGAAGGAGCTGCCCGCCCATTTCAAGGACTACCGGCACGTCTGGGTCTTCATCGAGCTCGAACGCGGCCAGGTCCACCCCGTATCATTCGAGCTGCTCGGCGAAGGCCGCAAATTAGCAGACAAGCTTCAGGTCCAGCTTGCAGGCGTCGTGCTCGGACCGCCGGGAGAGGCCGTCGGGAACGCCGTTGCCGAAGCATTCGCGTATGGTGCTGACCTTGTCTACATCGCCGAGGCGCCCCTGCTCGCCGACTATCGGAACGAGCCTTTCACCAAGGCGATGACGGATCTGGTCGATACCCACAAACCCGAAATCCTTCTTCTCGGTGCCACCACACTCGGCAGGGATCTTGCCGGCTCCGTGGCGACGACCTTGCAGACAGGGCTCACGGCCGACTGCACCGAACTCGATGTGGATACCGACAGTTCGCTCGCCGCCACGCGTCCGACTTTCGGCGGTTCCTTGTTGTGCACGATCTATACGCTCAATTTCCGCCCTCAGATGGCGACAGTGCGGCCAAGGGTCATGCCCATGCCGCAGCGGACGGATAAACCGGTCGGGCGTGTCATCCGGCACAAGCTCTCGCTTGCCGAGGACGAGATCGCTACCAAAGTCCTCGGCTTCCTGCCGGACAATCAGTCGGCAAAGGCAAACCTTGCCTATGCCGACGTCGTGGTTGCGGGAGGCCTTGGTCTTGGCGCGGCGGAGAACCTGCAGCTTGTGAAGAACCTCGCGCGAGCAATCGGCGCCGAGCATGGCTGTTCGCGCCCGTTAGTCCAGAAGAGCTGGATGCCAGCTGATCGGCAGATCGGCCAGACTGGCAAGACCATCCGGCCGAAGCTTTACATAGCGGCCGGGATTTCCGGCGCCGTCCAGCATCGGGTTGGCGTCGAGGGGGCGGATCTCATCGTGGCCATCAACACCGACCCGAACGCGCCGATTTTCGATTTCGCTCACCTCGGAATCGTCACCGACGCGATCCGCTTCCTGCCCGCACTGACGGAAGCCTTCACCCGGCGGCTGTCGCCCCACAGTCGCGATAAGCTTGCGAGCTAAGGGACGGACATGATCGAGGAAAACTTCGACGCCATTGTTGTTGGGGCAGGCATGTCCGGAAACGCAGCTGCTTACACCATGGCCAGCCATGGCCTAAAGGTGCTGCAGTTGGAGCGCGGTGAATATCCGGGCTCCAAGAATGTCCAAGGTGCCATCATGTACGCGAACATGCTGGAGAAGATCATCCCGGATTTCAGGGACGATGCGCCTCTCGAGCGGCATTTGGTTGAACAGCGGCTTTGGGTGATGGACGACACATCCCATACCGGGATTCACTATCGGTCGGACGACTTCAATGAGGCCAAGCCCAACCGATACACAATCATCCGTGCCCAGTTCGACAAATGGTTTTCGCGTAAGGTGCGCGAGGCCGGCGCGACGGTTCTGTGCGAGACGACCGTGACGGAGCTCATCCGTGACGCCAAGGACAGGGTGATTGGCGTGCGCACAGACCGGGCCGGCGGAGCCATCTACGCGGACGTGGTCGTTCTCGCAGAAGGTGTCTGCGGACTGCTTGGCACGCGAGCCGGCCTGCGGCAGATGCCGAAGCCACAAACCGTGGCGCTCGCCGTTAAGGAAATGCATTTCCTGCCCGAAGAGGTCATTGAGCAGCGGTTCGGCGTCAAGGGCGATGAAGGCTGCGTGATCGAGGCGGTGGGCACGACCTCCCGCAGCATGGCCGGGCTCGGCTTCCTCTACACCAACAAGGAGTCGATCTCACTGGGCATTGGCTGCCTCGTCTCCGATTTCGCCGCGATGGTCGAGAGCCCCTACGTTCTCCTTGATGCCTTAAAGAGCCATCCTTCGATCCGGCCGCTGATCGCCGGCTCGGAAGTGAAAGAATATTCCGCACACCTCATTCCCGAAGGCGGCTACAAGGCTATTCCGCAGCTGTTTGGCGATGGTTGGGTCGTGGTCGGCGATGCCGCGCAACTGAACAACGCCATTCACCGCGAGGGTTCGAACCTCGCCATGACCTCCGGCCGCATCGCGGCTGAGGCAATCATCGAGGTCAACAGCCGCAACGCTCCTATGACCAAACGAAATCTCGCTCTTTACAAAGCCATGCTGGACAAGTCCTTCGTGGTCAAGGACCTGAAGAAATACAAAGATATGCCGGCCTTGCTCCACACCAATTCCTGCAATTACTTCACAACTTATCCGCGGTTGATGTCNATACAAAGATATGCCGGCCTTGCTCCACACCAATTCCTGCAATTACTTCACAACTTATCCGCGGTTGATGTCCCAAGCCGCGCAGAACTTCATGCGTGTCGACGGCACGCCGAAGATCGAGAAGGAAAAGGCGACCACGGCGGCCTTCATCAAGGCGCGCTCGCGTTGGGGGCTGGTCAGCGACGCGGTCCGCCTTGCATTGGCGTGGCGCTGAAGGGAGACGAAATGACGATCGCAGTGACAAAGTCACGTGTCGAGGACAAGCTTTACCAGAACCGCTACTTGGTGGATTCCGGCCGCCCGCATATCAAAGTGCGACCGCACGAGAGGCCAAGCGCGAACTTGCTCGCGCTTACCCACGTCTGCCCGGCGAAATGTTATGAGTTGAACGACAAAGGTCAAGTGGAGATCACTGCTGACGGCTGCATGGAGTGCGGCACCTGCCGGATTTTGTGTGAGACCAGTGGCGAGATCGAGTGGAACTATCCACGCGGCGGTTTCGGAGTCCTCTTCAAATTCGGATGACCGACGCACGCACGTATTAAGAGGGTTGATCTTGGTACAGTTTAGGTCTCGCCCAACGCCAAGTCTATTTTCTTTGCTTCGATCGTCGCTTTGACGAAGAGAAGCTCGTGAATACTGTGCTTTCAGAATTCAGATAAAAAAGGAGGAGCACTCTGGACGACAACCCCTGAGGTGTTTCCATGACCCACGGACCGCAAGATCGGGTCGACGAGGTTGGACCTCGGGAGACCCGCCCTGAACCGCCCAGCAAAAGCATGCCCCAATCAGATATCGCGCTCAGAGGACTCTACGAGATATCGAAGGTGCTGACCGCCCCCAGCGAGCTGGAGATTACGCTCGCCAATGTCGTGAACGTCCTGCCTTCATTTCTGCAGATGCGTCACGGAGCAATCGTCGTCCTGGACGCTGAAGGAGAGCTGGAGATTGCCGCGACTGCCGGCAATACCCACGTACGTCAATCAGGCACTCGCCGCGTCATACCACAGGCCGTAACAGATCAAATCGTCGCTACGGGGACGCCGCTCTTCATACCGGACGTGCGCAAGTCCCAACTATTTCAGGCTGACCTTCAAACGTCTTCGAGCATCGGAACCATCCCAATTGCCTTTATCGGTATCCCGCTAAAGGCTGATCATGATATCCTTGGGACATTGTCGATCGACCGCGCCGGAGACGGCGCCACCGACTTTCGCGACGACGAGGCCATTTATTTCCTGACGATGGTCGCCAACCTTGTCGGCCGGACCATCCGCCTCCATCGCGCCCTGAGTACAGATCGTCAGCGGTGTGGCCATGAGCAATCGGGACCGGAGAAATCGCCCAACGAGGGGAGGACCTACGACCCTGCCCGGCATGCGGATGCCAAAATCGACGGGATCATCGGGGAAAGCCCCGCACTCAAGCAGGTGCTCGAAACCGTCTCGGTCGTAGCAGGGACCAATTCCACCGTGCTTCTGCGGGGTGAAAGCGGCACGGGCAAGGAATTCTTTGCGCAGGCCATCCATAAGCTCTCACGTCGGAGGAAGAAGTCTTTCGTCAAATTGAACTGCGCCGCACTGTCTGAAAGCGTTCTGGAGTCAGAACTGTTTGGGCATGAAAAGGGCGCTTTCACGGGTGCTATCTCCCAGCGCGCCGGTCGTTTTGAATTGGCAAATGAGGGAACGCTGCTACTTGATGAAATCGGCGAGATTTCGCCGGCCTTTCAAGCCAAGCTGTTGCGTGTCTTGCAGGAAGGCGAGTTGGAGCGAGTCGGCGGCACCAAAACGCTACAGGTCGACGTGCGCCTCATATGCGCCACCAACAAGGACCTCGAGGCGGCCGTCATAAAAGGGGAGTTCAGGGCCGACCTTTATTACCGCATCAATGTCGTGCCAATTATCCTGCCTCCGCTCAGAGAGCGAACCGGCGATATTCCACGCCTTGCGAACGCCTTCCTCAACCGGTTCAACAAGGAGAACGATCGCGCACTAGCCTTCGCGGCGCCGGCGCTTGACCTGATCTCGCAATGTTACTTCCCTGGTAACGTCCGCGAGCTGGAGAACTGCGTCCAAAGGACGGCCACACTTGCGCGCTCAAGGACGATCACTCCATCCGATTTCGCCTGTAAGAAGGGCCAGTGCCTTTCCTGGCTCCTCTGGAAGCGAGCCGACCGCTCGAATGGCGGCAATGCCATCGACGATCTCGCACGGGTCAACGCAGTGCCGGTCGGATTGCGGCTGCCGGCCAGTTGCATCGGTGCCTCCGCAGGCAAGATATCTCCCCTTACGGCCGGCGATCCGAACGATCCCGCTTGTCCCCCGCGTCTGGCGGAACGCGACCGGGTGATCGACGCGATGGACAAGGCCGGTTGGGTTCAGGCCAGGGCGGCTCGTATCCTCGGCCTCACGCCGCGGCAAGTCGGCTACGCCCTGCGCCGGCATGGTATCGTGGTGAAGAAATTCTAGACGTCGTGATGACGTCAACCGTAAGCAGCCCGGAGTGGTCTCGCTCACGCTCTGCGCGCCCGAGGCTGCTAGCCTCGCGACCCTATTTGCGTGTCCACTGTCGTAAGCCCGACAAAGGTTTGTCGGAGCAATCCGAAGAAATCTGACACGATAAGCCTATTCGTGAACCGAAACAGCTCTTTGAGCTGGCATAGCTCTTGCGCTTTGAACTGCGACATCACGCAGCAACGGAGCCGTTCATGTCTGCACCGGCAATTTCGCTTGAGAGCCTCAGCACGACATTCGGTGACCAGTTGCTTGGCACCATGAAACCCGGTGGCTGCGCGTCATCCTGCGGCTCGTCGACAAAGCCCGACGACACGGATCCGGCTGTCTGGGAGAAGATCAAGGATCACCCCTGCTTTTCAGAAGAGGCGCATCACTATTTCGCGCGCATGCACGTCGCGGTCGCGCCGGGCTGCAACATCCAGTGCAACTACTGCAATCGCAAATATGACTGCGCCAACGAAAGCCGGCCTGGGGTGGCCTCTGAAACGCTGACGCCCGACCAGGCGCTACGCAGGGTGATCGCGGTCGCCAGCGAGGTGCCGCAGCTTTCCGTGCTCGGCATCGCCGGACCGGGCGATGCCTGTTACGACTGGAAGAAGACGAAGGCAACCTTCGCGCGGGTTGCCAGGGAAATTCCAGACATCAAGTTTTGCATCTCCACGAATGGGCTGGCGCTGCCGGACCGTGTCGATGAGCTTGCCGACATGAACGTCGATCACGTGACGATCACCATCAACATGGTCGACCCTGAGATTGGTGCAAAGATCTATCCTTGGATCTTTTACGACCATCGCCGCTACGTCGGCATCGAAGCCGCCCGGATCCTGCATGAGCGGCAGATGTTGGGCCTGGAGATGCTGACCGCGCGCGGCATCCTCACCAAAATCAACTCGGTGGTGATCCCGGGCGTGAACGATGAGCATCTGATCGAGGTGAATAGATGGGTCAAGGAGCGAGGCGCGTTCCTGCACAACCTCATGCCGCTGATTTCGGACCCGGGACACGGCACGCATTACGGACTGAGCGGGCAGCGCGGCCCAAACGCAATGGAGATGAAAGCTCTTCAGGATCGTGTCGAAGGCGGCGCCCAGTTGATGCGCCACTGCCGGCAGTGCCGGGCAGATGCCGTCGGCATGCTTGGCGAGGATCGTGGCCAAGAATTCACGGCCGACCGGATTCCCGGCGAGGTCACCTACGATGCCAGCAAGCGTAACGCCTATCGGGAGCTGGTCGCGCAGGAGCGCCGTGATCACGTGGCGGCCAGAAGTGAAGCGATCGGATTGGTCAAGGCAGCGAGGCCCGGCAAATCCGTCCTCTTCGCGGTGGTGACCAAGGGCGGCGGCCGCGTCAACGAACATTTCGGCCATGCGAAGGAATTCCAGGTTTACGAAGCCTCGCCGAGAGGCATCAGCTTTGTCGGGCATCGCAAGGTCGAGCAGTATTGTCTCGGCGGCCGGAGCGCAGAGGCCACCCTCGATGGCGTCATCGCAGCGCTGGAAGGCGTAGACATCGTGCTGTGCGCCAAGATTGGAAATTGCCCGCAGGATCAGCTCGCGGAGGCTGGAATACAAGCGACCGATGCTTATGCCCATGACTATATCGAGACCGCAATCAGTGCGATTTGCGCCGCCGCATCTGGAACTCCCGCACTCGCGGCGACGGCCTGAGCTGTCTCATTCATTCGGACCAGGAGTTAAAATGGCTTTCAAGATCATCGCATCCCAATGCACCCAATGCGGCGCCTGCGAATTCGAATGTCCTTCCGGCGCGATCAAGTTCAAAGGCGAGAGCTACGTGATCGAGTCACAGAAGTGCACCGAATGCGAGGGGGTCTTCGATGCGCAGCAATGTGCCTCGGTATGCCCGGTGCCGAAGACCTGCGTTCCTGCGTGACCACATGGCTGCCGACATGGTTGGGGCTGCCTACGCAGGACGCCTGGAACGCCTTGTTCACAACCTGCAGCCGCAAGAGAAATCAGGGAACGGACATGTCGCTCAGACGCGAAGAGGAGATCGAAATCCGCAGGCCGCCACGATTCATGCCGGGAGAGCGGGTACGTGCTACTCGCCACATAAAGAATGACGGCACCTATCCTGGCAGGGAGATCGGCGAAAATCTCGTGCGGAAGGGCGATGAGGGATATGTGCGTGACGTCGGCACCTTTCTCCAGCAGTTCTTCATCTATGCGGTCGAGTGGATCGACCGTGGCACCGTCGTCGGCATGCGAGCGCGTGAACTGATGAGCCTCGACAAAGCCGAGGCGTTCTGCAGTGCTGAAAGCAATTCCAATGAAGGGACGGCCAGATGAAAGTCATGATCCGCAGGACCGATGCTGGCTTGTCGGCGTATGTCCCCAAAAAAGACCTCGAAGAGCCGATCATCAAGCTCGAGAAGGAAGAGTTGTGGGGCGGAACGGTCACGCTCAGGAACGGGTGGCGGCTCCTCCTACCCGATCTTCCACGGGATACGCGTCTGCCGATCACTGTCGAGGCAAGGAAGGTTTCCGAAGAGGACTGATGCTGCCCCTAGGTGCGTCGCGAGGAAACGAGCATGAACACGATCCTGACATCGGACCACCTCGTCATCGTGCGGGACAGTTTTGCCGATAAGCTGCTTGACTTGGCGAAGGAAGCGCTCGCCGCCGATGAGGTGATCCCCTANCTCCCACATGATACGCGTCTGCCGATCACCGTCGAGGCAAGGAAGATTTCCGAAGAGGGCTGATGCTGCCCCTAGGTGCGTCGCGAGGAAACGAGCATGAACACGATCCTGACATCGGACCACCTCGTCATAGTGCGGGACAGTTTTGCCGATAAGCTGCTTGACTTGGCGAAGGAAGCGCTCGCCGCCGATGAGGTGATCCCCTATCTCGGTCCGGGTCTTCTTGGGTTGAACTGTGCGGAACCGCCAGTGCCGCATACTCCGGAGGTCGTTGCCGCGGCACTCAATGCACGGGCGCCCGCCCCTTCCAGGATCCGCACCAATATGTGGTCGGTTGCGCAGTTCATCGAACAGCGCCGGCATCGCCGGACGCTTCAAGCTTGGATGACCGAGATATTCGCAGCGCCGGTGAGGCCAACCCTCCTCCACGCTTGGCTCGCAAGGCTGCCGCTCTCCCTCATCATCGACAGCTGGTATGACAGCGCGATGCGCACGGCTCTCGTGGAGACCGGCCGAACGGACGTCGTTGAGATACAAGGCGTCACGCGGGCGAACGAAATCGGCAACATTTGGACGAAAACCTACGATTTGTCCGGGAGGGAGCTCGACGCTCGATCGGGGGCAAAGACGGTCCTCTATGCACCTCACGGGAGCAGTAGGCCCTCGCAAAACTTTCTCGTCGCAGATTCCGACTATGTCGAAGTCCTGACCGAAATTGATATCCAGACACCGATCCCAGACGTGGTGAAGGAACGGCGCATCACCCGTGGATTTTTCTTCGTTGGCTGCCGCTTCAACGATCAGATGCTGCGCACCTACGCCAGACAGATCATGAAGCGCTCCCGCGGTCCCTACTGCACTGTAATGGACGCGGAAACCCTGACCAGAAACGAAGCGCGTTTCCTTGCGGCAAGCGGAANGCGGTCCCTACTGCACTGTAATGGACGCGGAAACCCTGACCAGAAACGAAGCGCGTTTCCTTGCGGCAAGCGGAATCACGGTGATCGACATGCCACTTAGTCAAGCGGCGGCTCGGCTTCTGGGAACGGGCACGGCTGCAGGTTGAGGACGGGATTAAAATGGCGGTCGCCTTTGATGATGCGTCCTTCGGCTTTCCTCGAAGGCGCAAAATGCAGTCGGGAATACACCCGTGAACAGTGATGCTGTCGGCAGCGCAACGAACGCTCTGAATTCGTTCACCCATGTTGAAGCGGCCCGCTGGGGCCGGGATTTGAGTACGCTGTTGCGCATAACGCGTATGAATTTTCGGCATCCCTGGCAAGTCGCCTTCGCTATGGGCTCGACGATCATGGCGGCAATCCTCCAGTTGCTCATTCCCCAGCTTCTCGGCCGGGCTGTCGACCAGGCCCAGACAGCCATCGGGGGCGGTGTCGCCGGGAGCGCGGCAGGACAAGCGCTCTGGACCCCGGCTCTCCTGCTGCTCGCCGTCAGCGCGCTACGCGGCCTTTTCACGATGGCGCAGAACTATTTTGCCGAAGCCGTCGGGCATCATGTCGCGTACGAACTGCGGCTCGCCTACTACGACAAGATCCAGCGTCTCAGCTTTTCCTTTCACGACCGGGTCCATTCAGGCGATCTGATCACCATCGGAATGCTCGATCTCCAAGGCGTGCGGATGTATTTTTCCACCGCGCTCGTTCGCGTGGTCCTGCTCACCATGCTGATCGGGATCGGCGCCTACATGATGATCTCGACCGATCCCATGCTCGGCCTGGTCGCGCTGAGCTTCGTGCCTTTTGTCGCCTGGCGCTCATCGACCACACAGCTTAGGCTGCGCGCCACCTGGCTCGACCTCTATGAGCGCCTTTCGGTACTAAGCCGCGTGATGAAGGAAAATCTCGCAGGCATCCGCGTGGTCCGCGCTTTTGCGGCTCAATCCTATGAGATGCTGAAGTTCGACCGCGCTTCCAAGACCGCGCTCGGCCTCGCCAAGGATCTCGTTGACATCTACGTACCCAGCACGTCGGCGATGACCTTGTCCTTCTTTTTCGCAATGGGATTGGTGCTTTGGATCGGTGGCAACAAGCTCGTCGCTGGCGAGATCAGCGTCGGAACGATGGCGACCTTCCTGACCTTCATGACCATCCTGCAAATGCCAGTCCGCCAGATCGGCCTGATGGTCAATGCCTTTGCCCGCGCTTCCAGCTGCGGTTCGCGGCTTTTCGGTCTCCTCGATCAGGAGATCACGATCAGGGATGCTCTCGAGGCCAGACCGCTTGAGATAAGCGTCGGCACTCTGCGCTTCCACAATGTCTCATTTGCGTACCCCAATGTCGAAAACCGCGCCATTCTGAAGAACCTCAGCTTTGAGGCCCGGAGAGGCGAGACGATCGCGATCGTCGGTCCGCAGGGTTCCGGCAAATCGACGATGGCTCATCTGATCCCCCGCTTTTACGACGTGACCGGTGGCGCCATCACGTTGGACGGCCAGGATATACGCAATGTCACGCTCGAGAGCCTTCGCAAGGCGGTTGCCGTTGTACAGCAGGATGCGTTCCTATTCACCACCACGATTGAGAACAACATCGCTTATGGCGACCCCTGGGCGAAGAGACAGCGAATTGAACACGCTGGCGAATTCGCCCAGCTCCACGACTACATTCTAGGGCTCCCAGCAGGGTATGAGACGGTCGTGGGAGAACGCGGCGTCTCTCTGTCTGGCGGCCAGCGCCAGCGTCTCACGATTGCTCGCACCATGATGCTGCGCCCCTCTGTCGTCGTTTTCGACGACTCGATGGCCGCGATCGATGCCGGCACCGAGNCGCACCATGATGCTGCGCCCCTCTGTCGTCGTTTTCGACGACTCGATGGCCGCGATCGATGCCGGCACCGAGCAGCGCATTCGCGCGGCGACGCGGCGCTTCGCCAAGGATCGGGTGACGATCATCATCGCGCACCGGCTGAGTGCGCTTATGCATGCCGATCAGATCCTTTTTGTGGATAACGGCGAAATCGTAGAACGCGGCAAGCATGAAGAGCTTCTGGCGAAGCGGGGACGCTACAAAGCCCTTTACGATCTCCAGACGCGCCCAGGTGATATCATATGACCCAGTATGGGGGCGCCCGCTGATGGACCAAGGCCCCGGCGAACTCGAAGCCGAACGTGACGACGGCAGACGCCCTCCGCGCGCGGTCGTCGGCTCGCACCGGATCGAGGAGGAGATGTTCGGCCGGGCTTTCGACAAGAGCATCCTCCGCCGGATCTGGGGCTTCGTCCATCCCTATCGGGCAAAGGTAGTTGTCACGATTGTCGCGATGCTGATCTTCACCGGGACGCAGCTTCTCATCCCCTTGATCATCCGCTACGCGATCGACAACGGCATGAACCCGGCAGGGAGCGATCGCTCAGCCCAGCTTGCNTCCCCTTGATCATCCGCTACGCGATCGACAACGGCATGAACCCGGCAGGGAGCGATCGCTCAGCCCAGCTTGCGGCCGTCGGCGCGTTCCTTTTGGCGATTTTGGTCAATTTCGCCGCCGGTTACATGCAGGAAACCTTGGATGGGAAAATTGCCGAAGCTGTCCTGTTCGACATCCGCCGCGCCATGTTTGGCCATCTGCAAAAGGTTTCGCTCTCTTTCATGGACAAGACTGAGGTCGGACGCCTGATNTCCCCTTGATCATCCGCTACGCGATCGACAACGGCATGAACCCGGCAGGGAGCGATCGCTCAGCCCAGCTTGCCGCCGTCGGCGCGTTCCTTTCGGCGATTTTGGTCAATTTCGCCGCCGGTTACATGCAGGAAACCTTGGATGGGAAAATTGCCGAAACTGTCCTGTTCGACATTCGCCGCGCCATGTTTGGCCATCTGCAAAAGGTTTCGCTCTCTTTCATGGACAAGACTGAGGTCGGACGCCTGATNCGCCGCGCCATGTTTGGCCATCTGCAAAAGGTTTCGCTCTCTTTCATGGACAAGACTGAGGTCGGACGCCTGATGTCGCGCCTGCAAGGCGACGTTAACTCCATACAGGAGTTCCTGGAAACCTCGGTATATTCCCTAGGCGATGTTGCACTTCTCTTCGGCATCGTATTCGTAATGCTGTGGCTCGACTTCCGCCTCGGCCTCCTGACGCTGTCGGTTCTGCCGATCCTGGTGATCGTCCGCATTGTCTGGCTGCCGCGCGCCCGCGACGCCTTCATGGCTGCACACGAAACCAATTCCGTCGTCAATGGCGCGCTGGCCGAAGCCATTCACGGCGTGCGGACCATACAGTCGATGGATCGCCAGCAGGTGAATTTCATTCTTTTTGACGACCGGGCCCATGCCAACCTCAGGACCCAACTGATCGCTGCCAGATATGCACTGGTCATGGTGCCTATCGTCGATGGCCTCACCGGCCTCGCCTTGGCCGCCGTTATTGTGGTTGGCGGCTCGATGGTCGTGAATAGCCGTGTAGATGTGGGCGTGTTGGTAGCCTACCTGTTTTACATCCAGCGCTTCTTTGACCCGATCCGCTCACTCACCCTGCAATATTCGATCATGCAGCGCGCCATGGCCTCAGGCAAGCGCCTGACCGATGTGCTCGACGTCAAGATCGATGTTCAGGACAAACCCAATGCCGAGGTGCTTTCGCCCGAAATGGACGGCTCGGTCGAGTTTAGGCACGTCACCTTCGGCTACGATCCGAACCGTTCGGTTCTGAAAAATGTCTCCTTCAGGGTCAATCCCGGCGAGACGGTCGCACTGGTCGGACCGAGCGGTTCTGGCAAATCGAGTGCGATGGCCCTGGTCCACCGCTTCTATGATGTTCAGCAGGGTCAGGTGCTGGTCGGCGGGCATGATGTGCGCGACCTCACCCAGGAATCGCTCGGCCGCCAGGTCGCCATGGTGCTGCAGGAGCCATTCCTGTTCACCGGGACGGTCTTCGAGAACATTCGATACCAGAAGACGGACGCCACGCGCGACAAGGTGATCGAGGCGGCGAAGGCGGTCGGCGCGCATGACTTCGTCATGAGCCTCGCCGACGGGTATGAGACCCAACTTGGCGAACGCGGCGACAACTTATCTCTCGGCCAGCGCCAGCTTATCAGTTTCGCCCGCGCCCTCGTCGCTGACGCCAAGATCCTCGTGCTCGACGAAGCGACCGCCAACATCGACAGCTACACGGAATTGCAGATTCAGAAGGCTCTGATCAAGCTGCTTGAAGGGCGGACTGGCCTCGTCATCGCCCACCGTCTCGCCACGATCCGGGGGGCCGACCGCATCATCGTGCTTCAGAATGGCCAAGTTGTTGCGACTGGCAACCACGATGAGCTAATAGCTATGGGCGGCCTGTATTCCAAACTCTACTATCTCAACTACGCCTCCTTCGACGACATTCCCGAACACGAGACCACCGTCCAAGCTGGCTCCCAGACCTGAGTTTTTGGCGGCCTTGTGGTAGTGGCGTTGACTTTCGGGCGTGTCGGCGGACCACTCAGGCCACCGCAGACGGCTAGCAGGCAGCATTCAAGGACAAGCACTCCTCGCAGTTCGTGAAGACCGGCTGCGAACGATTTCCTCCAGCATCGTATCCCGACCGCGGTGCACCCCCATCATCGGGCGAGCTCGCTCCTGGTGGTGGCTGGGGGTAGCAAAGCCGCTCGCGAGCGCGCCCTCAACAGCGCCGTAGCGAGTGGCGGCTTTGCTACCGCCGGGCCGCTGATGAAGCTGGAGGCGCCGCACCGACGCCGCCCCAGGCGAGAAGAACCTCTGCGGCGGGCTATGGCGACGGGTAGCGCGAGCGCGACGAGCAGACGCGTGCCTGCATCGTGACGCGCTCGGCCATCTCTCCTTAGGATCATGCAGGTTCACAAGATGGCCCAGACGCCAGCCAACGCACAAACCTGGTATTCTGTGCCGCCGGACCGGCTCGTCGTCAGTTTGGCCTCCCTCCCGATTCCCCGTCCCCATCACGTGCACGCTAGAGCACGTCGATGTGAGGGAGCGCTGTGACCGCGAATTTCATGGTCAGCCAAATCGAGCCATGATTTCGGATTGAATGGTCGTCGCGGTGTACAGGGAAGCATCTAGTGGCAGATTTCCAAATGCCAGTTGACAAAGCAGGTAGTTGGCACCTGCCACTTCCAACTGACCTAACAGAGCTTTTCGCACAGATTCTGCTGATCCTACCACGCACAATTCACTCTCGACTGCCGCGTCGAAGGTCAGCGGCAGGTTTGGTGGAGTGGGGATAGCGTTAAGCTCGTAAAGGAATTGGAAGCTCTTGAGCCAGCGTTCGTAAGCAGGTGCCGCGAGCGAATAGGCATGTGTGTCACAACGCCCAACCACGACCATGCGGAGCAATCCGATAAATTGCGCCTGATCCCCCGCGCCAGCGTTGTCCTCTCGATAGGCGCGGAACGCATCAGTAGTTTTGCGAACAGAAGAGGAGGGTCCTACACACGCGATATTTGTTCCATTCGCAGCCGCCCAAGCTGCGGACTCGGGTCGATTGGCAGCGACCCATGTCGGCGGATGTGGACGCTGATGAGGTCTTAGCGTCAAAGGAACGTCATTGAGATCAAAATGGCAGCCTTGATAGCATAGCGTGCCGACCTTCATCGGATTAACAAGTATTTCCATGAGGATTTCGCTGGCTTCGGCATAACGGCCCGGCACCGCGTCCGCACCGATCCCGAAGTAGCCCAATTCGATCGGGAGAGCACCGCGCCCTATGCCCAGTTCGAGCCTGCCACCGCTCAACTGGTCCAGCATACAGATCTCTTCGAACGCACGCAGCGGATGATAAAGCGCAAGCAGCATCACCAAGGGTCCGAGACGCAAGCGCCGGGTGCGCTGGGCGACGCTCGATAAGAACAGATTCGGCGATGGACCTCTCCCATGGGGAGTACAGTGGTGTTCTGCGAGATGATAGGCATAGAACCCCAGCTGATCGCACGCCTCTGCTAACATCAGGCGATCTTCGTATTGCCGACCGATGTCGCGGCCATCCTCGTCCAGATGATCGAAGATGCCGAACGCTAAGTTTGAAGGAAAGACGTTTGTCACTCGATAAGTCCCCGATTTTAAAAGCAGGCTGTTCTCTTGCTGGGATGACCAAGCAAGTCGGAAGAGATGTGTGTGATCGCCGATTAGCGTCAGCGTAACGAAGAAGCAGAGCCTGACGCTTCCCTGCCCTTGGAGCTTGGCACCGTTAAGCTTCCAGCAATGTCGCCAGCGGCAGCAAGAAATACATCCATCTGCTCTTTTGTGCCGATGCTGACGCGGATGCAGTGTTCCAAGCCTTTGTCCGGAAAAAACGCGACAAGTATCTTTTGCCTTTCCAATGCTGCTTGCCACCATGAGCCGTCCTGTCCCGCGGGCACACGGGCCAGCAAGAAATTTGCGCGGGAGGGCGTTACGGAAAATCCGAGTTGCGACAGCGCGAATGTCACTCGCTCTCGTTCATCCTTGATGTGCTTGTGGTTCTCTGCGTAGGCGCCGCGATGCGCAAGCACGCTGATACCAACGGCATGCCCGATGACGTTCATGTTGAAGACGTTCTGGATGTTTCGCAGCCTGCCAATAATTTCAGGGTGACCGAAACCGAAACCGACGCGAATGCCGGCGGCGGCATAGCTTTTCGAGAATGACCTCAAGATCAGAACGTTCGGATACCGGTTGATGAGGCGCAGGCCATGATCAGGTGCAAAGTCGACGTAGGCTTCATCAAGGACAACCAAGCGGTCCGATTGTGCTACGAGGCGTTCGATATCGCTTATCGGGAGGAATGTTCCGGTCGGATTGTTTGGATTGGCCAACATAATGAACTTGGCGTCTTTTGCCGGACCGGAAAGCAATTGCTCCGTTGGCAGGGAGTGAGCTTGACATCCGATTTCGAGAAACTCGGCGCCCTGAATCATGGCAAGTTTGCGGTTGAACGAAAACCCTGGCGACATCATCGCAACCTTGTCGCCAGGCGCGAGGAAAGCTCTGTAGATGAGTCCGAGCAGTTCAGACGACCCGTTGCCTGCGATGACATGGTCCCTGGAAACGCCATAGGTGCTGGACGCCGCTTCCCTCAAGCTGATGTTATCGTCATCCGGATATAGATACTGGCACTTGAGGGCCGCCACTGCACTTTGCATTATGATTGGCGGCAACGGAAACGGGTTCTCATTCGTATTCAGCTTGACAAAATTTCCGTCCGGCGCTGGTCCGTTGGACGGCAGAGCATCTAACTGTCGCGTCACTGGCGGAAGAGCCGAAAGCACAGTTTGCAGTTTTGCATCGGACATATTTAACTCCGTTTCAGTCACACAGGGGGCATCCGTATGAGCTCGCAACGAGAGCAACATGGCGGACAGGATTGACGATGGAAGCGTTGCCTCTCACACGATGGTCGCAACGCAGACACGGGAATTCGGCCAGGCTGTCCTCGGTGGATCGAGTGGACGCGGACGCGGATCTGCATCGCTGCCGCAAGGCGCTAAGCAGCTCAGCTCATCTCCTCGGTTTCAGATACGCTTGATCTCGACGCCGTATTTCCTTAGCACGTAGCCAATCTGGCGCGGGGTCAGTCCAAGGAGGCGCGCTGCCTTTGCCTGCACCCAGCCACATCTTTCCATGGCAGCAATGACGCGCTCTATGTCGGGGTTCCTCGCGCCAATTGGGTGTGTTGCACCGGCACGCGGGACTGTAGTCGCTGCCGCATCCGGCGGCGTGGCCGGATTCGCTGACTCCGGCAGGATCGGCGCTGGTTGCAGCGCGGCCATGCCCGATCTGCACTTCCACAGCGCCTCGGCAAAGCATTGGCCTTGGGAGCAGGCAAAGTCGTTTCTCCCGATTGATAGTCCCTCGGCCAGGATCGCTGTCCGGTGCACGCAATTTTCAAGTTCGCGAATGTTGCCGGGAAACTCACATTTCATCAGCACTTCAATCGCACGCGGATCGAAGGTGAGCGTACAGCCGTTCTCGTCGTTGAACTTCTTGAGAAACTCAGCTGCGAGGAGCGGAATATCGCTGCGCCTTTGGCGCAATGCTGGTACCAGCAAGGGAACCACGTTGATGCGGTAGTATAGGTCGGCGCGGAACTCATTCCTTGCAACCGCCTCTTCCAGGTTCCTGTTCGTGGCGGCAATCACGCGAACATCGACCTTGATGGTCTGATTGCTGCCGACGCGCTCAAACTCCTGCTCCTGCAGCACGCGCAGTAGCTTTGCCTGGAACGAGGCCGAGATCTCGCCAATCTCATCCAGAAACAACGTCCCCTTGTCAGCGAGTTCAAAGCGCCCCTTGCGGGAATTGAATGCGCTTGTGAAGGCACCCTTCTCATGACCGAACAATTCGGATTCCAGAACTGTCTCTGGGAGCGCTGCACAATTGAGTTTAACGAAGGGCCGCTTGGCGCGCGGCGACAACTCGTGAATTGCCTTGGCAGCCAGCTCCTTTCCGGTACCGGACTCGCCTCGCAACAGAACGGTGGTTTTTGCCTTGGCTACGACCGCGATCTTCTCCAGCAGCGCGCTTATCGCCGGACTGTCACCAATCATCCCCTCGACATGAACCTTTTTGCGTCGGGGTGCAGGGTGCTTAACACCACACAATTTCGTTTGCAGCCGGTCTTCCAACTCCGGCGGTCGCTCGCGGTCGCCTGCGGAGAAACGATGCAACTTGACTGTCTGTCCCACCATGTTGGCGATCATGGTGAGCAGCCGGACATCGTAATCGAACCGATAGCTTGACCTGCTTTGCAAAGCCCTGTCCATAGTCAGCGCGCCTACGGCGTTCCCATCAACACGAATGGGAACGCCGATGAACGACACGGTGTCGGAGGCCCCAAGCACCTCGATGTCAGCGGCAGTGAAGGCCGGATGCATCGCTATGTCCTCGGCGATGAGCGGCGTGTCCGTCGTCACAATCTGATCGATGGCGTTGCGCGGCACGCGCGACCGGGAGGGCTCATTGCTGTTCGTGTCGCAGTCGCCGGCCACGGTGATGTCCAGTCCGCCCTCGGCATCGCAGAGAGCGATGATGCCGTGCCGCATCTGCACAAACGAGTGCAGGAGATCAACGACCTTGGTCAAACTGAGTTCGAGCCGGGCGGGATCGGTGAGTATTTTCGATATTTCGAAGATTCCGGTGAGGGCGCGCTCGTGCAATGCCCCATTCGCAGGATTCGTCTCGGACGTTGGACAACCCCTTATCGCATTCGGCAGCGATATGCCGCACTCGCTGGCATTTTGTTCTGATTTGCGAATGTTGTGGTGCATGTGATCCTCGATCTCGCGCCATCAAACGTAGGCCGGCGGCATGTGCGCCCGCGACGTCGCGAGCAAGCGCGAAAATACTCCGACGTGAACTCGTGCCGCCGCCGTTTGGTCGAGTGCAAAGCGGATCGAACCATGATGCATCGCTTGGCTCTCCCCTCCACGAAGCTTGGCCATGGTCTCGGCTGCACCAAGGCAACCACACGTTGTTCTCAAAAGACTGGAGCGAGGCGGGATAGTCAATCGAGCTTTCTTTCATTCGTGAAAGGAAACCTCGCGGCATATGATAGAATTCATCAATTCTGTTTTTGCCGTTGAACGGCGGAAATACTTGCGCCGGCGATGCGGTGCCCGAGCGGCTGACCGCGCCGAGTGTAAATGCCGGGCCGGGCCATTCACCAGCGCCCAGGAGGGGCGGGAGCGATAATAACCGCCAACGACACTGGTCGGAATGAACAGGCGACCTATTTGGTACGCGCTGGCGCCAGCGATGCGGCCCGGTCCAAAGCCGGCTAAAACGAGGAACCCACCACGCTCTGTGCAGCAAACCGCTAGCCAGAGGGATCGACCGGCAGCACTCTGCCAGAGACATCCAGGGCGTGCCGGACCGCGGCCTATCCCGCTGGTCTGACACCGCATTCCTCCATCATTGGCGAGCCCACGTCAGTTCAGGTCATGCGGATTCATCTGGCATGGGTATTGCGGCGGCGTTGGTGCAGCGTTCGACCGGAGCGCCGCGATAGGGAGAAGCCCGGGAGAAGTCACGCCACCTCGATCCGGTCAGGGAGAGAGAAACAGTGTCAGCTGCACAAGTTCGCGGCGCGAGTCCCGCGCCCCGCAAACCCTTCTACACCAAGCTCTACGCCCAGGTGCTTGCCGCCATCGCGCTCGGCGTCGCAATTGGCTATTTTTATCCGGAGACCGGCGAGAGCCTGAAGCCGCTGGGTGATGCCTTCATCAAGCTGGTCAAGATGATCATCGCGCCTGTCATCTTCCTGACAATTGCCACCGGCATTGCCGGCATGAACGATCTTCATAAGGTCGGCCGGGTCGCCGGTAAAGCAATGGTCTATTTTCTCACCTTCTCGACGCTCGCGCTGATCGTCGGCCTCATCGTCGCCAATGTCGTCCAGCCTGGCGCCGGCCTCAACATTGATCCGGCCTCGCTCGATGTCCAGGCCGTGAATACCTATGCCGCAAAAGCCAGCGAGCAGTCGGTCACCGGCTTTCTGATGAACATCATCCCGCCAACGATCGTCGGTGCCTTCGCGGAAGGCGACATCCTGCAGGTGCTGTTCTTCTCGGTTCTGTTCGGCATGGCGCTTGCGATGGCCGGAGAGCCGGGCAAGCCTGTCGTTTGCTTCCTTCAGGCGCTCATCGCGCCTGTCTTCAAGCTCGTTGGAATTCTGATGAAGGCCGCGCCGATCGGCGCTTTTGGCGCAATGGCCTTCACCATCGGCAGATATGGCATCGGTTCGGTGGTCAACCTCGCGATGCTGGTCGCGACGTTCTATTTCACCGCCTTCCTCTTCGTGTTCGGGGTTCTCGGCGCGGTCTGCCGCTACAACGGCTTCTCGATCTGTTCTCTCATTCGCTACATCAAGGAAGAGCTGCTGCTTGTCCTCGCAACGTCCTCCTCGGAGGCGGCGCTCCCTTCGCTGATGCAGAAAATGGAGAAGGCGGGCGCCAGGCGTTCGGTTGTGGGTCTCGTCATCCCGGCCGGATATTCATTCAATCTGGACGGCACGAATATCTACATGACGCTGGCGGCCCTCTTCATCGCGCAGGCGACGAACACGGATCTGTCCATCGGCGATCAGGTGCTGCTGCTGCTCGTAGCAATGCTTTCCTCCAAGGGCGCTGCAGGTGTCACAGGCGCGGGCTTCATCACCCTGGCGGCTACGCTCGCCGTAGTTCCGAGTGTTCCCGTTGCTGGGATGGCACTGATACTCGGCATCGACCGCTTCATGTCCGAATGCCGGGCGCTGACGAATTGCGTCGGCAACGCAGTGGCATCCCTCGTCGTCGCCCGCTGGGAAGGAGAATTGGACCGAGCACAGATGAAAGCCGCCTTCTGCGGTCATCAGCTTGCCGAGGCATCAAACCGGCTACCCTCCTCCCAATAAGGTGGGCGGCCCACGACCTGTTAAGTCGCCTAGCTGGTCACATGAACTGAACGACCGACCCGCAGCCTCTAAACGGCTCCTCACGGACCATGTAGCCGAAGCGCTAAATGTGTGAGTGCAAACCGTCACCGCCCTTTAAGCGAATGAGCCTTTCAGTATACCCGGCCGGTTTACGTCTGGAATGATGTTCGTCCAACACGCTGTTGGCCATTCGTATGGGACGTCTTCACTTTGCCACCCGAAACCGAAACGCGTCAGGCGACAGAGAGCCGGCCCGCGTCAAAAACCGATCAGAATAGGACCTATGACCAAGCGCCCCACAATTGCCGATCTCGCCCGCGAAGCCCGAGTCAGCGTAGCAACGATCGACCGGGTTCTGAACGCCCGCCATCCGGTGCGCGAGGAGACCGCGCGGCGGGTCCACGACGCCGCCCACGCGATCGGCTATCATGCTGCCGGGCTAATCAAGCAGCGCTTGCGGCGAGACCTACCGCACTACCGTCTGGGCTTCATCTTGAGAAAACCGGCCCAGCATTTCTACCAAGATTTTGCGCGCGAGGTCGAAGCATCGGTCAATTTGGCCCAGTCCTTCCACGGCATTCCGCTCGTCGAATTCGCCCCGTCACATATGCCGAGCGACCTGATCGCGCCGCTCAAGGATTTGGGCGCACGCTGCCATGCGATCGCGATGGTGGCACCGGACCACCCGAAAATTACAGCAGCGGTTGAGGACCTCAAGGCCAAAGGCATTCCGGTTTTCTCGCTGCTTTCCGACTTCGCCGCCGGCGTACGACAGGGGTATATCGGCCTTAACAACCGCAAGGTGGGGCGCACGGCCGCTTGGATGGTGTCGAAGGTCGCAAAACGGCCCGGCAAAGTGGCGGTTTTTGTCGGCAGCCATCGTTTCCAGGGGCACGAGCTCCGTGACGTCGGCTTTCGCTCCTATTGCCGTGAGAACGCGCCCACGTTCGAGGTGCTGGATCCTGTCATGAACCTCGAGAAACGGCAGATCACCTACGAGGCAACGCTTGATCTCATGCAGCGAGAGCCCGAGCTCGTCGGCTTCTATGTCGCCGGCGGCGGCATGGAGGGCGCCATCTCCGCGCTTCGAGAAGAGGGCAAAAGTCGCGATCTCGTCGCGATCGTGAATGAAATCACGCCGGAGTCTCGGGCGGCGCTCGCAGATAATATCGTCACGATGGCGGTCGCCACGCCAATGCGCCGACTTTGCCGGGAGCTGATAACGCTGATGACGCGGGCTATCGAGACCGGCACCGCTGAAACACCCGGACAGACATTTCTCCCGTTCGACATCCATCTGCCGGAAAATATATGAAACTCATGGGCTCTATCGTGAGCGGGGAGTTTGATCCCATCCCGCGGGGTGGCCGCACCCACGGACCTCAGCCGGGCAGAATGTAGCGCCGATTAGATGAACGGATCGGCCACGCGTTCAGGCAGAAGCGCGGGGTCAATTGCTTGGGTCCGCAGCGTCAAGCTCGACCGGCTTCATTGCCAAGTGCCCGACTTTCTCGGTGCAGGGGACTGTCGTCGACGCCAGTAGCCGGGCGAGGCTGGCACAGATTGGATCGACCACGTCGACCGCCATCTCCTCGCCTGGCCGCGCGTGAAAAGCCGCGGCAAGGCCTGCGACGTTGGCATTTAAGTGGGGCTGAGCATCTTCTGGGACTCCGCAAGCAAAATCGGAGGCGGCAGTCAATTCAGTAGCAACCCCGGGCGTGTGTTCTGCTCGTTCCTGGCCCTCGTACTTGACAAGCAACTGCGCCGCTCTGCTGGGCAAAGGCCCGGTGTTTAAGTGGGGCTTAACATCTTCCGGGACTTCGCACGTGAAATCGAGGTGGCAGTCGGTACCAACAACCGCAAGGTCGGATCGGCGTGCCCGAGACGCTCATTGATTTCAGGCAAAGGCGCCAGGCAAGATGCCTCCTGCAACATCATTTCCCGCATCCACATGCTTGCCGGATCAGTATTGTGAAGCTCAGGCCATTGGACGGCCTCCGTGAATGCGGGAGGAGGAAGTGGCGGCGGAAGTTGGACAATCCGCAGGGGTGTTGTTTTTGCGAAATGCTGCGCCAGCCGTAAGGGCATGGTCCCGATGCGGTTGGTGCCTGACAGGACGGGCGCGATCAGGCTAAAGCCCTGTACGACGACCTCGACACGTCTCTCGAAACCGTGCTCGAGCAAATACCATTCCTCCATGGTGGGCTGCCGGGTGTGCCTGAATTTGAGCACGACATGCCCCATGGACAAGTATCGCTCGAATGTAAGTGGCTCTGACAGCTGCTTGTTCGTGCCGCAGCCTACGCATACGAGCATATCGTCGAACAGGGCTGCGCGAGGATGTTTCGACATGAACACTTCCGGCATAATCAGAAAATCAAGGTCGCCGCGCCGGAGAAGCTCCTCGGGGTCGTCGCAAATAGGCAGACATTCAAAGCGGACGCCGGGAGCTTCCCGCGCAGCACGCTCTACGATCTTCTTAAAAAATACGAGCGTGATGTAATCGGAAAGCATCATTCGGAAGAGACGATCCGATTGGGCTGGGTTGAAAGCGTCGGAGGAAATAATCGACAGCTGGATGTGCAGCAATGCCTCCCGGACTGCTGTGGCGAGCCCGTCGGCGCGCGGTGTCAAAATGAGCTCGCGGCCGTTCATCGTAAATAGCTCATCGTTGAAATAGGCGCGTAACCGAGCAACGGCGGCGCTCATGGCCGGCTGGCTCAGGTTGATACTGCGAGCCGCGGCAGTGACTTTACGCTCCCTCATCAGAGCGTCCAGCACAACGAGGAGATTTAGATCGAGTCCCTTGAAACGCATGTCATGTTCTATCCAACGTGTGGATGCGTGTCATTCAAACAATCAATTTTACGAATTTACGAGCCATGCATTAGAGGAACGTTAATGAGCGACGTCAAGCTCAAATCGACGACACGGGCCGGAACTTCGAGAGAGAGCGTCTGGCTCACCTTCGCCAACGACNGTGGATGCGTGTCATTCAAACAATCAATTTTACGAATTTACGAGCCATGCATTAGAGGAACGTTAATGAGCAACGTCAAGCTCAAATCGACGACACGGGCCGGAACTTCGAGAGAGAGCGTCTGGCTCACCTTCGCCAACGACAACGGCTGAATGCAGCCAGAAGCGCCGCTTTGGTCGGGTAATGCGGCCGCAAAAAACTAATATGAAGAGAGGTCCTGAATGCGCCACCAGGTGCAGTGGAAGTTGTGCTGGGAAAACGAGTTGCAGCTCTCCGATCACGTTGAGCTCGCCGAGTTCTTTCGTGATACGTACGGGCCGACTGGGGCGTCCAACGCAGAACCGTTCGAAGGTAGTCGAAGCTGGGCCGGAGCCAGGCCTGAACTCCGCGTGATCGCCTATGATTCAAGTGGTGTAGCGGCTCACATGGGCATACTGCGCCGTTTCATCAAGGTTGACGCGGTCGACCTGTTGGTGGCTGAGCTGGGCCTGTACGGGGTACGCCCGGACCTTGAGGGTCTCGGAATCGCCCATTCAATCCATGTCATGCTTCCAATACTGCAGGAGCTTGGCGTTCCATTCGCTTTCGGAACGGTCCGGGACGCGCTGCGGAATCATGTTGAGAGGTTCGGGCGGCGATACAGGCCTTTGGCCGTTTTGTCGGGAATTCGCGTGCGCTCGACCCGACCAGAGGCCCGCCTCGACCTGCCGCCCACACGCATCGATGACGCACTCACCATTGTTCTGCCGGTTGGACGGCCGATCAGCGAATGGCCCACGGGCACGATGATAGATCGGAACGGACCAGAGCTATGAGCCGTCCCGATTGCTTGTACGAAGTGCGCCGTGAGTGCTCTGACGGCACCGGCCGTCGCAGCGTTTATCTCACGTTTGACGACGGTCCCAATCGACTTTTCACACCGGAGATTCTCGATGTGCTGGCAGAGCAGCGGGTGCCGGCGACTTTCTTCGTCATCGGCGCCTACGCCTTAGAGCACCCAGATCTAATCCAACGGATGATCGCAGAAGGGCACGAGGTAGGCAACCACACGATGTCTCATCCGGATCTGTACCAATGCGGTTTCGGCGAAGTGCAACGTGAGGTCTTTGAAGCGAACGACGCCATCATGAGAGCGTGCCCGCAGGCCTCGGTGCGCTATGTTCGCGCGCCCTACGGCGCCTGGAGCGAAGAAGTGTTCACAGCGTCACAGATCGCGGGGCTGGCGGCCCTCCATTGGTCCGTCGACCCTCGAGATTGGTCTCGCCCTGGGGTCGACGCGATTATCGATAAAGTGCTCGCCTCTGTCCGGCCGGGCGCAATCGTACTCTTGCACGACGGATGCCCTCCCGGCGAGTTGGGCCGGGGCGCTCACGCCGGTCTGCGCGACCAGACGGTCACGGCGCTGTCCCGGCTGATTCCAGCATTGCGTGAGCGCGGATTTGTAATCCGCTCACTTCCTCAACATCACTGAACAAACGAGATCCCATGACTCTTCTTGGTACAACCAGCACTGTGGCCATATCGCTTTATGCGCTGCTCTCGACTGCTTATAAGAGCATGCAGGGGCTTTATGCTCTGCCGACAAACGACTCATCGGCGTTGGAGGTTCTCGTCGGCTCCGATCAACTGCCCAGCGTGGATGTCATCGTCCCCTGCTTCAACGAGGATCCGCGCACGCTTTCAGAGTGCCTGGCTTCCATTGCCGACCAAGAATACGCCGGAAGACTTCGGGTCTATGTGGTTGATGACGGTTCTGGAAATCGCGAAGCCTTAGGAACTGTCCACGAAGCCTACGCGCGCGACCCTAGGTTCGACATCATTTTGCTTCCCGAGAATGTTGGAAAGCGCAAGGCGCAGATCGCCGCGATACGCCGCTCATCAGGGGATCTGGTGCTTAACGTTGATTCAGACACGTTACTCGCGTCCGACGTCATTGCCAAGCTTGTACCGAAGATGCGAGATTCAGCGGTCGGCGCAGTCATGGGTCAGTTGACGGCCAGTAACCGGACCGAGAGCTGGCTGACCAGGCTGATAGACATGGAGTACTGGCTGGCTTGCAACGAGGAGCGCGCGGCGCAGGCTCGCTTCGGTGCCGTTATGTGCTGTTGCGGCCCATGTGCCATGTACCGCCGGTCTGCGCTCCTTTTGTTACTGGACCAGTACGAGTCGCAGTTTTTTCGGGGCAAGCCAAGCGACTTCGGTGAGGATCGCCATCTTACTATCCTGATGCTGAAAGCAGGCTTTCGAACCGAGTACGTTCCGAGCGCCATCGCGGCCACAGTCGTCCCGAACAGACTAGGACCGTATCTGCGCCAACAACTCCGTTGGGCACGAAGCACATTCCGGGACACGCTGCTTGGGCTGCGCTTGCTGCCCAGCCTGAATAGCTATCTCACGTTGGACGTGGTCGGACAGAATCTCGGCGCGCTACTCCTCGCCGTATCGGTATTAACGGGCCTAGCACATTTCGCACTGACAGGCTCTGTGCCTTGGTGGACAGGACTGATGATTGTAACCATGACCATGCTCCGATGCAGCGTGGTAGCATTTCGTGCCCGACAGTTTCGATTTCTGGGCTTTTCGCTGCACACGTTCATCAACATCTTTCTCTTGCTTCCGTTGAAAGCCTACGCGCTGTGTACATTGAGCAATAGCGATTGGCTGTCGCGAGGCTCTGCTGTCGCTACATCGAACACTGGGGGAAAACAGGCCCCCACCCAAACTCCGATCACTGGTTCCAGCAGGGCAGAATTCTCGCCCCATGCGGCTCCGCTTCGCAGGCTCAATCTTGCGCGGGATTCTTCGGAATTAGTGCTGTCGGGCAACATTTGCGGCGACGAGTGATCGCTAATTACCTAGTGGACGAGAGGTGCACGAGTTTGACCCAGAACGTGAATCATCAGTTGCTTGATCGGGAATTGGCCGCAGACGATCCGTGGCTTCTCGACGGCAATCCGTTCGAGCGGAAGCGCCACACGCAAATGCTCCAGCTGGCGCTTGCCCAAGGCTCCATTTCAAATGCCCTCGAAGTCGGGTGCGCTGCCGGCGCATTCACGGAAAAACTAGCCCCCTACTGCCAAGGGCTCACCGTCATCGATGTCGTGGCGCAAGCGATTGCTCGAGCACGTCAACGGATAAACGAGCCGTCGCGCATCAACTGGATAGTCTCCGATGTTCAACAGTTTTCGACCGACGAGTTGTTTGACCTGATCGTTGTGGCGGAGGTCCTCTACTATCTCGAAGACATAGCCGAGATGCGCGCGGCCGTCAAAAACCTGGTGCGGGTGCTTGCGCCTGGCGGGCATCTGATCTTCGGATCGGCAAGGGATGCTAATTGCCGTCGCTGGGGTCACGCCGCTGGTGCTGAGCCGGTCATCGCCATGCTGAACGAAACGTTGATCGAGGTAGAGCGTCTTGAGTGTCGGGGCGAGTCGGTCAACGAAGACTGCTTGCTCGTCCGTTTCCGAAACCCGCTTTCCGCTTCCTGATGAATCGAATCTATCGCCGTTAACCTGGAGACACTATGCGCATCTTTGGTATCAAGCTGACCCATGATGGGGCGATCGCCCTGGTCGAGGATGGACGGCTCGTCTTCTGCGTTGACCAGGAAAAGCGGCACAACGATCCGCGTTACCAAGCCATCGATAATCTCTACGCAATTGTCGCCGCTTTACCGGAACAGGGGCTAAATCCTTGTGACGTCGATCAGTTCGTTATCGACGGCTGGGATGGCGAAGACGAGTCACAGTTTCAGGTCCGGCAGGCAACCAAGCAACCGCCAGTCTTGGCGTCCCTCTCGGTAAAATGAACCCATGTCCATGGTAGCGATCGATCTTACTGACGTAAGCAAAACTTATGACAAGCTCGTTGTCGACAGACTGTCGTTCCGCGTTGCGGCGGGGGAATGCTTCGGGCTCTTGGGACCGAACGGCGCGGGCAAAAGCACGATTGCGCGTATGGTCCTCGGCATGACATCGCCCGATGCGGGGAAGATTACTGTGCTCGGCGTTCCAGTGCCGGCGCGCGCGCGTTTGGCACGTATGCGCATCGGCGTGGTTCCGCAGTTCGACAATCTTGATACCGCGTTCACTGTACGCGAGAACCTGTTGGTGTTCGGGCGCTACTTCCGGATGAGCAGACGCCAGATCGATGCGGTCATACCATCGCTGCTTGAGTTCGCCCGCCTCGAGAACAAAGCGGATGCGCGCGTCGCCGAACTGTCCGGCGGCATGAAGCGGCGCCTGACGCTCGCGCGTGCGCTGATCAATGACCCGCACTTGCTGGTGATGGACGAGCCGACCACCGGCCTCGATCCGCAGGCCCGCCACCTGATCTGGGAACGGCTGCGATCGCTGCTGGCGCGGGGCAAGACTATTCTTTTGACTACCCATTTCATGGAAGAGGCCGAGCGGCTGTGCGATCGGCTGTGCGTTATGGAGGAGGGGCGCAAGATCGCCGAAGGCCGCCCGTCCGCACTCATTGACGAGCAGATCGGCTGTGACGTGGTCGAGGTCTACGGCGGCAATCCGCATGAACTGGGTGCGCTGATCCGGCCGTACGCACAGCGCATCGAGGTGAGCGGTGAGACGCTTTTTTGCTATGCACCCGATCCGGAGCAGGTGCTGGCGCAGCTACGCGGGCGCGCGGGTCTACGCCTTCTGCAGCGTCCCCCCAATCTCGAGGATGTGTTTTTGCGGCTAACCGGGCGCGAGATGGAGGACTGAACAATGGGCGAACGTTATGCGGCGGGCATGCCCGCCAATGCGTGGAATTGGGTCGCGGTTTGGCGCCGCAACTATCTCGGATGGAAGAAAATCGGGCTTGCATCGGTGCTCGGCAACCTCGCCGATCCGATGATCTATCTGTTCGGTCTCGGCTTTGGAATCGGTACAATGATAGGTCCTGTTGAGGGCACTTCGTACATTGCGTTTCTCGCGGCTGGCATGGTTGCCACAAGCGCGATGGCATCGGCGACCGCTGAAACGGTTTACGGGAGTTTCGGCCGCATGGGCGACCAGCGCACCTGGGAAGGAATGCTATGCACTCAGCTGACGCTCGGCGATATCTTACTCGGCGAATTGGCGTGGGCAGCCACCAAGGCCCTGATGGCGGGCACAGCAATCACTATTGTTGCCACCACGCTAGGCTACGCATCGTGGCCATCCATCCTCTGCTTGCTGCCAGTCATCGCTCTCAGTGGCCTCGCCTTCGCGAGTCTAGCGATGGTCGTCACGGCGCTTGCGCCCAGTTATGAATATTTCATATTTTATAATACGCTTGTTATAACACCCATGCTCTTCCTTTGCGGCGCGATGTTTCCGGTCAACCAATTGCCCGGCGCTTTTCAGGACATCGCCTCCTTGTTGCCCCTCGCACATGCAATTGACCTCATTCGTCCGGCGATGCTTGGCCGTCCGGCCGGCAGCATGGGCCTGCATATCGGCGCGCTTTGCATATACACGGTTTTGCCGTTCTTCCTATCGGTTGCTCTGTTTCGTCGTCGGCTGATGCGTTGACGCTCTCACCATTCGTAAAATTGATAGTTTGGGCGATACCCATCCACGCGTCGGATAGGTCAATGCATGCGTTTTAAGGGACTCGATCTAAATCTCCTCGTTGTGCTGGACGCTTTGATCAGGGAGCGTAAAGTCACCACCGCAGCCCGCAGTATTAACCTGAGTCAGCCGGCCATGAGCGCCGCCGTCGGTCGGTTACGCGCCTATTTCAGCGATGAGCTATTTACGATGAACGGCCGCGAACTCATTTTGACACCGCGCGCGGAGGGGCTCGCCACAGCAGTCCGGGAGGCATTGCTGCACATCCAGCTGTCGATTATTTCCTGGGACCCCTTTAACCCGGTCGGATCGGATCGTCGCTTCCGCATCATCCTTTCCGATTACCTCACACTCGTATTTTTTAAGAAAATCGTAAAGCGTGCTGCGCGGGAAGCTCCCGCCGTCCGCTTCGAATGTCTGCCTATTTCCGACGACCCCGAGGAGCTTCTCCGGCGCGGCGACGTTGATTTTCTGATTATGCCGGAAGTGTTCATGTCGAAACATCCTCGCGCAGCCCTGTTCGAAGATATGCTCGTATGCGTAGGCTGCGGCACGAACAAGCAGCTGTCAGAGCCACTTACATTCGACCGATACTTGTCGATGGGGCAGGTTGTGCTCAAATTCGGAGACACCCGGCAGCCCTCCATCGAGGAATGGTATTTGCTCGAGAACGGTTTCGAGAGACGTATCGAGGTCGTCGTACACGGCTTTAGCATGATCCCGCCCCTTCTATCAGGCACCAGCCGCATCGGGACCATGCCGTTGCGGCTGGCGCAGCATTTCGCGAAATTAACACCCTTGCGGATTGTCGAACTTCCGCCGCCACTTCCTGCCGCATTCACGGAGGCCGTCCAATGGCCTGCGCTTCACAATAATGATCCGGCAAGCCTATGGATGCGGGAAATGATGTTGCAGGAGGCATCTCGTATGATTGCCCTGCCTAAGAGCACCGGACGTCTCAGTTGTCGGCCGAATTGAGAAACTGACCCCTCGGTTATGATAGGAGGCATGGATGGCGATTGGGATTGGGCGATTCCTGCATTGTCGAGAACGATGCAGGGAGAGCAGATCATTCAGCCTGAAGAGGTGGCAGCGATGCTGCGGCGGCATGAGGTTGGCGGGGAACCGACGGGCGAAGGAATTCGGGTGCGCGCGCAACACCGTGCCTCGGCATCTAAGCGAGGGCGGGACTGTTCCGTTTCGCAAGCCCGTGCGGCCGACGGCGTTTGACGGACTGGACGATTGGCTGCGGGAGCGCTTCTTCCCCCATGGGTCGAGCCGGATGACGATCTCGACCCGCTCCAGATGCACCGGGAACGCCTTGCGCGGTCGCGCAGCACGTCGCGGCTCGCCTGTCGGTCTTGCGGTCTTGCGGCCTCGAGTTCGGACTCAATCGCGCCGAGCCCGGTCTGGATTCGAAGGCGAAGGCCTGCTGGGCACGTTCGAGCTTCTCGGAGCTGCGACCGAAGCGGCGCGCTCCAGCTGCTTGACGATCCCTGAAGGTCGGCGAGCCTCTCCTGGGCACGCTCGTTGAGTGTCGCCATCCGGACGATCTCGGCCTTGAGTGTTCGCTCCGGAGTTGTTGCAGTTCGGCCTTCTCCGCCGCCATGGGGACGAATATCGCCTTGAGCGGAACGATTTCGTGGAGACGGGCCAAAGCGCTTCTCGTCATGACGCCGACAAAAGCTTACTTTGCATGGCCAGAGGCCCGCCTTGTGCGCCTGAGTCACTTCGCCACGGCCTATCCGGCCGACGTCGGACGCCGTCTCCGATCGGCTTAAGCGCGCCAGTCCATGCCTTCGACGAGCGCCATCAGTTGGGCGCGGCAAGCCGGATCACGCCGTTCTCCACCCGCGGCCAGCGGAACTTGTCCTCGTCCAGCGCTTACGGTGCGGGTATGCCGGCGTCGAGCAACAGCGAGAAGTTTGGGGCGGAACTAGGACGGCTTACGAAGTGTTGTCCCGGTCCGGTTTGAGTGTCCAATCTTCAGATCGATTGCTTGGGCGACCAGATTCCCCGCCGCCTGCGAGCCCGCTACTGCTCAGCGGAAGGGCGAAGTGAACGTGAATGCATCCATTTCGTAAATGTGTGTCTATCCAAGCAATCGATTTCTCTAATTACCCGATGAGCAATATGAACGCGTCAGGCAGGGTGCATCATCAGGAGTATTTTTCGATGGCAAACATTATCGAGGGTAGCCCGGATGCCGAAACACTCCTCGGCACCAAGGGTGAAGATTGGATGGAGGGTTTCCAGGGCGGTGACTGGATTGACGGTCGTGGCGGCAACGACGAGATCTCGGCTGGCCCGGGCAGTGACCGAGCCCTTGGCGGCGAGGGTAACGACCGCATCTTCGGCGGAGATGGCTGGGACGATCTCTCCGGCGACAACGGCCGCTTCAACGCGCGCATCTCCGGTGAGGACAATGACAGGCTCAGCGGCGGTCCCGGCCAGGATGTCCTCTACGTGGGTGACGGCCAGGATACGTTGACCGGGGGCACCGACAATGACACGTTCGTGTTCCAGTTCCACAATCCGGTGCCTGGGGTCGATCCGAGTGTCGGGTCGAAGCCGGACATTACCACTATCACCGATTTCAACCCGGCGGAGGACAAGTTTGCCTTCGATGCGGTGGGCCTCTACAACGACGGTTTTGGCGCGAACTTCGTCAACAACGCCAGTATACAGTCCGGCTACCCGGTGAGCAGCTTCTACAGTGGCGCGGCCTCGGGTGCGAACGGCGAACATGTCGTGGTAATCACTGGCGAATCTTTCAACTCTGCTGATGAGGCAGCGCGTGCGATCTCCGGCGAGCACGCCGGCGACATCATTGTCTACCAAAGCAGCTACACCGACAGAGTCGCAACTCTGGCCTATGTCACCGGCGACGGCAGCGCGCACGAGTTCGCCCACCTGGGCGGTGTGGTCACCGTGGCCGACCTAGGCCTGACCGCGTCGGACTTCACCTTCGTTTGATCCAGAAAACCGATACGGAACCGCGCCCCGCCCCCCTGGGCGGGCGCTTTCCCGTCTCCGCTACTTGCGATGGGCCGGTGCGCCCGGGAGCAGTCGCAGCGTGTACAGCTTGACGAAGCCCTGCACGNGAGCTGGGTCGCCAGATCCTCACGGAGACCTACGTGAGTAACCATTCCTTGAAGGATTCAGCTTTGAGACCTTTCCCTCTGACTTCCGCTATTTGGGGAATTCTGTTGATCAGCGGCGTGGTCAACGTGCTTGCGCTGATCTCGCCGCTGTTCATGCTTCAAGTCTATGACCGCGTTCTGGCAAGTGGCAGCGTATCGACGCTGGTGGGGCTCGTCGTGCTTGCTGCGGGGCTTTATGCGTTCCAATGCTTGCTCGACATTTTGCGCGCCCGCGTGCTGCTGCGGATTGGCGAGCGTTTCGATGGAGAGTTTTCCGGACGCGTTCACAATGCGATCGTTCGCCTTCCGCTTTCAACGCGCATGCCGGGCGACGGCTTACAGCCGCTTCGCGATCTCGACAATGTTCGCGGCTTCTTAGGTGGAAACGGTCCGACAGCGTTCTTCGATCTGCCATGGATGCTGTTTTATCTTGGCATCTGCTTCCTCCTTCATTTCTGGATCGGCATGACGGCACTTATCGGGGCGGTCGGTCTCACATCTCTGACACTCCTTGCCAACACTCTCTCGCAACGGCCGATAAGCGATACCGTTTCCCACAACATGGCACGCAATGGTCTGCTGCAAGCAGCGCGTTGCAATGCCGAGGTCGTGCAAGCTCTCGGTCTTGGAAAGCGGATCGCTGCCCGATGGCAAAAGGCCAATGCCAAGTTTCTGGCCGCCAACCGGAAAGCTGGGGACGTCGCAGGTGGGCTGGGTGCCATTTCAAAATCGCTGCGCGTGCTGCTGCAATCGGCCATTCTTGCCGTCGGCGCGTACCTTGTCATCAGACAGGAGGCTACGGCCGGGGTTATGATTGCCAGTTCGATCATGATGGGGCGTGCGCTGGCTCCGGTCGATTTGGCCATTTCAAGCTGGAAACCTTTCCTCATGGCGCGCCAGGGTTGGGCGCGGCTGGAGGACCTCCTGGAAAAGGTTCCTGAATCCGCTGCCGTTATGCCAATGCCTGCACCTGAACGCGAACTGCGCCTCGAAGGCGTGACAATCGTTCCGCCCGGCGCAAGGAAGCCGACCGTGACCGGCCTTGCGTTTGCCATTCAGGCGGGAAGCGCACTCGGGATCATCGGTGCATCGGGCTCGGGCAAGTCGACACTCTCGCGCGCCATCGTCGGCGCATGGGCGCCGGTCGCCGGAAAAGTCCGCATCGACAGCGCAAGCCTCGATCAATGGGACCGGGAAGCACTAGGCCGTCATATCGGCTATCTGCCGCAAGGTGTTGAACTGTTCGACGGCACCATTGCCGAAAACATCGCTCGTTTTGAAGATAATCCTGATCCTGAGGCTATTGTCGCCGCGGCGAAAGCAGCGGGCACGCACGAACTGATCCTCCGATTTGAGCACGGCTACGAAACTCCAATCGGTGAGGCCGGATCGGCACTTTCCGCCGGGCAGCGCCAGCGTATCGGTCTTGCCCGTGCTCTTTATCGAGACCCTTTCCTTGTTGTGCTGGATGAACCCAATGCCAATCTCGATTCGGAAGGCGAGGCTGCGGTCGTTAAGGCGATCGCCTCCGTGCGCGAGCGCAAGGGCATTGCGGTTGTCGTCGCCCATCGGCCCAGCGCCATCCGCGCCGTGGATTTGGTGTTGGTGATGGAAGGTGGACGGCAGCGAGTATTCGGTGCGCGTGGTGAAGCGCTTTCCAAAGTCCTGAAGGGGACAGCGATGGCAAGAGGCGCTGGCGTCAAGGCCATCGAATCTACACAGGATAACGTGGGAGAGCGCGCTGACATGGAGGATCCCGGTGTCCGGCATTCATCAGAACAATGACGTTTCCAGCTCCATTCGCCGCCACCTGGTGGCGGGCCTTCTGGCGAGCGTAATCTTTGTGGGAGGAGCCGGAGCCTGGGCGGCCTTCACGAATCTCTCCGGTGCGGTTGTCGCGTCCGGACACTTTGTCGTCGATTCCTATGTCAAGAAGGTGCAGCACCCGACCGGCGGGGTGGTGGGAGAAATCCTGGTGCGCGAAGGCGATAAAGTCAAAGCCGGCGACATCCTCATGCGGCTCGATGCCACCCAGGCGCGCGCTAATCTCGCCATAGTCAGCAAGCGGCTCGATGAGCTCGCCGCCTACCAGGCACGACTCGATGCTGAGCGTGACGATCTCGCGGAGATCGCCTTCCCGGACTGGCTGCTCGCCCGAAGAGATGTTCCGGACGTAGCTTCGGCAATACATAGCGAGACGCTGCTGTTCGAATTCCGCAGACAATCCCGCAACGGAAAGCAGGCGCAACTGGCGGAACACATTACTCAGTATCGCCACGAGATCGAAGGATTCGAGGCGCAGGAAATTGCCTGTGAAAAAAGGATCGAGGTTCTCCTAAAGGAAATTGCTGTTCTGAGTGGGCTGCGCGACCAAGGCATTGTCTCGGACCAACGGTTGAACAGCCTGAAGATCCAGGTTGCCACTTTCGGTGGCGAACGCGGTGAGAAGATCGCGGATCAGGCACAGACAGCAGCCCGCATAGCCGAAACGCGCCTGCAGATCCCGCAGATCGATCAGGATTTCAAGACCGAAGTCGGCCAGGAGCTCAGAGAGGTTCAGGCGCAGGTCGGGGAGTATGGTGAGCGCAAGGTGGCGGCTGAACAAGAACTGCGACGGATCGATATCGTCGCGCCGCAGTCAGGCACCATTCAACAACTCGCAGTTCATACGGTCGGCGGAGTGATTACGCCCGCCGATCCGATCATGCTAATCGTGCCGGAAGGCGACGATCTTGCGCTTGAAGTACGAATCACCCCGAAGGACATCGACCAAATCCAGCTTGGTCACAAGGCCGTGCTGCGGATGTCAGCTTTCAATCTGAGAACCACGCCGGAATTGAACGGATATGTCAGCCGGATCGCAGCCGATCTGGCGACGGACGAAAAAAACGGCATTTCGTATTACCTGGTGCGTTTATCGGTTCCGCATGCGGAACTGACGAAGCTCAAGGACCTGACGCTCGTGCCCGGCATGCCGGCCGAAGCGATGGTCAAGACGGGCGAGCGTACGGCGCTTTCCTATTTTGTGAAGCCGCTGTCGGACCAAATCAGTCGGGCATTCCAGGAGGAATGAAAGTAATCTGATCTGATCCCCAGAAACTGGACCGTTCAGAATTGGAGTTTTCCGCTGTAGTTTCCCGGCTGGGAGAGGAGCGGAAGCGATGAAAGCATCGAAGTTTTCGGACGCGCAGAAGGCGTTCATTCTGAAGCAGGGAGCGGATGGGTTTCCTGTGGCGGAGATCTGCCGGAGGGCCGGGATCAGCCAGGCGACCTATTTCAACTGGAAGAAGAAATATGACGGGCTGCTGCCGACAGAGATGAAGCGGCTGAAGCAGCTCGAGGACGAGAACGGCAAGCTCAGGAAGCTGGTCGCCGACCTGTCGCTGGACAAGGAGATGCTGCAGGACGTGATCCGCCGAAAACTGTGAGGCCTNGCGGATGGGTTTCCTGTGGCGGAGATCTGCCGGAGGGCCGGGATCAGCCAGGCGACCTATTTCAACTGGAAGAAGAAATATGACGGGCTGCTGCCGACGGAGATGAAGCGGCTGAAGCAGCTCGAGGACGAGAACGGCAAGCTCAGAAAGCTGGTCGCCGACCTGTCGCTGGACAAGGAGATGCTGCAGGACGTGATCCGCCGAAAACTGTGAGGCCTGGTCGCAAACGCGAGCTGGTGGCCGATACCTGTGCTGATTGGAACGTGTCGATCCGGCGAGCGTGCCGTGTTCTGGAGTTCGACACCTCGACCTATCACTACAAGTCCCGCCGCCGTGACCAGGCCGGCCTCGAAGCTCGGATCAAAGACATCTGCGCGACGCGGGTTCGCTATGGCTACCGGCGCGTGCACGTGATGCTCACGCGGGAGGGCTGGGACATCAACATGAAGCGGACCTATCGCATTTACAGGGACTTGGGCCTTCAACTGAGGAACAAGACGCCGAAGCGCCGGGTGAAGGCGAAGCTGCGAGACGATCGCCAGCCAGCCGTCGAACCCAACGACGTCTGGGCGATGGACTTCGTTCACGACCAGCTCGCGACGGGCAAGAAGATCCGGGTCCTGACGGTCGTAGATACCTTCTCACGTTACGTGCCGGTGCTCGACCCACGCTTCAGTTACCGCGCCGAGGATGTGGTCAGGATGCTGGAACAGGTCTGCCCAAGATCGGCTATCCAAAGACGATCCGGGTCGATCAAGGCTCGGAGTTCGTCTCCCGCGACCTCGATCTGTGGGCCTACACCAGGGGCGTCACGCTCGACTTCTCGCGACCGGGAAAGCCAACGGACAACGCTTACATCGAAGCCTTCAACGGCCGCTTCAGGGCGGAATGTTTGAACGCCCACTGGTTCCTGACGCTTGCCGACGCGGCCGAAAAGTTGGAGGATTGGCGCAGATACTACAACGAGGTGCGCCCCCATGGCGCAATCGGGCACAAGGTTCCGATCTCGTTGATCAATCCCGATGGCGCCGTCAGCCCGCCAATCGTGAAACAGCCGGAAAACTCCACCTTCCGGCGGTCCAAAGAATGGTATCGGACAAAACGGCCAAGGCTCTAATTGCCACTGGATGACAGTTCAGTGGCATGTATGGACGGCCTCCGCGTGGCAAGGGCTTTCTGATATTGATGACAGGTTGGTCGGGTGCAGGCATGTATTCGGCCTTTGAGTGCGGCCTGTTCATGCCGCTGGCCTTGATGAAGTCCGCGGATCGGATCCCAGACAGGTCAACGCGCTTTTTGAGCGGCACCCACTGAGCGGGTTTTTCCGATCCCGGTTCGACCGTCCGTCATCACACCATCAGCACTCACCAATCTCTGTGCTTCCTCTGCGACTACGTCACTACGCCGGTGAATCCGGGAAGCGCTTGCCCGTAGTCATCAGCGCCCAGACGATCCGGGCCATCTTGTTTGCCAAGGCCACCGCAACGACGTTGTACGGCTTTTTCGCCAGAAGCTCGGCAGCCCAGCGAGTGGGGTGCCGCTTTGCCCTTACGACGGAAGCGAAGCACGGCATGGGCTCCCACAACAAGAAGGCGACGGATGTAGGGATCGCCTTGCTTGCTGATCCGCCCGAGCCGATCCTTTCCTCCGGATGAGTTCTGTCGCGGCACCAGGCCAAGCCAAGCCGCGAGTTGCCGGCCGGATTTGAACAAGGAAGCATCTGTCACGGTCGCAACGATTGCGCTGGCGGTGATCGGACCGATGCCGGGGATCGTTTCGAGGCGACGGCTCAACTCGTGCGAACGATGCCAGATGTGAATCTGTCGGTCCAGCTCACAGACCTTCTCGTGCACCTCACGCAATTGCTGTACCAAAAGAAAGAGGGCCGATCGGGCAAGCGGGGGAATGAGGTCGTGCCCCTCGTCCTCAACCAACGCGACGAGCATGCTGTAGCACCCTGACGAGTGATGATGCCCAACTCCGCCAAGTGGCCGCGCAAGGCGTTCACCAGCATTGTCCGCTGCCGGATCAAAAGCTCGCGGACGCGATGCAGCATCAACACGCTCTGCTGCTCCTCGCTCTTTGTCGGAACAAAGCGCATCGTCGGTCGCGTGACCGCCTCGCAGATTGCCTCGGCATCCGAAGCATCATTCTTCTGCCGCTTCACGTATGGCTTGACGTATGACGCAGGCATCAGGCGAACCTCATGCCCCAGAGCCGTGAGGACACGAGCCCAGTGATGGCTCGTTGCGCAGGCTTCGATGCCGATCAAGCACGCCGGCAAGGATGTAAAGAATGCGACTACATCCTCGCGACGGAACTTCCGGCGGACAACCGCTGCGCCCTGCGCGTCAACGCCGTGCACCTGAAACACGTGCTTGGCGACATCCAGACCGATGGTGCTAACCTTCTCCATGGACGGCTCTCCCTCATGTGACTTTCGACAGCCACACTTTGGCACATTGCGATGCCGGGAGCGGAGGCCGTCCACCTCATCAGGTCACCTTACGGCGCACATTTTTGATTGGGTTGACGCGCGATACGGGCGCAAGCTCCGCGTAATCTATTCGCCATCGAGCGGCGGGCTGCTGCTCCAGTTTGCGAGGGTGATGATGGCCCAGGATGAAATGCTGACACATCACCAAACCGATTGGTAGCCGAGGCCTCGGTAGATCTAGACGCGGGCATCAAGGCTCTTTTGGACGGCATATCATTTGGGCATGCTCGCTGGTGCTTTGAGCAGATGGTCGAAAAGTGCCTAAAAGCTGTTGTCCAGTGGGAAGGCGATTATATCGTTGACAAACCTAGATCGAAAATAGGAATATGGTCCTGATAGGCCGGCCCCGCTCCCATTAGTTAAAATTGTACGTTGATTCCCTTTGAGACGGCATCCCGAAGGGTGTAAAAAACTCTCTTCGCTGGAAGGGAGGCCGCGATGACACAATCACATTTAGAGGTCGCACAGTCGGTCATTGAAACCAGCTTCAGGTTGCGACATCATTACATAGCAGGAAGAGCCGCACTTCGCCGGGACATGGATCAATCTCGGAAGGCTATCCAAGCGTCACGCGAACTGCTGAATCGCCTTCGTCAACGTCATCGCGAGGACGCGGCGCACGGTTGGGAAGATGCCGACCCGGCTCCTGTTGCCGTCTCAGCGTTCGATGCCGACGTTATCCGCAAGGTCTTCCACGATCTGGTTTTGGAAACGGGTGCGCCTGAGTGTCAATGGCGCGAACTGGCTACGAGCCTGGTACATGAATTCACCGGATGCGAGCGGATCGAGGCTGGCTTGGTGGATTGGATCATCGGCAGTAGCTACCAGCCGGTATGGAGTAGATAAAATTGTAGGGAACTAATTCTGCCCGCCATTGGTTATTTCCCCGTGGACGCAGCCGCAGCTCCTTAACCAGGTCCGCAAAAGCCCGCTGTCGAATAGGCAGCGGGCTTCCCTTTATGGCGCTATCCAGCCGTAGGGGAATGGCCGGCTAGGCTGCCTACCGCAGGCCGGAGTTTCCGTCCGGGTGCTTCCGTGGTGCTTCCGCGGAATCACTTCGACAGAGCCCCGAGGTGTGCGATGGCTAAGCTGAACAAACGAACCGTGGATCAAGCGGGACCGGAAAAGTCGGACTACTTCCTTTGGGATGACGAGTTACCTGGCTTTCGGGCTGCGCGTGTTTTCATCCGGTAAGCGCAGCTATCTCGTTCAGTATCGAGCCAAAGGTCGGACCCGCCGATTCACCATCGGCCCCCATGGCGTCTGGGCTCCTGAAGCGGCTCGAAAGGAAGCGCGCATATTAATCGGTCGGATCGCGCAAGGCGGCAACCCTGCGGAGACGAAACTTCTCGATGCCAAAACGATCACCGTCAAAGAACTTTGCACCCGATATTTGGCTGATTGTGAAGCCGGGCTTGTGCCAGGCAAAGGCGGTCGCCCTAAGAAGCCATCGACTATGGCGATCGACTGTAGCCGCATAAAACGCCATATCCTCCCGCTCCTTGGGAGCCGGAGGGTTACTGAGATCACGTCGGCAGATATTGCCAAATTTCTGCGCGACGTTGCCAACGGCAAGACCCGAGCCGACATCAAGACGAAGAAGCGAGGGCGAGCGATCGTTCGCGGAGGCATCGGCACCGGCTCGCGCGGCGTAGGTCTTCTCGGCGGCATCTTCACGTACGCCATCCGGGAAGGGATCATCGAACAGAATCCTGTTCACGGCTTTCGTAAACCAAAAGATCGTGTTCGAGACCGTCGTCTGACCGAACGTGAGTATCGAGCGTTGGGCAAGATTCTCACGGATGCCGCTTTCGATCCGCAGTTTTCAACGGTTACCAAAATGGTGCGGACCCTTGCTATGACGGGATGTCGACGAGGTGAGATCATCAATCTGAGAATGGGCGAGATCGATGTTCAGCGCAGTTGCATCAGGCTGGAAGATTCCAAGGAAGGTGCATCGACCCGGGCCATTGGCTTGCCCGTGGTAGAGTTGCTCCAACCACTATTGTCCGACGATGACGCTGTTTACGTGTTTCCCGGTACGGAGGAAGGGAAGCCATTAGTGGGCTTTCCAAAGCTGTGGGAAAAGCTCTTCAAGGACACACCGCTTGAAAGCGTTACACCGCATGTGCTTCGCCACAGCTTCGCGAGCGTGGCGAACGATCTCGGTTTTACCGAGTCGACGATAGCCGCCTTGGTGGGACATTCTCGCGGAACGATCACGAGCTGGCCTGCTGCCGGTTCCGTGGACAGGCACTTAAGCTAACATCGCTATTTCCTCGAACTCAACTGGGCTGAGATAACCCAGCGTCGAGTGGCGCCGCTTGGGATTGTAGAAGCGCTCGATGTAGTCGAACACGTCCGCCCTGGCTGCGTCCCTCGTCCTGTAGACCTTGCGGGCCGTCCTCTCGGTTTTGAGCGACGAGAAGAAGCTCTCCATCGCCGCATTGTCCCAGACGTTGCCGGACCTGCTCATCGAGCAGGTGATGCCATGGTCGGCCATCAGCCGCTGGAACTGCTCGCTCGATGTTCAGATCTTCGGCCAAGCTGCCCTGCGGCCGGTATCTCTCTTTCGCGGAACGTGAAGAGATCGCAATTCTTCGCGTCCAGGGCCTTTCGATGCGCAACATCGGTCGCCGCCTTGGTCGATCCGCCTCAACGATTTCCCGCGAGTTGCGCCGCAATGCTGCCACGCGCAGCGGTGGCCTGGAGTATCGTGCGTCGACTGCCCAATGGCACGCCGAGCGATCAGGCCGGCGCCCGAAGATTGCCAAGCTTGCGCTGAACCAGGCCCTGCGCCTCTATGTCGAGGAAAGGCTTGCCGGAACAGTCGCGGCACCTGACGGAATAGTCGCTCCTGGTCCTACGGTCCCCTGGATCGGACGCCGGCATGGGCAACGAAAGGATAGAAGATGGGGCAAGGCATGGAGCCCAGAGCAGATCGCCCAGCGTCTGGCGATAGATTTCCCGGATGACGAGACGATGCGGATCAGCCACGAAGCCATCTATCAAGCCCTCTTCGTCCAAGGTCGAGGAGCGCTGCGGCGAGAGTTGACGGCATGCCTGCGGACTGGGCGAGCCCTGCGGACGCCACGGGCGCGCGTCGGCCTGCGTGGCAAGGGCTTCGTGTCATCCGAGATCATGATCAGTCAGCGCCCGGCTGAAGCGGATGACCGTGCAGTCCCCGGACATTGGGAAGGCGATCTTATCCTCGGGCTTGGCAGTTCGGCGATCGGTACGCTCGTGGAGCGCACGACACGGTTCACGATGCTGCTGCACCTACCGCGACTGGACGGCCACGGCGAAGCACCACGCTCCAGGAATGGACCGGCCCTCGCCGGGCATGGTGCGGAGGCTGTCCGTGACGCCATCACGCGCACCATCGCAACCCTGCCCACGGAACTTCGTCGCTCGTTGACATGGGATCAGGGCGCCGAGATGGCCCAACACGCTGCCCTCAAAATCGACTCAGGGATCCAGGTCTACTTCTGCGATCCCCAGAGTCCTTGGCAGCGCGGCACCAACGAGAACACCAATGGGCTGCTGCGCCAGTATTTTCCGAAAGGCACGGACCTGAGCGCGCATAGCGCCGCAACGATCGCTGCCGTCGCAGCGACGCTCAACGCGAGACCTCGAAAAGCGCTCGGCTGGAAGACGCCAGCTGAAGCGCTTGACCAATGGCTCATGAAAAGAGAAACCGACCCTGTTGCGACGACCGTTTGAATCCGCCTTGGCTGCCCTGATCAGAATGGTGCAGCAGACTGTCGGGCTTGCCTCTCCTCCAGATCGCCATGATGAGGGCGTCGGTGACGAGTTGGGCTGTCATCTCGGCCTTCATCGACCAGCCGACGACACGGCGCGAGAACAGGTCGACTACTGCGGCAACGTAGAGCCAGCCTTGCGCGGTCCAGATGTAGGTGAAGTCGGCCACCCACTTCTGGTTCGGCGCCGATGACTCGAAGGCGCGGTCGAGGATGTTCTGCGATACTGACGCGACCAGCCGCTCCCCAGCATCCTTCGGCAGGCCACGTCGGCGTGGCCGGGCTCGCAGGCCGTTCTCCCGCATCAGCCGTTCGATGCGATGCAGGCCGCAAGAGAGCCCCTCCGCCAGGACATCGTGCCAGACCCGGCGTGTGCCGTAGGTGCGGTCGCTGCTCTTGAAGCTTCGGTCTATCTCGACAAGAAGAGCCTCGTCATACCGGGACCGGGCGCTGGGGTTTCGGTTGAGCCAGGCATGGAAGCCGGAACGGGACACATCCAGTGCACTGCACAGCCATGCCACCGGCCAGATGCTCCGGTGTTTCGCGATGAAAGCGAACCTCATGTCACTTCCCTCGCGAAGTAGGCTGCGGCCTTCCTAAGAAACAGCCGCCTCAGTGTCGCATGGAACAGCTTGCAAAACGAAGCCCAGCGATTTGGCGCGCCGCTTCAGATTGGCGAGGACACGGCTGCGATATTGTTCCTCATAGTGATCGGCGCCCGGATCCCTGTAGGTCATGCCGTGCCTGAGGGTGTTGTAGAACAGGACCGCAATTTTGCGGGCGGTCGCCGTCACGGCCGTCGCCTTGCCCGCACGAGAGGACAGCCGACGATAGAATGCTCCGAGCGCCGTATCGCTCCGCCCGATAGTCGTGGCCGCCAACCGCAACAGCGCTGCTGCCCGGCTGGATGATCTCCGCGTGCGTGAAGAGAGCACCTTGCCGCCGGAGATTTTGTTCCCCGGCGCGAGACACAGCCAGGAGGTAAAGTGCTTGGCGCTCGGCCAAGCTCTCAGATCCGTGCCGCACTCGCCGATAAGCTTCAACGCGAGTGACGGACCCAATCCATGGATCTCGGTCAGATCAACGCCAAGCACGCCGTATAGAGCGGTCCTCACATCGAACGATGGTGTATTGACCTGCTTGGTCTTCACCCGCGGCCTGGAGAGCTTGCCGACCGGCTTGGTCCCTTTGTCAGTCAGCGCCGCTATCAAGGATTCCAGCTTGCGATCGCAGTCGAGCATCTTGGCCTGATAGGTGTCGTAAAGCTCCAGCGACTGGGTCAGGGCGAAGACATGTTCGTCCCGGTCGTTGCCCACCAGGGCAGCGCGGATCGTCTCGATAGAGGAATGGCAGCGCACATCGCGGTAGGTCGCCAATACATCGGGATTGCGCTCGCCCGCTACAATCGCCCGGATGATCCGCATACCGGTCGCGCCGGTGATGTCGGAGACAACGTGGTGAAGTTGCAGATTCATCTCCATCAGGGCCTTCTGCATGTGCTGGATATGGGCGGCTGCGTATTCCACTAGCCGCTCTCGCTGACGCAGATAGGCGCGCAGAGTTGCGATCTCGGCATCAGGACGGAAACTCCCGCGTAACAATCCGTAGGAATGGAGCTGGCGGAGCCACGCGGCATCGCTGACATCTGTTTTGCGCCCAGGCACATTCTTGGCGTAACGCGCATTGACCAGAATGACCTCGAACCCGTGCTGCTCAAGAATCTCATAGGCCGGGATCCAATAGACCCCGGTGGATTCCATCGCGACACTGGTCACGCCGCACGCTTTGAACCAGTCCGCCAGATCATGCAGGTCTTGCGTGAATGTGCCAAACGCTCGCACTGGCGTATCAGTGCAGCCCGGGTCGACCGCTGCCATGTGCATTTTTGATCCGATGTCGATGCCAGCGGCACCAGCATTGACCGGCTTCAATTCCGGGCGGTCACCGGTCTTCCTTTTGGGCATAGCAAATCCTCCATACGATTGTCGGCAGGAGGGTCTGGGCTATGCTAAATCTTCATCTTCCTAATCGGGATCACCGCAGGAACGGCGTCACCACTCTCAAGTTCGCATGCACCCATGGACCACGTTTTTTAACGGGGGACTGTGCCTCCAATAAGCTGACGGCCGCTACCCTCCGAGGTCCGAGAATAGCATGGGCTGTTTCTACCGCGCACAGGCGGGCCATGGCCCGTGACAGTTTTTTAGGATGTCGCGCTCCGCCTTGAGCTTCGCCACTTCGCGTCGCAGCTTGTCGATCTCGAGCTGCTCCGGCTTCATTTGGCCGTGGCCGGGAAACGCATGCTGCGGATCGGCCGACAGATCACGTATCCATTTGCGCAGCACATTCTCGTGCAGGTCCAGATCCCGAGCCGCCTGCGCGACCGCAACACCCCGTTCCTTCACCAGCCTCACAGCCTCAAGCTTGAACTCGCGGCTGAACTTTCTTCTCTCCATGGGAAAACTCCGGTTCCATCTTCAACACCTTAACTCGGTGTCCATGGAACCGGCAGCAGGCCAAGCCGCTATATCCACACGGTAGACACCGCGCTCGTAATGGCAGGCGATACAGTCGCTAGCTACATCCAGGCCTTGCTTGATGGGGTTAAGTTCGAGCGCGCAAATTATGCACTCGACCACAGCGCGCGTAAGGATGCGATGCGGAGATTCTTGACGGCATCTGTAGAGTCTACCGGTACTAAAATGTCGTGACGATCAATTGGAGGCTCGTGAATGACAATGCCATCCCGCGTATCATTCAAACAACTCGCTGTGCGAGCCGAGGCGCACCAGCATCAGCGTCTTCGTATCACGCCTCGCATAGACGAGCACCAGATCAGGCCTCACATGGCAGTCCCGAAAGCCTAGCCAATCGCCCGATAAGCCATGGTCGCGCAGCCGCTCGGGAAGAGGGCGGTTGGTGGCAAGCAACTCGATCAACGCGCGCAATTCCTCATCGAGACCTGGATCGGTTTTTTTCTCGCGCTTGTAGTCGCGCTTGAACCTAGAGGTCCGCTCGATCGCGCGCATCACTTCGTCTCCGGGCCAGTACCCTGCGCCTGCGGGTTCGGCGTACCTGGCGCGGACACGACCGGTGGCGGAGCAGCCGTTCTCGGCGAGAACGGCTGCCAAGGATCCGTCATGTCTGTTGCGCCGATTTCTAGGGCTGTCTCAACAAGCGCGTTGTAACTCGTCGCGATCAGGCCAGGTGTCTTGATATGATGGTGGTAGCGCAAGATCCAATGCGGGTTCCAAATGATCGCATTGCCAAGTGGCCCCGAACGGCCTGGCTTAATGTCGATAAATTCGAGCTCATGGAGCTTCTTCATCCGCGTTGCCCAGGTATGCTCTCCGCGTTGGCCGCCGAAACCGGAAGCCAATGCGAGGTCGCCAGGCTTATTGAGCACGACGAAGTTGTTGTCCCACGTGTTGCACCAGAGTGTCAGGTAAGTTGACGAGACCGGCGCTCCCTTGGTCATCTCGTCCATGATCTTCAGAACGAGGGGCATGGTCTTGGGTATCGTCGCAAAGCCTTTGTGAGCCTTACGGTTCCAAAGCCAAATCCCCATCCCAGGCCAATGGAGCTCGCGAATGGCTAATTGCTTTTTTGCGACTGCGCTGGCTTCTCGGGCCGTGGGCATTTTTAGTATTCCTTGTGTTGAACCGTTGTGCTGCAACACATATGGGGTAATTTTCGTTGAAAATCAAATACTTAGATGTGTCCTCGTTGAGGACATATTGCGCAATTCATGTATCTTCAGTTAGCGAAACGCCGGTTTCCTTACACCTAATTGTACTGAGACGCAATATATGTTTCAAGCGGTGTCAAAAAAAGGGTGCGTTTTCAATGAGTTATTCGGATGCCGTCAGTGCTTATGGTTATACGGTACTACGTGTTCTGCAGGTGCTCCGGTCCTCCCGGGATGGTCCGGAAGGGGGATTGGAAGCCTTGACCGGCCGCCGGCAACATATCATTTAGATATTGTAGCTACAATGTAGCCCAGATTGAATGTGAGTATTGCCATGCCTGCTGCCGAGGTTGTCCGCGCTCGGATCGATTCGAACCTGAAGAGGGAGGCCGCAGCTGTCCTTTCCGGTATGGGGCTGACCGTTTCCGACGCAATACGGTTAATGCTCGTGCGGGTCGCGGCGGAGGGTGCACTGCCATTTGAGATCAAGATGCCAAACCGCAATACCAAAGCCGCCCTGCGTGCTGCGACCAAGGGCGAGGCCAAGCGTTTCGATACCGTCGATGCGCTACTGGCCGATCTCAATAGTGAGGATGACTGAGAGGGCTGAGCGATTGGCCTGAATCTGATCTTGCACCAGAGGAGGTCCTGGCCGCGCCGCGGCAGCATGCGCGAGAGCCGCAGTGGAAAGATCGCTTGGCATTGGGCCTCGTACCGACCGAACGTCGATGGGCCGCCACCGGTTTGACTCTAGAACGGAATGTCATCCGAAGGATGATCGGAATCGACTTCATGGATCGCGGTCGTTCCACGCCGTAAGATGAATTGAGGCCCTTTGACATTGGCGAACTGATGCCTCCGGGCGATCTTGTTCGCCAGTTCCGGGAATGGGCGTTGATCGCCCTCCGGGTGCATCAGGCCGATCTCAATGTAGTAGCTCGTCAACCTGGCCAAGGTGTTTCGACTGATCTTAAAGTAGCTTTGGGTGTCGGTGTCGGAGACCTCCTGGACCAAGGCCGAACCGATCGTGACGCAGCTATCCTGTACATCGATCCAGTACTGCCCCTCAAAATTGTCGGCGCTCCATTTGAGGTTCTGGTGCACGATAGGAAACAGCGGCATCCATGTAGTGGCGACCGTGCCGCTCGCTCCTTGCAATCTGGATCGCCGTGGCCGATTGGGGAGAAATTCGATCTCCACCTCGCTGTCGATCGACGGCAACTGCACACTTGGAATCTCGACTTCGAGCTGGCCCAAGGCCTCGCGGAACTTCTCGTTCTCCTTACGCACCTCGTTGAGCTCGCTCAGGACCTCGACGCTTGAGATGGTGTCGCCTCGCACCCAACCGACGCGTGGCTTAGTCAGCTTGGCGTTGACCAAGGCATGCATGACCGAGGCCCTCAGTTCGCCCACGCTCGTCCAGGTTTTTCGTGTCTTGGTCGCCGAGACTTCTTCGATGAACGCCTCCAATAGTCGTTTACCGGTATCAGTAAGCTCGGTCTTGTCGGAGGTTATCTGCCCACGCTGACCGTGAAGCATAACGAGGACGGGGATTTGTCGCTCGACGGCGTACCGATATTCCTTGTGAGTGTAGCTGAGACCATCATCCGCAATTGCTCCGTATCGGCCACCAATAATCAGAACGTAATAATCGCACTGGTCAAGGAGAGAGGTTATGAGATCGAAAGCAGCATCGTCCGATGCGGGAAAGGATTCCATCTGGACCGGGAAGTCGCCCGCCTCGATCACCGTGTCCTGGACTGCTCGACGCTCCTCGCGCAGGTCCTCGAACGTTGAACTGATAAAAACCGAATATTTGGTAGCCACTCGAAGCCTCGCTTGCAGCACGCGAGCAATGGACGCGAAGTGTCGTGATCAGTCAACGGCGCAAGGGGAACATCGCGCCTCAGATCAACTATTCCCGAGGTGGTAGCGGGCGCAACTCGGACGTCGGTAAATCCGCGTAGTATTCGATATGGAATGCCGCTCCAGGCTAAGCCGTGCGCACGGCAACAACCTATCCATTATAGTCGATAAGCTGCCGATCGGCTAACGGTCAAAATCAAGGTATTCGTCATCTTCAAACGCAGCGTCGACCACTGGCGCAACGCGGGCGGGCTACGCTGTTCGGGGCTTTGCTCCGCCCGCCACCAGCCCTCGCTACGTCCATTCGCCCTTTTGCTATTCATGCCGCTTCGCATCGAACGCCTGCCTTCCCCTCGCGGCCCATAGGTCCCGTGCATGCTTGCCGTCATGGCTCTGCAGTTTGGCGGCGATCCAAAGCAGCGCGCCATAGATGGCGGCGCGATCGTCGTTGGTCAGATCAACGATCCCTGCCTTGACGACGAGGCCACCGAGTTCGATCAGATGTCGGGTACGCTGACGTCGCTCGACCTGCCACGCGCGCATGTCATTGCGAGCCAGAGCCGCTTGCCAGCGATTGCGAGCCGCCCGGTTGCGCTGGAGCGCCGCGAAGGTTGCGCTGAGATTCCGGACCAGTTCGTCGGGACCGGCTCTCGAAAAACGTCACTCCACGCTTGGCCCATGCCTCACGCTTTGAGGTGTCTTTCGTCTCGGAGATTGCAACCAGTGCGCCGGCCAGTTCGTCGGTGCTCAGTTGATCGGCGCCTGTGGCGATCACAAGCTCGCCAAGTTGCTGCACCTTTCTGGTTTTGAGCTCGCGCGCTTTTTCTTTCTTTCGGCAAGCCTAAGCGATGGCGTCCGGGTTGGCGGACAAACCTGTCACCCACTCGACCGCGGCAAGGGCAATACCTGGGAGAGCTGGCGGAAAAAGCGGAGGCCTCGAAACCTTTCCGTTGAGCTAACTTGCCCGCCTGTTCAAAAACGTCGAAGTAATGTTCCGCTAGGACGCGCGCGTGGCTTTCGAAGCGTCGTTCTCATTCTCGATCCGCGATGCGATCGATGAGGATTACGTGCCGCTAGGCTCGGAGGAAATGTATACTGAAGAAGAAATCACCTTCGAGGCCGTGATCACGGTTGCCCGCAGCATGGACGAAGGCATCGATGTGGCTGAAGCCGACGTCGCGTTGAGACCGGTGACGGTCAAGTTTGGCACGGTGGAGCCCTTCGGGTGCAGCAGGAACCGAGCCCTATCGGCTCGGCTGTGGTGAGCGGTCCTTGTTCCGCTTGTCTGCGACGTAGCTCTGCCCATTCTCCATCTTCATTATGTCGAAGAGGCCAGTCGCCGCGAAGAGTGCCGGAAAGTTCTTCACTCCATAGTTTCGTGGATCGATGGGCGCCTGTCGTTTCACTGCGCTTCCTGCCGATGACATAGCTGCCCATCCATCGTCTTGCGCCGTGGCCTCCACAGCGCCACGTAGGATCGTCACGAGGGTCGTATCCTGCGATAGAGACTTGCCCGTTCGCTTGTCGGCGGGCTTTTCGGCGGGCGTTTTAGATACGGCCGCTGATTCCGCTTTGGTCTTTGGTTTCTCGCCGGGGGCTACAGGGGTTGTCGGTTGCTCAGCAACGTCAAGGCTATCGAGATATAGGAAAGTCGTGCAGGCATTGACGAACGGTGTTGGCGTTTTGCGTTCCCCAAATCCGTAGACTTCGTGTCCATTGGCCTTCAACTGCATCACTAGTGGCGTGAAATCGGCGTCGCTGGAAGCCAAACAGAAAGCGTCAAGCTTTTGCGTGTACAGAAGCTCCATTGCATCGATCACAAGCGCGATATCGGTGGCGTTTTTGCCGGCCGAATAGGTGAACTGTTGAATGGGCCGAATTGCAAAATTGTGTAGCTTGTCTTTCCAGTTCCTGAGATTGGCGCTTGCCCAATCGCCATAGGCGCGGCGGATATTGGCCGTGCCGTATTTTGAAAGTTCCGCCAGTATCGCTGCGATCTTGCCGTGGGACACATTGTCCGCATCGATGAGCAAGGCGATTCGCCGATCAGATGTGGTTCGCGACCTGTCCTCATTCTCCATTCGATTGTTCGCCCTCCCTGCGCATCTTCATTGATAGCATCTATGTGCGATGTGCGCACGATTTGTGGTTCAAGCAGCGCCCCTCAGGTGCACGGCGAGGGGCAGTTGGCCCATCGATCCCGTGGGGCCCTACCACCTAATTCCGATCGATCTTCGGCGACGTTACGGGCTACGCAGACCGTCGGCGATAGCAGAAGAGTGCTTCTTCGATAGTGGGTTCCGCGATGTGTCTCCTGGGCGCCCACGACGTGCCCGACATAGTGCAGGCCTATTGTGATTTCGGCTCTCAGGTTCTGACGCTGCCCGACAAGGCGATTACCACCCAATTGGCCGGACAGCCACAATACGTGGTGCTATGTCAAGAACACCGGAGATCGGCAGATTCTGGGCAAAGATTGGAAGACGCTGTCGAACCGTTTGAGGAGGCTTGCCGGTCCAATGTGGTTAGTGCTGAAGGCCAACCGAGTAGGACAGAGCGAATGGCTGAAGATGTTCAAGCCGCCGTTCGACCCCTACGTCGAACTGATGCCCCATGAGTCGGGCGACCAGTTGCTCATCCTCAAATCGAAGGAGCTAGACGGTCTCACGACACTCAAAGACACGCTGAACGCTGGAGACGGCATAGTCCGAACCTTGAATGGAGTCGCTGGAGGGGTTGTCTTTGCGGGGTCCTCGGTTGAACTTGACGGTGCCGCCGAAATGCGCGACGGTAGACTGATCCGCCATATGATGTTGCGCACGGAAACAGCGCATTTTTCCATAGGACGCGGATCCGCTGAATTTCAGGTCATCATTCGAGACAACGACGGCAACATCGTCGTGCCGACCCCCGCGCCAACTTCGGCCCAACGCCGCTACGCTGCTTCCAAGGGAAGCGACTTCCTAACACACGCGCTCAATTACTGCGCCGGCGAGCCGGGCTGGTTCGACCTCTACAAGGCGATGGAGTGTCTAGAACAAGCTGGGTTCAACCCAAGGGGGAAAGGCAGAGCCGAAATGGATCGCTTCAGTCGCACAGCGAACTGGTTCTATCGGCACCATGACAGGAGAAATGAGCAGAAACTGCCGTCGAAGCCTATGGACCTACGTGACGCGCGCCGACTACTGCGCTCACGAGTTAACGACGCGCTAGATCAACTTGCACGGCACACTCAAGATGACGGCGCCAGCGCGCGATCATCTCCGTAGCCGTACTACAGCGATGTTACGAAAGGGTGGCAAATGAGGGTTTCGGATACGTTCGCGTCTCGACAATCGAGGAGGCTTCGAACGGTGAAAGCCGCGATACCCAGCAGGCCAAGATCACCGGTTACTCCGCCTAGCGCCTAACTTGGAGGACCAGACTGGGGGACCGCGCTTTGGCGGAGCGGCTATAAGCCATTGACATCGCTGATCATTGGGGGACGAAAAATGGTATGGTGGAGGGAGCGGGATTTGAACCGACTTAAAGGAGGGCTATTGCGTAGACGTAGTTCTCATCATCACCCGGCGCGGCGCGCCACACTTTTTCCACCACTTGAAAATGCACCTAAAGCCTTGAATGGTAAGGACAGATTTGCCGTTCTAAACCCTTCATTTCGTGGATACGAAGTCGATCTGCGAATACCAACTTTAGGACCGTGCGACGATCTTCCAGTTTACCGAAGCCCATAGAGTCCAAGGGTATAGCATTTGGCCGCATTTTTTCCGCTTGCCCATGAAGGTCTCGTTCGGTCGCTTAAGACCTTCAGCCCCAAACCCCGCCCTTTGGAAGAGCTTGGGGGCGACGAAAGGTTTGAGGTAGGCGGTCTAGGCTACATCCCTCAACATGCGATAGTAGCGGCGGCGCCCGTACTCCCGGATCATCTCGTCTCGCCGCTGCCTGTCTTGTGCAACTCCGCCGTCAGGTCGGATCTCGCAATCGAGAGCGTCCAGCACTGGCTTGGACATGTTGAAGCGCGCATTGGGTTCGTCATACCCAAGTTCATCCACGGAGGATTTGTAGCTAAACCCCGCATGGATAGCTGCCGCCACGAACACCCCGTTGGGCACGTATTTCGGGCCAAGGGGCTCTCCGCCCGGATAGGTGCAGGCGTAATTCTCGGCGATGTGCTTCGACCGGTAACTGCCCGTGCCTCGCCGGATCGTCTTGGTCGCCGCCACACGCTTGAGCAATGCGAGTGATAGCAAGAAGGGCCGTACCGCACCATCGCTTGTAAGATCGTCGCGCGCTTTGACGAACCGCTTATTGAAATTCTCGCCGGTCTCTCTCTTCCCATCAGCTTCGCGTTGGGGCCGTCCGATACCAAAGCCCCACATCGTGAGTGCCGGCGTTCTTCGCGCAACGTCCTGAAGCGCCACCTTGGCTGCCGCGTGGAGAAGCGGCAGCCCCGAAACATCGAAGCCATAGCCCGCCAGATATCCGGTGAAGGCTTCGCCGTTGACCGTCACCGTTGGCGGGTGAAGCGGGCCAGCGGCGGTTCGGGCCGCCGCGTAGGTGAAGAAGCCGAGACTTCGGCCAAGCGCCTCGCAGCGATGGGACGATTTCACCGCCGGCAGTGTGCGGGTAAGCTCGCCTTTGAGCGTATCAAGGGCGGTCGCGGTCAGGTATAGGTTCAAGGTAAACACAGCTAGCATCCTCCATCAGGACTGCCGTTCGCCGATTACGCAGCAGCCCGCTGGTTGAGATGCGGTCTGTGATTGAGGAAATTATCATCGTGGGACGTTTGACCCGGCGACAGGTCACAGGTGCCTAACCCGACTCAATACTAATCCCAAGAGCTGCTTGCGGCAACGTCAGAGGTCCGTGTCAGAGGGGCATATTTTCCCAAAACTGGTAAGATTGAGCGACGCAAGATGTGCCGTGTAGTACCGCAATGTTGTCAGGCAGGTGCTGCGCCCTCCCGTGAACCCTCCAGCATGTGGCGCTTTCTCGGCATTGAGCCTTATCACGCCATTGAAACGTTCGCCGTTTCATCGCGCTTAGGGAATGGCGTTCCTGCCCCTCCCCAAGACCCCACCCAGACCAACGTGATTGCCGTTGGAACGCAACCGAGGACGTATGCCGCCCTGGACCTCGCATCATGTTTCGCACATGAAAACGACCAAAGGCCTTCATGCCCCTTGGAACCCTGACGAGGACTTTCGCTCCCACGACCGGCGTTCCACTGAGGCTTCGGCACGGGAAGATGCGCTCTCCTCAGCCTGTGGTGTTCTCACTGGCCCACGATTTCTTTCTAAGCTCCCATCGATGTCTGCGCACACCACAAAGCTTTTGGCTACTTTTCGAAGATAGGATTCCCAGGACCTGCCGAACCTGGAAATTGCCAGCCCATATGCGTGACTGTGTTCACGACCGCGCATGTCAGTTCGGTGACATGTTGCTGAACCTGTTTCAGGTATGCGATGTCGATCGGCGTCTTAAAAATCCGATCCTTCCTATCCACGAAGAACGGATTGCTTCGGCCTTGGGTATCGGGCTTTCTCCATGATCCGTGGCAGAAGACATTGCGGATTTCCGCAGCCTTCTTCAGGTCATCCACAAGGTCGTCGAATTCCTCGATTGAATGCTGCTGATGAGCGCGAACCGACGATTCGTATGCACGAATGAGTCCTCCCAGCGGATCGCTCAACGCCTTTCGCAATGTCGGCAACCATCTTGCGAACTCTTCATCAATCTTCTCCTCGGGGATGTCGCGGGTTGCCGTGAAAGCGAAAATCGCTTTCCCGAGAACTTCCTCCAAAAAGCCGAATGTCGCCACTGTTCGGCCCAAAGCCTCCCAAAACTCAGCAGAGTGCAGGTGTGTGGGATACAAATCCGGCAAATTGTTGGGGTCGATAATGTATCCCTGCGCGTACGGCTTGTTCGGGTTTTCATCCATTGCTTTGTTCCACTTCAGCCGCCGTGTTATCAGCGCGAAGAATTCCCGCCTCTATAAGAGCGCGGCGATAGAGGCCGATGAACTGGCTAACAAGGCCCCAATGCTGGACGGCAGGCTCGGCGCCGACAAGCACGGCGAGCGTCCATAAGAGATCGTGGTAGGTCTGCTTGAAGCCGTCCATGAGATCAGCCAATCGGTCTCCCATCTCCAGCGATCCGGCATCGCTCGCGTATAGCAGCTTGTTACGGAAGTCGGCGCGCTCTAGAAGAAACGCCTTCAGTGTTTTCTTCTGTTGCCTTTCAATCAGGCCGATAAACTCCTTCAGCAAGGAATCAACAATCTCTTCGCCGGGAATGTCATCTCGTGAGATCGCAATTGCTAGAGGGTTATGCCGAATTATCTCTTTGCCGTCGTGATCCAAGATTGCCAGTTTTATTTTCTTTCCATTGATAACGGGTTTGGCAGTCCAATTGATAAATTTCTCCAACCCCTCCATCGTAAAACCCTGCGTAAGCACGTCGCTTAGAATGAACCGAAACTGGGCAAGGGTGGGGTAGAATGCCAGTTTCACCACATGGTTCTTGAACTTGCGAACAAAGTCCTTGTGTTCGGGGAACCGATCCTCATTGAGTTTCAGCCATTCGAAGATGGCGACAACCAATTCCTCTTCCGCCGCGATAAGACGGATTGCTCCCATCTCTTCATCGAAATCAATGAGCTTTGCTGCGCGTGTATAGTGTTCAAGCGCTTTCGCTACGCGGGTCGTGACCTTTCGGGGCGCATTCTCGAAAATGAATGAAACCAGATCATCGCCCGCAATCTCCGCAAAAGGAGTGATGTCGATAGATTTCATTTCGTATTTGATTTCTGTTTCTTTAATCATCACCACCATATTTCGTTATAAAGATTGCTGAACAAAAACTGGGGTCGGAGCCTCCTGTCCAAAGAGTTGTTTTGCACGCTCCTTTCCAACCTTCTCATGCCGCCTTTTCAGCGCGTTGTTGAGGCTCGTGTGGAAAGCCGCGATCGGTTCGCCAGTCTGCGTAAAGTCGTCACTCCAAACGGAAAATCGCCCATCGACGCATTGCGCAAAGAGAACGCTGGCTTGCCAGAACACGACGGGTTCCTCGGTTTCGCACATGATCTTGAACCAGTGACGCGCCCATACATTAGACCGATAGGCAGCGATCGCCGCAGCGTGTGCTTTGCCAGGCAGACCCGCTGAACTTTCGTATTTCTCAAATATCCGATCCTGGCGGGGACTCTCATCGCAGAAGCCCGCTACCATAAGACCGCGCGCAATTTCGGCTGGCTCGGGTCGCACGAGTTGCTCATCGACATAGATTTTAAGAAAGGATGCCTGACCGCATTGCAACGCGGAGAATACCTCCACCGCTATGGCCTGATCCGTTGCGGCGCCGTCAAGCCGCTTTCTGCGCAGTGCGTCGAGCGCCGGCGAGCTTCCCCCCCTCCAGACGCTCATCGATCCAAGATCAACGCCGCTCCTGCCGAAGGTGAAGCGTACCAACGGGCGGCTGTAGGCCGTCCGTTCAAACAGCGCCGCACTCTTCTCGGGGTCGGTATCTGCAATCGCGCCAGCAAGAAGCAGAATCAGATTGTGTACGGCAGGAAGCTTAGCGTCGTTAAGCTCCATAAAAAGGTCATACCATCGGGCCGCAACTATGGGATCCGCAGCGGCGATCGCTGCAAACTCCTCTTGCGTTAGGTTGTCGAGAATGATGTACGCCTTTGCCGTTGTCAGCTCTTCTCTAAAAGCGACGAACGCATCGTAATTGCGGTTTTGCCGTTCGCGGAATTCGTCGTTGCTTTCCGAAAGATGCCTGAAAAAGTCCTTTGGAGATGCCGGGGGCGCTTCTCGTTCCGAAACGGAAAAGCGTACCGGCTCGTCGGAAGTAGCATCCTCCACCTCCAGTTCGATTTCGGGGGCGATCAATGCATCTGGCAGGCCGGAGGCAAAGCGGATCGAAGCATCAATGCGGCGGGCAATTTCCTGCACAGCCGACCCCTTAAGCATCGACGCTGCGCGCCCGTATAGGCGCGGTGAGATTCGGTCGAGAACCGCGCTTCCATCTACCAAACCCACATGCGCGGCTTCCAGTAATGCAAAGGAGCCGTACCAGCTTTCGAAACTCTCTTTGCCCTCCCAAGGGCTGCTTTCCCAGCCGCTCTCAACGACCGCTTTTAAAAGGTCCGGATTTCCGGAACGGGCCGCCATGCCAAGAGCGCTGATACGAAGCTGTTCCACCTTCGAGGAAATTAATGCGCTGGCGAAGGCGCACGTCTTGTTTGAGAGCACCGCACCAGTCGCAGCCGCAATCTCAAGCAGGAGATGCTGCTTGTATTCCGCGCCGGAGGACAAAGCGTCTTCCACGAAATCGTCAAGCGTCTGCGCATCCGGCGTCTTGGTCTCATTGATAAGCTCGAGCAGAAGCGGCTCGTCCTCTGTCGTTGCAAGCAGAACTTCGATCTGCTCCGCGGCGTTGAGGAATGGGAAAGCGATGAGCAGTTCATATTGCAGCACGATGCCCTCACCCGCAGGCAATCCTTGAGCATCGTCGGCGGCATGTGCACTTTTCCACTTTTCTATCAGCGCGCGCGCCAGTTCTTCTGTGATGAGTGCGCCGTGTTCGCGCAACTCCAGCAGTCCTTGCTGAAGCGACATGCCCGATCGCTTCGCGACATCCTCCGCAAACTCGCGATGCTTCGCGGCGCCTATGTCCAGAGCAAAACGGACAACGACCGGCCGCTCGTCGACAAAAACGTGATCCTGCGGCGTTTGCCCCCGGCCCTGCCTGATGACGCTTGCATCGAGACTCTGATAGCGCTGGATAGTCTCGCTTAGGCCATCCGCGTCTGTTGCCAACGGATCGCAGGGTTCGATCTTTTCCCTCGCATCGCGCCTGCCCAGTAGAAGCTGCCGATCTTTGGTCAGCTCCTCATAGAGAGTGCTTGCCGTTCGGTCATCTTCCGGCTCCCCCGTTGCGCGCAAGATTCTGAGCCGTGCCCATTTGCCTATTTTCGATACGGTATCGGCAGTTAGATCGTCACACGCTTGCAGCAATGCGTTGCGCGTATTCGACCAGTCCCGGCGGTTCATACCGATGAGGGCGAGGAAGTCCTTCGTTGGTGTCTGAGTGGAGCCGTTGAGCGCGTTTGCAAAACTCCAGTCAACAAGCGCATCCGCGAAAGTGTCAAGTTCCTTACCAGCCAGCAGAAGCAATGCGAGGCGCGATAGCGCATCCAGGTCGCCCTCCGTTGCTGAGAGCCGGTCTCGATGAGACATTTCGGCGGGGGAGAGGACGGCAAGATTGTGATCGATTTCCGCTTGCCGTTTTGCACGCTCCTGCGCGACTTTGTCTTCGGGATCGTGACGTGGGTGATGGTGCATTTGCCGTTCCGGTGCCAGCGAGTAAGCGCGCAGCCATTTCCGAACTTCCTGTGCCACAGAGTCCCAGACGGCGCTTGATTTCGCGGCTTCAACAAGCGCGGCCTGTATCCAGTCAAAGTTAGGCTGATGCCCGCCTTGCAACCCGAGATCGCGTGCCGTCTCGGCAAGCGCCAGCGGTCTCGCCCTGGCAAAGCTAACTAGCGCAGATAGAGCATCTGACGGAGGGTTCTGAAGCTCGGAAAATCCCTTGATGAGAACGCGCGCAATCGTCGGGGAATACTCATCGTCGTCGGCCGCACATACCGTGATTGCCGCTATGACGGCGTTGGCCGTTTTGTCCAACGCTTCAATCGGCTCAAGAACCTCTTTTAAAGCATCGTCCAAGCTGCGATCATTGCGCTCGGCTTTGCGCAGATTTTCGAGAATGGATAGCCCAAGAGCCAATGTCAGCCCTTCATCTCTAAGTTCATATTTTTTGGGCTCTCCGGGGACAGCGCGATAGAAGCGGCCTTCGGCAACGGCTGGAACTTCTGAGTCGAAGATACGAAGATCGTCTCTTACCTGGGCGGTAGCTCGTTCCAATAGCTTCTTCGCTTGCCCCCGCAGATGCGAGATGAAATCGACAGAGTGTTCGCCAAAGTCCTCTTTGATGCCTGCCACAATGTGCTCGAACAGCAGGCGATCGACGCTGAGTTCCTCAAAGGCAGCGACATCATCGCCAAAAACTTCAAGCGCAATCGAAAGAAGGCGTGGATTCCGTAGGAACTCTGCAACAGATGGGTTCAACTTGTTCAGCGGGACATTGTGCCGTTTGAGTATCTGGTCCCGTTCAGCCGCGCTCCATTTGGAGACCGTCACCGCCTTAGCCGGAACGGTCAGAGCCTTCTTGACGCGCGTGTCGAAGTAGTGCGTACGGGCCGTGAATATGACGCGTCCGCCGCGCTGATTCACATAGGTAGCGACATTGCTGATGATCCGCCCCCATGCTCGGCCCGGGCGCTGATTGATTCCGTCAATGACAAGAATCAGACGCGGCCGTGACGGTTTGTTGTCGACCTTCCAAGCCTTAAGGCGGCGGCGCCAGCGAATTGCGCTCTCGTTACCTGCATCGCCTGACTGGTTGACGAGCTTTGCGATCAGAAGCGCTTCTATGTCGTCTTGTGTGGGCGCTTCCGAAAAATCATCCGGTGCCGCGAATACCAGAAGGGGTTTGTCAGGTTGTGCCAGCCATGACTGGATCACGATCCATGATTTGCCGCAGCCCTCCTCGCCGTGCACGCAGATAACCTCATCACCTGGACTTCCTGCAAAATATGGGCTGAGGACATTGACAAGATCGTCGCGGCTCAAAACTGTGACGGCTGTATCATTGGGTGCGAGCGGCTGGCCGAGTTCGCTGCGTGCCACAGCCTTGTTCGATAGTGTTTCTCTGAACCATCCGGCATTGGCTTTTTCCGCCATCGCCGTGGCCATTCCCTGCGCATCCAGATTTCTGCGAACCGCCTCTTCGTGGCGCGGGTACTGAGCATCGGTGCGAATTGCAGCCAGCGCAGCAGATGCCTTCTTTCGAGCATCATCAGATTTGAGATTAGTTTTCAAAAAATCGTCGACTTTGCCGCCGCCCATCGCGAGCGCCACAGCGAGGCGTGGAAAATCGGGAGGAACCCAATCGAGAATCAGCACGCTGATGCCTTCTTTGGCACCGTCGGCACGCAGATCATCTGCGAGTTGGCTTGGGACCGTGCAGGTCGCGCCCAGAACCCAAACGAGATCGGCGTGGTCGTTGTGGCGTACGAAGTCGGGGATTTTCGAAAGAACGTCCTTTCGCGGCAGGTCGTCAGTATAGAGCTTCCCCTCGAATGCGACCGCGCCTTCAAAGGCGGACTTGCCGTCGACCCCGCGCTGATAACCGCTGCTGGCAAGCCGGAACGGAATACCTGTAACCGCATTGAGGGTGGCGGCGATCAGCCCCTCGAACCCTTTTTCGCTCGTGGGCTTAAGTTCGGAAAGGGCGGCCTTTAAATCGTCAATGTGGCCTTCAAGGGAAATAATCATGATGCGTTTCTTGGGTTAAATTACATAAATTGGTCTTGTTGTTAACGTCTGCTATACCACGTTCCCTTGCCCGCTCCATGCTGGGTCAGATGCTTTGCATCAACCAACATCGCCAGATGTTTTTTGACGGTGTTACGGTTTGCGCCTGTCAGATTGACGATCTCTCCGATGGTTATGCGCCCGCGCTCTTTGATGGCTTCAACGATTTGAAGCGAGAGTTCGGGCAGCGTTCCGAGAACGAGACGTTCGCGCTCGATTTTCTTCTCCAGTTGCCTCTTTTGCTGCTGCAGAGCGCGTAGGAAATACACAGCCCACGGCTGCCAATTGGGCTTCTGACTGCGGATCGTTTTCTGGGTCTGGCGCAGCGCCAGATAGTAGCCTTCTTTGCTGTTCTCAATCACGCTTTCGAGCGAAGAGTAAGGCACATACGCATAGCCGCTGCGCACCAGCAGAAGCGTTGTCAGAACGCGCGACAGCCGGCCATTGCCGTCCTGGAACGGGTGGATCTCCAAAAACACTACCGTGAAGATTGCCACGACGAGCAAGGGATGGAGGCTTTGCTCGTTGAGCGTCCCGCGCGTCCACTCGATAAGTTCCTTCATCCGCTTTGGCGTATCGAAGGGCGTTGCGGTTTCGAAGATGACGCCAATTTCTTTTCCATCGGCATCGAACGCACTGACATTGTTGGCGAGCGTCTTGTATGCGCCGCGATGACGCTCATCCTTGTTGCTGAACGCCAGCAGGTCACGGTGTAGCTGCGTGACGTGGTTTTCGGTCAGATCAATCGCATCGAAATGCGCGAAGATCGTTTCCATCACCTGCGCGTATCCGGCGACTTCCTGTTCATCGCGGGATTCGAAGGACTTGATGTCGAGATTGGCAAGCAGCCGCTCGACTTCGGCGTCCGTTAGCTTGCTGCCTTCGATACGGGTAGAAGAGCCAATGCTCTCGATGGTCGCAACCCGGCGCAAAGCCGAAAGACGCTCTGGCGCGAGAGTGCCAAGTGCCCGCCAAGCCCCTTTGAACTCATCGATCTCCGAGACGAGAGAGAGGATTTCGGGGGTAATTTGCAGGGAATTGATCTTCAGAGTCATACCCAAAAATATACCCAACAATACCCAAAAGATCAAGAAATGGCTTTACCCAATAAATGACCCATAAGTACCCAAAAGAAGAGTTCTCATGCGCTCTCGGCTATGCCGGACGGGCTCTATGGCTGGCGGCCACCGGACCGCAAAGGTGCGTTTCGGCCCAGGGGGGTGACGATCCCTAGCGGGAACGCGGCACTCCTCGTCGGGGGCCGTCGGTCCCGTGTTCCGCCTTCGGCGGCGCTATGCTGACACTCCTGCGGCTGCCCCTTTTAACCGATCTCGTCGTTGCAGTCAGTCCCGCGTCCCGGCCCTTCGGCCCGCGCAAGTGCTGACGCTCCTTAGGCTGCCTTTTTTGTGCACGGCGCTCATTATTCCCTCGCGAGAAACGAAGACTTGGGGCTCAGCTCTTCACCGCCTTGACGAAGTCCACCTCCGAAAGGGGGCTCAGCGCGAACTCGCCTTTTTTGAGCGATCCAGCAAGCTCGCCACACGCTGCGGTCGCGGTTGCGAGGTAATATATCGATCGCTGGAAATGTAGAAACACATGGACCTTCGACCGTTTCCATTTTTCGATGAATTGCGAACCACGACCTGACCACCTCATGATGTGGAACTGTGTCGATCCAACCATGATGGGACGCTTTTCAAAATCCAAAGAGAACCCGAAGCTATATGCGCGGAAAGTCTTTTCGTCGTGCATATCGAGTAGCCAGAACATTCGGCGTCCTTGAGCGTAGAACGCTTCGCGAGCTGCCCTCTCGTCGTCAGAAATCGACGAATGCTGCAATTCAAGCACAGTAGGGCGCGGGCCGGACCCGCAAAAGACATCAGCGCGATGACGCTCGCCTGTTACAGGGTCCACGAGTCCGATCTCACATTCAGTAATGTCGAACTGCGATTTCCACCACAAATGCCAAGGGCCTTCGGGCTCGCTCCAAGGGTCACAATCAGCAACCAAATGCCGCCAATGGGGAATGTTCTGGAGAGGCATGTCGTACGCTCACCCTTCCGCAAGGGCGGACGTTTCGTGCCGTCGATCCATGCGTACAACATGTCGTCTATCCGTTTCGATTGAGGTCAGCCGTCATTCGCGGCCAGCAAGAGCACACAAGGATCAATCCTTGGTGTCAGGATCGTCGTTCTCACTTTCGCACGAGTAACGCTTACTCGGAAATTTTGTCGGGCTTGGCCCATATCGTCAGTACGTTCGTTTGAACGAACTATGCGATCAGGATTTGCGACGATCTTTTTTTGCCGATGTGTCTTGGCCACCCCTCGAAGACAATCACTTCATCGAACTGCTTTCCGAGAACGGCCAGTAGCGGGCGCGAAGCAGCCACTCGCCATCCAGCTGTTCATTCGTGCGAGCAACTAATCTACACGATCGCCCTTTTTACGGACGAGGGCCTCGGGCTCCATCCCAAGCGCTTTGGCAATGCGTCCGATAACCGTGACACTGGCCGAAACATCAGCGCGTTCGATCGCTCCGATGTAGCGGGCACTCAAACCCGACCGCTCTGCCAATTCCTCTTGCGTCAGGTGCCGCCTGTTTCTGGCTTGCCGCAAATTGACAGCTAAAATTTCCTTGAGGTCCATCCAAAGAGCTAACTCGAGAATGGAACGATCATTCCAGGAACGATAGTTCCTATTCGTAATTATGTATGCTATGAAAGGAACCCCTCTCGTCAGCATAGTGGTCATGCCAAATGAATGACGCACCTAAGGTTCCAGTTGATATCGGCAGGTCTCTCGATCCCGTTTTGGCCCTGTGGGGCGAGTGGCAACAGGCTCGATATGTCTCGTTGGTGCTATGCCGGGTGCAGCAGCGGTTGGAAACGAGAATGATGGTCGATACCGGAATTCAGGTATTGACTGCTGGCGCGTCCGTGACCCGAGGATTGACAGTCACCGCGTTCGGACCGGGCTCTCAGCACGCCATAGCTTGTGAAGCCGAAGTTCTTGCAATGACTGAGGCGCTCAAGATTCAAGACACGATACCCGCACTCCCCGCCAAGTCACTCGCCGGAATTGTGGCTAAGTTGGAGATGATCGCCGGCGCAGATCGAGATATCGGTGACCCTACCGACTTCCCGTGGCCTCATATTGCTTCGGTGCTACGCGACCTCAAAGCCGTTGTGGGCGAATTACCTCCTTATCGGCCGGACCGCGCTTCGACACGCGCGGATGCAGGGCGCTATTGGCAGGATGCTTGTACACTTGTCAGGGCGCTTGCGGACGAGGATGCTCTGCAGAACGCAACCACTTTATAAATCTCGCTAGACGGGCCAAGGCTGACGGGCGGCAAGTTCGCTAACGTGGGCATGTTGAAACTGGCCGTTATCCAAAAGCATCGTCACGGCCATAAACGTAGCTATTGCCGCAATCGGTATTTTGACGGGAAACGGGCGCCCGACTGGACAGCGTCTGGCCTATAGCTAATCCGAATATCCTGCCGACTGCTTCCGTGGTGCTTCCGCGACGTCTTTCCCGACCTCTTCCCCTCAAGAAATGGCCTTGTTAACTACATGTTTTTGCAGTATAAAAGTGGCGCACCCGACAGGATTCGAACCTGTGACCTCTGCCTTCGGAGGGCAAGGCCTGCTCTGTCCCCAAATTGGAAAGTTTTGGACTAAGCTGCATGCTCCGATAGCAGAAGAACGCCTCTTTGATAGTGGATAATGCGATGTAGCGCTCTACCGACTCGAACCCACATCACGGCGGGTCATCGAGGGCACTAACATGGCCACCCGAGTAGCAACGGCTATCGGCTTATAAGATAAGGTGCGGGTATGCCGGCGTCGAGCAAACAGAGAATTTGGGAACGGAACTAATCCACACAAATATTTTGTTGGTACTTCTGTTGGTTGGCACGGTTGCTATGTGAGTCCTAACCATAAGAAAACGCAGCCGGATTTCCTTCACTTGGATTCCGCCTCTGGGCACCAATTTCAATCTCACGCTCGTCATCGCGGCAGTCTCGACCGTGCTTACGCTGGTCTCGCTGGTCCTGATGAGCACGATCGAGGTCGCGCGGCAGCGCAGTGGCCAAGGTCGCCTTGCGTGAGGGTTTGCGCCGAGGAAGCAGCGCGCCCGAGCAGTTCAACATTGGGCGATAGCGCGGCCTGGGCGCCAAACATCATTCTTGGGAGATAGAGTTGACCGAAAGACGGATACTGGTCGGGCGTGCTTTCATGTTCGCACAGTTTCACTCCGCAGATTACTTGGCGTGACCGCTTCGAAATCAGGCGAAGGAAAGATGTGATTGCGCATGCAAGGCAATCCGGAACGACCTTTGGCGGTATCGTCAATCGCGTCGAGGAACTCGGCTATAAGGCTATTCCAACGGTTTCGGCTGTTGCGCCGCCTGGCGGCCTTGTGGATTACGACTTCTACGTTGAGATACGCGCCGCGCTGATAGCCCAGGCTCGCCAGGAAATATATGACGCGATCGCGCTTGAGCTGCACGGCGCCATGGCGACGACCGGCCACAGGACGACTTGAGGGACTGGCCGGTAGGTTTAATTTGGTGGTCGTTCTCATGCGCCTTAGCCCGTCCTTCCCTGTGGTTTGTGTGCATCAACGCCGGTGATTCGGGAAAATCACCGCCGTTTGGATTCGAACCACGGAAGACAGAACTGGCAATCCCTCTCGCCGGTCAGGTGTAGAGCGTCGATGTGCAGTCGCATTGCGCACCAGGATATCGCGCACAGCGGCCTTGGTGGCTTGCCGTGAACCATGCGGACTTGCCGCCACGCTCGACCAGACCGATAACGGCGCGCTTCGGCTTCATCTTGCGCTTCAATCGCGCCTGGCCCTTGCGCTGAGGTGAAGGTAATCGCGGTCCACGCGCCCGATGCCAGGTTTCGTCGGCCTACGATCTTGCCTTCGCCACCAAGCGGCCCAGAAGACTTAATGTCTCCCGCCATCGCTTCTCGAATGCCGTGAACCATGAACCAAGCGATTTTGTTGGTGACGCCGAGCATACGGCGCGGTTGGTGCTCGGAGATGCCTTTCTTGGACGACGCGTAGAGCTGCGAAGGCCAGAGAATGGCAGGCGCCATGTGTTGCACTTCTGGAAGCCGGGCGAGTAGACCTGCGGTGAAGCTTGGTTATGCGATCCGGATTGGCATTGCCGCAATGTGAGCAATAACGGACCACGCGGCCAATGAATGGCCTCCAAAGGCTCGCGAGCCTTCTCGGCGGCGTGGTAAATTCGGTTGGTCATGGTCGAACCTTGCGAGATAACTAGAGGCCATCGCGATCGACGGGCAAACGGTCTTGCACACGCACACCTGCGGGCGGTGCGTTGTAAGCGCTAGCATCCACTCGATTCTTGCTGGAATTCCGGCTAGCTTGGCGACAAATGGCTCAGTTCTGGTCGGTGGATCACAATCAAACCGCCCGTCAACAGATTGATGGGCAGCACCTTTGGTCCCCCAAGACCGAGGGTAATGGCGCGCGAAGTGCGTTCCACAACAAATATGGGCCGGGGGCGCGTGGCGACCAATCAATTGGCCACATGGGCAGCAGAGCGGAATTCGCCTTCACCGCTCCGAACCGACGGAATTCGCAGACACCGGAACTTTTTGGAATCAAGAGGGATGATTTCTGCCGATCTTTTGGATACCACATTCCCCTTCGATCCCTCTCAAAACGACAACAGGGGTCTCGGCCCGCTCTCGCAAGGCGATATTCGCCAATCCAAGTTTCGGACCCAGACAATCGGAAGGCCTGTCTGACCGGCATCCCACGGAAGTAATACAGATTGAAAATGGCGGCCTCCTATTTCAAAGCCACGATGGTTTCGAAGCCGGCCCGTCGCTCACGGTCCTCAAGGCGAGAATTCTAAGAGACGTTCACCAATGACCCAGCACGCAGAAAACGCTCGAATTCTCATGTACAGCCACGACACGTTCGGGCTCGGCCACCTGCAGCGCTGCCGGACTATCGCGCATTCGCTGGTCGAGGAATTCCGGGGACTTCAGGTACTTATCATTTCGGGTGCGACCATCGCTGGCGCCTTCGACTACCGTGCCCGTGTCGACTTCGTGAAGATCCCCAGCGTCATCAAATTGCGCAACGGCGAATACACCTCGCTGGAAAAGGATATCGATCTGCATGAGACGCTGAGGCTGCGCCAGTCGATCATCCGCCACACAGCCGAGACCTTCCGGCCGGATATCTTCATCGTCGACAAGGAACCGCTCGGCCTGCGCGGTGAGATAGAGGATACTCTGTCCTACCTCAAGACGCGCGGCACCACGCTGGTGCTTGGCCTGCGCGAGGTGATGGATGCGCCGCACCTTCTCGAGGCAGAGTGGGCGCGCAGGGATGTGATGCGCAAGATAGGCCTGTTCTACGACAAGGTCTGGGTCTACGGCCCGCCCGATTTCTACGATCCGCTGACCGGCCTGGATGTGCCGCCGGCTGTCAGGGCAAAGATGAGTTTCGTTGGTTTCCTGCAACGGAGCCTGCAGCGGAACGAGTTGCCCGGCCACCGGCCCGACGGCGACTATATCCTGGTTACCACCGGTGGCGGCGGCGATGGTGCCGAATTGATTCACGACGTCTTCGATGCCTATCAGCAGGATCCTCAACTGCAACACAGGGCCCTGATTGTACTTGGGCCCTACATGCCGGCACGCAAGCGCAACAAGCTGCTCAAGAAGGGGTCCAAGATCCCCTACATCAAGATGATCGAGTTCGACAACCGTATGGAAGACCTGATTGCAGGCGCCAAGGCGGTAGTTGCCATGGGTGGTTACAACACCTATTGCGAGATATTATCTTTCGACAAGCCGGCGCTGATCGTGCCGCGGATTGAGCCCCGCCAGGAACAACTGATTCGCGCTCGGCGCGCAGCGGAACTCGGGCTGATCGAGCTGCTTCTGCCGGATGAAGCCAAGGACTCCCAGCGATTCGCCGATGCACTAGTGGCTCTGCCAGACCGGTCCCGCCCCTCACAGAGTAACCCGCATCTGACGCTGGAAGGACTGCCTCACATTTCCGAGATTGTCGCGTTATTGCTCGACCGGCGGGCCGGCCATCACCTTTCGGTCGTTGAAGGAACCAACTGACTTGCAACGTCGCAAGATCGTCGTGGTCCTGAAGGGCTATCCGCGGCTGTCGGAAACTTTTATCGCGCAGGAACTGCTCGGTCTGGAACGCGCAGGGTTCGATTTGATTCTCGTTGCGCTCAGGCGCCCCACCGACGCAAAACGGCACCCCGTGCATGACGAGATCAAAGCGCCCGTCCACTACCTGCCGGAATATCTGCACGACGAGCCGCTACGCGTGCTTCGCTCGTTGTTTGCCTATTTGCCGCGGCCGAGCTTCTGGCGCGCGCTCGGATCGCTGGCCGCCGATATGCTCCGCGACTTTACGCGCAATCGTGCACGTCGCTTCGGGCAAGCGCTGGTGCTGGCGGCCGAATGGCCGGAAGACGCGGGATGGTTGCATGCGCATTTCGTGCACACACCGGCATCGGTGACGCGCTATGCCAGCCAGCTTCGTAGCCTGCCCTGGAGCTGCTCAGCCCATGCCAAGGACATCTGGACTTCGGCGGACTGGGATTTGGCTGGCAAACTTTCCTCGGCCCGCTGGACAGTCACCTGCACGAAAACCGGCTTCGATCGTCTGAAAAAACTCGCCAACGGCAACTCGTCTGTGCATCTGAGCTATCATGGGCTCGACCTTCATCGCTTCGGCAGTTTCGGCGACGCGCGAAAACAGCATGACGGCTCGGAGCCGGCCGGAGCGGTTGTCGTACTGAGTGTCGGTCGCGCCGTCGAAAAGAAGGGTTACGATACCTTGCTGGAAGCCCTTGCCCTCTTGCCGGGCGATTTGGCCTGGCGTTTCGAGCATATCGGCGACGGCGAGGAACTGGAACGGCTCAAGGCGATGGCGCAAAAGCTCGGACTGGACGATCGCGTCGCCTGGAAAGGCGCGCTTGCGCAGGAGCAGGTGCTTGAGCACTACCGCTGCGCCGACATCTTCGCCCTGGCCTGCAGGATCACGGCAAATGGCGACCGGGACGGCTTGCCAAATGTTCTCGTGGAGGCAGCTAGCCAGCGGCTTGCCTGCGTGTCCACCGATGTTTCTGGTGTGCCGGAGCTTATATCGCCCGATGAAACCGGGCTTCTGGTACCGACAAATAGCCCAATCGCACTGGCACAGGCGCTGGAGCGCCTGATCCGGGATCCCGTGCTGCGCGCCCGCCTGGGCGATGCCGCAGAGCGGCACGTGCGCGGCAATTTTGATCATATGGCCAGCATTGGACAGCTGACGGAACTGTTCGAGCGCGAGTGGCGGGCCGTCGATTGAAGCAGCTGCGCGCCTTCCTCTATGTTCAGCACCTGCTCGGTATCGGGCATCTCGCACGGACCAGCCACGTTGCGGCGGCTCTGGTCGATGACGGTTTTGACGTAACGATCGTGACCGGCGGACCTCCGGTCGCTGGGTTTCCGGGCCTGGGGGTAAAACTTGTAACCCTGCCACCTGTCACCTCCGGTGATGAAAGATTTTCCGGACTTGTCGACCTGCAGGGCATACCCATAGACGTGGATTTCAAGAAACGCCGTTCAGAGATGCTGCTCCAGGCATTCCGGGATTGCAGGCCTGATGTCGTGATTGTCGAGGCGTTTCCATTTGGACGCCGGCAGATGCGATTCGAACTCTTGCCGCTGATCGAGGCTGTCAACGCTTCGTCGCCCAGACCGCTGCTGGCAACGTCCATCCGTGATATCCTTCAGGAGCGCGTCAAGCCGGGCCGAAACCAGGAAACGCTTGATCTGGTCAATAGGCATTTCGATCTTATTATGGTCCACGGCGACCCGGCTTTTGCAACCCTCGACAAGACATTTCCACTGGCCGGGGGGATCAAGACCGAGGTCACCTACACCGGGCTCGTTGCCGGGCCACCATCGCCCGCCGCCTCCGAGCGCTTCGACGTTCTGGTGTCAGTTGGCGGCGGGGCTGCCGGAAACAGCCTTGTAAGCTCCACCATCGCAGCTGCGCGGAATGCCAGGAACGGTTGGAAATGGTGTTTGATCACCGGCCCAAACCTGCCGAAAGACCAGTTTGACGCGATTGCACACGACGTCCCGCCGGGCCTGTCCATCTTCCGGTTCCGCAAGGATTTCGCCAGCCTGCTGACGGGTGCCCGCCTGTCAGTCTCGCAGGCGGGTTACAACACGGTCTGCGATGTCCTGCGCGCGGGATGTCGCTCCCTGCTCGCCCCATTTGCAGCCGGCGGTGAAACAGAACAAACGGTTCGCGCCCTGCTGCTCGAAGAACTCGGCCTTGCAACGGTTGTGATGGAAAGGGACCTGACGCCTGAAGGTTTGGCGAAAGCGATCGAAGCCGCGCTTGTGGCACCTGGACCATCCGCCCATCGTCTCAACCTGGACGGCGCCCGTCACTCGGCGCAAATCCTGCGCGACCGGCATCGAACATGGTCCCTAAGACAGGAGCTTCGTCTCAACAAAAGCTCATGATCGAACGGACGACAAATCCCAACGCCGTTCAGGTTTCGCGGAAAACGCAGAACAGCTCTACCTCTTTGTCTTGACGCAAGTCCGGACAGAGAGCCGCTCACATTTTCCTGGATTTGCTCTGACGCGCGTCGCTTCTGGTGAGCTTCGTGCGACGCGCTCCACGGCGTGTTTTATGGATCGAAAACCGCTAGGCGGTTGGGCGAAAGCTAGACCGTTCCAATCAGCATGAAGCGCGTATAATTTTTGGTGGGCAGCTCGCCGGAGAACCGCACCTCCCGCAGCGCCGCCATTGCTTCGAAGGCTGCCAACGAAGCCACGCAGTTGACGTGCGTTGGCTCGCTGAAATAATCGTTCGATTGCAGCAGAACAGTCGTCCCCTGCGGAAGCAGAGCAAGCCAGGCGGGCAGATCGGCTATGTGTTCGCAGCTCGTATTGACGGTCAGGTCGGGACGCCCGGCCGCATAGTCGAGTGCGTACATATCTGCCGTCAGGGCCCGGAACCGGTCGCCGGCATCCCGGTTTAACGTCTGGGCGACAGGCGCGACTTCGGGATCGATGTCGATGCTATCAACCGCTGCGATGTCGAAGCGGGCATCGTTGAAAAACATTGCCGACAACACGCCATACCAACCACCCAGAACCCATATTCGCCCGAAGCGCCCGCCGCTGTTTTCGAACAGCCTATCGAGCGCCCACATCTTGCAGGCGACCTGTTTGTGGTTGAAGGCGTTGCCTATATCGGCGTTCGGATGCTGGGCGATGACGCGCGCCAGCCCTGCCACGAGAGGACGGTCGGCATAGGCCGCAATTCCGCGCGTGAGGTCCAAGGCTTGCTCGCGCCAGTCCATGCCGGCATTGCGTGGTTGCGTGACATCCATCATATTCGTCTTGTATGGTGGGAGTTCGGGCGACACAACGCAATCTTGCCCCCCGCAAGGCCGTTTTGATCCGGGGATTTGATTATGCTGTTAGCCGCTTCGCCATTGCCCGGTGCCGGAGAGAGCCGACTGCATCTGTCGGGACAATCGGCGTCTTTCGTGCACTGCATGTTCGAGCTTGTCATCGGCGACGAAGAAATTGCCGATACGCCATGCGCCGGTAGCCGCTTCTTCATCCCCCATCCTTCCAACTGAAGGCTCCACGGCCGCATATGGAACCCAGTCTCGCCCGCTATATCTGGACGCACACCAAAAAGCAGCAGCTTTGGATATTGATGATCGTCGTGCTTTCGATGGTCCCGTATTTCATGTCCTTCGACCTGCCGAAACTCATCGTCAACGGCCCGATTCAAGGTAGGGGCTTCGAGCAAGTGGGCGCGACCCAGCCATTCATGAGGCTGCATTATAGCCTGCCCTTCATTGGCGACGTCCTGTTCTTCTCCGGTTTTCAGCTCGGCCGCAAGGCGACGCTGTTTGCCCTGAGCCTTGTGTTTCNGCAGCTTTGGATATTGATGATCGTCGTGCTTTCGATGGTCCCGTATTTCATGTCCTTCGACCTGCCGAAGCTCATCGTCAACGGCCCAATTCAAGGTAAGGGCTTCGAGCAAGTGGGCGCGACCCAGCCATTCATGAGGCTGCATTATAGCCTGCCGTTCCTTGGCGACGTCCTGTTCTTCTCCGGTTTTCAGCTCGGCCGCAAGGCGACGCTGTTTGCCCTGAGCCTTGTGTNCTTGGCGACGTCCTGTTCTTCTCCGGTTTTCAGCTCGGCCGCAAGGCGACGCTGTTTGCCCTGAGCCTTGTGTTTCTCCTCCTGGTCGTCATCAACGGCCTATTTAAACTCTACATCAACACCTACAAGGGCCGTCTCGGCGAACGCATGCTGCGGCGTATCCGCTTCGATCTGGTCGATCGTGTGCTGCGGTTTCCGCCGGTTTATTTCAAGCGGGTGAAATCCGCCGAAGTGGCGACCATGGTGAAGGACGAGGTGGAGCCGCTGGGCGGCTTTATCGGCGATGCCTTCCTGCAGCCGGTACTGCTCGGCGGTCAGGCGCTGACGGCCATGCTCTTCATCATGGTCCAGAACGTCTGGCTCGGACTGATAGCGGTCGTGATCGTGACGATCCAGATCGTGCTCATCCCGCGAATGCGGCGGCGGCTGATCGTGCTCGGGCGCCAACGGCAATTGACGGCGCGCGCACTTTCGGGCCGGGTTGGCGAAATCGTCGACGGTATCGGCGCGGTTCACGTCCACGACACATCAAACTATGAGCGTGCCGATATAGCTGCCCGGCTCGGGCTCATATTCAAGATCCGCTTCGATCTTTACCAATGGAAATTCATGGTAAAGTTCCTCAATAATTTTCTCGCGCAGCTCACGCCCTTTCTGTTCTACATGATCGGCGGCTACCTAGCCATTGAGGGTCGGCTGGACGTCGGCCAACTCGTAGCCGTGATCGGCGCCTACAAGGATCTGCCGGGACCGATGAAGGAACTGATCGACTGGGATCAGGATCGGCAAGATGTCCAGGTCAAATATCAGCAGGTTGTTGAACAGTTCACCGTGGAGGGTCTCATTGAGCCTAGAATTGGGGCGTTGGCGATCGACGATCCCGATCCGATGACCAAACCCCTGTCGGCGATCGGTCTGTCCATAGCAGACGATGGCGGTGCGATGCTTCTCAACCGTGTCTCCCTCCAGGTCAAGCCGGGTGAGACGGTGGCGCTGGTCAGCACCGCAACAGGCGGAGCCGAAGCGCTTGCAGAAGCCTTCGCGCGGCTCAACTGGCCCGACAGCGGAAGGATCGCTTCGGGTTCCGACGACCTGCTTGAACTCCCCGAAGCAGTTACCGGACGGCGCATGTCGTATGCCTCGTCGGATGTTTTCCTGTTCCAGGCAAGCCTCCGCGATAACTTGCTCTACGGATTGAAGCATGCGCCGATGACACCGGTGACTTATGACGGTGCCGCGGCAGACCAGCACCGCTGGGACATGGAAGAGGCGCACCGGTCGGGCAATCCAGATCTTGATATCCGCAGCGACTGGATCAACTATGCTTCCGCCGGGGCCACCGGCCCGCACGACCTATTTGAAGCCGTGCGCCGGGTGCTCGACGCGGTTGTTCTGTCGCGCGACATTCTGGATCTTGGCTTGCGCTCGTCGGCCGACCTCAAACGTCACACGGAACTTGCCAGGCGGATCGTCGAACTGCGAGCGGCGTTGCGAACCCGGCTTGAACAGGAAGGGCTGAGCGGACTGGTGGTTCCCTTCGAACCGGGCGCCTACAACAAGGAAGCGACCATCGGCCAGAACCTGCTCTTCGGCGCTGCGGCCGGCCCGGAACTGGCGGACAGGGCGCTGGCGGCCAACCCCTATTTTTCTTCTGTGCTGAATCAAGCCGGCCTCGACCGCACGCTCTACGAAATGGGCATGGAAATCGCCGAACAGGCGATCGAGCTCTTTGCCGACCTGCCAGCCGATCACCAGTTTTTCCAGCAGCTCGCCTTCATGAGCGCCGAGGAGATACCGGCCTACGAAACCTTGCTGCAACGACTCAAGAACCGTCCCTACGAGGCGGTTTCGGAGACCGACCGCGCCATGATCGTCAGCTTGAGCTTTGCCTATATCGAGCCCCGGCACCGCTTCGGCCTGCTGAGCGATGAACTGATGAGCAAGATCGTCACTGCCCGCAACCGGTTCTATGAAAACCTGCCGACCGAGCTGCATAGCGCGATCGAACGGTATGATCCGGGCAAATACATCGCCGCGGCTACTGTCATGGACAATGTGCTGTTCGGGCGTGTGGGCAACAACCACCCCGACGCGCCGGACCGCATACGCTCAATCCTCTATGACATTCTTGACGAGCTGGGGCTTTATGGCGAACTTCTCAATGTCGGCCTGGATTTCAACGTCGGGGCCGGCGGCAGGCGGCTGACCGGTGGACAGCGACAGAAGCTCGACGTTGCCCGAGCCCTGCTCAAGCGTCCCGATTTTCTCATTCTCAACCGGCCGCTATCGGCGCTCGATCAACGCATGCAAGATAGGGTGTTGCGAAACGTGCTCGAGGAAGCCAGGCGCGACGGCCATTCGCCAGCAATTGTGTGGGTCGTGACGAATCCGTCAATGGCGATGATGTTCGATCGCGTCATCGTCTTCGACTCGGGTGAATTGGTGGAAGACGGAACACACGAGACACTTTTGGCAGGCAACGGTGTCTTCAAGGAACTGGTGTCGTAGAGGGACGTCGCGGATGCGGAACCAATTCCATCTGGGCGCGTGTTGCTCTAGTCTGGCAAACGCTAATTTTGAGGTTTGCGACAATGCTGCTCAAGGATGAAGTTGGAATGCTGCAACGCGTTCCCTTGTTTTCTGGCATCGAGTTGACAAAGCTCAAACTGCTTGCGTTCACATCCGATCGCGTGAGCTACGGCGCGGGCCAGATTCTGTTCCGGCAGGGCGACGAGGGAGATGCCGCCTATGTCATCCTTTCAGGCAGGGCAGAGATTCTGGTCGATTCCGACAGAGGGCCGATAAAAGTAGCCGAAATGGTGCCAAATTCAATTGTTGGCGAGATCGCCATACTTTGCAACAGCTCGCGCACTGCCACCGTCAGAGCGGCAAGTCAGCTGGAAGCCTTGAGAATCCGAAAGGATCATTTCCTGAGGCTCATGAAGGAGTCCCCCGAAATGACCATTGAGATATTGCGGGTTCTTGCCGATCGCCTAAGCCACACCACCGCCGATCTGATCGATGCACGAAGTGCCAAATAGCGAATGAACCGCGGTCGATGCTTCCCGTAATCATAGCGCGGGCCTCTTGCTGAAAAGGTCACTGGGAAAACCGGTCTGGCCTCGTTCCGGGCGGAAAGCGGTTCACAATTTTCCTGAATTTGCTCTAGCGGCAGTTGTTTGGCTACGATGAGCGACGGGAACTGCGAAGGGGCTACCATGGACGACGACGTTTTCCTGGTCAGGTTTTGGGGGGTGCGCGGCAGCATCCCGGTATCGGGGCCAGAATTCTCTCGCCATGGCGGCAACACAAGCTGCATTGAGATGCGCTGTGGCAAGCATACGCTTCTGTTCGACGCGGGCTCTGGCATGCGGCCTGCCGGCGGGGCGCTTCGGACGTTGGGCGTGACCGATTTCGACCTACTTTTCACCCATTGCCACTACGATCACATTATCGGGCTGCCGTTCTTTGCGCCGATCTACGACCGGAGCGTCACGGTTACGCTTTGGTCCGGGCATCTTGCAGGGCGCATGACGACGCGGCAAATGGTCGATGCTTTCATGCGGCCGCCTTGGTTTCCAGTGAAGCTGGAGGTCTGCAAGGCAAGCCTCGACTACCGGGACTTCGTGTCCGGAGACGTGCTTCGGCCGCGCGAAGGGGTGGTGGTCCGGACGGGCAGTCTTGTTCACCCAGGCGGCTGCATCGGCTACCGGGTCGAATGGGGCGGCCGCGTCGTGTCGGTGATCACAGACACTGAGCATGAGCCCGACAAACTCGATCGCACGGTGCTCGGCCTGATCGAAGATGCCGACCTCGTCATCTACGACTGCACCTACACCGATGAGGAAATGGAACGCCGCCGCGGCAACGGGCACTCGACATGGCAACAGGGGGTCAAACTCTGTGGGGCGGCCGGTGCGCGAGGGCTTGCGCTGTTTCACCACGATGCGACACGCACCGACGAGGAACTGGATGAGATCGAGAAACTGGCCAAAGACAGGTTTGCTGGCGCTTTTGCCGCGCGGGATGGGCTGACCCTCGAATTTCCAGTCTCGTTGCACAAAGAGCGCTGAGCTATTTTCCTCTGCCTGCGCAGCGCCCGATCAATGTCCTGATTGGAACCCATGCGCAGGTTTCGATTTGTGCAGTGACTGTGAACAGCCGTTCAAGGAAACGCCACGCCGATTCATCATGTACGAGATGATGCGTGAGCAGGCCGACCGGTTCGTCATCGAATGCATGCTGCAAGTGCGCGATGATTGCCTGGACCAATAGGCCGTGATCGCGACAGCCGCGCGTGCCATGCCAATCCATGATGTCGACATTGCTGTTGATGACCGCCAGTGGAGCCGGCTTCGGCGGCCCGAAGACCGACAACGCCGCAAATTCTATTGATCCAAGGTCGGATACGAGGTCGGCGTCGATCCTGTTCCAGGGGGGCACGAGCATCGGGACGGCGCGCGCGCCGTGCAGGTCCGTTAAGTGCGACAGCCCGCCAGCCAATTCATCGAGGACGGCCTCGCGTGGCCGATGGGCGCCGAGTTCCTGCTTTTTCTGGCCTTCGGGCGCATGATTTCGATGCGCCCAGCCATGGATGGCGACTGTGGCATGCGGCGCCTCGTCGAGCCGGGCGACAAGCTTCTCATCCGTGAAAGCCGGAATGACGGCCAGAGTGGCAGGAACCGCGAATTCACCGGTGAGGTCGAGCAGCCGATCAAGCGCGGGCATAGGATCCACGGCATCATCGTCGCGCAGCCAGAACTCTGACTTACGACCCGCCCCTTGCCGGCCCGCCAGTTCTTCCACCAAGGGCTGCCAGATCCGATCGGACGATGTCATGAGACCGAGATCTTCGGAAGAAGTTCGGCCAGATGCGCCGCTGCAACGTCGAGGGAACGTTCTTCAAGGATGAAACGTCTGGCTTCTTCAGCCATGATGGTTCTCTCGTCTTTACGGGCCAGAAGCCTTTCAATGGCAGAAGCGAAGGCCGCCACATCGTGCGGCGGGGTGAGAAATCCGGTCTGGCCATCTCGTACAACTTCCGGCACGCCGGCGATGTCCTGAGCCACCACCGGAAGGCCGGCGGCCTGTGCTTCAAGATAGGCAACGCCATAGGCCTCCCCGTAACCCGGCCAGACGTAAATTCCTCCACCGTAGAGGACATCCGGCACGGCGGCTGGGTCAATCGCGCCAAGCCATTCGATACGCTCGGCGGCAAAGCCGGCGAATAGCGCCTTGACGTCCTCACGGGCAGGCCCGTCGCCGACGACCGACATGGTCCAGGGCAGATGGCCGATCTGACCGAGCGCTTGCGCCAGCATGCGATAGCTTTCGACTTTGTCGCCCGGTCGCATCATGGCAACAGCAACGAGGCGCGTCGGGCAACCTCGTGCCGGCATTTCATGGAAGACCGATGTGTCGATGAAGGGTGACAGCATATGAAGAGCGACCTGGGGTATCGCATCTGCCAATCCCTGACGATCCCTTTGCGTGAAGCAGATGTTCAGCGCCGCCTGTTCGACGGCTTGGACCACCAACGCTTGCGTATCAGCCCACAAACCGGCATTGCGTCGCCTCGAATAGGAAGCTTCCGCTGTCACATATGGGACATCAAAGGTCGACGCCAACTCGGGCCCGATCAGGTCGGGCGCCTTGTAATAGGGATGATAGCAGAACCATAGATCGGGCTTGCCGTCACGGTCCCAAAGCCGGGCCAGCCGCGCGGCTTCCTCTCGGGCCTCTATCTTGAGCGCATCGAAACTTTTCGGCTCCGGTTCGCGTAGATAGAAGCGCAATTCGGATGCCAGTTCGACGCTGTGTCCTCCATGCTCCAGCGCCTTGACCAGCATGCGTGCCATCTGGCGGTCGCCGGAGGCAACGGAATGATTGGGTGACTTCAGCGGCGCGTAGAAGGCAATTCGCATTGCGCGACCCTATCATCGGAAAGCATGCGCAAGTCAATTTCGAAGCATCATCGACTGCACCTTCAAGCAGCGGAATGTGCTATCTGATGCTCATGGAAACAGCTGCCGCCTCGGACCCGTTTGTCGCTTCTCTGCCGGTCTTCGCAAAGTTCGAAAGCGTGGCCGACATCGACAACTATCGGCCTCTCCCCGATGGCTGGGCGCTGGCAACAGCCGACATTGTCGGCTCGACCAAGGCGATCGAGACGGGACGCTATAAAACGGTCAATATGGCCGGCGCCAGTGTCATTTCGGCCCTGCTCAATGCGCTAGGTCGGCAAGATCTTCCCTTTGTCTTCGGCGGCGACGGGGCGCTCGTGGCCTTTCCCGGCTCGGCGATGGAGCCCACCCGCAAGGCGCTGGCGGCTGTCCAGAGATGGGTGGCGGACGAACTGGACCTAACCCTGCGTGCCGCAATCGTGCCGATAGCGGATATTCGAGCGCAAGGCCTCGACGTTCGCGTGGCAAGGTTCCAAGCATCAGATGCCGTCTTTTATGCCATGTTCGCCGGCGGCGGTGGCAGTTGGGCGGAAGCCGAGATGAAAGCGGGGCGCTACCGCATCGATCCTGCTGCGGCCGGCGCACGGCCGGATCTGACCGGCCTGTCCTGCCGCTGGAACCCGATCGAAACCCGGCACGGCGAAATCGTCTCGATCATAGCCACACCGGGCTCGTCGCGCGACCTGCGCGGTTTTCAGTTTCTGGCGTCCGACATCATTGCCCTTGCCGCCAGGCAGGAACGCGGTGGCCACCCCGTGCCGGTGAACGGGCCGGGTTACAGCTTGCTGCCCGCCGGCCTCGATATTGAGGCGCGGGCGACGGCGCCGGCAGGACTGCGGTGGCTGTCGAAGTCGTGGATAGTGTTCCTGATGGCGCTTACGGCCGTCACCGACAGATATGGCTGGACAATCGGCAGTTTCGATCCAAAGATCTATAAACGCGAAGTGGCCAGCAATTCGGATTTCCGGAAATTCGACGACGGCCTGAAGATGACCATCGACGTTGACGCTGATGTGTTGCAACGGATCGAGAAGCGGCTCAAACAGGCGGAAGAGGCGGGCATCTGCAACTATGGCCTGCACCGCCAGAAATCGGCCTTGATGACATGCCTCGTCGCCTCGCCGCTGCACCGCGACCACGTTCATTTCATAGATGGTGCCGCCGGCGGCTATGCAATGGCGGCCGCAAACCTGAAGGCAAAGTTGCCGGTCTGATGACGGCTTGCGAGAATCCATTTTCCCAAATATGCCTCGGCCATGGTTCCTGGGACTGGTAAGCCGCGCCTGGCAGCGGCCAGCCTGTCCCAATTAACGGGAAAGCAGATTTTGGGCGCTTCACGATCGGCATATGACCGTCTGCTGAACCGTATCTCGACGCACGCCGCGCAAGTCGGCGTGATCGGATTGGGCTATGTCGGGTTGCCGCTGGCAATTGCGGTCGCACGCGCCGGCTTCCCGGTTTTCGGCTTCGACATCGAAGCCCAGAAGGTCGAGAGTCTGAACAACGGCCAATCCTACATCGAGGCGGTGACGTCGACAGCCCTTGCCGGCCACGTGGCGAGTGGACGGTTCCGCGCCACGGCGGATTTTGCCGAACTGTCAAGCTGCGATATCATCATCATCTGCGTTCCGACACCGCTGACGAAAAACCGTGAGCCGGACCTGTCCTTTGTCAGGAACACAACTGGCGTCATCGCAAAGCATCTGCGTCTCGGTCACCTCGTCGTGCTGGAATCTACCACCTATCCCGGCACCACCGACGATGTGATTAAGCCCATACTGGAAGAAACCGGCTTGCAGTCGAAGATAGACTTCTTCCTCGGCTTCTCGCCCGAACGCGAGGATCCCGGCAACCGCAACTTTGAAGTCGCGACGATCCCCAAGATCGTGGCAGGTGACGGCATTGACGCGGCGACGCTCGTCAAGGCTTTCTACCAATTGGTGGTCAAAACCGTCGTTCCGGTTTCCAGCACGGCGACCGCCGAGGCAGTCAAGCTGACGGAAAACATCTTCCGCTCAGTCAACATAGCCCTCGTCAACGAATTAAAGGTCGTGCTCGGCGCCATGGGTATCGACATCTGGGAGGTGGTCGAGGCGGCCAAGAGCAAGCCCTTCGGCTACATGCCTTTTTATCCTGGCCCCGGGTTGGGCGGGCACTGCGTTCCGATCGATCCCTTCTACCTGACGTGGAAGGCGCGCGAATACGAACTGCCGACCCGCTTCATCGAGCTGGCGGCAGAGATCAACACCGCCATGCCGCGTCACGTGGTCGATGAACTTGCCAAAGCGCTGGACCGGCGCCGCGGCAAGGCGCTCAGCCGCTCGCGCATTCTCATCATCGGGCTCGCCTACAAGAAGAATGTGCCCGACATCCGCGAAAGCCCCTCATTGCGACTCATTGAACTCATCGAGGAACGCGGCGGCAAGGCGGAATTCCACGATCCGCACGTTCCCGAGATCCCTACCACACGGGAGCATATGGCCATCAGGGGGCGCCGCTCGCTCGAGTTGACCGAGGCGGCGTTGAAGGATTTCGATGCTGTCGTCGTTGCAACCGACCATGACGCGATCGACTATCAGGTAATCGCTGATCACGCCATTCTGATCGTCGACACACGCAATGTTTTTGGCCGTCTCGGGCTGCTCCGAGAGACGGTGGTGAAGGCCTGACGGCGCCCCAGCCGGCCACTTTCGCACGATGTCAGGATCGTGATTTCACTCCGGCCGCAGCTTCGCCACATAACGCAGGGCATGAATGCAGTTAAGCCTGTTCCTTGGTTGCAAGGACAGTCATTCAGAAGGTTCCTTCGCCGTCGCGGCCGCACCCAACCGTTGACTTCGGGGTATCTTTGGGTCGCTGGCGGACTGTGTTATGGCGGATCGAAGGATAATGGTTCCGTCTTCGACGGGTTTCGAGGTGGCATGAGCACGACGCGAGCAGAAATTTCCACAATTCTCATGGATAAGGTTGCCGACTGGCTTACTCAGTCGGCGTTGGCGGGCGACGAACTGGAAACATTGGTAAAGGGGTTTTGCGAGCGGCTGGCTGCTGCCGGCCTGCCGCTGAAGCGGGTGCATTTGAGCTTTTCGATGCTTCATCCGCTTTATGACGCGCTTGGCTTCACCTGGCTCCGCGGCCAAGGCATGGAAGTGGAAGGCTTCCGCAAAAAGGACGGCGTTCATTCCGACAGGTTCCTGACCAGCCCCTACTACCATCTGCTCAGCAACAAGCTCGACCATCTGCGGCGTCGGCTCGACCCGTCGGTCCCCTCGGAGTTTCCTGTTTTCGATGAACTCAGGCTGATGGGCGTGACCGACTACATGGCTTTCGTCCACCCCTTCAACGGCAATACCAGTCAGGGAATGATCGGCTCCTGGTCCACCGACAGTGCTTCAGGTTTCAGCGACAGCATGATTTCGGCGCTGCTGCGTATCCAAAACCATCTCGCCATCGCAACCAAGATGGCGGTGCTCACGAAGCTGGCCGACAACATGATGACCACTTATCTCGGCGGGGACGCCGGCAGACGCGTGCTGGACGGCCAGATCAAGCGCGGCGAGGGCGACACAATCCGGGCCGCACTGGTCATGGCCGATATGCGCGGGTCGACACGGCTTGCCGAAACCTCCGGCCGCGAAATCTACATCGATACGCTGAACCAGTTTTTCGACGCCATTGCTGCACCTTTCAATCGCAAGGGCGGGCAGATCATGAGTTTCATAGGTGATGGCTTCATTGCCGTCTACCCTTGCGAAAGGCATCGCTCGCAGTCCGAGATCGCCTGCCAGTCTGCTCTGGCGGCAGCGCACAAGGCCACTGCGCGCATGATCGATCTCAATCTGCGAAGAAAGGAAAAGGGGTTGCCCGATATAAAATTTGGCATCGGCCTGCATGTCGGCAACGTGATGTTCGGCAATGTCGGGCTTACCGATCGGCTCACCTTCTCTGTGTTTGGCTCGGCTGTAAACGAGGTCCAGCGTCTCCAGACCCTGACCAAGAAATATCCGCACCGCGTTCTCGCCAGCAAGGAGTTCGCCAGCTATTGCGGCGCCAACAGCTGGCTGACGCTCGGCACCGAGGAATTGGCGGGGCTCAAGCAGAAGCTGACGGTGCTTTCACCCGATCTGTCGGGCGCTCTCGCACTCGATGAGGATGGTGCGCTGGAGCCGATTTACGACCGGAGATCGGAGGCCGAGCAGGTCATGCTGCTTCATCGCGATGCAGCACGGCTGTCGCCGGGCGACCCCAGGAAGCTCCAGTAGCCCGCCTCAATCTGATCCGAATGCCTTTGGTATGCTGTCCTGTCGCCGGATAGCGCCACTGGCGCCCGTTTCGAATCCAAGTTGCTCTAGGCTGGCAATGCGCTAGTCTCGCTTTCTGGGTCTGCCGCCCGGCAGGGTCGGCAGCAGTAGGGCTGGGGTGAAAATGAATTCGGGCGTTGATCTACTGCGGATCGAGGATGTTGGCATCTCTTTTGCCATCATCGGGGGACCGTTGCATGCCGTCAGGCGCGCAAATCTTCGCGTCCTGCCCGGCAAGGTGACCGCGCTTGTGGGCGAGTCCGGTTCCGGGAAATCGGTTCTCAGCCAGGCAGTGATGGGCATTTTGCCGAAGACAGCCCATGTTCGCGGCCGTATCCTATTTTCGGATCCTGAAAAGCCCGGCACGACGCAGGATATCCTGCAAATGCCGCGCGATGGACCCGAGATCCGGGCGCTGAGAGGCAGCCGCATCGGCAAGATCTTTCAGGAGCCGATGACATCGCTGTCGCCGCTGCACACGATCGGCAACCAGGTCAGCGAATCCCTGCAGATTCATACGCCCATGGCTCGGGCAGAGCGCAAAGCGCGGACCGAGGAAATGCTCAGCCTCGTCGGCTTTCCTAATCCCAAGCGCGCCTATGACATGTATCCTTTTGAACTTTCAGGAGGATTGCGTCAGCGCGCCATGATCGCCATGGCGCTTATCTGCCGGCCCGCCCTGTTGATCGCCGACGAACCGACCACTGCGTTGGACGTCACCATCCAGGCGCAAATCTTGCAATTGCTGCGCGAGCTGCAGAGCAAGCTGAATATGGCGATGCTGCTGATCACCCACGATCTCGGCGTGGTCGCCAATGTCGCCGACGAGGTGGTCGTCATCTACCATGGCGAGATCATGGAAGCGGGACCTGTCGAGGCGATATTCCGCCGGCCAGGTCACCCTTACCTGAAGGGCCTGATGGCAGCTGTTCCGCATTTCGACCTGAAACCTGGCGAACGGCTAAAGGCGCTTCGCGAGGTGCCGGTGAATGTCGAGAACCTGCTCGGCAAGCAGACGGCGCCGGGATCGAAAGGGGCGGACGACATCCTGCTCTCGGTCAGGGATCTGGAAAAGGTCTACACCACCCGCAAGTCCGGATGGTTCGGCGGGAATCAGCAAACCTCTATTCGCGCCGTGGACGGCGTGAGCTTCGATATCAGGCGGGGCGAGTGCCTGGGTCTGGTCGGCGAAAGCGGCTGCGGCAAAACCACTGTCAGCAAGATCCTCATGCGGGCTGTCACCCCCAGCGGTGGCTCTGTGATCTTCAATGGCCGCGATGGACCGATCGACGTCTTGGAAGGCGAGAGAGAGGCCCTGCGCCTGCTGCGCGCGAAGATCCAGATGGTTTTTCAGGATCCGGTTTCGTCGCTTTCGCCTCGCATGACGGTGGAAAACATCCTGAGCGAACCGCTGGAAATCCATCAACGTGGCAATGCCGCGTCCCGGCTCGCCACGGTCAAGAGCCTGATGCAGGCAATCGGACTCGATCCGCGCTTCATCAAGCGGTATCCGCACAGTTTCTCCGGCGGGCAGCGTCAGCGTATCGGCATCGCGCGCGCGCTGGCCCTGGGACCCGAACTCCTGATCTGCGACGAGCCGGTTTCGGCGCTCGACGTCTCTGTCCAGGCGCAGATCCTGAACCTCCTCAAGGACCTGCAGAAGGAACTGGGCCTGACCTACCTGTTCATATCCCACAACCTGGCTGTGGTGGACTATATGGCGGATCGCATCGCGGTGATGTGCGGCGGGCGTATCGTCGAGCTTGCGCCGCGCGAAATTCTGCTCAGGAAACCGATCCACCCCTACACGCGCTCGCTGGTCGCCGCAGTACCTTTCCCCGATCTCGACAGGCCGATGGATTTCAAGACGCTGAAGCTCAGCGGCGCTTCCGACAGCAGCGCATGGGGACCGCAATTCCGTGACGAGGGCAACGAGGATGTGCTGTCGCCGCTCGATCTTGGCGGCGGCCACCTCGTGCTGGCCCGACGTTCGGCCAATGTCAGCGAGTTACGCCCTTGATCAGCCGGCGCACCGTCCTTGGGCTCATGGCTTCGGCATTTCTGCCGGGCACGGTGCGCGCTGGCGATCTGGAGCCGGAATTTCTTCAGCCGCTGTTGAAGGCCAGGGCACTGCCGGCCCTCGCCGAACGCTTGCCCAAGAACCCGCGCGCGATAAATCTCGCTGCGATGGGCCGGCAGCCCGGCCAATATGGCGGCACGCTGCGCACGATCATCGGCAGCCAGAAAGATATTCGGCTGATGACGATTTATGGGTATTCTCGCCTGGTCGGGTATGATGAAAAGCTCAATTTGCAACCCGACATTCTCGAGCGCTTCGACGTTGCGGATGATCGGGTCTTCACGTTCAAGATACGGGAAGGGCATAAATGGTCCGACGGTAGCCTGCTGACGTCGGAGGATTTTCGCTATTGCTGGGAAGATGTCTGGCTGAACGATGAGCTGTCGCAAGGCGGGCTCGCGCCCGCCCTGATGGCGGACGGCAAGCCGCCACGTTTCGAGATCGTCGATCCGTTGACGGTCCGCTATAGTTGGGATGCGCCCAATCCCGACTTCCTGCCTAAGCTCGCTGCCGCTTCGCCGCTATCGCTTGTCCTGCCGGCCGCCTATCTCAAGCAGTTCCACAAGAAGTACCAGGATCCATTCCGGCTCGCCGGCCTGATGAAGGAGAACCGGGCCCAGAAATGGACGCTCCTGCATATCCGCATGTCGCGGCAATACCGTCCGGAGAATCCGGAGTTGCCGACGCTCGATCCCTGGCAGAACCGCACCAAGCCGCCGGCCGAGCAGTTCGTCTTCGAGCGGAACCCTTTCTTTCATCGAACAGACGAAAATGGCAGGCAACTGCCCTATGTCGACCGGATCGTTATGAATGTCAGCTCCTCGGCGATCATTTCCGCCAAGACCGGTGCGGGCGAGAGCGACTTGCAATGCATGGGAATTGACTTCAGCGATTACTCCTTCCTGAAGGATGCCGAAAAGCGTTACCCGGTGAAGATGCACCTTTGGAAACGCACACAGGGTTCGCGGCTGGCGCTGTTGCCCAATCTGAATTGCTCCGACCAGGTGTGGCGCGGCCTTTTTCGAGACGTGCGCGTGCGCCGCGCACTTTCGCTCGCTGTGGACAGGCGCGAGATCAATTTGGCCGTGTTCTACGGGTTGGCGCAGGAAAGTGCCGATACGGTGCTGCCGGAGAGCCCTCTCTATCGGCCGGAATTCGCGAAAGCCTGGATCGCCCATGATCCCGACCAGGCCAATGCCCTGCTCGACGAGGTCGGGCTTAAGACGCGTGACGATGACGGGCTGCGGATACTTCCCGACGGACGCTCGGCGCAAATCATCGTGGAAACGGCCGGCGAAAGCACACTGGAAACCGACGCGCTCGAACTCATCACCGATCACTGGCGCAAGATCGGCATTGCTTTGTTCATCCGAACTTCACAGCGCGACATCTTCCGCAGCCGCGCACTTGGCGGACAGATAATGATGTCGATGTGGTCGGGCATCGACAATGGCGTGCCGACCGCCGACATGAACCCGAACCAGTTGGCCCCCACCATCGACGACCAGCTCCAATGGCCGCTCTGGGGTGCTCACTATTTGTCTAATGGCACGATGGGAGAGGCGCCCGATCTTCCTGAGGTGGTCGAGTTGATGGCTTTGCTCAAGCGGTGGAACGCATCGACCGGAGCCACCGAGCGCGCCGAAATCTGGAATTCGATGCTGTCGATTTACACCGATCAGGTGTTTTCGATCGGCACTGTGAACGGAACGCATCAGCCGGTACTTGTATCCTCGCGGCTGCGCAATCTGCCTGACAAGGCACTCTACGGCTATGACCCGACCGCCTATTTCGGTGTCTATATGCTGGATACATTCTGGCTTGGAGAGTCCTGAGCGTGCTTCGATATATTGTCTGGCGCATCGCCGTGATGGTTCCAACCCTGCTGATCATATCGGCGCTGGTGTTCACTATCATCGAACTTCCCCCAGGCGACTATTTCGATAGCTACGTTTCCGAGCTTCGGGCTCAGGGCGAGGCGGTGGATTCCGATCGCATCGAGATGATGCGGAAGGAATATGGTTTCGACAAGCCGCCGGTCATTCGCTACTTCTACTGGGTCGGAGGAATGCTGCATGGCGATTTCGGCTATTCCTTCGAGTATGAGCTGCCGGTTCGCGACGTCATCGGCGACCGAATGTGGCTGACCGTGCTGGTTTCCTTCGTCACGATCATCTTCACCTGGCTCATCGCCTTTCCGATCGGCATGTATTCCGCCACACATCAATACAGCTGGGGGGACTATGGGCTTACTCTCTTCGGCCTTCTCGGCCTTGCCATTCCGAATTTCATGCTGGCGCTGATCCTGATGTATTTCGCCAATATCTGGTTCGGCACGTCCGTCGGCCATCTCATGGACCCGCAATATCTCAGCGAGCCGATGAGCTGGGCCAAGGCCAAGTCGATCCTCGCCCATCTCTGGATCCCGGTCTTGATCATCGGCACCGGGGGCACGGCAAGCATGATCCGGCGGCTGCGCGCCAATCTGCTCGATGAACTGCACAAGCAATATGTCGTGACCGCGCGCGCCAAAGGCCTTCATCCCTTCAAGGCGCTGGTCAAATATCCGCTGCGCATGGCGCTCAATTTCTTCGTTTCCGACATCGGCTCTATCCTGCCGGCCATCATCTCCGGCGCCGAAATCACCGCGATCGTGCTGTCTTTGGAAACGACCGGGCCAATGCTGATCAGAGCACTGCAAAGCCAGGATATGTATCTGGCAGGGTCGTTCCTGATGTTCCTCGCCTTCCTCACGGTCATCGGCGTCCTGATTTCCGACCTGGCGCTGGCGCTACTTGATCCGCGAATTCGTCTACAGGGCGGCAGCACCAAATGAACACGCAATCGCCGCTGCCCGCTCCGGGTGCTCCACTGCAACACTACGTTTCCATCGCCCCCTTTGACCTGCAGTCGGTCGAAGCGATGACGTCGGAGCAGTCGAAGGTGTTTCAGGCGTCGCAGTTGCGGCTGATGTGGTGGAAATTCCGGATGCACCGGCTTGCCCTTGTGTCCGGAATATTCCTTGCGGCACTCTATTTCGGGATACTGATCTGCGAGTTCCTGGCGCCCTACAATCTGCACACGCGCAACATGGACTACATCTATTCGCCGCCGCAGCGGGTGCACCTGTTCCACGACGGGCAGTTCGTTGGGCCGTTCGTCTATGGCCGCCAGATGACGCTGGATATGGACACACTCAAGCGGAACTACAGCGAGAAGCACGATGACGTTCAGCGTATTCGTTTCTTCTGCAAGGGCGACAGTTACCGGTTCTGGGGCCTGGTCGAAGGCGACACGCATTTCGTCTGCCCTGCCGAAAACGGCCAGCTCTTTCTGGCCGGCACCGACAGGCTGGGGCGCGATGTGCTCTCTCGCATCATCTATGGCGCACGCATTTCACTGACAATCGGCCTCATCGGCATCAGTTTCAGCTTCCTGCTCGGCATCGTCATCGGCGGACTGGCCGGCTATCATGGCGGCATCTTCGACCTGATTGTTCAACGGATAATCGAAGTTCTGCAATCGATTCCCAGCATTCCGCTATGGATGGCTCTGGCCGCGATCATGCCGATAACCTGGAGTCCAATCCTGATCTATTTCGGCATCACCGTCATCCTCGGGCTGATCCACTGGACCGGACTGGCGCGGGCCGTGCGTTCAAAGCTTCTGGCCTTGCGCGAGGAGGATTATGTTCTGGCCGCGCAATTGATGGGCGCCACGAGCAGCCGCATCATCGGGCGGCACCTCATTCCCGGCTTCATGTCGCATCTGATCGCGACGGCGACGATCTCCATACCCGGCATGATCCTGGGCGAGACGGCACTGAGCTTCCTGGGGCTGGGCCTGAGGCCACCGACAACCAGCTGGGGTATCCTGCTGACCGAGGCGCGCAGCGTCAGCGTGATCGCGTTCTATCCATGGCTGCTTTTGCCGATGTTGCCCGTTGTTCTCGTCATCTTGGCATTCAACTTCCTCGGCGACGGCTTGCGGGACGCCGCAGACCCATACAAATGACATCGCCTATTCCGACGCCCGCCGGGCCGCCAAGTCCACCCGGTACGACCCTCGTTGGCAGCCTGTTTGGTGGTTGCAGTGTCCATCGTCGGCCTCTATATGCGGCGAGGCGTGATCGGAGTTTAATCGCGGGCATTACCGATTTCTTTATCTGGTTCAGGACACACAAAAGCATATGAGTCGTCTCGAGAATTTCATCAGCAGGATGACCGCACAGCGTGACATTCTCGATTACGTCTGCCCCGAGGTGGCGAAGATGGAAGGGTTGGTGCTCGAGCTCGGCCTCGGCAATGGCCGTACGTTCCACCATTTGCGCGAACGCCTGCCCGGGCGCCGGATCGTGGTGTTCGACCGCGAAGTCGGCGCACACGCCAGCTCAATTCCCGAAGCTGAAAACCTCGTGCTCGGCGAAATACGCGAAACGGGACGCAAGTTCATTGGCATCGACGCCGCCCTTGTTCATGCCGACATCGGCACCGGCTATGATGACCGCGATGCAGTGACCGCCACATGGCTTCCCGATTTGATCGCCAGCCTGCTTCGCGTTGGCGGCTTCGCTGTCAGTGGCACGCCGCTCGACCACCCGCTGCTGCAACGCCTTGCAGCGCCGACGTCGGAGCCCGCCGATCGTTATTTCCTCTGCAAGCGCTTGTGAGCGGCCGTAAGCGCGCTTCACGGAAATGCTGCTCCAGCTCTTTGTTTTTAACGCATTTGCCAAGCGAAAGCGTTACGCGCTTTTTCCGGGAAACCGTTTCACGCTTGTCCTGAAATTGCTCTGAAATTCGTCACGGGATTGTATACACCGCGATCTCCCGCTCAATGCCGCGCAGCGAGACTTCGTGAGGCACGGGCGTCAGCGCGTTCCTGCGCAACAGATCGGCGGTGAGATTGTCGTCGACCACCGCACGGGTGGCGAAGATCGCCTGTGCGTTGGCCAGGTTCTGGACCCGTGAAGCAATGTTGACCGTCTGGCCAAAATAGTCCTGCCGCTCGTTCATGGACACGGCGATGCAAGGGCCGGCATGGACTCCGATCTTGAGCAGCAGGTCCTCGCGCCCGCTTTTTCCATTGAGCCCACGCATGGCATCGCGCATCCTGAGGGCCGCGGCAACCGCACGATCAGGCGTCGCGAAGGTCGCCATCACCGCATCACCGATCGTCTTGACTACCGCGCCCGCCTCCGCCGAGACGATCTCGTGCAGCACTTGGAAATGCTCGCGCACCAGATCGAAGGCTGAAAGGTCGCCTACCCGCTCGTAAAGCTCGGTCGATCCGCGCAGGTCGGTGAAGAGGAAGGTCAGGCTGGTGATCTTCAGCCGCTGGTTGATGTCGAGCGTGTCCGTGCGATAGAGATCACGAAACGTCTGGTTGGTGAGCAGGCGCTTGGCGGTCAGGAAGGGCCGGCGCTTGCCCAGGAAATCATGCAATGCGTGACCGGCGATGAAGACCGTCGGCAGCACGCGGGTGTCGGTCCTGTTTTCCAGGGAAATGCGCAAAGGGCCTGGTTGCATCTCCAACGTCTGGTTTTGGACATGGTCGCGGTCGAAAACCAAGGAGAGGCTTCGGCGCTCCCTTGTTGGTTCGCCCTTAACGTCGATGAACTGCGCTGAATGCGTGACCGGCTCGAACACGATGACGAATTCAGACGGAAGCTGTATGGGCAGCACCGCCTTTTCACCGGGCGCAAGCTCGATATCCTCCAGCGAGAACGCTTCCATCTTCTCCGCCAAATCCTCTTCCGGCAGATCGGCGCCGGACGCCAAGTAGATCTGGCGGAGATATTCCACCAACGGCAGTTCATGTGGAGTGTGGGCGGCAATCTTGCGTATGCGTGGACTGACGGTGAATGTTACCTCGACCATCTCGTCGAGGGTTGGCGAATAGCCCTCGGAGCACAGCGCGCAGGTATATTCGTCCTTCTGCATGGTTTTCAGCGTGGCGTTGGTGTCGAGCACGCCGCCGCAGCCGGGGCACAGAACATTCCAGGAGATGTCGAAGATGCCCACCCGCGCTGCATGCAGAAAGGCGCTGATGGCGCGTTCCTCGTCGAGGCCATTCTTGCTGGCGAAGGCCAGCGCATTGATGCGGCAAAGCTCGCGGTCCTTGCCCTCGGCGATGGTTTGCCGGATCGCGTCGATTGCCTGCGGATCGACATCGGTCGATTGCCGCAGAAGTGAGAACAGATCCTGAGCTTCGGTCATCGTGCAGGCTCCGGAAAATGCGCCTCGAGGCGTGTTGGCCGGACCGGTCTTCGGTCCGCGCACTCCATCTTACGTCGAAAGGGATCGAACGGCCATTCGAATGGATAGATCTGATGACAGCTCAATTTGTATTCGGCGGATTTTCACCGACCGCAAGCGGCACTATGATGGTGCATGGCGAATTCATCTATGGGGCTTTCTCCCGTGCCGACATCCGACAACCCGCCATTTCCCGCGGCGCTACGGCTTTTCTCGGCAGGGGTCATAATCGTTCTGATCGTCGGCGCCGGCCTGTTTTTCGCGCCTGCGCTGGTCAAGCCGCGCTGGCCCTGGCCCGTCACGCCGTTCAGTGCCCGCTTTCTCGGCGGCTTCTACACCGCCGAAATGGCAGTGATGGCGGCGCTCTTGTTCTGGAATCGCTGGTCGCCGGGCAGGCTCGTGCTGGTCATGGCCTTCATCTTCACCCTCATAGTGTCGGGGGTTTCGTTGATCAATCTCGGCTATTTCAACCTCGAGCGAAAAGCGACCTGGCTGTGGTTTCTGGTCTACCTTGGGTCGGTCGCAGTATCCGGGTTGTTCCTGTGGCGGGCCAGGGGCCGTCCGTCAGCAAATGGCGTGACCACAAGCCCGGCATGGCGCAGCTACATGTTGGCGGAAACGGCGATCCTTGGGCTCTATGGTTTGGGCATGTTGCTGTTTCCCCTGATGGTCAGCAGCACCTGGCCATGGACCGTCGATCCTTTCCACGCGCAGGTCTACAGCGCCATCTTCCTCGCCGGCGCTGGCGGCACCTATCTCATCTGGAAAAGCGCGCCGCGCGAAGAATTGCTGGTGCTAGGCCTAGCGCAGTTTCTGGTCGGCCTGCTTTCCATCCTTGGCCTCGTTATCACCGACGGCGCGGTGCACCGGATCCAGTGGACGGCGGCTGCTACCTTGGGCTGGCTCGCCCTTTTCGGCTGGATCGGCATCAGCGGCGCCTTCAAACTCTACACCGCCTCCTGGTATTTTGGTTCGCAAACGGCAGCATAGGGCTGCAGAGACCGCTGGATTTTCAGGTGACGTTCGGTGCATCGTGCCGGGCCGATTGCCTTCGCCGGGAACGCCATGACCAGCACGACCTCGCCATCCGAGAAGATCCAGCCGCAGCTCCGGGCCGTCCGGCCAAGCGATGCGGAGGCGCTTTGCGCTATCTTCAACATGCCTGGCTTCCGCTGGGGCACGTTCAGGATGCCCTTCGAGACGGTGGATCAGGTTGAGCGGCGCATCGCCAAGTCCGGCCAGGAAACCACCTGGATCGTCGCCGAATTGGACGGCAAGGTTGTCGGCCATGGCAGCCTGGTCGTGCAAAGCTCGCCGCGCCGTTCGCATATCGGCGAGATCAATATCGGCCTAGACGATGACTTTGTCGGCAAGGGTNGTGCAAAGCTCGCCGCGCCGTTCGCATATCGGCGAGATCAATATCGGCCTAGACGATGACTTTGTCGGCAAGGGTGTCGGCTCTGCCATCCTTGGCGCACTGCTTGACGTGGCCGACAACTGGCGCGCCTTGAAGCGGGTCGAATTGAGCGTTTATGTCGACAACGAACCGGCCATCCATCTCTACACCAGCCACGATTTCAAGGTCGAAGGCCGGCATGTGAAGGCCGGTTTTACCGACGGGCAGTACCGCGACCTCCTGAGCATGGCCCGGCTGCGGTTCTAAGATCCGCTGTTTTGCCTTAGGTGTTCAGCCGACTCACGCGCCGGCCTTGGTCTCGCCATCGTACATCCAGCGAGTGGATCGTCTTCATCATGCGAGCGCAGCAGGGTCTGCACGGCTGGAACCCAGCTTGCGGAACAAACATCATTTCCAGACCGAGCGCGCGAGCAATATTCATGAGCGTTGTCGCACGTGCCGCAGCGGCTCCGGTTTCGATGTCGCGATAGCGAAGGCGCGAGATCCCTGCCAGATCAGCGATCTGTTCCTGTGTCATGGCAGCAGAGAGCCTCTGCCCGCCTGAGAAGCCCTCCAATGTCACGCAGAGCCTCAGATTCAGAAATCACATTATGTAAACAGGTCAAGAAGCGGCTGACACTAACTGCACTGGCGACGAGGCTTAGCCATGGCAAGTGCCTGTGGTTGAAGGCAACCCCATGATCAGATCGCAATTTTTAACCCCTCAAGGCCCAATGAAAAGTCATTCCATCTCAGATTCAGGCGACCCTCCCCCGAAGCGGGTTTCGTGCGCGAGACTGAGGTCCGGCGGCGGCTTTCTTGGTCTGACGGCGGACCTTCGACCAACGCTGCTGGCGACACGAGGGCGGTCGACAGCAGGTATCCTCGGAGTGCCGGGACAGCGACAACACGCAATCCGAGGCTCAATGCCTCATCTCGCGACCAGTCCATGGGGTTGACGTAGACAATGCGTGCCGGATCCACTCTCACTTGGCGTTTGCCCCGGAAGCGGGTAGACGAAAATGATGACAGGCGTTTTTGATCCAACCCCGGCGCCTCCGGTGGAAATTCTGGCCGTGCTGTCGCTGCTCTGCCCGGAAGTCGTGCGCGACATCGAGCAAAACTGGAATGCTCCGGTTTCCGACTACGCCCGCCATCTGTGGCGGCCGGTGGCAAGGCCTGCATCGGGCCCGGCGATCGCTGCCCGTTCGATCCTGCGCGAAGTCCTGCATCAGCGCCTCGGTGTAACTATGGAGCCCGAAGAGATCGGCAAGGCCCTCGACNTCGATCCTGCGCGAAGTCCTGCATCAGCGCCTCGGTGTAACTATGGAGCCCGAAGAGATCGGCAAGGCCCTCGACGAGTTCGAGAACAGACCGGTGATTCAGTCCGGTCTGCACTGCCTGCTTCTGATGGACCGGATCACCTTCGATGCCCTCCTGTTTGCCTGGCTCGGCGCGTTCGAAAACGGGCTGTCAGCCTTCGTCGGCTTCATGGGAACGACTATGACCATGGAGACAATTGGCCGGGAGGGGCCTGGATGGCTCGATGTCGGGGACGACAAGATCAACCTGTTTGGCATGGGGCGCCACAAGCTGTGCCGCAAAAGCGCATGCGCGGCCGGTCCCGTCTCCCTTAACAAGCGCGCGCTCGGAGCGGTGGGCGATGAAACGGATGCCAACCGCTGGCTAGGTACACTGCTTGCCAGCCAGGATACGGTCTTTGGAACCGCCGCCGATGCCATGACAGCGCTTAACGAGGATCTGGTCGCCACTTGGGATCGTTCCGGCATGGCCCTGCCGGTTTTCACCGATGATCGGCTCGCCGCGGCTGCCATGGCGCGGCATCTACAATATGACGGCGGTCTTCTTTCCAGGCTGCTCATCGAACCCGCAAGACGCCTGCGTCTCGAACATGCCTTGCAAGAGGCCGCATCGGGCCCATTCGGCAGATTCCTGCCCAATGCCACGGACTATTTCTGGGGCATCCGCGAGCAGCGCGTACGCAAGCTCGTTCTAGAGAACGGGCAGCTGATCGAGCCTGACAAGCCGCATGGTCTTTCCATCCCGTTCGAGCGGCCACATCTCAGGCAGGCGCTGCTGGACGGCGTTTTGCTGCCGGACTTGTTCCTGACGTTCCTCGTTCTTGCCATATTGCCCCGGGTGCGGGTTGTCGGTGGCCTGAGACAGATTGGCTATGTAGCGCTTTTCCACTCGATCCTCCTGGCTGCGTTGGACGAAACCGCACCGGAAGAGCGTGATCTGGCTGCGGAGCTGCAGGTAAGGGAAAATGCCTGGGGCACCCGGGTCATCGATGAAAAGGTCTCGGTCCGCGAGCAGCTTGCCGACCACCCCGAAGGGGCGCTCTTCGCGGACCTGCTCCGGCAATACCGTTCGCGGACGCTCGCCGAGGCCACCGACAACCTGAGACTGGTTCGTGAAAATGCGCGATGGCGCAAGATCGGCCAAGCCTACAGCCTCTGATCCGGCCGAATGGCCTCACCTGTCATTGCACTATACCGGCCTTGCGGAGCCCCTCCTCCACGAGTTCGAAATCCGCAGGGTTCTTGTAGGGCAGGACTTTGCGACGGTATTCCAGCGAATAGTCGGGATTGACGCGAAGCACCTCCTGCCATGCGGCCCGGGCCTCGGCGAAACGGCCCAGATGGCCGTAGCTGGCGGCCAGAAGCGCCCGCGAGACGTCGGTAACAGCGTTGCGAGCCAGCCGTTGCATCAAGAGGTCAGCGGCCTCTTCGTACCTTCCTAGTTGAAACAAGGCCAAAGCCTGAAAGTGCAGAAGCACATCCGGAAAATATGGATTCAAGATCTTCGCCCGGGCAAAACTCTCGAGGGCGTCTTCGGATCTGCCCGAATAGTACAGCGCCTCGCCGAGGACGACGTGCGCTTCGGCGAAGTTCGGATTGAGGACTAGCGCGCGCTCGGCCTCGTCGATGGCCCCATCGTGTCGTCGTGTGTACAGCCTGGCAATAGCCAGCGCCCAGTGCGCCCAGGGATCGTTGCCATCTAGCGTTACCGCAAGCGTCGCGGCTTCTTCGGCTTGCGCCATCGATTCCGGAGGCGACGCACTCCACCGGTTCAGGTAATCGAGGCCGTGCGTAAGGGCCAGGAATGCGTGGGCAGAGGCAAACTTCGGGTCCAGTTCGATGGCGCGTTGCAAGAGGTCGCGCGCCGCGACGTTCGTCTCCCTCCTAAGCCGGTGCCACAGCTCCCTGCCCCGCAGGAAATAGTCATACGCCTCCGTGTTGCGCGGGTACTCGGGCGCTAGCCGCTGCCGATCACCCGCATCCAGACTAAGCGCCAGCGCGCCGACAATCTGTTGCGTCACGTCATCCTGCACGGCGAATATGTCGGTCAGGTCGCGATCGAACCGCTCCGCCCAAAGATGGCCGCCCGAGGTCGCGTCGATGAGCTGCGCGGTGATGCGCACCCGGTTGCCCGACTTGCGTACGCTACCCTCAAGGACATACCGCACGCCGAGTTTCGTGCCCACCTCCTGCACACGGACGTTCTGGCCCTTGAAGGTGAACGACGAATTGCGAGCGATGACGAAGAGCTGCGACAGCTTGGACAGGGCCGTGATGATGTCTTCGGAGATGCCGTCGGCGAAGTAGTCCTGTTCGGCGTCACCGCTCATGTTCGCGAACGGCAGCACGGCGATCGACAGCTTCGGCGGCACTGGCGTAACCGGCCGGCTCGTCTCGGCTTCCGGGCCCGCGGCCGCCTTGGTCCCGGCGCTGCCAACTTGTAGCGAATAGACTCGGATAGGCTCGGCAATGTTCTTGAGTTGTGTGCTGCCGAGATCGCTGACCGAGAGGTCGAGCCTCGCCTTGACCTGGCGATAGGCATCCTCGGACAGGCAGATGGCGCCGGGCGTCGCGAGCCCCTCCAAACGCGAGGCGATGTTGACGCCGTCGCCCATCAGGTCGCCGTCGCTTTCTTCGACCACATCTCCCAGATGAATGCCGATCCTGAACTCGATACGGCGGTCCTGCGGCACGCCGGCATTGCGCTCAACCATACCATCCTGAACCTCTATGGCGCAGCGAACGGCATCCACCACACTGCGGAACTCAACCAGCGCCCCATCGCCAGTGCGCTTGATCACCCGGCCGTGGTGCACTGCGATGATGGGATCGATCAGGTCGCTGCGCAGTGCCCGCAACCTCGCCAATGTACGATCTTCATCCGCGCTCGCGAGCCGGCTATATCCGACCACATCCGCAGCTAGAATTGCGGCTAGCTTACGATTCTCGCTCAAGGGTCCGTCTCCTCATCTTCACGATAGCAGGAAGACCGAACCAAGAGGGAACTTTCGCAACCGACAGCCACGCAGAACCGATTTGGCCGCCCGCTGCCACAGGCCCCAGCCGATCGCTCGATGCGCAGTTGCACTGCCGCTTGCCCGCCGACGGCTATGGGTTCATGCTTGTGAATACCTTGGCCGTGAAGTTGCGTAGGGAGATCACGCCGTCACAGCCCCTAGTGAGGTCTGGCCCGATGGACTGCTCAGGCTGCGGTTTCGAGGTTGAGGGCGGTTACGCTTTCTGTCCAAGGTGCGGCAAGCGCCAGCCCGTGCCATGCGCCAGTTGCGGTTATAGATGCGCACCTGATTTCGAGTTCTGTCCGAAGTGTGGGGCAAGCGTCGGCGCACCCGCAAAAGCCGTCGAACGGCTTGCTCCGACACCAAGCCGAACCATTGTGTCGCCTTCCCAAACTCCGTCACTGCTTACCAACATCGATAGCGACGAAGGGCTGCAGCCCATCTCTGACGCCGATCGCCGGACGGTAACCGTCCTCTTTGCCGACCTTTGCGGCTTCACGACACTGAGCGAGCAGCTCGACCCCGAGGTCATGCAATCGCTGCAGAACGAACTGTTCAAGGAATTGACGGCGGCGGTGCGAAACTTTGGTGGTTTCGTCGACAAATTCATCGGCGATGCACTGCTCGCTTTGTTCGGTGCGCCGGTCGCGCATGAGGACGATCCGGAACGTGCGCTTCGCGCCGCTCTCGACATGATCGCCCGGACGGCGCGGCTGGGTGAAAGCACCTCCCACTCCGGCTCGCCTCTATTACTTCATGTCGGCATAAACACTGGCCCCGTCGTTACTGGACGATTAGGCATCGGCACCGCCAAATCCTATTCGGTGACGGGGGATACGGTGAATACAGCGCAACGCCTGCAATCGCTCGCCGCACCGGGTGAAGTGCTGGTAGGTGAACTCACCCACAGGCTGACCCGGCATGCCTTCTCTTACGAGTCGATGGGTGATGTCGTGCTTCGCGGCAAGGCTGGCAGTGTGCTCGTCCATCGTTTGGATGCACCGCTTGCCGCGCCGCGTGCAGCGCGTGGGCTCGAGGCGCTCGGCCTCAGCGCGCCGATGATAGGTCGTGCTGCGGAGCTCAATAGAATGCTGGCGAGCCTTGACCAGGCGTGCGGCGGCTCGGCCCAACTCGTCCGCCTCGTCGGAGAAGCCGGTATCGGGAAATCGCGGCTGGTGAAGGAGTTCGCCGCCCGTGTCGGCGACGAGGATCGATTTCGCACCGTCGCGGTGCGACAAGCCACGTGCTCACCGCTGGGCGAACAATCATTTGGCGCCTTGGGTGCAGTGGTGCGCAGTGCTGCCGGGATGATGCAAAACGACAATGGGGACCATATGCGGGGGAAGCTCGCAGGCTTGCTTGCCGATCTTGGCCTGCAGGGCGAGGAGGCGAAGCGGCTGATGCCTTTGCTCTACCATGTCCTTGGCCTTGGCGACCCCGATGCCACCTTGCAGCATGTAGAACCCGAGCAGTTACGGCGCCAAATTCTCTACGCGGTCCGCACCATCATCGAACGGCGGCTTGCGTTGTCGCCGCTGTTGATTGTCGTCGAAGACCTTCACTGGGCCGACGCCGTTTCGCTCGAGGCACTACGTTTCGTGATGGACAGGTTGGAACGCTCGCGGTTGATGGTGCTGGTCACGCATCGCTCGGCGCCGGAGAGCGGCCAGCTCGACTCAAGTCGGGTCAGTCACACGGCGCTCAGGCTTTCGCCGCTCAACAGCGATGAAGGACACAGCCTGCTGGCGGCTCTTTTCGGTGAGAGCTGGGTAAACTCCGCAGCAGGGCTCGTCGATCAGATCCTCGACCGAGCGGGCGGTAACCCTCTTTTTGTAGAGGAGATCGTTCGCGGCCTTATCGATCGCGGTGTACTGATGCGCGAGGGCCAGCGATGGCGGACTGTGGCAGGCGAATTCGCAACCGACATTCCCGCCACCGTCCAGGCAATGTTGCTTGCTCGCTTCGACCGGCTGCCACAAGAGGTGCGCCGGTTGGCCCAGGAAGCCGCGGTAATCGGCCCGCGCTTCGATGCCACCCTTCTGAGGACCGTGACAGCCGACCCCGCCCGGCTAGAGGCCGGCTGCGAACTGCTTTGCGATGCGGAAATCATCGAGGAAGTTGCCGGATCAGGCTCTGTCTCGTCGCAAAGCTACCGCTTTACGCAAACCTTGCTGCAGGACGTGATCTACCAGAATCTGCTCCGGCAACGGCGGACCGAAATCCACGGGCGCATAGGTGCTGCCTTGGAGCGACTGTGCGGCGATAATCCGGAACGGCTCGAGGATTTAACCGTGCTTGGTCACCACTTCGCACAGAGCGCGGAGCGGGAGAAGGGCGCGCATTACCTGCAAGCGGCCGGCGATCGAGCTCGCACGATATACGCCAACGACGACGCCCTTCGTTTCTACGAGCGAGCACTGACTGCGCTGGAGGCGACCGGGCAAACACCGCTCAAACTGACAATTGCCGAGACCATTGCCGATTTGAGCGGCTCGGCGGGCCGCCGCGAGATCGCGCACCACCATTACGAGGCGGCGTTGCAGGCATACAGCGAGTCGGCCGATCGTGTAGCGTCGGCGCGAGTTTTGCGTAAGATCGGTCGGCTGCTCTGGGACGTCGGCAAGCGGGACAAAGCAGAATCCCGCTACGCTGAGGCCGCGGCGCTCCTCGATGGAGCGGATGCTCCGGTCGAGCAGGCGCATCTCTGGCAAGAACGTGGCCGACAGGCGTTCCGTAGCGGAGATCACGCTCTCGCGGCAAAATGGGCAGACGCTGCGTTGGATTGCGTACGCACTCTGACAACAGAGCATGTCTCCGAGGTGGGGCGCGGTGCCACTCTCGTAACCGCCGAGGCACTCAATACGAAGGCTGTCGCGCTGGCTCGCCTTGGGCGAAACCGTGAAGCCGTGCGTCAAGTCGAGCATAGCATTGAACTGGCCGAAGCCGCCGGTCTGCTGGGCGCCGCCTGTCGCGGCTACACCAATCTCGGTGTGCTTTACACGACCATCGATCCGGCACAGGCGATGGAAGTCTGTCGACGCGGTCTTGAAGTCGCTCGCCATATTGGTGATTTGGGCTTCCAGGCGCGCCTTCTCGCCAATCTGGCGGTTGCATGTTGTACTTTCACGGATCGTTGTCCAACAGAGGGCGTGCCTGCTGCCGAGAAAGCCATCGAGATCGACCGGGCACTCGACCAGCGAGAGCACCTGCCGGTGCCGTTGATTGTGCTTGGGCAGATCCACCAGTGCAACGGCCGTCCGGAACTGGCCGTTGGCTTGTTCCACGAAGCACTGGAGGTGGCCCGCGAAACGGGCGAGCCCCAGCTGCTGTTTCCGTGCTATGATGGTCTGGCAACGCTTAATCTCGACTTCGACAATCTTGCCGAGGCCGAACGCTACTTTTCCTTGGCGCAGGGTATATGCGCCCAGCACGGGCTCGATCCGGAAGCGCTTGTGGTGCTGCCCTTTCTCGATTAGCCGGGTTGGAGGTTGGAAATGTCCGCGCGTAGTGACTTGATACCGCTTCAACCGGGCGACCGTGCGCCGAACTTGGTGCTCGACGCCATTACCCAGGATGGCAAGATCGCGCTAGACGACTTTCGCGGACAAAAACCGGTGCTGGTCGGTCTGTTTCGAGGTCTGCATTGTGCGTTTTGCCGGCGCCATATCGCCGCTCAGGCGCGGCTTGATCCGGAGCTGCGCGAAAAGGGCGTGGAGAGCCTGACGGTGGTCAACACGCCGATCGAACGGGCGCGTCTCTATTTCCGCTACCACCCGATGCCGAATCTGCTTGCGGCATCAGATCCTGAACGCGCTTCACATCGTGCTTTTGGACTGCCCAATCTCGAATTCACCCAAAACGAGACGAACTGGCCGTACAAGGTCTCGATCGCAGCGGCAAAGGATATGCTGGTCGACATGCCAAGCGAGTTGCCTCGCCCCATGGATCCTTTTGCCGCCACCGAAATCCTCAACAAGAGGGACAATTATGAAGTGACCGAAGCCGACGAGCAGATGATGGCGACGGGACACGGACAACTCATTGGTCAGTTCCTACTGGACCGGCAAGGGATCGTCCGCTGGAGCTTCACGGAGGTCCCAGAGGGTGGGCGATACATGTTTGGGGCGCCAAACCCGCAGGAGCTGATGTCAGCCGTGTCCCAAGTCGCCCAATAGAGTCCGCAGACTGCATTGCTGGCATTTGCAATGTGGACAATGAAGGCCAGGGGCAAAGCTTCGCGTGGCAACTGAGATGCGTTGGCTCCAGGATCGGCACTGTTGCGCGGCAAATCAGGCCGGGAGCCGCCACATTCGCACACGACCTGTACCACGCAATTCCGTTTCCTCGAGTGGGTCGCAAGAAAAATTTGGTCCAAGCATTTGGCGAGTTGCATCCGAAATACGGATTTCATCGGGCTCCGCGGACGTTTGAATACGCGAGGCGAGATTAACCGTCTCGCCCCACAAGTCATAGGCGAACCGTCTCTTGCCTATTACGCCCGCGACGATTGGGCCTGAGTGAATTCCAATTCTCAGTCTCAGCGGTTCTCCTGAAAAGCGTTCGCGCTTAACCGCCTTCCGCAGCTCAAGTGCATAGCGCGCAAGTGCCTTTGCATGATCGGGTCGCGCCGTGGGCAGGCCGGCGACCACCATCACACAATCGCCGATTGTCTTGATCTTCTCGCACCCGTATCGTTCCGAGAGCCGATCCGCCGCCTTGAAGAAGTAATTTAAAATTGCCAGCGTCGTTACGGCTCCGACGCTCCGCGCTCGTTCTGTAAAACCGACTATGTCGGCAAAAAGCACGCTCACTTCTGCGTGGTTGTCAGCAATTTTTTTGTGCGCCTTTAACCGCTCCGCGATTGACGCCGGAAGAATGTTGAGGAGCAGGGTTTCGGCGCGATGGTATTCACGCGCCAATCCCTCCTGGCTCTTCCTCAACGCCTCGTTCGTCGCTTGTAATTTCTCGTTGAGTTGACGCTCCCTCTCTTGCAGGAGGGTCATTTCATAAGCCTTTTGTTGAAGCCGCTGCCTATTGTCGCGTTCGGCGGTGGCGTCAAGAAAGAGCAGCCACACGCAGGCATTATCGGCAAAAAAATGAAGGTCGGCGACACGCCCTCCGGGCAGTTCGACCATGGCAATGTGAAATGGAAGCTCCGGGCAAGGCAGCAAACCTTCCATGAATTCAAGCTGCTCGGCAACAGGCTCGCCAATGCGAAGCGATGAGAGCCCGTAATGCTCAACATTACCGCCCTTCGCAGCCACGCAAAGCTGAGTGTCGATTTTTAGATACGCGACGGAGTTCCCATTGTAGAAGAAGTTGAAAATCCAACTGCTAACTTCTTTCGGCAATCCATGCATGGTCTACTTGGTTACCATCAAAGCAAGTTGACGAAACGCATCATCGACATTCTCGCCCGAGAGCGCACTCGTTAGATAGATTTGCCATCCACGCTGCCTAAGTTCGTTGATATCTCTATCCGATATTGCCCACCGATCGGCCAGATCGGATTTGTTGATCAGCACTATGAACGGCATGGCGCCGAATTCGGCCTCGGCCCGTTCGCGCAGCGTGAGCGCCACGGCAAGCGTCGCAGCGCGGGTTCCATCGACGACTAGCACAAGCCCGGTTGCACCTCGAACATAGCTGACGCGGAATGAGCCGATGTCGTCTTCCCCGGCCAAGTCCCACAAAATCAGATCCACGGTTTTATCCGGGAGTGCGACATTCTTCTTGTCAATTTTCACCCCCACCGTGGTCAGGTAGGTTTCTGAAAAAATGCTTTGCACNAACCTGCGAACCAGACTCGTCTTTCCGACAGCGAACCCGCCCAGCATGCAGATCTTTTTTTGCAACATCTTGGGCTCCACTAGTCCAGGTTTACCGAAATCGAAACCCGGCGATTGCTGGAGCTCCCGGCTTGACTGTTTTCAGGCACCAGCGGCTCAAAAGTGCCCGCGCCCCGAACCAGCAGCAGTTCCGGCGCGACACCGCGTTTGTTGAGAAGCGCACGAACTGTCTCGGAGCGGGCTGCACTGATCGACGCGTTGGCCGTTTCACGGCCCGTGGCGTCCGAATGCCCGGTCAACATGAACCGCGCCGTGACGCCTGACTTGCGGGCATTTTCGGCGAATTCCTTGATCTGATCCGCCAGCCTGTCGAGAACCGGCAGTTGCTCTGGCCCGGGCACAACTTTGCCGGAAGAGAAGAAGATGTCGGTCGTCTGGATGGCCTCTCTCAAATAGTTGAGTTCTTCAAGGTTCATTTCGCGCAGCTGCGAGACATCCAGAACCACTCCGTCCGCCGAAAGCTGTTCGGCGGCGGCCTGCGCCCGGTTGATCCAGGCCGCAGGAGCCTCCCCCACGACTAGGATGCGACCTTGGATGATCGAAAGCTGAACCGATTTCGGCGGGGAGAGCGACGCCGTGAGCCGCTTCACCACGAACTTTGGATCGAGGCTCTGAAAGAATTGCCACTGTGAATGAACGCGCGCAGGATCAACCTGCGTTCCAGACAGCAGAGCTTGCGGGTCGGCGGCAAGCGGGTCTCTCAGGCCGGAAATGTAGAATTGGCCGCCCCTGATCGTTTGTTGGGCGACGATGATTCCCGATTGGGCCTCAAGTCGCGCCACATAATACTGCCAGTGCTCCGCCTCGCGTGCTTCGGGTGTTACATCACGAACCTTGGAGATGTCGAATTCCGGTCCGCCTACCGAAAGCTGTCGGGCCGCGGCGCGCGCGCGATCTATCCAGGTGTCGGGAGCCTCACCCTCGGCAACGATGCGATTATCGACGATCGAAAGCCGAACCGATTTCAGCGGATACAGCGTCGCCGTCAGCCGCTTCAACACGAACTCCGGTTCAAGGCTTTGATATAATTGCCACTGCGAACGAACACGGGCAGGGTCAACCTGCGTTCCAGACAGCAGGGCTTGCGGGTCGGCGGCAAGCGGGTCTCTCAGGCCGGAAATGTAGAATTGGCCGCCCCTAGTCGTTTGTTGAGCGACGATGATACCCGGCTGGCTCTCCAGTCGCGACACGTAAGCTTGCCAGTGCTCCGCCGCGCGTGCTTCGGGGCTTACATCACGAATCTTGGAGATGTCGAATTCCGGTCCGCCCGCCGAAAGCTGTCGGGCCGCGGCGCGCGCCCGATCTATCCAGGTGTCGGGAGCCTCGCCCTCGGCAACGATGCGATTATCGACGATGGCAAGTCGCACTGACCCCGGCGGAGCCAGCGACGCCGTCAGTCGCTTCAGCACGAACTCCGGTTCGAGGCTCTCATAGAATTGCCACTGTGAATGGACCCGGGCAGGATCAACCTGCGTTCCAGACAGCAGAGCTTGCGGGGCGGCGGCAAGCGGGTCTCGCAGCCCAGCAATATAGAATTGGCCATCGCGTATCTTTTGTTCGGACACGATGATGCCCGGCTCGCTCTCCAGTCGCGACACGTAAGCTTGCCAGTGCTCTGCCGCGCGTGCTTCGGGGCTTACATCGCGGACGCTTGCGATATCGAATTCCGGTCCGCCTGCCGAAAGCTCTCGAGCCGCGGCGCGCGCCCGGTCGATCCAGGTGTCGGGAGCCTCACCCTCGGCAACGATGCGACTATCGACGATGGCAAGTCGTACTGACTCCGGCGGAGCCAGCGTCGCCGTCAGTCGCTTCAGCACGAACTCCGGTTCAAGGCTTTGATAGAATTGCCACTGGGAGTGGACCCGGGCAGGATCAACCTGCGTCCCCGACAACAGGGCTTGCGGGTCGGCGGCAAGCGGGTCTCGCAGGCCGGCAATATAGTATTGGCCATCGCGTATCTTTTGTTCGGCAACGATGATGCCCGGCTGGCTCTCCAGTCGCGACACATAAGCCTGCCAGCGCTGCCCGGATTGCCATGAAATAAAGAACCAACCGCCTGCCAGAACCATCAGCAGCAGGCCCAGGGCCACCACCAGCCACGGAAATCTCTGGTTTGATTCCTCCTGCTTTAGCTCGACGCAGGTCTGCAACTGCGCCTCTATGCCGGCCAACTGCGAACCGTCGCCGTCAAACTCCATTAAAGCCTGCGAGTATTCCTCATGAACACGAAGCAATACATCGCGAACTATTTCATGCAATCCTTCTGGGGGGTTTCCTCGGATCACCGAGACTAGGGTCGCAAACGGTCCTACCTCTGACCAGAGTCGAAGGTCGCCAAAACGAATAGTGTCAAGGCCGCTTTGTTCTTTCTCGTTGAATGAGTCCTTCACAAAGTCTTGAATTGCACTCAGCATAGAAGAAATAAGTTGAGGATCTTCGCTCGTCGCATTGTCGGCAGCTACATGCGCTATCAAAAGTCCAGAAGTTCTGTTAATCAGAAAGACGTGCTCAACACGATAGACAAGCGAATGCTTAAGCACAACTTCCGAGAAGCTGGCTCCGGTTCTCCAAGATTCAAGTCTCCACTTGAGCCCATGCCAGGTAAATATATGCCTTAAGGTTTCATTCAGCGACTGAAAGGTCTGATCGATCTTTTCCCCGATCGACTTGCGAATTGCCGGCAGAAACACAGGGTATAATATATCCGTCAGCGTGCGCGGGCTCTTCTGAATCGACCGTTGCACAGCCCTTTCGACAGCCGGCGCAAGCGCCTCGCCGAGCTGCGCATGAGGCGCTCGTGCGGCCGCACTGGGAAGCACGTCGCCCACTGCTGCCGCAAGCTGCTCGGGCTCGTCAAGCAGATGCGTAACTCGTGAAAGCTCTGAAATTTCGCGGCTGACCAGCAACTGGCGCAGAGTTTCCATGCGAGGATCGGCGGTTGGAACTCCGTCGAGACGCGCACGGTAGTCCGGATCAACGTTCCGGGCGATTTCGATCAAAAGACGGGCCAGAGCCTCGCGATCAATCTCTGTATCGTTCGAGGCTGTTCTTTGTGGAAGGCTGATTGGGTCGACGGTGGACGTCAAATCCGATCAACTCACTTTCCAGCTACGGTCCGAGTTGTTCTTGCTGCCGACTGGATCCTGATTCAGACATTTTGCAACCTCGACGAACAGGCCAGCCAAAAGATTTCGGTCGGTCTTGACGTTGCCGAGATCGGAAAACATTTTTTCCATCAGCATCTGAATGCCTTCATTCTTTTGCTTGATTTCCTCACGCAGCAAATGATCGTTTCGATTTATCCGGTCGGCAATTTCGCGCTCAAGCTCGTTCAATTGATCAGACAATGCGCGCACCTGCTTTTCAAGCGCCTGATTTTGTTCGCGAAGATTTCGGTCAATCTCCTTGTCGGCGTCGGCTCGCGCGTCTTTTTCGTTCCGCAACTGCGCCGCAAGCGAGTCGATCTGCTTTTTCGCATTTGACTCGTACATTTCAAGATTGCGCTTGGCCTCGGATTCGACATCCTTGAAGCGCTGCAAGACCCGTTCTTCAAGCTTGGAAAAGCGGCGGTCATAGTCTTGCATCTGGTTGCCGAACAGCAGATCCCGAATCTTGTCGACACCTACAGCGTCGCCGGGGGTCCCGCTCTCGCGCGCCTGACCCGCCATGAATGCGAGCCCGTTTGCGTCCGCATTACTTGTCAGATTTCCGTCCGCTTTATTTGCCGGAGAAGCGGTACTCGAAGATTCCTTGGCCATCCCTATACCCTTCATTTAAACAGCGTGCTAATTTAGCGACTAGTAAAGATGTCAGCAAAATACCCGGCTCGCAAGCCGGAATTCGCCTAAGCCGGTCACGCGTAAATTTGACATGCGGCTCGAGCTCGACAATCTGCCCCGTGAACAGACCCTTTTGCGCCATCATGCGCGTAGATTGGCGGCGCCATGATCAGCAACCGCGGCGCGCTCGCACGGCCGCGGTTCCGATTAGTTCGATCAGGATCAGCTTGCCCTCGCGTCTTCGCCCGCGATCATCTTTTTTGGTGAGGCCGCAGATCTAAGGTGTCGGGCATGTGCGCTTTGCCATTCAAGCCTGTCTCGAAGTCTTTTTTCTTGCCCTAATCGGCCCCGATCTTGACAGGGCAGTGCAGCCATCCGATGCCGTTATCCGGTTTTGACATTCGGTGACTCTCCGAAGAAGACGAAAGCTCGATGATCCAGAATAATGCTACCGCAAGGCGGTGTGGTATCGATGTTCAATGTCGAGCAAAACATTCGGCACAATGCATGCCGGCATCCGCCGGCAGACCTACCGGATATTGGATATAGTTATGGTCGACGATGGGCTCGAATGGATCGGGGTTGATCGCGACGGCTTGCGCCGACAAAGATCAACGCATTTGTTCTACCTGAACGAACCAGGCGCGGGTGAGACACGTGGCGCATAATCCATTGGTTTCGATCGTAGTTCCTGCGCACAACGCGGAGGTAACGCTGACGCGCGCACTCGATTGCCTTGTCGATCAGGAAACCGCGGATTGGGAGGCGATCATCGTCGACGACGCCTCCACGGACCGCACCCCCGCGATCATCGCGGCTTATGTGGAACAAGATGCCCGATTTCGGACCTTGAATTCTTGCGCGAATAGCCCCGCCGGCGCACGTAACAACGGGATTTCGGCGGCGCGCGGCCACTGGCTGATGTTCCTGGATGCCGATGACTGGCTGGATGCCAGCTTCCTTACAAAAATGCTGGCTGCACTGAAAGCCGCTCCCGATGCAGTGGCTTGCTATTGCGGCGCGCGGCGCGTGATGCCCGATGGCGCGCTGACCCCGGCGAGCATTGCCCCCGAGATCGCAACCCAGCCCTTCGAAACATTCGCCCGCCGGTGTGCCATCGCCACTCACGCGCTGCTGGTCGATCGCGCGACAGTCGTCGAGTTGGGCAGTTTTGATGCGTCGCTTTGCACCTGCGAGGGCTGGGATCTGTGGCAGCGCGTCGCACGTCTCGGCAAAAACTGGGTGATGGTCGACGAGCCGCTCGCCTTTTATCGGACCAGCCCCAACGCGCTTACCCGCAATTCGAAGCAGATGCTGGCAGACGCGGAAATCGTTATCGCCCGCGGCTTTTCCACCGACCCCAGGGTCAAGCACCCAGCGCCGGCGCATGCCAATGGGGCGATCTCGGCGGACGACCGCACCGCTTCCGAAGCACTGGCGTGGTTCGCTTTGTGGAACGCTGCGTCGGATTGCGGCAGCGGCGGCAGCTGGATCAACCCGCAATCCCTGCTCGCGCTCCCGGCAGGGCGTAAGTGGGCGCGCGAGATCGCCAAGGTGGCCTTCGATGGCCTGATGGTAGGAAGCCTATCGGTGCCAGCGCATTTGGCTGCCCGGTGGGACAGGTTTGGCGGCGCCCTCACCGAGTTGATCGTCGAACTCGGCAAGATCTGGGGCGATCCGGTCGCGGGTCGTCGCGTCCAGTATCATCTCGAGCAAATGCTGCTCGATGCCGACGATCTTGCCGCTCCTCGCAGGCTGGCGCGGACACTCGGAATTCGTGTCGACGCTCAAAATCCGACCTGGACCGAGCTTCCGGAAGGAGTCGATCAAATCTATGCACACCTGATAATGGACGACCAGATCGAGGCTGTCGTGCAGTTCGGCGTACTCGGGAAAGTAACAAGGCGCCATTGGATTGAACTGATCCCGAATTTCAAACCACAAAGGGACGGTGCTGATACGTCAAACACGCTTGCAGCCGAGGCACTGTCGCCCACAGCGGAACGCCAGCCTGATCCGGACAGCCACTTCGGCAGACTCGCGCAATTGGTCTCGGAAGCGCGGGAAATGGTTCGGTCGAGCGCCCAAGCCACGCAGCCGCTTCCAGCGCCGCGCCGTGCACCGGCCTCGGATGGCCACGACAAGGATCGTACGTCGTTCTGGAACCGCTATTTCGCGACAGAGGATCCCTGGAACTACAGCTCGCCCTACGAGCAGGAAAAATATGAGCGGCAGCTCGAAATTCTGCCCGCCGGTCCCATAGGACGGGCGCTTGAACTGGCCTGTGCGGAAGGCCATTTCACGCGACAACTGGCGCCCCGAGTGGGCCATTTGACCGCCACCGACATTTCCGCCGTAGCCATCGAACGGGCGCGCGCGCGCTGCTCGGACCAGCCGAATGTCGAGTTCGGCGTACTGGATTTTTTTGCGGACACGCTGCCCAGCGAGATGGATCTGATCGTCTGTTCGGAAGTGCTCTACTACCTAGATGATCTCGCCGGCTTGCGGCGCATCGCCAAAAAATTCGTTGAGGCACTGGCGCCTGGCGGCAGTTTCATCAACGCACACGCATTCGTGCTACGCGACAATATTGAAAGGACGGGCTTCGACTGGAACACATTCGGCGCACAAACGATCTCGCAAACCTTCGCAGAGACCGAAGGTCTCGTCCTTGCGCAATCGATCCAGACCGAACTCTATCGCATAGACCGCTTCCGCCGCCTGTCGCCGGACCACGTGGCGACGGAGCCGGTGATTGATCACGTGCCGGTCCGCGCACCCATCGGCATCGGGGTCGCGCGAAACATTGTCTGGGGCGGGGCACGGGTCTTGCGCCGCGCCGTCGCTCGTAGCGAGCGGCGGCAACGTATCCCTGTCCTCATGTATCACAGCGTCGCCGATGAAGGTCCGGCCGCGCTCGCCCGTTTCCGGCTCACGCCCGCCGCTTTCGCGAGCCAGATGGCATGGTTGCGCGCAAATGGCTTTCACGCGGTCATGTCCGAGCAACTGGAATGGTCCATCGCGAACCGTGAGCCTTTCGCCGGCCGCCCGGTGCTCATCACCTTCGATGACGGCTTCCAGAACTTTGCCGACCATGCCTGGCCGATCTTGCGTGCGCACGACTTGACCGCCGAAGTGTTCCTGGTGACGGACTTGGTGGGTGAAAGTGCAAAATGGGACGCCGTCAGCGGTCCGCCGACGCGGCTTATGGACGCCGGAACGGTGCGACGTCTCGCCGCCGAAGGTGCGTTCTTCGGAAGCCATCTGGCGACGCACCGCGCCATCGATGGTCTGTCGAGCTCTGATTTGGCCGCCGAGCTCCTGCGCTCTCGTATGTTCGTCGAACGGTGGACCGGCCGGCCAACCACGGCCTTCGCGGCACCCTTCTCTGTCACCGACCGACGGCTCGGCAGGCTGGCCAAGGAGTGCGGCTACCGGATCGGCTTCGGCGGCAGACACGGACCGGCGGACCTTAATAGCGACCCCATCGACCTTCCGCGCATCGAGATTCGCGGGGATCGCTCGCTCGACCACTTTGTTGCTACCATCGAGGCCCTGCTGGTTTGAACGATAAACAATGTCAGCATCTCCCAAGCGCTCTATTCCGCGCCAGGCGTGAGCGACCCCTTGCCGGGCCACGCATTGTCGCTTTCGATGCGCCTCTTCGAGGTGTAGAGGTCGATGCGGCTGTCTATCGCGTTATGCGGGGATAGACGCACACGGTGATGCTTTTGGCTGCCCTGATGTGTATAGCCTGTGTGAGGGTCCCAGATTTCCATCACATAGTCTCGGCCGGCGGTGCGCAACGCGGCATACGCGCGTTCTGCTCTACTGGAAGCCCCGTAACGCCCAGCGTCTTTGAATTGCGGATCACATGACTGATTTGCGTGACCACACCCTACGCAATTGTCTAGCTTGAACGGTGGACTCTTGTACCACAACATCGGCTCCTTCAACCTAGGAGCAATGGCGGGCATGGATGTCGTTGCTTGCCGATTTGACCGGAAGGTTAACAGCACGATGCGTCTCATCATTGGACGATTGGGAACCAGGAACCTGGCGCGCCCGACACAACCTCTCCGACACCTTGGCGCGATGTTCGTCCTGGTTGCCAGGCAGCTCATCTTTGGAATCGCCCTCTTGTTGGCTGGTCCAGCGCAGGCGCAGGCGCCGGCGACCGTCCCGCCTGAAAGGGTCAAACAGCTACTCGAACTGCTCGACGATGCGTCAGTGAAGGCCTGGATGGCTCAACAGCGAAATCAGGACGCCGGGTCAACGAGAGCGCCTGCCGGGGCAGGAGCTTCTCCGGCCGACGCATCGTCCGGCGCCGCCGCCGCATCAGGCCAGATGAATACGATGGCATCCTCGACGCTCGATATGATCAGGGATCATATCGGAAGAATCGTGCGAACTTTGCCCCTGCTGCCGGGTCAGTTCGCGCGCGTTCGGGTAGAGACCATGGAGGATATGTCCAGCAAGGGATCTGCCGGGGTACTCTTGCTGATTGCGATGTTCATCGCTGCCGGCCTGGCGCTTACTTGGGCAACGTACAAGTTGAGCCGTCCATTTCGTCTCTGGATTATCGCGCAACCGAAGGATACGCCCGTTGGGCGGGCCAAGAAGATTGGTGGCCGCACGCTTTACTCCAGCATGCTGATCGTCTCGTTCGCACTGGGCAGCGCCGGCGCGTTCATGCTGTTCGACTGGCCAATGCTTATCCGCGAGATTGTACTGACATTTTTGATGGCGGCAGTCGTTACATGGGGGGTGCGCATGTACGTCATGGCCATGCTCGTCCCTTCCTTCATGAACGTCGAGAACGCCGTCGAGGTTCGTGCTTTGCCGATCACCAATGAAGCGGCTGACCATTGGTCTTATTGGGTACCCCGGATCGTTGGCGTCTTCGCCTTCTTCGGCGCCGCGTTCATCCTCTTGCCAGGTCTCGGCATCGATCAGGACGGCATGATGGTCCTGTCGCTGGGCGCTGATTTCGTGCTGCTGTTGCTCTTGCTGGTGGCCATTTGGCGTCGGCCAAGAACGCGGCGAGACGGTGCGCGCGACAGCGGTCACACGGAAGCGACATGGCTATTGACGGCTTATTTCCTCGTCCTGTTCCTGCAGCGCATCGCGGGCCTTTATGTATACTTCTGGTTTACCTTCGCCGCACTCTTCCTGCCTTTGGCAATCGTGACGACGCAGCGCGGGGTTAACTTCGTCCTGCGACCAGGTTCGGTAGATCTTGGCCGGCCTACGATCCCGGCGGTGGCGATCGCTGTCATCGATCGCGGAATCCGAATGATTTTCATCCTGGCTGCGGCTTACTTTCTCGCGCGTGTCTGGGGTCTGGACATGCAATCCATGCGCGGCAGCGATACGACGACGACCTTCATATTGCGCGGCCTGATCAATGTCGTCGTCATTGCCCTCGCAGCCGATTTCGGCTGGTCGATCATCAAAGCCTTGATCGAACGAAAGCTGGGCATCGAAACGCCACACCCTGTGATCAGCGACGAAGAGGTCCCGATGCTAGATCCGCAGCAGGCGCGGCTGCACACGCTGTTGCCGATCCTCCAGAACATCCTGCTCGCATCGATCATCGTTATGGCAGCGCTTATGATGCTAGCCTCGCTGGGTATCCAAATCGGCCCACTGATCGCTGGCGCTGGCGTTGTCGGCGTCGCGGTGGGCTTTGGCGCACAAACCATCGTCAAAGACATCATTTCGGGCGTGTTTTTTCTGCTCGACGACGCGTTTCGTGTCGGCGAATATATTTCCTCGGGCAATTACAAGGGTACCGTGGAAAGCTTTTCCCTGCGCTCGGTGAAGCTGCGCCACCATCGGGGTCCGCTGTTCACCATACCTTTCGGTGAACTCGGGGCCGTCCAGAACCAGAGCCGTGACTGGGTTATCGACAAATTCAACATCACCGTCGGCTATGACACCGATATCGAATTCGCTCGCAAGCTGATCAAGCGGATCGGCCTCGAATTGGCGGAAGATCCCGAGTTCAAGCACTGGGTGCTCGACCCGATCAAGATGCAGGGCGTACAGGAGTTTGGCGAATACGGCATCGTATTGAGGGTCAAGGCCACAACCAGGCCGGGAGGCGCCTTTGGTATGAAACGCAAATTCTACGTACGCCTCCGCCAAGTCTTCAAGGAGCAGGGCATCGAACTCCCATTCCCGACCGTCCAGGTCCAGGGGCTACAGACTCCACATGGGGCAGGGAATGCGCCGTTGGACATCACACCCGCGTTGAAAATGGCCGTCGCGCAATCGCACACCATTCGTCGCAGAAAAAAAGCCAGCACGACGGAATAAGGAAAGAGCGGCGTCACCGGACCAACGTCGGGGATCGCCACTAAGCGACAGGGTTCGTGCGCGCCTCGTGCAACCGGCAATCCTGTCTCCACAGTGCCGCCGGCGCCGACGCCTGGCGTCCACGAGTTCGGTGGAAGGAGCGCCGTGACCTGGCCGAGACATCGCGGCGAGGTTTGCAGGTGGTTGCTTATATCGCATCCCATGAATGGATTGAGACGCGCCAAAACTTGTGATCACCGGATCGTCTTGGCAGTGCGGAGGGAGCTACGTTACTACCTCATAGCGCGGCACGGAAATCCGATAAGGGTCGATCCGGAAGAATGGGCAAATCGATGGGGCGACGCCAGCGCTCTGCGCAAAACGGCTATTGAGGCTGGATTCTCCAAGCCCCTTTTGCTAGCGAAACAGGATGAGCAACCGATTGCCGCCCGCATGGGCAAAGCACCTGCGGACCCCACCCTCGCCGAAGGCGGCATCACCGAAGGCTGCGTTATCCAACGCGCAGTCCAAGGCAGGCCCCCACCGCAGCCACGCCGACGACTTGCTTTTACGGCAGGCGCTCGAGTTGCAGCAGGCCGGATGTCTGTCCGAGGCTGAGGAACTGTGCCATAGGGTCCTGGCTCGCACGCCCAACCATCCGCTGGCCCTGTATATCCTGGGAACGCTCGGGCTCGATTTCGATAACGAAAAGTCACTGCGGTACTTTGCTCGGGCGGTGGCAGAGGATCCGCAGAATCCCTACTACCATCTTAGCCTCGGCGAGACCTATTTGAAGGTCAGCGAATTTACGCCGGCGATCAAGCACTTTCAGTACGCCCTGGACTTGAAGCCGGATCTGGTGGAAGCGCTTTGCGCCTTGGGCGATGCCTACAATGCGTTTGACAAGGGGGAGATGGCGCTGCCGCTCTTCGAAAAGGCGCTCAGGATCGACCGAGATCATCCCGTAGCCCGGATGGGGTTGCCCCGCGCGCTCGCAAGCCTCGGCCGTATGGACGAAGCCGCGGTTCATCTGAAAGAGGCAATAGAACGGCGCATCGCGGTACCGGCTGCCCACAACGCGCTTGTACGCACGCGCAAATTCGCTGAAGAGCCGCCAGAACTCGGGGCAATCCTGACGGAGCTTCAAGACCCGGGCCATGGGCCGGAGGGAGCGGCAGCGCTCCATCACGCCGCAGGAAAGGTTCTCAACGACCTCCGTCGCTATAAGGAGGCGATGGATCACTTTAAGAAGGGGAATGAAGCCGGGGGCCATACATTCGATCTGCGATCTTACCGCCGCTGGGTCGACGGCATGATCGCAACCTTCACGCCGGAACTGGTGGCTTCAAGAGCCGCGTACGGCAATCCCTCGGAGGCGCCTGTATTCGTCGTGGGCATGCCTCGTTCGGGCACGACATTAACAGAGCAGATCTGTGCCAGTCACCCCAATGTTCATGGCGCCGGCGAGCTCAGCAAACTTAGGCGAACAGCCAATGGACTCGGTGTCGCAGACCGCTCCAGCGTGAACTTCGGCCAATCCATCGCGACGATTACTCCCGATCTGACCAGGACTTTGGCCGAAGAGCACCTTGCTTATCTGCGCGAGCGGGCTCCCGACTCGCTGCGAATTGTCGACAAGATGCCTCACAATTTCGAGCTGATTGGCCTGGTTGGCCTTCTTTTCCCCAAAGCGCGTATCATTCATTGTCGTCGCGACGCTATCGATAATTGCATCTCCTGTTTCGTCCTGCAGTTCAATAAAGCCCACAGCTACAGTGCCGATCTTGAGACGCTGGGGCATTACTACAGGGAGTATGATCGCTTGATGCGGCATTGGGACAAGGTTTTCCCGGGTCGTATTTTCGAAAATCGCTACGAGACGTTGATCGAAAATCAGGAGGAGCAGTCGCGCCGGCTCATGGATTATCTCGGATTGCCGTGGGACGATGCCTGCCTGCGCTTTTTTGACAAAGGCGGCTCCGTAAACACCTACAGCAATTGGCAGGTCCGCCAGCCGATCTATACGTCGTCCGTCAAGCGTTGGAAGAATTACGAAAGCGAGATTCAGCCGTTGATCGAAGCCTTGGGCGATCTTGCTGAGATTTGACCGGTAGTGCCTGATGCTGCGCGCATTTTGGTTGCACCCAATCCCGCCGGCGACGCTTTCCGCCGATAGACCAGTCTGACAGGCTTTCCTCAGGCTGAACGCCGCGTTCCTTCCCCTTTCCCGCCGGCGTATCCTGGCCACAAAGCCTCCCGCCGTTTCGCGCGTCACTTGCCAACAGTTTGGCTTCCTCCTTTCCTTTCGCTGCGAGGGTTGTTCTTCCACGTCTGCAAGCGTGGTAGCAGGCGGGCGGCCATGCCATCGGCTGTCCAATGTTCCATACAGACGACATGAAAAAACCCGGCGGTTGCCCGCCGGGTTTTCGATTTTAATAAGGCAGCGCCTGTTAGAACGAGCGCTGGAAGCGAAGCATGCCGCCGATTGCGTCGTCATCGCCAGGAGTAATACCCGTCCAGTTCGACACGGAGTCGTCGCCGAGATGCGAGTAGTCGACTTCGGCCGTGATCGTGAAGCCGGGAACGATGTCATAGGCAACGTTCGCGGCGATGCCGATGTTCTTGCCTTCGTCATACGACGCCTGGAGGTTGAACGAGGTCTTTTCGTTGAACTTGTAGGTGCCGCCGCCCCAGACTGCCCAATTGCCGCTCCACGGCTTGTAGAAGCCGCGACCGCCAGCCGGGAACGCCCAGGTGCCGTCCGTCAGGTTGTCGTCGGAGCCGTAGCCGCCCATGATGAAGAGCGAAATCTGGTCGGTGGCGTTCACGTCCAAGCGAACCTTGCCGGAGACTTCTTCATAGTTGCTGTCGTAAGCGATGACGCCAGTGACCGCGCCCCAGCCCTGCGTCCACTTCACACCACCGACGACATGCGGAACGTAGCTGTCGATCGTGTCCGAGCCCGAGCCTTCTTCGAGAGAGACGACGGCCGAGAAGCCGTTGCCGGCGTCGAAGTAGTACTGCACCACGTTGGTGTCGAAACCGCCATAGGGAACCAACGTATCCTGGATGACGTTGCCGGCGTAGCCGATGAACGTATCGAAGGCCGATTCGTCCTTACCGACGCGGAGACCACCGAGCTGGATCCAGGCGAAGTTCAGCGAGACGGTGTCGCCGTTGGCAGCAGTATTGAGCGTTCCGAGCCTGCCCGAGTCACGGTTGTTGTTCTGGAAGTTGAAGCGGGTCTCGGTATAGGTCTTCAAGGTGCCGAGTTCGGTTTCCTGGCCGGTCCAGGTCTTCAGCGAGAAACGGGCATGCTTGTAGAAGGTGTCGTTGCTGCCGCCGTCCTCGTGATCGGCGCTTGTCGCACCGTCGAACGAACCGACGTCGCCGACGCCGATGTCGTAACGGATATAGCCGCCGATGCGCAGGCAGGTTTCGGTGCCGGGGATGTAGAAGTAGCCAGCGCCGTAGACGTCGCAAATCTTGACGTATTCAGCGGGCTCCGGCTCGGCGACGACGACGGCGTCGGCGGCGCGCGCACCGGAAACTGCGATCAGGGCCGCAGCGGAGCCGAGAAGAAGGCTCTTGATGTTCATTTTCTGACCTCCAGTCAAAAGTTAAAAAACGGGTCTGGGTATTCTTTGCTGAAGGACAGCGTTCCCTGCCCCATCCCCACTACCGAAAAAGATGCGCACCGCGCCGCTCCTTCAAATTCGACATTACCCATGAGCCGGCGGCGTTCAACAACGATCGTACCGGCGAAAGGACAGTTCGGCTGCTATCCCCGACCTGTGTTGCAGAAACGTCACGATTTGGCCTCACTTGGAAAGCTCTCGTTAACCATTGCGCCAGCCGCGACCGCCGGTCTCCGGCCTAATCCGGCGATCGGCCGACGGAATCATGGCAAGGACTGGCTCATCTGCCAAGGAATTGCCGCGGATCCGCCGACAGGCAGTTGGGCAGCCTTGCCATCGCGTCCTCCTCCTGACGAACACCGTGGTAGGTCAAGCCGTCGGTGCCGCGCCGTGCCGCTCGCGCGCGGTCTTGCGGATAATTTCCGCGATTTCCGGGCTGCTGCTGCATAGCATCTGGAAATCCGCCGCGTGCAGCGACAGGAGCGAGACCGCCGTCACTGCGCTGACGGTCGCCGTACGCGGTTCGCCGCTCATCAGCGCCATCTCGCCGAAGAAGGCGCCAGGGCCAAGCTCCACGGGGTTCGACATCACGACGCTCACCCGCCCCTCCACAACAAAGAACATCCGGTCCCCGGTCTCGCCCCTGCGGCAGATCACGGCGCCGGCCGGCAAACTGCGAGGCCTCAACGCGCGCACGATCTCGACCAGCGCGGCCGGCCCGAGCTTCTGAAACAACGGCACGGCGGCGACCAATTGCCAATTGCGGACGAAGTCCTCGCGACGGATTTCTTGATAGAAGCCGGAGGCAAGAATGCCGGCCCAGAGCGCGAAGACGCCGATGCCGCACATCATGACCGCCCCAGCAAGGACGCGACCGGCGAAACTTTGCGGAATGGCGTCGCCATAACCGGTGGTGGACAGCGTGACCACCGCCCACCACATTGCCTGGGGGATGCTGCCGAACTTTTCAGGTTGGATGTCGCGCTCGATGACATACGCCGCGAGCGCGACACCGAACAGAACGACGCCGAAAAGCGTGGTGACGCCGATCAGGTTGCGCGCTTCGTTGGCCAGCACCCTGCCCAGTACCGGGAAGAAAGTCGAGTCGCGCAGCGGTTTGAGCAGCCAGACGGCACAGTAGAGGCTCCGGTCGGGCGTGCCTTCGAGCAGAAATGCAGCGAGTGGAACCAAAACCGCGAGCATATCAATGGCGATTGCCGGCGTCCTGTCGCGAAGGTCTCCCGCCCAGCGCTTGAGCAGCGTCTCGGCCATCTGCAGGAGATAAGCGCCCCAAATGACCGCAAGCACGGCAGTCAGTGCCAGCCTGCTTCTACCGGACATGTCCGGCATGGTGAGCGCGGCCACAGCCAGCAGCCCAGGCGCAGCCAGCACCGCGTTCAGCGGAGCGTAAATTCTCAAGAAAGGCAGTACCGACATTCCATGCCCACGAGCGGATGCTATTCCTCCAGGATAGGATGCCTTCAAGGCAAGCGCAAAGGTGCTTACCTTTCGCTGCGCCATAGAGAGCCCCGGCCTCGTACATGACGGCGGCAATGGTGAGGCTGCCGGCGACACCTAAGAAGAAACGCTCAATCCGCCTGGTTTCACGAGCGTGCGGTTCTCCTCGGCCCGTTCCCCACCACCAAAACGTGTGCGGCACGCCAGGCTGCAGGAAGATCGAGCGGCCCGGCCGGCTGGTTATTATACCGTCGAGCCAAAACTCATGCTGGCCTTCCGGCACTTGCAGGGTCGCCTCGTACTCATTCTGATAAACGTGGACAGGGTGCCATCGGCTGCTTCCACGCGGCCCTCCAACATTTCCAACTGGTCGGCTGTATCGGCGCTGGTGAGCGCGATCCGGAATTTGGCACCCACCCAGGAGACTCTCGCCTAAGGGCGCAAACTGACGATTGCCATGTCCATGGCTGGTGCCTTTGGTTCGGCTTGGCATAAGTTCTTGCAGACCAAAGTACGGTGCGGGCCGGCGACTGGATTGGCCTCTGCCACAGCCCGGCGGTCAGGTCCGCAATTGCCGGCTGGGCCATATTACTCGAGAGGCGCTGTTCGTAGGCGGCGGCAATGGCATGGTTCCGACGTTGCGTGCGCCCAAGTCGCAGGAGCCGGTGATGTCACCGCTGGCGCAACTCGAGGACGCCCTGTCGAGGTCTTGCGGCTTGGATCCCAGCCGCTCTGAACCGACTTGACGTGTCCAAAGCGATGCGATCCATAGATCCGATTCTCTTGCAGTCGTCCCGCCCAGTCCAGAATGAGCCGGCCTACCTTGACTTTGTGGTCCAATGACTGAGTACCCGCGCCTTAAATACAGCATACAAGCCGTTCGCAACGCAGGCGACCGGCTGGCAAAACCTATGCAGTTCGGACAAGACACCACTGCCGGCCAGTACGTGGACACGCTGCGAATCTTCTCGATCACCAATAGCTGGCGCGACTCGCACTTTCTGCCGATGCGGAGCGTTCGGTTCTCTGTCGGTCACCACATCAAAGCCCTGCGATTGAAGGGCGATATGGCATCGCGTCCGAAGCGTATGGCATCCATCTGTCGGAAGCTTCGAGAGTCCACCACCAATTTGGACACCATGAACGACATCGGCGGCTGCCGAGCGATCATGCCCGACATCCAAAGTGTTCGCTTGCTTCTCGCATCGATGCGAGACAAGTTCCCCCATGAAATCCNTCCGGAACACGATGACCGAGTGCGGGAATTGCGGGATATCAACAGTCGTATAGGTGCGACAAGTGTACTGGAAGACATACCGAATCTTACTCTCCACTCAAAGAACGTCGCACAGTCAGCGCGGAATTTTCGGCACCTTTTGGTGGAATATAGCGCGGATCGGAACGTTGCCATCCAGCCATTCCGAACTCTTATGTTGGGTGCGCGGAAGTTGGAAGACATAGAGAAAAAAATCGCGCTACGGGGGGTTGATTCGACGGCTGTCTTGGTTGAGGTGGACAACGTCGAAAGGCTTGTCGAGATATACCCAAATTACTTCGGCGATGTTTCATTGTTCGCTCGTATTCTGAAATCCATCTGCTCGGGAAAGGCGGCCGTCGAATACAAAGCATCCCGCACCGGATGGTAGCTCCAAAAAAGGCGCCCAGCGCCAGCGAGACGCCGAACAGTTTTGCCGCGCCGAAGGCGACGCCGAGCGCTATTGCCAGCACCGAGAGGCGGAACAGTTCGCGCGACCCGGTATGGGCGACATAGTGCAGGANGACGCCGAGCGCTATTGCCAGCACCGAGAGGCGGAACAGTTCGCGCGACCCGGTATGGGCGACATAGTGCAGGAAAGTCCTTGGAAACGCCCGACAATGGTTTGGCTAGGCGTCGTTTCCGTTTGAAGTAGCCGGACCATTGGCCTTCCTCGACAGAATTCGCCGTATAACCCATTTGAAATCCTTACCGCTTTCATCAGCCTCTCGCTCACGGAAGGCCTCCTCAACCGCTTGGATTGTTCTTTCTGACTAAGCTCTCCGGCCTTTCGCGCTTTGGCTTTGGGGCAGAATTTGGCGCGCGAGGTGAACCAACCGGCTTTTTCCGGGTCACACCAAGGGGCCGGTGAAGCTCCTAGAGTTGACTCGGCGATTGTGTCCTCGGGAGCATTCACCGGATCGCAGGCCCCGTGTTCCGGGATGCCGACGGCGAGGTGCTGCTTGCACTCGGGGCGGCCCCCTCTCATCGAGAACCCAGCACACCCGGCACTGGCCGTGAGTTACCCGCTAGGGGAACTGGTTGGCCTGTTCAGGCGGCCGATATGCTGTCTGGAATACGGAACGATGGTCTTCAGTTCTTTCCAGCTTATGCACCTCATCGCGGTAGGTCCTGTTATTGAGCATCGCGATGCCCAATGGAATACAATCCAATTGACGCTGACAAAGTATCATTTCATCGGAAGCTTGGCGAGCGTTGGTCGGAACCGAGACGCACGGCAGCATGCGCCCGCTTCACGTCTGTCGAAGAGTGCTGAGGTTGGTTTCGTACTTGGCCATGGCGTCGCGCATTTCGGGGAGGTATTTATAGATGTTGGGCAATGTCCGATTGCGACTGCTTGGACACTGATTCATGAACTTTCCTACGATGAGCTGCGGACTTTGAGCGCGGCCATGTGAGTGCCTAGCGACCGCCACAAGTCATGAAGAGTGTACGGTCGAACTCGCTCGAGTTCTTCGTCAAAACAAAAGTTTGGCCTTCCATCCATTGAACGTCGTCGTTGGCTTTCCCCTCACGTGGTCGCGTGATGCAAGAAAAGGATTGTGCATTGCCGACGATCGGGATGCTTTCCAAGACAGGGTTGAACGCCTTGCACATGAGATCAAAGCGTGGAAGTCCGTTACCATCTCGACCGATGGTTGACGGCGCTGGTATGGCAAAGGAACCGAAAACGCTTGCTAACCCGCAAGTAACGGAGCGACGCCGCTCCAGAACCGAGCCAATCAACAGAAAAATTTTTGTTGGTATTTTTGTAGGTTAGCCCTGCTGTCGCCTGGGCGCCAACCATTTGGAAACAAAGGCAGATCTCCATCACTTGGATTCCACCTCTGGCACCATTATTTCAAAAATCCAAGCGCTTATGGACCACCTGATCGCTATCAATCGCATGCGCCTGTTGCAGGGCCTTCGGTGTCGTCGCTTCGGCTTTCTTGTCACCATTGGGATTTGGTGCCGGTGCCTCTCGCACGTCTCGCGGTGGCGGATCGACATGCTCAGGCTCTGACGGTGCTTCCTTGTCCGGCCGGCGGACGGGTGGCTGCGGGCCGGACTTCGGTGGTGGTTCTTGGATCTTGGCTGGCATATCCAGTTAACCGCAACCACAGGCTCCTGTTCCCTTGTATCTTAAAGAACCGGGAGGCTGAAGCCTTCTGTCAGCTTGGTGCGGGTGCCCGCCCTGTCACAAAGATCGATGGAAGGGAACGACTTTGCCTTCGCCGGGCTTGTGGAGGATTCAATTTGCTTGGTGATCCCACAACCCTAGGGCAAACTCCCTGCCGGGGCTGCAGGAGGTGAAATGAGAGCACGCGCAGCAACGCTTGGGGATCTCGAGGATGTCTTCCATGGCCTGTCGAAGCGGATGTCGGACGAGTACGCGGCGGCCGGCAAGAACAGCAAGATCGCCTACGACAATCTGATGATGAATTTGAAGGAAGGCCGCGCGCATGCGCTTGTCGAGGGCGAGAAGGCGGTGGCGATCATCGCCTGGCATGAAAACAGCGACGCCGCCGATACGCTGTTCGCCGCGCAAGAGGATTTCTTCCGCGGCCCGACCGTCCGTTTTTGCAAGCGGCATATCAGGCATATCCAGGCGCTTGCCGGCAACCTTCCCATCCACTCGCGCAGTTGGCTCCAGGGGCCCGATGTCGCCAGGTGGTTCGGCGTTATCGGCTATGTCGAGCGCGGCCAGGAAACCGGCGCAAAGCTGTTCGAACTGCCGCCTGCGCGCTGAACAGAAATTCTACCGCACCGGCGAACGCCGCCTGCACCGCCCGCTTGACGGTCACCGGCAGGATCGGACATGTGGTTTTCGCCTGCATGGCGTTCGAAGCTTGCCCGCGGGCCCGGAAGCGCGTCGAGGCGGTCCGCCATCGCCCTGGCGAATTCGTGGGTGCGGATGAGCTTTTTCTAGTCAAGGTTTTAAGATGAGACCGACGGCGACAAACCCAAGAAGGCAGGTGACGCGATCTGGCAACAGCTCCCAAAATCCGTCAGCAAACCATCCCGAAAAGGGGCTGAAGGCGGTGTCGGGCGCATCCGCCACGGCGTGATCGGGTTGCGCTCGGCAGGCGTTGATGGTTTGTTGCCGGTCAGCGGAGATCAAGTGATGCGAGAATCCATGGGTCAAGACGAATACGGGTCGGCGAACCCGTTCGATCCAGACGACCTGCCGAATTTGAACGCGATCGGACCAGGGATCGGCAATAACGACTTCGAGAAATACGCGGTCGCCGTGATCATCGTGTTCGGCGCCCTGATCATCGGCGGGCTAATGGCCGCGTCGATGACTTTCGGCCACCGCAACGGCTTCCTGTTCGCGCTGGGCGGCGCCACGTCGGCCTGGATATCGGGAAACGCGCTGCTGCTCGACCGACCACGCATCTATGCGCTGTTCGTTGGCATCGCTGCCTTGATGCTGATCGCCTCGACCATCACGCTGGTGACCTGACGGCTCCGAGCCATGAGGCAGAGGCCGGTTCCGAAAGGCGGAATCCGGCCTCATCCGGAAAGCAACGGTCTTGCGGCCTATCAATATCCGAGCGCTTCGCCCGATGCCGCGCGGCTGTCGATGGCGCCATTGTAGCGCGCGCCGCCGCCCTTCTCGATTTCCGCCAGGCTCTTGCCGCCGACGAGAATGCCCGCCGCCTGGCCCCAGCTCTGGTCGCTGAGATCGAGGTGATAGCCCATCCCGGCCAGCAGTCTTTCTGTATCCGGCGAAAGGCCGAACGGCTCGACATAGACGGTATCGGGCAGCCATTGGTGATGAATGCGCGGCGCGTCGATCGCCTCCTGGATGTTCATGCCGTGGTCGATCACGTTGACGATGGCTTCCAGCGTGATGGTGATGATGCGCGAGCCGCCCGGGCTGCCGATGACCATGAACGGCTTGCCATCCTTGGCCACCACGGTCGGGCTCATCGAGGACAGCGGCGTCTTCTTCGGCTGGATGGCATTGGCTTCGCCCTGGACGAGGCCATAAAGGTTGGGCACGCCCGGTTTCTGGGTGAAGTCGTCCATCTCATTGTTGAGCAGGATGCCGGTGCCGTCGGCGACGACGCCGGCACCGAACGAACCGTTCAGCGTGTAGGTGACCGCGACCGCGTTGCCGTCCTTGTCGATGATCGAATAATGCGTCGTCTCCTTCGACTCGCCAAAACCCTTCGGCATCAGATCCTGCGACACGCCGGCGCGGAACGGATCGATCTTGTCGCGGATGTCCTTGGCATAGGCTTTGTCCAGCAGCCTGGAAACGGGGTTGTCGACGAAATCGGGATCGCCGAGCGCGGAGTTGCGGTCGACATAGGCGTGGCGCATCGCCTCGACCATGACGTGGACGGTCTCGGCCGAGCCGGCGCCGAGATAGGACAGTGGATAGCCTTCCAGCACGTTGAGGATTTCGCAGATGATGACGCCGCCTGAGCTCGGCGGCGGCGAAGAGATGATCTCGTAGCCGCGATAGGAGCAGGTGACGGGCTTCAACTCGCGCACCGCGTATTGTTCGAAATCACCCTTGGCCAGGATACCGCCCTTGGCGCCGCTCGCCTTGACGATGGCGTCGGCGATGGCGCCCTTGTAAAAAGCATCGAGACCTCTCTCGGAAATGGCTGAGAGCGACGCGGCAAGGTCGGGCTGAACCAGCTTCTCGCCGATGCCGTAGGGCTTGCCATCGGTTTTGAGGAAGGCCGCCGCCGCCGCTGGGTCCTTCGCCAACCTTTCGGCGCTGCCGGCGAACGAAGCCGCATCGCCTTGGTTGAGAACGAACCCATCTCTGGCATAGGCGATCGCCGGCGCCATCAGGTCCTGCCTGGAGAAGGTGCCGTATTTCTGGCGCGCCATCTCGAAACCGGCCACCGAGCCTGGTACGCCGACCGCGAGATAGCCGTCCAGGCTAGCGCGCTTCACCGGGTTGCCATCCTTGTCCAGATACATGGTCTTGGTCGCGGCAAGCGGCGCCCGCTCGCGGAAATCGAGGAAGGTCGATTTGCCGTCCTTGAAGCGGATGGTCATGAAGCCACCGCCGCCGATATTGCCGGCATTGGGATAGACGACGGCCAAGGCATATCCGACGGCGACAGCCGCATCGACGGCATTGCCGCCCTTTTTCAACACCTCGACGCCGACTTCGGAAGCCAGATGCTGGGCCGTGACGACCATGCCGTTCTCGCCCTTGGCCGGTGCTGGCGACGCGGCGAAAGCCGATGACGAAAAGGCGAAGGCGATGGAAAGGCCGAGGGCGATCAATGTCCGACGGGTGAGATGCATGGCGGGTTCTCCAAGTGGTGCTTGCCTAGAAAAGCTACTTGGAGCGATCGAGTCCATCTTCAATGAAGACATTCACGGGTTGGTGACTGCTCGCTTGGGGTGGGAGACGCAGGGCAGAGGAGGCGTGAAGGATCGCCAACTTTCGGACGTTTGTTCAGGTTTGACTATGAGGTAACTGGAATCAGCTGAGACGTCGACGCGACAGCGTCCCCTCTGCCGGACATCTTCCCGCAAGGGGGAGGTCGGCTCTACCTCAAACGATCCCGCCGGAACCACCCGCGACGGCTGGCCGCTCCGCCGCGACCTTGGCGCGGTAGCCCGCCGCCCGGTATGCGGCGACAGGATCGATGGCGCCACCTGTCTTCAGCCGTGCCATGGCAAGGATCGGCTCGACATCGGTTCGATAAGCCGCCTTCAGCGTCTGCGTCGCCATCAGCGCGTCATTGCCGTCCTGGAACCCTTCAAGCGCCTTTCGGTCGACCAGCAGCGCCTGCGCATAGGCGCGCTGCACCTCCACAGCGGACAGCATCAAGCTTTCGATCGGATCGGTGACATTGTGGCTCTGGTCGAGCATATGGGCGGGGTCGAAACCCTTGGCGCCTGACAGCTCGGCATCGACCAGCTCGTTGAAAACCAGGAACAGCCGATAGGGGTCGATCGACCCGGCATCGAGATCGTCGTCGCCATATTTCGAATCGTTGAAGTGGAAGCCGCCGAGTTTTTTGAACTGGATCAGCCGCGAGACGATCATCTCGATGTTGACGTTGGGCGCATGATGGCCGAGGTCGACAAGGCAGAAGGCCTTGTCGCCGAGCTCCCTTGATATGATGTAGTTGGTGCCCCAGTCCTGCACGACGGTGGAGTAAAAGGCAGGTTCGTACATCTTGTGTTCGGTGAACAGCTTCCAGTCATCCGGCAGCCCGGCATAGATATCCTTCATGGCGTCGAGATAGCGCTCGAACGCCTTGGCGAAATTGACCTGGCCGGGGAAGTTGGAGCCGTCGCCGATCCACACCGTCAGCGCCTTTGAACCCAGCGTCTTGCCGATCTCGATGCATTCGAGATTGTGCTCGACCGCCTGACGACGCGTGCCGGCATCGGCATGCGACAGCGAACCGAATTTGTAGGAAAGCGTCTGGTCCTTCGTGTCGGAAAAGGTGTTGGAGTTCATGGCATCGAAGCCAAGCCCGAAGCGTGCGGCCGCCTGCTTCAGCCGGTTCGGATCGGCCTTGTCCCAAGGAATGTGCAGCGACACGGTCGGCGTCGCCTGCGTCAATTGCTGGATGACAGCGCAATCCTCGATCTTGTCGAAGATGTCGCGCGGCTCACCGGCGCCGGGAAAGCGGGCGAAGCGGGTGCCGCCGGTGCCGACGCCCCAGGACGGGATCGCCACGGCGAATTTCTCGACTTTGGCGCGGATGGAGTCGATGGCGATGCCGCGGCGGTCGAGGCGCTCGCCGAGCGAGGCATAGTCACGCTCGAGGTCAACCTTGCGCGCGGCGTTACTGCTGGCGACGATGTCGCCGGAGATGATGGATTCGGACACTGCTGTTCCTCCCAAAATTGCGTTCGGCTGACACCGCCCCTCATCCGCCCATCGGGCACCTTCTCCCGTGGACGGGGAGAAGGAAGGCTAGCGCGTGAAGCTCTGCGCATTGCCGGCGTCGACGTTGATGATGTTGCCTGTCGACTTGGCCGACATGTCGGAGGCGAGGAAATAGATCGCCTCGGCGATGTCTTCCGGGAAGACGGAGCGCTTCAGCAGCGAACGCGAGCGGTAGTGCTCTTCCAGATCGTCGGTCGACATCTTGTAGGCGGCGGCACGCTGTTCCTTCCACTCGCCGGTCCAGATCTTCGAGCCGCGCAGCACCGCATCCGGGTTGACGACATTGACCCTGATCTGGGCTTCCGCGCCCTCCAGCGCNAGGCAGCGGGCGAGATGAATCTCGGCCGCCTTGGCGGTGCAATAGGCGGCGGCGTTGGGCGATGCCGCCAGACCGTTCTTGGAGGCGACAAAGACGACGTTGCCGCCGATCTTCTGTACCCGGAACAGCCGAAATGCTTCCCTGGAGACCAGGAAATAGCCGGTGGAGAGGATGTCCATGTTCTTGTTCCACAGCGCCAGGGTCGTCTCCTCGATCGGCGCCGACGATGCCAAGCCGGCATTCGAGACCAGAATGTCGATGCCGCCGAACTCGACGGCCGTCTCGGCGAAGCCGGCGACGACCTGGTCCTCCGAGGTGACGTTGATGAGAACCGGGCGGACGAAATCCCTGCCATAGGCATTTGCCAGTTCCTCGTTGGCGCCGGCGAGTGCCGCCTCGTCGATATCGGCCAGCACGACGCAGGCGCCCTCGCGCAGCAGGCGGTTGGCCGTGGCGCGGCCGATGCCCCCGGCGCCGCCGGTGACCAGCGCGATCTGGCCGGCGAGAGACTTCGGCTTCGGCATGCGCTGCAGCTTCAAATCCTCGAGCAGCCAATACTCGATGTCAAAAGCCTCCTGCGCTGGCAGGCCAACATAGGACGAGACAGTGGAGGCGCCGCGCATGACGTTGATGGCGTTGACGTAGAACTCGCCCGAGATGCGCGCTGTCGCCTTGTCGCCGGCGAAGGTGAACATGCCGACGCCGGGCATCAGATAGACCACCGCGTTGGGGTCGCGGATGGCAGGCGAATCCGCATGCTTGCAGCTATCGTAATAGGCCTGGTAGCCGACACGATATTCGGCAATGTCGTCGGCGAGGCGCGCGATGACGGCGTCGACATCCGGTTTTGCGGGATCGAATTCGATCACCAGCGGGCGGATCTTGGTGCGCAGGAAGTGGTCCGGGCACGAGGTGCCGAGGGCGGCCAGCGAGCGCAAATTCCTGGAGTTGACGAATTCGAGCACGGCGGGCGAGTCATCGAAGTGGCCAAGCTTGTGGCTCTTTTCCGAGATCAGGCCGCGAATCCTGGGCATCAGCTTGGCGGCAATGGCGCGGCGATCGGCGGCGTCCATCGACTTCACCACCTCGCCACCGAAGATCGCCACGCCTTCGGAGCGGCGCTCGAACCACTCAATGGCCTGGTTGATCACCGAAATCGTCGTTTCATAGCATTCCTTCGGCGTATCGCCCCAGGTGAAAAGGCCGTGGCTTTCGAGGATGACGCCCTTGGCGGTGGGGTGTTCGAGGCAGAATTTCTCCAGCCACAGGCCGAGTTCGAAGCCCGGCCGCTTCCATGGCAACGAGCCGATGACATCGCCGAATATCTCCTTGGTCAGAGCCCTGGAATCCTTCGCGGCGGCGATGGCGATGATGGCATCGGGATGCATGTGGTCGACAAAAGGCTTCGGCACATAGGCATGCAGCGGCGTGTCGATCGAGGCCGCGCGCGGATTGAGGTTGAAGGTGCAGTGGGGAAGATAGCCCACCATCTCGTCCTCGTGCTCGGCGCCGCGATAAAGCCCCTTCAGCGCCCGCAGCTTGTCCATGTAGAGCGTTGCGAAGCCGTCAAGCTTGATCGAGGCGCTGTCGCCGCCCGAGCCCTTCACCCACAGCACTTCGACATCTTGGCCGGTGAGCGGATCCTTCTGCCATATCTTCGAGGAGGTATTGCCGCCGCCATAATTGGTGACGCGCTTGTCGGAGCCGAGCGTGTTCGAGCGATAGACCAGCAGCTCGGGCTCACTCATCCCCTTGGCTTTCGCATCGTCCCACAGATTGGCGAGGCGCGAGCCGGAGCGCTTGTCGAGCATAGGTAATCCTCCCTTGGAGCGCGCACCATGCGCTCCTTTTTCGCTCGGGAATGTCTACGCAAGAGGCGAGCTTGTCAATCACAAACGATCAATATCAATCATATTGCACTGCACAATGAAATTATATGATCGGAAATGATTGACACTGCTCGGTTTGGGTGCCTAGATGCTTAGGCAGGGAGGAACCATGCACGAAAAAGAGCGCCACAGGATCATTTTGTCCGCCGTCCAGGAAAAACCTGTGGTGACGGTGCAGGAAATGGTCGACCTGACGGAATCGTCCGAGGCGACGATCCGGCGCGACATCGCGGCTCTCCATGTCCAAAAGCGCCTGCGCCGGGTGCGCGGCGGCGCTGAAGCAATATCGCCGCCGCAGTTCATCGGGCTGGCCGGCCGGCCCTTTTCCGTCAACGAAACGCTCAACGCGGCGCAGAAGCGGGCGATCGCTCGTGAAGCAGTCGAGTTGTGCAAGGATGGCGAGCCGATCATCATCAATGGCGGCACCACCACCTTCCAGATGGTGCATTTCCTGGCCGGCCTCCGCATGCCGATCTTCACCAATTCGTTCCCTATCGCCGAGCACCTGCTCAAGCACTCCAAGAATACGGTCATGCTGTCGGGCGGCACCATCTATCGCGAGCAGAACATCATCCTGTCGCCCTTCGACAATGACGTGACGCGCAATTTCTACGCACGCCGCATGTTCATGGGCGCTCAAGGACTTGGGCCTCTCGGCCTGATGGAAGGCGATCCACTTCTGATTCAGGCGGAGCAGAAGCTGATCGACCAGGCCGACGAGTTGGTGGTGCTGGTCGATTCCTCGAAATTCCGCAAACGCTCCAGCCTGATCCTGTGCGGTCTTTCGCGCATCGCCACCGTCATCACGGACGATGGCATCGAGGACCGCGAAGCCAAGATGCTGGAAACCGCGGGGGTGACGCTGATCGTCGCCCGCAAGTCGACAAAGGAAGAATCTTCACTGCAGGCCTGAGACACCCTCACGCCGCAGCGGCGATGGAATGCAACACTCAAGGGAGGAAATTCGATGAGCTTCTTGAAGAAATTGATGGTGACCGCGGCTTTCTCGGCCGCCATGTTCGTGAATGCCGCCTATGCGGAAAACGTCAAGATCGCGCTCGTGGTGAAGTCGCTCGGCAACGGCTTCTTCGATGCCGCCAACAAGGGCGCGCAAGAGGCGGCCAAGGAACTCGGCGACGTCGATATCATCTACACCGGCCCGACCAAGGCGACCGCCGAAGCCCAGATCGAAGTGGTTAATTCGCTGATTGCGCAGAAGGTCAACGCCATCGCGATTTCCGCCAATGACGCCGACGCGTTGGTGCCGGTGCTGAAGAAGGCCATGGAGCGCGGCATCACCGTCATCTCCTGGGATTCGGGCGTCGCCAAGGAAGGCCGCCAGCTTCACCTCAACCCGTCCGACACCGGCCTGATCGGCGAGACCATTATCAAGCTTGCCGCCGACTATCTGCCGGAAGGCGGCGATGTCGCCATCCTGTCGGCTTCCTCGACCGCGACCAACCAGAATTCCTGGATCGAAGCGGCCAAGAAGGTGCTGCCGGAGAAGTTCCCCAAGATCAAGCTCGTCGCCACCGTCTATGGCGATGACGACTCGGCCAAGAGCACCGACGAGGCCAAGGGCCTGCTGAAGTCCTATCCGAACCTCAAGGCGATCATCGCGCCGACCACCGTCGGCGTCGTCGCCGCCGCCCAGGTCGTCACCGACGAGAACCTGATCGGCAAGGTCAATGTCACCGGTCTGGCGCTGCCATCGGAGTTCAAGAAGTTCATCGACAACGGCGCCAGCCAGGCGGTTGCGCTGTGGAACCCGATCGACCTCGGCTACTCCGCCGTCTACCTCGCCCATGACCTGGCGGTGAAAAAGGAAGAGGCCAAGCCGGGTGCGACGCTGTCGATCGGCCGCGTCGGCAAAGTCACGCTCGACGACACCAACTCGGCCGCGATGGCTCCGCCCTTCCAGTTCGACAAGAGCAACATCGAGAAGTTCTCCAAGATCTATTGATCTCTGGCTTTCAAGCTGGCGCGGCGGGACTCACATCCCGCCGCGACTTCAAACGGACCTAGTTTCAGGGCTTGACACGGAACGGATATGGACACGACGGCCCGACATAGCGAGACCGACGAGCGGCTTCCGGCCTCCGCTCCGCGCCTGGCGCTGTCCGGCATCTCCAAGAGCTTTCCCGGTGTCCGTGCCCTGCACAATGTCAGCCTGTCGCTCTATCCCGGCCAGGTGACGGCGCTGATCGGCGAGAACGGCGCCGGCAAGTCGACGCTGGTCAAGATCATGACCGGCATCTACCAGCCCGATGCGGGCACGATCAGCATCGACGGCCAAGCCGTCGCGCTGCCCAGCGCGCACGCCGCCTTTGGCCACGGCGTGACCGCCATCCATCAGGAAACCGTGCTGTTCGACGATCTCAGCGTCGCCGAAAACATCTTTCTCGGCCATGCGCCGCGAACGCGCCTCGGCACCATCGACTGGCGCACGATGCGCAAGAATGCGCGCGAAGTGCTCGACACCATGCATGCCGGCCATATCGATGCCGATGCGCGGCTCAGGGATCTCGGCATCGCCAACAAGCATCTCGTCGCCGTCGCGCGCGCCATGTCGATCGACTCCCAGATAGTCATCATGGACGAGCCGACCGCAGCCCTTTCGATGAAAGAGATCGAGGAGCTTTTCCTTTTGATCGAATTCCTCAAGGAGCAGGGCAAGGCGATCCTGTTCATCAGCCACAAGTTCGACGAGATCTATCGCATTGCCGACCGCTACACGGTGTTCCGCGACGGCGAGATGGTCGGCGAAGNCCTACACGACGCTCTTCCGATCTGTTCAGGGATATCGGCTTCGAACTGCACAAGGGCGAGATTCTCGGCTTCTATGGCCTGGTGGGCGCGGGGCGCAGCGAGGTGATGCAGGCGATTTCTGGCATTACCCGCGTAAGCGGCGGCACGATCATGCTGCATGGCAAGACGATCGCGCCGAAATCGGCCGCGGATTCGATCGAGGCCGGCATCGTCTACGTCCCGGAAGAACGCGGCAAGCAGGGTGTGGTTATCGGCCTGCCGATCTTCCAGAATGTTTCGCTGCCATCCCTCGCCCGCACCTCGAAATCAGGCATGCTGCGGCTGGCGGAGGAATTTTCGCTGGCCCGCTCCTACACGGAACGGCTCGACCTCAGGGCCTCCTCGCTCAGCCAGGATGTCGGCACGCTATCTGGCGGCAACCAGCAGAAGGTGGTCATCGCCAAATGGCTGGCGACGACGCCCAAGGTGATCATCCTTGATGAACCGACCAAGGGCATCGACATCGGCTCCAAGGCCGCCGTGCACGGCTTTATGGCCGAACTGGTGGCGCAGGGCCTGTCGGTGATCATGGTGTCGTCCGAACTGCCTGAAATTCTCGGCATGTCCGATCGCGTCATCGTCATGCGCGAGGGGCTTGTCGCGGCGGTCTACGACAACGAGGGACTGGATGCCGAGACGCTGGTCAGGACAGCAGCAGGGATCGCGGCATGAAAGCTTTCCTGAAATACCGCGAAATCTGGCTGCTCGCGGCCATCGTCGTCTTGATCGGGCTGATCTCGACGCGCTACCCCGCCTTTGCCGACCTCGGCAATCTGCGCCAGGTGTTCAACGACACCTCGATCCTGATGATCCTGGCGCTCGGCCAGATGGTCGTCATCCTGACGCGCTCGATCGACCTGTCGATGGCGTCGAACCTCTGTTTCACCGGAATGGTGGTGGCGATGCTGAACGCCGCCCATCCGGCGATCCCGATCCCGCTTCTGATCGTCATCGCGCTTGCAGTGGGGCTGATGCTCGGCGCTATCAACGGCCTGCTGGTGTGGCGTCTGAACATACCCTCGATCGTGGTGACGCTGGGCACGCTCACCATCTATCGCGGCGCCACTTTCGTCCTGTCCGGTGGCGCCTGGGTCAATGCCGATAAGATGAGTGCGGATTTCATCGGCTTCCAGCGCGCAGCTTTCCTCGGCATTCCGGTTCTGTCCTGGATCGCCATCCTGGTGATCGCGCTGTTCTTCGTGCTGATGACGCGCACCGCGCTCGGCCGCTCGATCCATGCCATCGGCGTCAATCCGACGGCGTCCGTCTACACCGGCATCGATGTCGGGCGGACCAAATTCATCGTCTTCTGCATCTCCGGGATGATCGGTGGCCTCTGCGGTTATCTCTGGATCTCGCGCTATGTGATCGCCTCGGTCGAGGTCGCCAACGGCTATGAGTTGAACATCATCGCCGCCTGCGTCATCGGCGGAATCTCGATCGCCGGCGGCATCGGCTCGGTCGGCGGCGCCGTGCTCGGCGCGCTGTTCCTCGGCATCATCTCCAACGCTTTGCCGGTCATCAACATCTCGCCCTTCTGGCAGATGGCGATTTCGGGCAGCGCCATCATCCTGGCGGTCGTGCTCAACGCGCGCGGCGAACGCCAGCAGGGCCGCATCATCCTCAAGAAAGTGGAAGCGGCATGACCGACGTCCCTGCCCCTCGCCACATTCCCGACCGGCTCGACAGACCGCTCTCTTCGGCGATCTTTTCCTGGGAAGCGCTGCTGGTCGTGGTGGCCATCGCCATCTTTGCCATCAACAGTTTCGCCTCACCCTATTTCCTCGACCCGTATTCGCTGTCCGATCTCACCTTCAATTTCACCGAGAAGGGCCTGATCGCGTTCGCCATGGCGCTGCTGATTATTTCCGGCGAGATCGACCTGTCGGTGGCCGCCATCATCGCGCTCGCCTCGACCATGATGGGCATGGCGGTGCAGGCCGGCGCCGGCACGCCGGGGCTTGTCCTGATCGGCGTCGTCGTCGGGCTCGGCTGCGGCGCCTTCAACGGACTGCTGGTCACGCGGCTCGGCCTGCCGTCCATCGTCGTCACCATCGGCACGATGAGCCTGTTTCGCGGCATCGCCTTCATCATTCTCGGTGACCAGGCCTACAAGGGCTATCCCGAAAGCTTCGCCTTCTTCGGCCAGGGTTATGTCTGGTGGGTGGTGTCGTTCGAACTGGTGCTCTTCCTCATCGCCGCGGTGGTCTACTGGTTCCTGCTGCACCGCACGAATTTCGGCCGCCGGGTCTTCGCGATCGGCAACAATCCGGTCGCGGCGCAGTTTTCCGGCGTGCGCGTCGGCCGCATAAAATTCATCCTGTTTTGCCTGACCGGCCTGATGTCGGGCATCGCCTCGGTGCTGATCACGTCGCGGCTCGGCTCGACGCGTCCGTCGATCGCACAGGGCTATGAGCTGGAGGTCATCACCATGGTGGTGCTCGGCGGCGTCAGCATCCTCGGCGGCGCCGGCAGCATCCTCGGCGTGGTGCTTGCCGCCCTGATCATGGGGCTGGTGACCTTCGGGCTCGGCCTGCTCAACGTGCCCGGCATCGTCATGTCGATCTTCATCGGCCTGCTGCTGATCATCGTCATCGCGCTGCCGATCGTCTGGCGGCGGCTGCGCGGGGGACGCCTGGCCTGATGCCCGAGAAATACGCATTCAAGATGATGCTCAAACCCGGCATGAAGGCCGAGTACAAAAAGCGCCACGATGAAATCTGGCCGTCGCTGGTCGCGTTGCTGAAGCAGGCCGGCGTCTCCGACTACTCCATCCATCTGGACGAGGAGACGAACATCCTGTTCGGCGTGCTGTGGCGGCGCGATGGCCACGGCATGGACGATCTGCCGAAGCATCAGGTGATGCAGCGCTGGTGGGCTGAAATGGCCGACATCATGGAGACGAAACCGGATAACGAGCCGGTGGCGGTGCCGCTGGAAATAATGTTCCACATGGGATGAGCGCGGTCCGCCACATCGCCGTCATCGACATCGGCAAGACCAACGCCAAGGTGGCGCTGGTCGATCTCGCCACATTGAGCGAGGTGACGCTGCGCCGGGTGGCGAACGCGCCGGCGCGACAAGCGCCCTACCCGCATCACGATGTCGACGCGCTTTGGGCGTTTATCCTCGACAGCCTTGCCGACCTCAATCGCGAACAGCGCATCGACGCTATCTCGATCACCACGCATGGCGCAACCGGCGTGGTGGTCGATGCCAGGAGCGAGCTGGTGCTGCCTGTCCTCGACTATGAATACGGTGGGCCCGATGGGCTCGCGGCCGACTATGACGCGATCCGCCCGCCCTTCTCCGAGACCGGCTCGCCGCGCCTGCCGCTCGGCCTCAATCTTGGCGCGCAATTCTTCTGGCAGCAGCAAAGTTTCCCGACGGAGTTCGCCCGGGCCGCCGCGATGCTGATGTACCCGCAATACTGGGCGCTGCGCCTGACCGGCGTCGCCGCCAACGAGGTCACCTCGCTCGGCTGCCACACCGATTTGTGGAACCCCTGGACGGGGGATTTTTCGGCGCTGGTCGATCGCCTGGGCTGGCGCGAGCTGATGGCTCCCGTGCGGCCGGCCAGCGATCGTCTTGGCTCGATCCTGCCCGCGCTTGCGCAGCGGACCGGGCTCGATCCACAAACCCCGGTCTTTTGCGGCCTGCACGATTCCAACGCCTCGCTGCTGCCGCATCTCCTGTCAGACGCGCCGCCCTTCTGCGTGGTCTCGACCGGCACCTGGGTGGTGTCAATGGCGGTCGGCGGCAAGACGGTGGCGCTCGATCCGGCAAGGGATACGCTGGTCAATGTCAATGCGCTCGGCGACCCCGTGCCCTCGGCGCGGTTCATGGGCGGCCGCGAATTCTCGCTGCTGACCGAAGGCTCGGCGCAGAGCTGGAGCGACAGCGATGTCACCACGGTGCTGGCGCGCAAGACTTTGCTTTTGCCTTCGATCCAGCAAGGCTCGGGGCCGTTTCCGCATCACACCACCGCCTGGCGCAAGGGCGAGGCGATCCCTCCCGGCCAACGCTTTGCCGCCATCTCCTTCTATCTGGCACTGATGACGGCGACCTGCCTCGACCTCGTCGGCGGCGATGGCCCGACGACCGTCGAGGGGCCTTTCGCGCGCAATCAATTGTTCACGCGGATGCTTGCCGCGAGCACTGGCCGCGCGGTCATCGCATCGGAGGCCGCTACCGGCACCAGCATCGGGGCTGCCCTGCTGGCATCCAACCAGCGCGCGGCGCATGGCAAAGGTCAAACACAGGAGCGGCCGGCCGATCCGGCCTGGGCGGAGTATATCATCTCGTGGCGGGCGGCCGTCGAGGCTATTGGCTGATCAGAGAATCCGCTTGCCAAAGGCGGACATGACGAAGTTGACCGCGTCGCTACCGATCCTGGGCTCCAGATCGGTACTCAGGCCGGAGACATCCATCGACAGCAGCCCGCCGGAAAGTGCGATCGCCTCCATCGCCTGATGCGTCTCGCGCACGGTGAGGCCGCCGGAGCCAGCCGCCCAGCCGGCGAATTCGGTCGCCGTGGGCGAATAGCTGACATGAAACCCTTGCGTGCCCGAGGTGGCGATGCGGATTGCCTCGTGCATCAGGTCGCGCATGCCCATGGCGTCGATATCGGTCATCGTGAAGGCCGAGACGCGCGAATCCTTCAGAACCCGCACTTCCGCCGGGTCGGCATGGCGCAGCCCGATGATTACGACGTTTTCCGGCGACAGCTGCGGCTGCAGCGCGCCGGCCTTGTGGTCGAGGCCAAGCGAGCGCGCCAGTACCGACGCCTCCGGCAGGTCGATGCCATCTTCGTCCTCCGGCATCAGCGCGGCGATGGAATCGATCCAGATCAGGCCGAAGGAGTGGGTCGCGCGGGCCGTTGCGGTCAGCGCCTTGTGCGCGATGCGACGATCGGCGCCGGCGGAGAACCGGATCAGGCCCGAGGGCGGCCGATCGATATCGGCCAGTTCGACGACGTCGAAATTCATCGCCTCCAACCGGGCGCCAGTTGCTTCGCGCGCGAGGATGCGAGCGGCTTCCGCTTCGGCCGAGATCGACACCATCTTGCGGCCGGAGAAATCCGCGACATCGTGCATAGGCGCCTTTTCGACATATTCCGAGGTCATCGCCAGCAGCATGGCGCCATAGCTCATGCGGAAGGCGACGCGGTCACCAACGGCGAGCGGCGGGTCCGCATCCTGCACATCGAGCAGCAGATGGTCACTGGAGGCTCCGAGCACCCTTATCCCCTTGGCGATCGGGATCAGCCCTTCGACCAGCACATCCTCGCGGCCGATATTGGCGATGGCGCGCAGCCTGTCGCCTTGGTCGAGAAAGATCGGCTGGTTGCCGAAGGCATCGTAACCAGAGGTGCCGATCGGCCGCGACGGCTTAAGCTTGACCTCGATGACGTCGCTGGTCAGCCGGCAGGCATCGGGTTCGAGTTCCGCCCATGGCACATCGCGGAAGGTTTCGACACCGCCCTGCAGGATCGCTTCGCCGACGCGCAAATTGTTGATGCCAGCCGGCAATTTGCCTTCAAGCAGCAGCGGCAGGGACGACGACGCGCCGCCGGAGATGAACTCCAGGCTTTTGCCGGACAGACGCTCGGTCTTGTAGGCATGGGCGACGAGCTGGCCGAGATTTTCCTCTGTCGGCATGATGGCGCCGAAGCAACCGAGATTGGTGCCGATGCCGGCGATGCGCACGCCCTTCATGTCGAGAATCCGCTCGACCGTGGGGATGAGGTCGTTCGGCCAGATGCCTTCGCGGAGGTCGCCGAGATCGATCATCAGCATGATGTCGTGGACGCGGCCCATACGCTCGGCGATACGCGAGATCTCGCGGATGATCGTCAGTTCCGACTGCAGGCTGACGTCGACGGTGCGCACCACCTCCTCGACGCGCGCCATAGGCGGGCTGCGCAACAGCATGATCGGCGCGCTGATACCGCTGTCGCGCAGCCGGCGGATGTTTTCGAAACGCGACTCGGCGATCCCGGAGACGCCGCCGCGCAGCATGGCGCGCGCCACTTGCGGCATGCCGCAAGTGCCCTTGGTGACGCCGAAAACCTTGATGCCCGAAAGCGCGCAGCGGTCCACAATGGTGCGGGCATTGCGCTCGATGCGGCCAAGGTCGATGGCGACTTGCGGTCCCGACATCTTATCCCCTGTAGACAAGCCCGTGCGGGTCGATCTCCGGCCTGCGGCCAGCGACGATGTCGGCGAGAAATTTTCCCGAGCCGCACGCCATGGTCCAGCCGACATGGCCGTGGCCGGTGTCGAGGTAAAGGTTACTGTATTTCGCCTGGCCGATGACCGGCACCGAATTCGGCATCATCGGCCGCAAACCCGCCCATAGCTCGGCCTTCCTCTGGTCGAAAGCACCGGGGAACAGGTCCTTGCCGGTCCTGAACATGGTGGCGAAGTCGCTGGGCTTGTGGGTGCGGTCGAAGCCGGTGAATTCGGCGGTCGAAGCCAACCGCAATCGATTGCCGAGGCGCGAATAGGCCATCAGCTGATCCTCGTCGGCGCCGCCCATGGTCGGGCCTTTGCTCTCATCCTCCAGCGGAATCGTCGCGGTATAGCCCTTCACCGGATAGACCGGCAGGTCGATACCGTAGCGCCGGCCGAGCAGGCCGCTCTCCGGCCCCATCGATATGACCACCGCATCGCCGGCGATCGGTCCGGCCGAAGTCATCACGACACGCACCCGGTCGCCTTCGATGTCGAGGCCCTCGACCGTCGTCCCATAGAGGAATCTCACGCCGAGCTTCTCGGCGGCATAGGCAGCGAGGTTCTCCACGAACTGCCGGGAATCACCGGTCTGGTCGATCGGCGAGTAGACACCGCCGGCGATCTTTTCCTTCACCCCGGCTAGACCTGGTTCAAGCTCGACCAGCCGGTCGCGGCCGACGATCTCGATCGGCAGGCCATGCTCGGCGAGATAGCGGTAATTGTCGGTGCCGGTGTCGAGACTGTGCTGCGAGCGGAAGAAGTAGAGAATGCCCTTCTTGCGCTCGTCGTAGTGGATGCCGGTATCGGCGGATATGGCGTTGATACAGTCGCGCGAATAGAGCGCCAGCCGCAGCTTGACCTGGCTGTTGGCCCGCAGGCGGGCCACCGTGCACTGGCGCAGGAAGCGCAGGCTCCAGGCGAGGAAATAGGGATCGAAGCGCAGCCGCACCTTGATGCCGAGATCATGATTGTAGAGCCCGCGCAGGAACGTCTTGAGTGCAGCCGGCGAGGCCCAGGCGGTGGCGTCGCCTGGAGACACCAGCCCGGCGTTCGACTGGCTGGTGCCTCGCGCCGGCGCGGCATGACGCTCGATGACGGTGACCTCGTGGCCGTCGGCGGCCAGATAGTAGGCTGCCGCCGTACCGACGACGCCGGCTCCAAGCACCGTTATCTTCATGCCATCCCCCAAACCTCTTCGCGGCACCGCGCCTCCACGCCGTGTCGCGAATACTTGCATAGCGCGTCGCCGCGCGCCTTGCGAGCCCTGGGCTTGTGAGCCCCCTGGGGAAAGCGCGCTCAGCCCCGCGCGGAGTTCTTGCTGGTCAGGATGCGTTCCCAGGCCAGCGCGTCGTTGACGATCTGGTCCAGATCGTCGCGCTGCGGGGTCCAGCCCAGTTCCGACCGGGCGAGATCGGAATTCGCAACCACCGCCGCGGCATCCCCGGGACGCCGGTCGCCCATCCTGACCTCGAAATCATGGCCGAAGGCGCGCCGCACGCTTTCGATCACCTCGAGCACCGAATAGCCATGGCTGTAGCCGCAATTGGCGACGAGGCTGGCGCCCCCGGCGCGCAGTCGCTGCAAAGCCAGGCGATGCGCTGCGGCCAGATCGCTGACGTGGATATAGTCGCGCATGCAAGTGCCGTCCGGCGTCGGATAGTCGGTACCGAAGACCTGCATGAAGGGTCGCTTGCCAAGCGCGGTCTCGCAGGCGACCTTGATCAGATGGGTGGCGCCCGGAGTGGACTGGCCGGTGCGGCCCTTCGGGTCGGCGCCGGCGACGTTGAAATAGCGCAGCGCCGTGTAGCTGATGTCGTGCGCAAGGCCTGCGTCGCGCAGCATCCACTCGCTCATCAGCTTGGACAGGCCATAGGGCGATTCCGGCGCCAGGCGCGCATCCTCGCGCACCGGCTCCAGCCCGGCGCCGCCATAGACGGCGGCTGTCGAGGAGAAGATGAAATTCGGCACGCCCTCGCGGACCGCGGTTTCGATCAACGTGCGAGTCTTCGAGGTGTTGTTCTCGTAGTAGGCGAGCGGATCGGCTACCGATTCCGGCACCACGATGGAGCCGGCGAAATGGATGATGGCGTCGACATGATTGTCCCGGATGATCCCGCCGACCAATTCCTTGTCGGCGACATCGCCGACAATCAGCTTTGCCTCTGGCGCCACTGCCCATTCGAAGCCGGTGGAAAGGCGGTCGAGAACGACCACGCTTTCGCCCGCATCCAGCAATTCCCAGACCATATGGCTGCCGATATAGCCGGCGCCGCCTGTCACCAAAACCGTCATCCCAAGTCCTCGCTTACCCAAGATTTATCCGAAACTGTCTCAACAACCGCCTTACTGGAAAGCCCGGCGGATGGCCATTAGAACGAGAGGTAACCGGCGTTCACTTGATGTGGAATCGTGCGGAAACAAAAGTGATCGACTGAGCGTGTCGTGAAGTGGAATAGGCCACGATCCGCCAACGTTAGAAACAGGTGCGGGGCGTGGCATTTTGACCAAAATGGCCCGGTGGACGGCCAAAAGGCCAATGATTATGATGCCGCGCAAAATTGGGAAGTCGACATGAACTATCAGCGGTTTTTCGAGGAAGCGATCGATCAGCTCCATGCCGAGCGTCGCTACCGCGTCTTCGCCGACCTGGAGCGTATCGCGGGCAAGTTTCCGCGCGCCATCTGGCGTTCCAACGGCCGCGCCGAGGAAATCACCGTCTGGTGCTCCAACGACTATCTCGGCATGGGCCAGCATCCTGACGTGATCGCCGCATTCCAGAACGCGGCCGGCAAGATGGGTTCGGGCGCCGGTGGCACCCGCAACATTTCCGGCACGTCCAACCCGCTGGTCGAGCTCGAGCATGAGCTTGCCGACCTGCATGGCAAGGAGGCGGCACTCGTCTTCACCTCCGGTTTCGTCTCCAACGAAGCCTCGATCTCGACCATCGCGCGGCTTTTGCCCAATTGCCTGATCATCTCGGACGAACTGAACCATGCCTCGATGATCGAAGGCGTGCGACGCTCGGGCGCCGAGAAAAAGATCTTCCGCCACAATGACGTCGCGCATCTGGAAAGCCTTTTGCAGACGGCGGGGCGCGAACGCGCCAAGCTGATCGTCTTCGAAAGCGTCTATTCGATGGATGGCGATATCGCGCCGATCAAGGAGATCGTCGAACTTGCCGAACGCTACAACGCCTTGACCTATATCGACGAGGTCCACGCCGTCGGCATGTATGGACCGCGCGGCGGCGGCATCACCGAGCGCGAAGGCCTGGCCGACCGCATCGACATCATAGAAGGGACGCTGGCCAAGGCGTTCGGGACGCTTGGCGGTTACATCACCGGCACCAGCGCCGTCATCGACGCGGTGCGCTCCTATGCGCCGGGCTTCATCTTCACCACCGCGCTGCCGCCGGCGATCGCCGCCGCGTCCACCACGTCGATCCGCCACCTGAAGCGCTCGCAGGCCGAGCGCGACGCCCAGCAGCAGCAGGCGAGCCGAACCAAGCAGATCCTGTCGGCGGCCGGTCTGCCGGTGATGGAGTCGCCGACACATATCGTGCCGGTGCTGGTTGGCGATCCTGAACTCTGCAAGATGGCGAGCGACCGCCTGCTCGGCGTCCACGGCATCTACATCCAGCCGATCAACTACCCGACCGTGCCACGCGGTACCGAACGGCTGCGTATCACGCCGACGCCGTTCCATTCCGATGCGTTGATCGCCGAACTGCAGGACGCGCTGGTCGAAACCTGGGACGCGCTCGGTATCCCTTACGGTTCGGCGGGACGGCCGTCGGTGGCCAAAAGCGACCGCATCATTCCACTGCTGGTGCCCAAGTCAGGCGGCTGAAGTCAGGCGGCTGAAGCCCGTTTGAAACTCCACTCCGACGGCCAGCGGACGCGGCTTTCAATTCAGGCTTCGTCAGCGTTCAGACAGTCTTCATCCACCTTGCCAGCCGGTTTGCCGCATCCTCGAGCTGGTCGAGGCGGCGGTGGAAGCACAGCCGCAGGAACGCTTCGCCACCGGGACCAAAGGCGGTGCCGGGCGCCAGGCCGACATTGGCCTTGTCGACGATTTCGAAAGCGGCTGCCCGCGAGTCCGTTATGCCGTCGACGGTGAAGAACAGGTAGAAGGCGCCCTGCGGTACGGTGAAGCGCGCCTTACCGGTTTCGCCGAGAATACCGCAGACCAGATCGCGCGCTTGCCTCGCCCGCTCCACCTGTTCGGCGACGAAAGCATCGCCCTCGTCGAGCGCCGCGACCGCGCCGCGCTGCATGAACTGGGCGACGCCCGAGTTCGAATACTGGATCAGGTTCTCGAACACCTGCTGCAGGCTTGGATGCGTCTTGATCCAGCCGACGCGCCAGCCGGTCATCGCCCAGTTCTTGGAGAAACTGTTGACGAACAGGATGCGGTCTTCCGCCTCCGCGATGTCGAGGAAGGACGGCGAGCGGCCGTGACCATAGTGGAACAGCGAATAGATCTCATCGGCGATGATCCACAGGCCCTTGGCGCGGGCGAGATCGAGGATCGCCCGCAAGGTCTCATGGTCGGCGGTCCAGCCGGTCGGATTGGACGGCGTGTTGATGAACAAGGCCTTCGTGCGCGGTGTGACCGCCGCCGCGATCTTCTCGACGTCGCATGACCAGCCATTTCCGGAATGGTCGAGTGTGACCGGCACCGGCATGGCACCCGCGATTGCCGCGGCAGCGTCGAAATTCGGCCAGGCCGGCGACAGGTAGATCACTTCGTCGCCGGGTCCCGCCAGCGCGTCGAGCGCCAGCTGGATGGCATGCATGCCGGAGCCGGTGACGATGAATTGCTCCTCGGCGAAGGTCTTGGCGAAGTGCCTTTCGTAGTAGCGTGCCAGGGCCTGCCTGAGATCGGGAATGCCCCTCTGCCAAGTGTAGAACGTCTCGCCGCCGGCCAGCGCCTTCGACGCCGCATCGGTAATGAAGGACGGCGTCGGCAGGTCGCCCTCGCCGGCCCAAAGCGGAATCAGGCCTTCGCGCAATCTCCCATAATTGACGACGGCCACGATCCCGCTTTCAGGCGCGGCCAGGGCCTCGGGGCGCAGGGTCTGGATCAAGGTCATGGGCAGGTCCATTGTCTCGGGGGCGTTCGTGGGTGCTGTTTACCAGATGCGAAAACAGAAAACCCCGGCCGCCAACGACCGGGGTTTTGGTCCAGAAGAACCCTATCCGTCTATCGCCTGGCCAGCAGATCGCGGATTTCGGTCAAAAGCTGCACATCGGCCGGCGGTGGCGCGGCCGCTGGCGCGGGCTTCTCGCGCTCAAGCCGCCTGCGCAAATTGTTCACAGCCTTGACCATGAGGAAGATGATGAAGGCGAGGATAAGGAAGTTCAACACCGCGGTAATAAAGCTGCCGTAGGCGAGCACGGCGCCGTGCGCCTTGGCATCAGCCAGCGTCGTAGCCTTGTTGTCCAAGGACAGGGGCAGGAAATAATTGTTGAAATCCAGTCCGCCGAAGATCGCACCGACAATCGGCATGATGACGTCGTCGACGAGTGACTTGACGATAGTGCCAAAGGAAGCGCCGATGATGACGCCAACGGCCAAGTCCATCACATTGCCCTTGGAAATGAATTCCTGAAATTCTCTCAGCATTCGACCCTCCTGTCCCGACCGGCCGTGCTGCCGTTCCGTCCTTACGGCATCGCCCTAGGGGCACCATAACAAAAACCTTGGGTTGCACCATTGGCTAAAAGAGGAAAACAACCGCTTTCGCCCTACCCCGAGGGCAACCCCCCGGAAAATCGCCGCCGCATGCGCCGAAAGCCGCGATGGACTTGGCGCCCAAGCTGTGGTTGCGTCTAACCCGGCCAGGTGAAAATCGGCGCAGGGAGGATCTTGCCGGCGTGCAGGGCTTGTTCATCGTCATCATCGCGATCGCCTATGTGACGCTGCTGTTCGCCATCGCCAGCCTGGGCGACCGCCGCTCTGCCTTGTCAGGGCCCAGCCGGGCGCGACCTTTCATCTATTCGCTCAGCCTTGCCATTTATTGCACGTCCTGGACCTTCTTCGGCTCGGTCGGCCTTTCCTCGGAACGCGGCCTCGAGTTCCTCGGCATCTATACCGGCCCGGTGCTGGTGTTCGTGTTCGGCTTTCCCTTGCTCAACCGCATCGTGCGGCTGGCCAAGACCGAGAAGATCACCTCGGTCGCCGATTTCCTCGGCGCGCGTTACGGCAAGAGCTTCACCGTGGCCGCGATCGCCACGCTGATCGCCACGATCGGCGCCGTGCCCTATATCGCGCTGCAATTGAAGGCGATCTCCGGCTCGGTCAGCCTGATGGTCGAGCATTATACTGGGTCGCCGCCGTCCTTCGATCCGTTTGTCAGCGACATCTCGCTGGTTGTCGCCATGCTGCTTGCGCTGTTCGCGGTCCTGTTCGGCACGCGCCATGCCGATGCCACCGAACACCAGGACGGGCTGGTGCTGGCTGTGGCGGTCGAGACCGTGGTCAAGCTTGCCGCCTTCCTGGCCATCGGCCTCACGGTCACCTTCCTGATCTTCGGCGGCCCCGGCGACATGTTCGACCGGCTGGCCGAGAACGGCCAGGTGCGGCAGGCAATGGGCTATTCGACATCGCTGGCCACCTGGCTGGTGCTGACGTGCCTGAGCGGCTTTGCCATCATCCTTTTGCCGCGGCAGTTCTACGTCACTATCGTCGAGAACCGCAGCGAGGCCGAACTGCGCACCGCGACCTGGGTGTTCCCGCTGTATCTCGTGGCGATCAACCTGTTCGTGCTGCCGATCGCCTTTGCCGGCCTGACGCTGGTCGGCGCGAGGACGAGCAGCGACCTTTACGTGCTGTCGCTGCCGCTGTTCAGCGGCCACGATTTCCTGGCCATGACCGCCTTCATCGGCGGCTTGTCGGCGGCAACCGCCATGGTCATCGTCGAGAGCGTGGCGCTGTCGATCATGATCTCCAACGACCTGATCATCCCGCTGTTCGTGCGCCGGCTGTTGCGGACGACCACTTCCGAGAACGAGGATTGGTCGACGCTCATCCTCAACGTGCGGCGGGCGTCGATCTTCATCCTTTTGTTCATCGCCTTTCTCTACTATCGCGAGAGCACCAACAGCGCCCGGCTGTCCTCGATCGGCCTGATGTCCTTCGCGGCGATCGCGCAGTTCGCCCCTGCCCTGATCGGGGGGCTGATCTGGCGCGGCGCCAATGGCCGCGGTGCCGCACTCGGCATGGTCGCCGGCATCCTGGTCTGGGGCTACACGCTGCTGGTGCCGTCGCTCGTCGCGCCCGATACTGGCATCATCGTCCACGGACTGTTCGGCTTCGAGGCACTGCGGCCGCAGGCATTGTTCGGCACCGTCGCCGAGCCGCTGAACCACGGCGTGCTGTGGAGCCTGTCGGTCAACGCGCTGTTCTTCGTCTTCGGCTCACTGTCGCGCGCGTCGGTACCGCTGGAGCGCATCCAGGCCTCGATCTTCGTGCCACGCGAAGCCGGACCGATGCCGAGCCTGCGCCGCTTCCGCACCGCCATCACCGTCAACGACCTCAAGGATACGATCGCACGCTATCTCGGCGTCGAACGGACCGAGCGGTCGTTTCAATCTTTCGAGAAGAGCAACGGTACCTCGCTGCATGGCAACGAGCAGGCCAGCATGGACGTCATCCGCTTTTCCGAGCAGCTTTTGGCCAGCGCCGTCGGCTCCTCCTCGGCACGGTTGATCCTGTCGCTGCTGTTCCGGCGCCACGACCGCGAATCCCGCGACGCCTTCCGCCTGCTCGACGACGCCACGGAAGCGCTGCAGCACAACCGCGACCTGCTGCAGATCGCGCTCGACCAGATGGAGCAAGGCATTACCGTCTTCGACCGCGATTTCCGGCTGATCTGCTGGAACCGCCAGTACCGGGCGCTGTTCGACCTGCCCGACGAGATGGGCCAGGTCGGCGTTTCGCTCGACCAGATCCTTCGCCATCTGGCCGAACGCGGCGACATTCCCACCGACCAGCGCGTGACGATGCTCAACCGGCTGACCAGCTTCGTCAGCCCCTGGCAGATGGAGCTAAAGACCAGCGGCCGCATCCTCGAACTGCGCTCCAACCCGATGCCTGACGGCGGCATTGTCGCCACCTATGCCGACATTTCCGGCCGCGTCGAACAGGATCTCGCGCTGAAAAGTGCCAATGAATCACTGGAGCAGCGCGTCAAGACCCGCACCATCGAACTGACTGGGGTCAACGAGGAATTGACCCGGGTCAACGAGGAACTGGCGCAGGCCCAGATGCTCGCCGAAGAGGCCAATCTCGGCAAGACGCGCTTCCTTGCCGCCGCCGGTCACGACATCCTGCAGCCCTTGAACGCCGCCCGGCTCTATTGCTCCTCGCTGATCGAGAAGGCCGGCAAGGGTCCGGCCGGCAAGGCGGCCATCAACATCGAATCCTCGCTGGAATCGGTCGAGACCATTCTCGGCGCCGTGCTCGACATTTCGCGCCTCGATGCCGGCGCCATGAAGCCGGACGATACCGCCTTCAACCTCGACGGGCTGCTCAGCCAGATCGGCAATGACTTTCGACCGATGGCCGCAGCAAAGAAGCTCGAGCTGATCATCATAGCGTCCTCACTGACCGTGATGACGGACCGCAACCTGTTGCGCCGCCTGATCCAGAACCTGATTTCCAACGCCATCAAGTACACGCGCCAGGGCCGCATCCTGGTCGGCGTGCGGCGGCGCGGCGAACTGGCGGAGATCCAGATCATCGACACCGGCATTGGCATCGCCGGTGACAAGCTGAACACCGTCTTCCATGAGTTCACCCGACTGGACGAAGGCGCACGCGAAGCAGAAGGTCTTGGTCTTGGCCTTTCCATCGTCGACCGCATCGCAAGGGTGTTGCGGGTTGAGATCCGTATCTTCTCCAACCCGGGCAAGGGCACGCGCTTTTCCGTCATCCTGCCGGTGGCGGCCGCGCAGGTGCCGCGACGCGAGGTCGAGACCAAGGCGCCTGCCCGCGCGACGGCTTCGCTCTCCGGCCTGAATGTGCTGTGCATCGACAATGACATCCGTATCCTCGAGGGCATGCGGCTGCTGCTCGAGGGCTGGGGCTGCAATGTAGCCACGGTGACCGGCTCGGAGGATCTGGAGAGGGCCGCGATCGACCGTCCGGACATCGTGCTTGCCGACTACCATCTCGACCGCGAAACCGGTCTCGACATCATTAGCAGGCTGCGAGCCACTCACGGCGACGACCTGCCGGCCGTTCTGGTCACGGCCGACCGTTCCAATGAGGTACGAGCAGCCGCGGCAGGCCTGGACATCCCGATGATCAACAAGCCGTTGAAGCCGGCGGTGCTGCGTTCGATGATGGCCAGGTTCAGGCCGATGGTGCGGGCGGCGGAGTGACGTCGAAGCGCCAGGATCAGATTTGGTGCCCCAGGGTTTTGGGATAGGCGCGGAACATGTCGGCGAGCGCCTCGGAATAGGCCGATGCGGCGAGCCGAAGGTAAGTTCCAACTGAGCCAAGCAGCCGGCACTCAGCCCGCCGGCCGCAGCGGGTCGCTGCCTATCTTGGACAGCAGGATCACCGCCTGGGTGCGACTGTCGACGCCGAGTTTTTGCAATATGGCCGAGACGTGCGCCTTGATCGTCGCCTCGGAGACGCTGAGTTCATAAGCGATCTGCTTGTTGAGCAGGCCCTCGGCCAGCATGCCGAGCACCCGGGTCTGCTGTGGGGTCAACGTCTGCAATCGTTTGATCAGGTCCGATATTTCGGGATCGCGTTCGACACCGAGATCGACGCCGACAGGTGCCGCGATATCGCCGGCAAGCACCGACTGCACGGCGCCGCGGATTTCCTCCATGCTGGCCGACTTGGAGATGAAACCGGAGGCGCCGAGATCGAGCGCGCGCCGTATGGTCGCCGGGTCGTCATGCGCCGACACCACGACCAGCGGCACCGCCGGATGGATACCGCGCAACGAGATCAGGCCGGAGAGGCCGCTGGCGCCGGGCATCGACAGGTCGAGCAGCACCAGATCGACATCTTCATTGGCCACGACCAGCGCCTTGGCGCTTTCGAAATCACCTGCCTCATGGATGGCGGCGACATTGCCGATGCCGGCAAGCGCCTCGCGCAGCGCGCCGCGAAACAGCGGATGATCGTCGGCGATGACGAAAGAATAGCCTGACGGCAAATGTCCCTCCCCGAATCCCCGATTTACTGCTTTTCGCGGGATCAGTTGGACGATTATGAGAGGCTGCGCACTGGTTTCAAGCGGCAAAGCCAGCGCGCCGCGTTTTCCCTTGTCTATGGCGCTCAGGTCTTCTGCGAATTGAGCCGGCCGCCGTCGCCACTGTCCTTGTCCATATCCTTGACGATGCCCATGAAGCTCTTCAGGAAGCGCTCCATGTAGCTCATCGTCGTGTTGAAATCCTCCTCGCTCGGCAGTTTCGATTCGAGACGGGCGGAGAGCGAATTCTCCAGCTTGGTGACGCGCTCGTCCATCGCCTTCATCGAGGCCTGCAAGCGATCGACCTCGTCCTGGTAGGCGGCGCGTTCGTCGGCCGCCATCTTGCAGACGAGCTGGCCCGAACGCTCCTCGCAGATCGACATCGCGCCGGTCTGCGTATCCATGCGGATATAGCCGGTGGCCGACTTTTCCAGCCGGTAGCGGTCCGTTTCTTCCGAATAAGCTGAAGCCGCGACCAGTGAAACGAGCGCGGCGGGGATCAAGATGTGCTGCAGACGCATGTTGTCCTCCATGGCCAAGGCCTCAAATATCGCATGTTTGCGCCGGAAATGGGGAAGACCCTTGGCGTGGCCTTCCCCGCGCGACTGGTTCGGATTATAGCGCAACCATGTCACAGATTATCTACAAGATAACTCCGCAAGCGCCTTGGCGCGAGGCCGAAGCCAAAGGCCGCTTCACCGGAGCGCCGATCGACATCGCCGACGGCTTCATCCATTTTTCGACGGCGGCGCAGGCCAGGGAAACCGCGGCAAAGCATTTCCAGGGCCAGACCGACCTTCTGCTGGTCGCCGTCGACGGAACCAGCCTGGGTGATGCGCTGAAATACGAGATCTCGCGCGGCGGCGCGCTGTTTCCGCATCTTTACGGCGTGCTCGACCTGAAAGCGGTGCTCTGGGTCAAGCCGCTGCCGCTTGGGGCCGACGGTACCCACCAGTTCCCGGTTCTGGAGGGGCTATGAGCGTGCTCGACCGGATCGGCCAGAAACTGCTGTTCACCTTCGATCCGGAAACCGCGCATGGCCTGTCGATCGCGGCACTGCGCTGCGGCCTGCCGGGCGGCGCGCGGACGGTACGCGATACAAGGCTGAAGGTCCGCCTTTGCGGTCTCGATTTCCCGAACCCACTTGGGATGGCGGCTGGCTACGACAAGAACGCCGAAGTACCCGACGCGCTGCTTGGCCTCGGCTTTGGCTTTGCCGAAGTCGGCACGGTGACGCCGCTGCCGCAGGCCGGCAACCCGAAGCCGCGCATCTTCCGGCTGACGTCGGATGAAGCAGTCATCAACCGGCTTGGCTTCAACAATGAGGGCCATGCGGCCGCCGAAAAACGGCTTGTGGCGCGAATCGGACGCGGCGGCATCGTCGGCGTCAACATTGGTGCCAACAAGGACAGCACCGACCGCGTCGGCGACTACGAGAGCGGCGTTTCTCGCTTTGCTGCTTATGCCAGCTATCTCGCCGTCAACATTTCCTCCCCCAACACACCAGGCTTGCGCACCATGCAGGCGCGCGAGCAACTCGGCGAATTGCTGTCGCGCGTCATGGCCGCGCGCACTGCAGCGTCCGCGCAGCCGCCGATTTTCCTCAAGATCGCGCCGGACCTGGCCGAGGCCGAGCTGGAAGATATCGCCGCCGAGGTCATCGAAAAGCAGATCGACGGCATCATCGTTTCCAACACAACCGTTTCCCGGCCGGTGCTGCGCGGCGACGATGCCGCGCGAGAGACAGGCGGGCTTTCGGGAAAGCCGCTATTCGAACGCTCGACCATCGTGCTGGCCAGGATGCGCAAGCTGCTCGGGCCCGAGATGGCGATCATCGGTGTCGGCGGTGTCAACTCAATGGAGACGGCTCTGGAGAAGATCCGTGCCGGCGCCGATCTCGTCCAGCTCTATACCGGCATGATTTATGGCGGACCGGCGCTGCCGGGCCGGATCGTCGCCGGGATGGCACGTTTTGCCGCGACGGAAAAACTCAGGTCGATGCGCGAGTTGCGCGACAGCCATCTCGACCGATGGACGTCGAAGCCGCTCAGTTGAACGCGGTTTGCATCCGCAGCCGCAAAATTGTCAGCAGGCTCAATCCCCGCACCAGCAGAAAGACGTGCAGCGCCGCCCACAGGCCGTGATTGCCGAAGGCGGGCGCCAACGTGATCAGCGCGGCGGCAAAGGCAAGGAATGACAAGAGCATCATGTTGCGCATGTCGCGCGACCAGGTCGCGCCGATGAAGACACCATCCATCTGGAAGGCGAGCACACCGCTCAGCGCGGTGAAAGCCGCCCAAGGCAGGTAGGTATCGGCCACGGCGCGGACCTCCTGCGCCGTCGTTACGACGGCGATCAGGTTGGTGCCGGCCATGAGCAGCACCAGCGTCGCGGCAGCGGCCAGACCAAGGCCCCAGAACAGGGTCAGCCGCACTGCCCGCCGGAAGGGCTGTTCGGCACGCGCGCCGACGGCACGGCCGGCGAGTTGTTCGGCGGCGGTGGCGAACCCGTCGAGGAAATAGCCGGCGACGAGAAAGAAGTTCATCAGCACCGCATTGGCGGCCAGAGTCACCGTGCCGAACTGCGCGCCCTGACGGGTGAACAGCGCGAAGGCGGCTAGCAGCGAGAACGAGCGGATCATGATGTCGCGGTTGAGCGACAGCATGCGCAGGAAGGCGCCCATATCGAGCAGGCGCTGCCGAGGCAAGGGCGGGGTGGATCGGAACCGGCGAACGACGATCGCGAGGCCAAGCAGCATGGCGAGCAATTCGCCGGTGACGGTTGCCCAGGCGACGCCGGAAACACCCCAGCCGAGCTCAAGGCCGAGCAGAAAGCACAGCGCGATGTTGGTGCCGTTCAGCACCAGTTGGAGGATCAAGCCGAGCCCGCCCTCGCCGCGCCCCAGCACGTAACCGAGGATGGCGTAGTTGATCAGGGAGAACGGGGCGGCAAGCAGCCTGATCCTGATGTAGACGCCCATCGCGTCGCTGACGCGCGGCCCGGCATCCATGAACCACCGGCCGCCAACGGCGATAAGCGGTGAAAGCGCTGCCAGCACGACGCCAGCGACGACCGCGATCAGCACGGCGCGCCAGAACACCGCCTGTTCCTCCAGCGCGTCGCCACGCCCAAAGGCCTGGGCGACTAGGCCGGTGGTGCCCGAGCGCAGGAAATTGAAGGTGGTGAAGACGACGTCGAAAGCCAGCGCGCCGGCGGCCAGGCCGCCAAGCAAGGCGGCGTCACCGAACTGGCCGACAACAGCCGTATCGACGAGGCCGAGCAGCGGCGTCGTCAGATAGGCGAGCGTCATCGGCACGGCGATGGCAAGCACCGACCGGTTGGTGACGGAAAATACTTTGGCGTCGGCTGGGATGGCGCCCTTGTCCAAAGGATTGCTGCCTTGCTGATTTGCGGCTTGATCGGGGAACCGATGTGCCCCATTTTCCGGCCACCGCGCAATCGCCCTTCCGCGGCGGCCAACCGAAATCCCGCTCTGGCGAGACCGTCCGACCCAGTTCATGCCCCTGCAGATCGTCCACCATCCCGACTACGACGCCGGCTTCGCGACCAGCCATCGCTTTCCGATGAGCAAATATCCGCTGCTGATGGAGACCCTGCGAGCACGCGGCCTGGCCGGAGCCGGGGCGCTCAACACAGCCGAACCCGCGCCTGCGTCGTGGCTTAAGCTCGCTCATGCGGCAGATTATGTCGAGCAGGTCATCAGTTGTTCGGTCCCGGAAAAAATCGAGCGCGAGATCGGCTTTCGGGTCGGCCCGCGCGTCTCGTTGCGCGCGCAGCTTGCCACCGGTGGCACGATGGCGGCGGCGCGGCTTGCCTTGCGTCACGGTATCGCCTGCAACACCGCCGGCGGCAGCCATCATGCGCGGCGCGCGCAAGGCGCCGGCTTCTGCACTTTCAACGACGTCGCCGTCGCCTCGCTGGTCCTGCTTGAAGAGGGCGCGGCACACAATATCCTGGTGGTCGATCTCGACGTGCACCAGGGCGACGGCACGGCGGATATTCTGGGCGACGAGCCACGCGTGTTCACCTTCTCCATGCATGGCGAGCGGAACTACCCCGTGCGTAAGATCGCCTCCGACCTTGACGTTGCCCTGCCCGACGGCACGGGCGACGCCGCCTATGTCGAAAGGCTCGATTCCATCCTGCCGGAGCTGTCGGCCGGGGCGCGTTGGGACATCGTCTTCTACAATGCGGGCGTCGACGTCCATGCCGAGGACCGGCTCGGCAGGCTGTCGCTTTCCGACAAGGGCCTGCGCGCCCGCGACAGGATGGTCGTCGGCCATTTCCGGGCGCTCGGCATTCCCGTGTGCGGTGTCATCGGCGGCGGCTATTCCATCGATGTGCCGGCACTTGCCGCGCGCCACGCCGTCCTGTTCGAGGTCGCATCGGGCTATGCCTGAAGATCACTTCCGGTAGTTGGCGATCCTGAGCAGGATGAAGGCCGGCACCACGATCGCGGCACCGAGCAGGATGTAGCCGAGGAAGCGGTCGATGGCGTGGAAGCCGAGATTCCATAGATCAATGAAGAACTTCTGGATGCCGTAGAACACGTCCATCGGCGACCAACCGAACGCGTTCATGACCAGGCCGACGAGAAAGGATACCACCAGCAGCTTCAGAATAATCCTGAGCGGCGAGTCGCCGAGAAAGCGCGTCAGTGCGGACAAAGCCGTCTCCCGATTGAGATGCCCGGACTCATGGGCACCGCGCAGAGATACGTGCTTGGCGGCCATCCATCAAGCCGCAGGGGCCGGTGCGGGGGAATTGATAAGCCGCGATCAGATGGTGGGCGCCATCGGGAGTCCCAACCGCTCAAGCGCCGGGCCGTGTGGCTTCCGGAAGGCCGCAATTCTTAAATACAGGTAAACAGTTTCAATTTAATTTATTGAAAACAAAGCACAAAATCGTCATTCTCCAGTTTTGCGCAATGTGCGTGCAATTTTCGCTTGCGAGATATCGGGCGTCTTTCAGGTGACGGACCGCACGGCGCTCTGCCCCGCCACAGCCGGTTAAATCCGGTCGCCGGAACCGCGCAGCCATCCCTGAAAGACGCCGATCGGAGCCTGACCCCGAAGGGTCAGGGTCCACAATAGTTAACCAGCGTGTCGGACACCGATGCGCGTTCGTGTTGGAGTAATGTAGTGTCCCCTCAAGCAAAGATCGTCCTGACGGCGAGTGCCATCGCCCTTTGTCTTCTCCGTCCGGCGACGGCCGCCGACCTTTCCCCCACCTACAATGATCCCCCCGCCTTCCAGTGGAGCGGCGCCTATGTCGGCATCCACGGCGGTACGGCCTTCACGAGGATGCCGAACCCGTTCGCCGGTCGAAACGGCTTCAGCGGCGGCGTCCAGGCCGGCTACAACCAGCAGATGGGCTCGGCGGTTCTCGGCGCCGAGATCGAAGGCTCCTATCTAGGCGGCGCCGAACACGATGTCCGGGGCGGCAAGATCAAGGAAAAATGGCGCGGAGCGGCCAAGGCGAAGGCCGGCGTGAGTTTCGACCAGACCCTGCTGTTCGGAACCGGCGGCGTGGCCATGACCAAGTTCGACAAGGGTGACGGCGTAAGGAGCAGCGACGACTGGAAGATGGGTTACCTCGTCGGCGCCGGCATCGAGCAGGGCTTCGCCGGCGGCCTCTCGGCCAAGGTCGAGTACGACTATGTCCGCACCCCCGGGGTGGAAACGACATCGGCGCTTGGCGGATCCAAGGAGACGATCGGCAGCCATGAGTTGAAAGCCGGCATCGACTACCGGTTCTAAACAGCAGGCGACCGACGTCGATCGCGCGATGGCCCCAACGGCATCGCGCGGTCTTGTTGTTGTCCGGACGCTGACGTTTCCTCGATGCAAGGAGCATTCCATGCTTGTCGCAATGTCGATGTAATGTTCGCAATCTAGGTTTCTTGCGTGAATTTTCACCATGGGAACAGCAATGTCCACGCATCGCCCCGGCCTACGGACGACCAAGCTATTGTTCATTGCGATCGCACTCGCCTTGGCGGGCTGCGCCTCCGACATCATGAAGAACTATGTCGGACGACCGGTCGAATCGGTCGTTCTGGATTACGGTCCGCCAACGGCGGTCATCGACCTCGGCCAGGGAGAGCGCGCCTATCAGTGGCGCCAGGTCTCGACGTCCGCGGTTTCCGGAACGTCCAGCGGTGAGGTTCGCCACACAAAACATGGAACCATCTATGAAGAGACCGACACGCCCGGCTATATCGAGCGTCAGGAATGCTTCTACACATTTTATGCCCGCGCTTCCGGCGACCGCTGGTTCATCACCAATTTCCGCCGGCCAAACCTGGAATGCGAATGAACGGCGGCGCTGCAAATCCTGTGGCGGCGGGTGAAGGAGAACGCCGATGCGCGTCCTGCTGATCGAGGACGAACCGGAAATGGCGTCCGTGCTGAAGGCCGCTCTGGAGCGTCTGGACATCATCGTCGATCATGCCGCTACCTTGGCCGACGCCGAGGCGGTGGCTCGTCTGGGCCATCACGACGCCGTGGTGTTGGATCGCCGGCTGCCGGATGGCGACGGCCTCAGCCTGATCCCGCGCCTGCGTGCCTTGCATCTGGATGTGCCTGTCATCGCGCTGACGGCGATGAGCGGGTTGGACGACCGGGTTGCCGGGCTCGATGCCGGCGCCGACGATTACATGGTCAAGCCCTTCGCCACGGTGGAACTCGTCGCGCGGCTCCATGCCCTGCACCGGCGCTCGTTCGCCTCGCGCGCCAACCAGACGAGGGTTGGCCGCCTCACCTATGATTTCCGCCATCGCGAGGCGCTGGTCGCGGATCAGACGCTCGATTTGCCACGGCGTGAAAGGCTGGTGCTTGAAACGCTTATCCGCCGGCCGGGCCGGACCATCATGCGCGGCGCACTCGAGGAGGCCGTCTACGCCCTGGACGACGAGATCGGCTCGAATGCGCTCGACGCGCACGTCTCGCGGCTGCGCCGCAAACTCGAAGACGTCGCGGCCGGCATCGAGATCCGGGCGATCCGCAACCTTGGTTACCTCCTGCGGGCGGCGTCGTGAAGAAGGTGCGCCCGCGCTCGCTGCAATGGATCCTGATCCGCCGGCTGATCCTGCTGCAGGCCGCGACGCTGCTCCTCTTCATCGTGCTTTGCGCGGCAGCCCTTTGGATCGCCAATCCGAGCCTGCTCATCGACAACGAGGCTGCCGTCGCGGCCGTCAAGGATGCCATCGAACGCGACAAGGACGGCGCCCTGATTGTGCGTGAAACGGAAGATCTTGCGGCGTTTCGCCGGAGCTTCCCCAATGTCTGGTACATCGTTCGCGACGATCACGGGCAGAGCGTCCGTTCCGGCACGATACCGGATGTCTACACCAAGGACTTCGGCGGCCTACTCGGCGAGGCAGACCACGCCACGATCGGATTCTCCGACAAGGACATGCGGCCGGAAGCCTATATCGAAAACGCTTCGACCAGGGCCGGCGCGGTCCGGATCATCGCCGCGACGCAGTCCTCGCGCCAGGAGACCGACGGGCTCGAGATCAACATTTCGGCCACGGTGGAGGTCGCCCGATATCCGGACGGCAGCAGGAATTGGGAGCGCGCGCTGCCGGCGCTTGCGCTCGTCGTCGCGATCCTGCTGTTGCCCATCGTCCTCGTCATGGGCGCGATCACGCTGGTGACGACACCGGCCGTCGTGCGCCGCTCCTTTGCCGGCCTGGTCGAAACCGTCCGCCAAGCTGCCCGCATCGATATCGGCACCCGCGCGATGCAGTTGCCGGTCAAGCACGTGCCGCAGGAAATCGCGCCGCTGGTGCATGCCTTCAACGATGCTTTGGCCCGCCTCGCGCAGGGGTACGACCGGCACAACCGTTTCCTCACCGACGCGGCCCACGAATTGCGCACGCCGATCGCCATCCTGCGCACCCGCGCCGAGTTGCTGCGGCAGGAGCCGCAAAGCGCGCGGCTGCTGCATGACATCGAGCGCCTGTCGCACCTTGCGCAGCAACTGCTCGACCATCAATTGCTCGACCGCCCATCGGACCAGCGCGAGATCGTTGATCTCGATGATCTGGTCAGACGGGTGGCGGCCGACTTCGCGCCGCTCGCCATCGAGGCCGGCTACGACCTTGCCTTCGAGCCTTCGCCCGACAAGACACGCGTCGATGTCAACGTGCTGCAGATCGAGCGGGCGCTCGCCAACCTCGTGCGCAATGCCATCGAGCATGGCGGCGGCGCCGGCACCATCACGCTTGCGATCGACAGGACTGGCGGCATCGAAGTGCGCGACGAAGGCCCGGGCATCCCCGTGGACGAGCGGGAGAATGTCTTCGAGCCCTTCTATCGCCTGCAGCCGCAGTCGCGCGGGGCGGGGTTGGGGCTGGACCTCGCCCGGCAGATCGCTCTGCTGCACGAGGGAACAATCCGGATCCTGGCGGGCTCATGGCGCGGTGCCCGCATCCGCATGGAACTGCCGGTTCGTTCGTGATACGTGCCACCGGCGGCCCCAAAAGCGTGGCGGCCGCGCGACCCCCTAGCTACCTGTTTTCTGTTTTCTAACCAATTGCCGCTATTGCCATTCCAAAGCGGGGAGCCAGGCTTTGGTGGGAACGGGAAAAATCGGCGCGCACCGCGCACCCATGTTGTCGGTCGTCGTGCCTTGCTACAATGAGCGCGACGGCGTGGCGGAGCTTCATCGACGCGTCAGCGCGGCATGCCTCGAGCAAAGCCTCTCCTACGAGGTCGTTCTCGTCATCGATGGAGCGACCGACGGCACCCGTGAGGCCATTTTCGAACTGGCCGAAAAGGACGACCATGTGGTCGCCATCGACCTTGCCCGCAACTACGGCCATCAGATCGCCTTGAGCGCTGGGCTGGAATTCTGCCGCGGCCAACGCATCCTCATTCTCGACGCCGACCTCCAGGATCCGCCCGAACTGCTTGGCGCGATGATGGCGAAGATGGATGAAGGCTTTGACGTCGTCTACGGCCAAAGGGTGAAACGGGAGGGCGAAAGCTGGTTCAAGCTGGCCTCCGCCTCGATGTTCTACCGCCTGCTCGGCCGGATGGTCGATGTCGAGATCGCGCCGGACTCCGGAGATTTCCGGCTGATGAGCCGCCGCGCGCTGGACCATCTTGTCGCGATGCCCGAACGCTACAGGTTCATTCGCGGCATGGTGAGCTGGATCGGGCTGAGGCAGGTCGCCTTCCCCTATGAACGGCAGCGGCGCTTTGCCGGCGCCACGCACTACCCGTTGAAGAAGATGGTTCTTCTGGCGGTCGACGCAATGACCAGCTTTTCGATCGTGCCTTTGCGCTTCGCTTCGCTGCTGGGCATGATGTTCGGCCTGCTCGGCCTGGTCGTGCTTGGCTATACGCTGTTCGAATGGTCTATCGGCAATGTTCTGCCGGGCTGGACGAGCCTTGCCGCGATCATGCTTATCCTGGGCAGCGTCCAACTTCTGGTGCTGGGCATTTTCGGCGAGTATCTCGGCCGCATGTACATGGAGACGAAGCGGCGACCGCTTTATTTCATCAACGAGATCGTTTCACGAAGCCAGGCGGCGGGCGAGGACCAGGACCTGCCAGTCCACCGCCTCCAGGAAATAGTGAAACGGGCGGCGCGTCGTTGAGGCAAGGGTCGACCGTGGGTAACGGCAACGCCATGGGCAGGATATGGTCGGCTGTTGCGGCCGGCTTTTCAAGAATGCTGCGGTTCGGCGCGGTCGGGCTGCTCAACACGGCTCTGGGCTATTGTCTTATCCTGGCTGGGCTGAAGCTGGGCCTTGGCGACATCGCCGCCAACATGACCGGCTATGCCGGCGGCCTTGTCCTTGGCTTCTTCCTCAACCGCCGCTGGACCTTCGGCCGTGCGGGCGGTTTTCGCTCCGGCACGGCCGTGCGGTATGCGCTTGCCTTCGTTGTGGCTTATACCGCAAATCTGACGATAGTGGTCGCCGCCATGTCCGCCGGCATCGTCGAAAATCCGTTTGTCCATCTGGCGGGAAACTGCCTCTACTCGGTCCTCTTCTATCTCGGCTCGGCCCGTTTCGTCTTCGTCGGCGCGGCAAAGGACACTGTCTTGATCGCGATCGACATGAAATCCCCTGGAGCGGCGACATGAACAAGGTCGAGGCAATCGTTCCGGTGTTCTCGCCGCTCGAGGACGCACAGCGCGCCAGGCTGATATTATGCCTGATCGGCGCGGGTGTCATGGCGACGGTTCTGGCAACCTTTGCCAGCGCAACCCTGCAGGACCCCGACAGCTGGTGGCATGTCAAAGTGGGGCTGGATTTCCTGGCAAACGGAACGCTTCCGACCGTCGACACCTATTCCTACACCTTTGCCGGCCAACCGTGGATCGCCAAGGAATGGCTGGGGCAGGTTCTGCTGGCCCTTGCCTACAGCGCGGGCGGCTGGAACGGCGTCGTCACGCTGATCATCGGCACGATCTGTCTCGCGGTCTTCCTGTCGGGATGGTTCCTCAGCGCGCATCTGAAACCGGTCCTGGCCGTAGCGCTGGCATTCGTCGCGGCATTCCTGATCAGCCCGATCTATACGGCGCGCCCGCACGTCTTCACCTTGCCGATCATCGTCGTCTGGACGACGATGCTGTTTCGTGCCGCGCGGGACGAGAAGGCCCCGCCGCTCTGGCTGCTCGGTCTGGTCGTATTGTGGGCGAACCTGCATGCCACGTTCACCCTGAGCTTCATCATCGCTGCCTTCGCCGGCCTCGATCTCCTGGCGCGCACCGGCCTGTCGAAACCCGCACTTTTGGCGAAGTGGGTGGCGTTTGGCCTGCTCTGTCCGTTGGTCAGCCTGATAAACCCTTATGGCGTGCAGGCCATCCTGGCCACGCTCACCGTCGCCTATGGCAATGAGGCTGTGCCGCTGATCCTGGAGTGGCGGCCGTTCAATGCCCAGGAACAGGTCCTCCAGGAAGCCGCGACACTGCTGGCCTTTTTCGGGCTTCTGACATCGAGGCTACGGATCGGCTGGGCCAAGGCGTTGTTCATCGTCTTCACCTTGCACGTCTACCTTTCGCATCTGCGGTTCGTCTATCTGTTCTTCCTGCTTGTTCCCCTGGTGGTCGCGGTCGAGGTCGCGCGCCAATATCCCACCCTGTCCGCAAGCGCCTGGCTGAATGAAGAGCGCGACGGACTGGAAAAATTCCTCGCCAGCCGGTTCCGTCTGCTCCGCGGCGCGACGGCGGTGTCGCTGGTCGTTGCGATCCTTGCGCTCAACAATGCCTACCAGGTCGCGCCGAGCCCGAAGACATCAGCCAGCGGCGCTCTTGCGTTCGCCAGGGATCACCACCTCGCAGGCAATGTGCTGAATTCCTACAATTTCGGCGGCACACTGATTTTCCACGACATCAAGACCTATGTCGACGGCAGGACGGACCAGCTGTTCCTGGGCGGGTTCACGAAAGCGGATGAGGCGATGGGGCAGACCGGGGGAAAACCACTGCTCGAGGCCCAGTTGAAGAAATACGCGATCGGCTGGGCACTGCTTACAGCCGCGGATACTCGCATCCCCTTCTTCGCCGAGTTGGGCTGGAAGCGGGCCTATGCCGATGACTATGCCGTGATCTACCTGCCGGCAACCTGATCGGCCGCATCCAAACCGGCTTCGCCGGCGTTCAAAGCACGGCGTTCCGGCTTGACACTCATGTTGCAGTGCAGCAAAATCGTTTCGCAGAGGAGAGCCTGTGAACCCCACGCGTCACGATTTTTCGCACAATCAGGGCATCGGCGCATGAGCGGCGTGGCGTGCTTCGCACGAGATCGGCGGGCGGCGAGCCGCGGACTGTCCGAATGAACTACAGGCGCGACATCGACGGCCTACGGGCCGTTGCGGTGCTACCCGTAGTGCTCTTTCATTTTGGCGTGTCCGCCATCCCAGGGGGGTTTACCGGCGTCGATATTTTCTTTGTCATATCGGGCTATCTGATCAGCGGCAGCTTGCTGGATGATCTCGAGCGCGGCCAGTTTTCGATCGGCCGCTTCTACTGGCGCCGCGCACGGCGCATCCTGCCGGCGCTGACCTTCGTCATCCTGCTTGCAAGCATCGCGGCATGGTTCATCCTCCTGCCGTCGGACATGCACGAATTCAGCCTCAGCGTGATCGCTGCCTCGACCTTCTGGTCGAACATCTATTTCTGGAAGACGACGAACTATTTTTCGATCGACGCCGAACTGCGGCCACTGCTGCACACATGGTCGCTTTCGGTCGAGGAACAGTACTACATCTTCGCGCCGATCCTGGTTTATCTGATCTACCGCTATGCCTCGAAGCGCTGGCTGACGATACTTCTGCCCATCACCATCGGCAGTTTTGCCCTGGCGGTGATGGCGACCACGCTGGCGCCGACCGCCGGCTTCTACCTGCTGCCGACACGCATCTGGGAGCTGGCGCTGGGCGCCATGCTGATGCTGAAAAGGCCGCCGCCACTTGCCAGCCGGCCGGCGACGGAACTGATTGGCCTGGCCGGCTTTGCACTGCTTGGCTTCGGCTTCCTGACGATTTCGGAGAGCGACCCATTTCCGGGCTATAATGCCCTGTTTCCCTGCGTCGGAACGGCCCTGCTGATCTATGCGGGCCAGAACCATGCGAACCGACCCGTGCCCCTCGCCACCCGTGTGCTTCAGTTCGCCCCGATGGTCTGGATCGGCTTCATCTCCTATTCGCTCTACCTTGTTCACTGGCCGATCAACTCCTTCGTCCACTACCTCTCGCTGAAAGCCATCTCGGTGCCGATGATCGTCGCGATGACGGTGGCCAGCGTCGCCCTGGCGACCTTCTCGTGGAAGTATGTCGAGCAGCCTTTCCGGCAGAAGCGGGCCTTCACCGCCCCGCTGCCGATCTTCGCCTTTTCGGCGACGGCGATCGCCCTGCTGTGCGTCGGCGGCCTGGCCGGTGTGCTGGGCAAGGGCTTTCCGCAGCGGTTCCCGGATTTCTCGACGCAACGGATCCTGGTGGGCGACTGGCGCAACGGTGTCTGCTTCAATGAGGGTGCGAGCCGGATCGAGGATTGGAACCTTGCCGACTGCACGCGCACGCACGGCTTTGCCACCAATGTGCTGCTGTGGGGCGATTCCTTCGCGGCTCACTACGTATCGGGCCTGGAAGCCAACGCGCAGAAAATCCAGGCCAACGTCGTCCAATATACCTATGCCGGCTGCCCACCCAACCTGAGCTATTTTTCCTATGCCCGGCCGGCCTGCACCCGCTTCAACGAACGGGCGCTGTCGATCATCCGCGATGCGAACATCCAGGCGGTGATCCTGAGCGGTCGATGGACCGACTACCAGGCCAGGGGCTTCGACGGACTGCAGACGACGATCGACCGGCTGCGCGCCATGGGCGTCAAGGTCTATGTCATCGGCCAGTCTCCGGAGTTCATCGCCGACGTCCAGAAGATCGCCTTCTTTGCAAAACACGAAGGCGCCGCGAATACGTCCTGGCCGATGGCCATGGATCCCGACATCAACAAGCAGGTGCAACTCTTCGCCAACGGCGCGACCTTCATCGACCCGCTCACCTATCTGTGCGACGCCACCGGTTGCTCCTATGCGGATGCCGGCAGCAAGCAGTTTCTCTATTTCGACTATGGCCATTTCTCTTCCGCCGGCGCGACGCTGGCCATCTCGAAATACTGGCCGAGCTTCGCCGCCGGCGGCGAAGTCGCAAAGGCCAGGGAACCAACGCCGACCCTCACCGGTGAGCTGGCGAAGCCCGCCTTGTGAGGCCGGTTTGCGATTGCCCGAAGCCATGCCGTCATGGTAACGAGGCTGCAGCGCGGGTATGATGTAATGGTAGCCTGTCAGCTTCCCAAGCTGAACGCGCGGGTTCGATTCCCGCTACCCGCTCCAGCTTGCGCTGCAAGGGCTCGAAGTAGATTCACAACCGCTTGCAGCGCTTTCCGACAGCCGGGCTGCTCATCCGGCTTCGAAAGCAGAATGTCTTTGACGGCAGCGATGGCGGATTTATCTTCGGTCATGGTCATGGTGGCGTTCCGTCGCGGGAATCAGGTGACGTTGAACATCACCAGCCTGCCATGACCGCCCTCTCTCAGCGAATTTGCAGAACTCTCAGCACACTACCGGCGGCGCTTGTACCTGGGCGGCGCCGCCCAGATCTCGGCGTCGAGTTTCTTTGTCGCCAGACCTCGTGCCAACGCCTCGGCGCTGCCGGCATTCTTGGACAGAGATGCCGCCTGTCGCTTGCTGATTACCAGTCCGTCGGCNTCCAGCCCTCCACCAGCCTCGCACCCGGTTCGAGAAACAGCAGCCAGTCACCCTTTGCCTGGCGGATGCCGGCGGCGATGCCGCCGCTCCCCACATAGTGGCAGCCGGCATGCTCGGCGACGCGATGCGTCTGGTCGCTGGAGCCGGTGTCGCAGACGACGACCTCGCGCACCACGCCCTCGACCGCGCCGCCAATCAGCGTCGACAGCGTACGGGCGAGCCCCTCCTCGTCATTGTGCGTTTCAATCAGAACACTGAGCATGATTAGCCGAATACCGGAAAGCGTCGATCGGCGCCAGTTTTCGCGGCCCACCATAGAAAGTTCTTGATTTGTTCTCATCGACGAAATAGGAATAATTTCATGAGCAGAGCGATTCGACACAACATGAACAGTCCTTGGGAGCGGGCGAAGATGGAACCGATCATGCGCGCCGACATTGCAGCCTTCGGAGCAGGACGAGCCGAAATGGCCAATGCAATGATCGAGCAGAGCGGCATGCGGGTCCGTCCGGACCGCAACCGCGGCCGGTCGGCAGGCATCAATCCGTCCGGCCGGTTCGAACCTGTCAGCCGGCATGTCTTCGACGACGGCTGGAGTTCGCTGGAGGAACTTCCTCCCTTCAAGACCGAGGTGCAGGTGGAAAAGCCGCGCACCATCATCACCCGCAACGAATCGCCCGACATCTCTTTCGACCGGTCGATCAATCCCTATCGCGGGTGCGAACACGGTTGCGTCTATTGCTTCGCGCGGCCGACGCACTCGTTCATGGGCCTGTCGCCGGGCCTGGACTTCGAATCCAAGTTGTTCGCCAAGCCCGACGCGGCACGCCTGCTCGACAAGGAATTGTCAAAGGATGGCTACCAGCCGCGCACCATTGCCATCGGCACCAACACCGATCCCTACCAGCCGATCGAGAAGCAGTACCGGATCATGCGCGAAATCCTCGAAGTGCTGGAGGCGCGCGGCCACCCGGTCGGCATCGTCACCAAGTCAGCCCTGGTCGTGCGCGACATCGACATTCTGTCGCGCATGGCGGAGCGGGGCTTGGCCAAAGTGGCGCTGTCGGTGACGACGCTTGACCGCATGCTGGCCAGGACGATGGAGCCTCGCGCATCGACGCCGACCAAGCGGCTGGAGGCGATCAGGCAGCTTTCGGATGCCGGTATCCCCGCCTCGGTGATGGTGGCGCCGATCATTCCGGGCCTGACCGACCAGGAGATGGAACGCATCCTCGATTCGGCGCACCATGCCGGGGCGCGCGAGGCTGGCTACGTGGTGCTGCGCCTGCCGCTGGAGGTCAGCCCGATCTTCAAGGACTGGCTGCTGCGCCACTATCCCGACCGCTACCGCCACGTCATGTCGCTGATCCGTTCGATGCGCGACGGCAAGGACTACGATTCGGAATGGGGCAAGCGCATGAAGGGCGCCGGACCCTATGCCTGGCAGATCGGCCGGCGCTTCGAAATCACCGCCAAGCGGCTCGGCCTCAATGCCGAGCGGCGTACGCTGCGGACCGACCAGTTCGTCGCGGCCGGCAAGGACCAGGAGCAGTTGATGCTGCTCTGAACCGAAAATCGCCTCGGCTGTTCATTGCCGCCGTGGCAAAGAAATCCCGTCCGGCCTGCCCCGGCCTGCAGACGGTGCCCTCCCGGTCCGGCGCCCCACCCGACCCGGAGGGACTTGCGGAGAATCGGAGCCGATGCGAACCTCGCCGCAACATGGCTCGCGCGCGTTCTGATTCTCCGCCTCTCTTCGAAATCGTCGAGAAACCCGATTTCTCCTTCGAGACGAAGGCGATGGCCGATGGTTTGTGGCCGGTCGCGGGGATGGACGAAGCCGGCCGCGGCCCGCTCGCGGGTCCTGTGGTCGCGGCGGCAGTGGTGCTCGACCCCGCCAATATTCCCGAGGGTCTCGACGATTCCAAGCGGCTTAGCCACTTGCAGCGCGAAGCGCTGTTCCTGCACATCATCGGCTCCGCTCTCGGCGTCTCGATGGCGTCGATCAGCGCCGAGGGCATCGATGGCAGCAACATCCTCAAGGCGAGCCTCGAAGCGATGCGCCGCGCACTGGTCGGGCTGCCGGTGCAGGCTAAGCTCGCGCTCGCGGATGGGCGCGACGTGCCGCCGGGGTTGCCCTGCGAGGGGCGCGCGCTGATCAAGGGCGACCAGCGCTCCCAGTCGATCGCCGCGGCCTCGATCGTCGCCAAGGTCATGCGCGACCGCATGATGCGCGGCTGCGGCAATCATCACGACCGCTACGGCTTCGAAGTCCATATGGGCTACGCCACGGTCCGGCACCGCACGGCGATCGAGGCGCATGGGCCAGTGGCTCGACTGCATCGCTCCTCGTTTGCGCCGTTCCGACTGGGCGGGACGGATGTGGTTGAGGAAGAGAGCTTGGCCGGGCTGGAGTAAGGCGACGGCAGTGGTAATGCCGTGCCCACGAGGGCGGAGATTGGCCGCTTTGACGCGCCGCTTTCTCCCAACAAAAAAAGCCGCCAGGTTGCCCGGGCGGCTTCATGTCAGCGACTGAAGAACGCTCAGTTCAGCTTGGCCTTCACGTCCTGCAGCGCGGACCTGAACAGGTCGGCTCCGGCCTTGGCGTCAACCTTGGCGGCGAGCAATGCGCGTGCCGCCTCGACGGCTATGTCGACGGCGCTGGCGCGCACTTCGGCAACCGCGTCACGCTCGGCTTGGCCGATCTTCTGCTCGGCAAGCGCGGTGCGCCTCGCAACGTAATCCTCGGTCTTCTTGTGGGCGTCAGCGGCCAGCAATTCGGCCTCGCGCTTGGCGGCCGCTACAATGTCGGCGGCCTCCTGCTCGGCTTCCTTGCGCTTCTTCTTGTATTGGCCGAGCAGTTGCTGGGCTTCGTCGCGCAGCTTGCGGGCCTCGTCGAGCTCACTGCTGATCCTGGCGGCGCGGGCGTCGAGCGCCTTGGCGATCATGCCGGGCACCTTGATGTAGACGGCGATGGCCAAGAAGATGATCAGGGCAATCGTGGCCCAGAGCGTTGCGAGAGATGTAGCGTCCATGATGCGCTCCTCACCGGGCCACGGATTTGACCGCGGCCGCGATCTCGGCCTTGCTGGCCTTGCCGCCAACGAGTGCCTCGACGATCGCCGAAGCGGTATCCTCGGCGATGCTGCCGACTTCCTTCATGGCATTGGCCTTGATGGAAGAAATGCGTGCCTCGGCCTCGCCAAGCTTCTCATCGAGCGCGGCCTCGATTTTCTTGCGCGCGGTGTCGGCTTCCGCCTTGGCCGCATCGTTGGCCTGCTGGCCGATCGAGTTCGCGTTCTTCTTGGCTTCCGCCAGTTCCTGCTCGTAAGCGGCAACGGCGGCGTCGGCCTCGCCCTTCAACTTGGCTGCCTGGTCGAGATCCTGGCTGATACGGTCGTTGCGGACATCGATGATGCCCCCGACGCGCGGCATCACGACCCGCTTCAGGAAAAGGTAGAACAGCCCGAACGTGATCGCCAGCCACAGAAGCTGCGACGGAAACGTCTCCGGATTGAATGGCGGAAACGTGCCGTGCGCTTCGGCAGGCACGCTGGTGCCGGAATGCGTGTCGCCTCCGGTCGCAGCGTGGCTGGTGTCAGCTGATGGCGCGGACTCTTGCGCGAAGGCAGATGTCACGAACATGGACTATCCCCAGATATCAGGCCCGCCGCTTGCGCGGCCGGCCTGTCCAATCTTCTCAGTACTCAGCCGAACAGGGCCAGAAGCGCGATGAGAAGCGAGAAGATGCCCAGAGCTTCGGTCACGGCGAAGCCGAAGATCAGGCGGCCGAACTGGCCGTCGGCAGCCGACGGATTGCGCAGCGCGCCCGAGAGGTAGCTGCCGAAGATGTTGCCCAGGCCAATGCCCGCGCCACCCATGCCCAGGCAAGCGATGCCGGCGCCGATGTACTTTGCTGCTTCTGCGTCCATTTGTTCAACTCCTTTGGATCTGAAATTCCGTTGCGATTTCCATCCGGCGCCAGTGTTGGAAACCCTTGGGCCGGAAACTCTTGGGGCCTTAGTGCCCGGGATGCAGGGCGTCGTTGAGATACATGCAGGTCAATACCGCGAAGACGTAGGCCTGCAGGAAGGCGACCAGCAATTCAAGCGCCGTCAGCGCCACCGCCATGGCCAGCGGCAGGACCGAGCCCGCGACGCCGACCGCGCCGAGTGCGGAGAGGCTGACGACGAAGCCGGAGAACACCTTGAGCGTGATGTGGCCCGCCAACATGTTGGCGAACAGACGAACCGAGAGGCTGACCGGGCGCGACACGAAGGAAATGACTTCGATCAACACAACCAGCGGCAGCAGGAACACCGGCACGCCATGCGGCACGAACAGTTTCAGGAAACCGAAACCATGCTTCATGAACCCGTAGACCACCACGGTTCCGATCACCAATGCGGCGAGACCGAAAGTGACGATGATGTGGCTGGTGACGGTGAAGAAATAGGGGAACAGGCCGAGCAGATTGGCGACCAGCACGAACATGAACAGCGAGAACACGAAGGGGAAGAACTTCATGCCCTGCGTGCCGGCGGCGTCGCGCAGCATGTTGCCGACGAACTCATAGGCCATCTCGGAGACCGACTGCAGCCGGCCGGGGACCAGGCTGCGGCTCGACGTCGTCAGCAGCAGGAAGGCCGCCGCAACGACCACGGTCGCGACCATGAACAGTGCGGAATTCGTGAAAGACAGGTCGTAGCCGCCGATGTTAATCGGAACCAGCTTGATGATATGGAACTGGTGGATCGGATCGACCTTGTCAGCTGCCACGTTCTAACCCCGTCAATGCCGCGTACGGCCAAATTTATCATTGCCGCGCGAGAGCGGCTATTTGCTGTTGTCCCGGTCAGGGCGCGATTTGTTGCCCTGTCCGAATTCCGCCACAACGCCAGCTGAACGCATGACATTGAGCACGCCGGCGCCAAAGCCAAGCAGCAGGAAAACGATCAGGCCCCACGGCGATGTCCCCGCCATACGGTCGATGATCCAGCCGATGCCGGCGCCTACCACCACCCCGGCGATAAACTCGCTGGATAGTTTGATCGCCTGACCGTATCCGGTCACTGGTCTCGCGTCGTCTTTCCCCTCGAGCCGGTTCGGCAGCCTTGTCGCAAGCGATGCTCCAAGTTCACGCCGACGTCGCTCAAGATCGTCGTCGCGGATTTCGGGGTCATGCTGCTTGCCGCGGCCGGTTTCTCCGGTTCCGTCTGGCCTGTTTTTCTCGGCCATCGCAACCCCCCCTGCCCGGGCAGACCGTCACCGTCCGTCCGTTTCTAAAGTCGCCGGCAACATAGTTAGAGGGTTTGCGCCCGTCAAGCCACGGAGGGAAGTTCCGCGCTGTGTATTTTACCTAGTAAAATCAAGTAATTAGAAAGGTGCGACATCGTGCCCTTTGCGATCGGCGGGATGCGCCGCGCGAATCCCCCCGACAATGGCTCTCCGATCGACCGTGCGACCGCGCGAAAACACGGGCGGCGGCGGACCGCTCAGCTCCAGCCACCACCATAGGTCCGGTAGAAGATATGCAGGCCGATCTTGGTCATCTTCTGCATCGTGCGCGCCCAGCCAGGATGGACGTAATTGGCATAGTAGTGGGTCGACGATCCCACTTCCGGAATGAAGATCTTGCCGGCGGTGACGGCCATGCCGACATCCTGAGCGGTCTTGTAGGCGACCGGATTGTCGATGCGCTTCTTCCTGCCGTCGCAGGCGAAGGAGAACTGGCAGCGGTTGAACCAGCTGTCGTTCTGGTAGACGACGCCGCAGATCGAATTGGGATAGGCAGGATTGCGGACCCGGTTGAGGATCACCTGGGCAACGGCGGCCTGACCGCGCACGGCTTCGCCGCGGGCCTCGAAATAGATGCCGTTGGCCAGGCACTTCTGCTCCGGCTTGGAGAAGACGCTGGCCGGAAGCGGATTCTGGATCCAGGCGTGGTCGCCCTTGGCCATCGGCGGAATGAAGCGGCCGCTGTTGGGCTCTTCATCCTGAAGCAGGGCCTCAAAGGGTGAGGCCTTGGCATAGTCGGGCGCGGATTGCGCATAGGCGGTCGCCAGCACATCGGGATGGTCGTTGTTGACCAGGGCGGCAAGCATGGCCGGCACGCCGGGATCCGGCTTCTTGTCCTCACGCGCATGAAATGCCGCGGCGATCTGGATTTCCTTGCCTTTGATCCGCGGTTTGGCGAAGGCCATTTTCAGGTCGCCGTCCATGCTCGGCCGCATCAGCGAGGAGGTCCGCTGGAAGATCGAGCCGGCATTGAAGTTCTTCGGTGGTGCCACGGGAGAGACCTGGACGATGCGGCCCTTCTTGTCGGCGCGCACGACGCGATCCTCGTCGGGCGACCCGCTGACCTTGCCGCCCTTGCCGCGAAACGAGACCGCGCCGACACCGGGAAGGCGAACGCCGGAACCCGAGATCGAACTGGTGACGTCGGAATCGACGAACGGCATCTCGGCGGCATGGACCGAACCGGCGACGGATTTCTCGACATAGGAATTCCAGCGCGTGGTCGGCGATTCAAGGCCGGAAACGAGGCTGGTCATGTCCTGGTAGGCAGCGACGGTCGGAAAGCCGATCCAGATACCGAGACCGATGATGAACGGAGACACAAGGCTGCGTTTCTCACCGGCGGCGGCCATCAGCCGCTTCAAGACACGTCGATGCACGGAACTCTCTCCAGGAACGCAACTGACCCCACTGGAGAGCAAAATGATGCATTAACCTTGATGGGACGTTAACGAGGTCGGTCAGGTTTTCTCGGTCGGCTGGAGGTCGTGGTTTCGAAGTCTGGCGATTTTGCGGCGGGAGGCTCAGTCCGCGGCAGGAAGATCGGCCAAGCGACCAGGGCGCAGGCGGCTGCCGACAGCCACACGCCAGGCCATGACCAGAGGTGCAGCAGCCCTGGGATGGCCACCGGAACCAGGAAGAAGCCGACAAAGACAAAGCTGTTGGCAAGGCTGAGCGCGGTTCCGACATGGCCGGCACCGGCAAGCGTGGCAAGCTCGGTATAGGCAACGCCGTGCCAGGCGGAGACCGAGATGCCGGCAACGACAAGCACCAGGGGCAGGACAGCGATCAGGATGGATTGGCTGGCAGGCATCGCGGGAGCGGCCAGAACCAGCAACCAGAGCACCACGAAGGCCAACGCGCTGTGCGCACTGCACAAGCGGAGAAATTGACGGCGGTTGCCGTGGCGGTCGGTAAAGCGGCCACTCCAGACACGCATGACCATGGCGCCGACCTGTACAGCGGCGAGGCTGGCGCTGATCGCCGTCGTGCCAAGCCCGGCGAAGTCGTGCAGGAACACCGACGCGAAAGTGAGGACCGCCACCTGCGGAAAGCAGAGCAGGCCGATGGCGGTCGAGATGCGCCAGACCTCGATGTTGCGCAACGGCGCCTGGCCTGCCGCTTCAGATGAAGCGGCGTGGCCGCCACCCGCCATCGGCGGTTCGTGCAGCCAACGCCAGGCGAACAGGGCGGAGAGAGCGGATGCCGCCGCCAAAAGCCCGAACACCGCGGCGAACCCGAAAGCCAGGGCAAGGGAAGGCAGGACGAGTGCGCCGAGGCCGCCGCCAAGCGGCACCGCCGTCTGCCTGATGCTCATGGCAAAACCGCGCTCATTCTCCCGGAACCAGGCCATGATGGCGCGGCCGCTCGAGCCATTGACACTTCCGCCGAGCAATCCCGTGACGAGCAGGCTTGCCGCCAGCAACGTGACATCGGGAATGCTTGACCTTGTCGGCACGACGAGCATCGCCATCGTCAGCAGCGAGGCCGCCGTTGCACCGAGGCCGATCAGAAGCACGCGGCGATCCCCCCAGCGGTCGGTGAGCAGGCCCCATGGCAGCTCACTGAGCGCAACCCCCAGTCCAAGAAGACCGAGCGCCAGGCCAAGCTCGGCATTGCTCAAGTGATAGCCCTGACGAAGCACGACCGCCGTTGCCGGTATGCCGGAGAAAGTAGCCGAGAAACCGGCATTCGCGGCAACTCCGATGCCCAAGACCTTCCAGCGGTGGTTGGGGCCGAAGGTCCGGCCGGCCGCGGTCGTGATGGTGCCTCGCCCGGATAGCTGGCAATCGTTGCGAATGACGGTGGCAGACATGATTCCATTCCCGTGACGCCGGTCGAGCGGCCTTGACGGGAGGCATGTAGCGCCATAGCTTCATCCATAAAATCAGGAATATTTTGATCGATAATCCTGAAAATAAGGATGATCTCATGCGCCGCGTCACATTCGATCTCGACGTGCTCAGGACTTTCGTCACCGGCATGGAACTGGGAAGTTTTGCCAGGGCAGCTGAGCGGCTTGGCCGCTCGACCTCCGCCGTCAGCGCGCAGCTGAAGAAACTGGAAGAGCAGGCCGATACACCGATCTTCCGTAAGGCGGGGCGCGGCCTGTCACTGACCGAAGCCGGCGAGACGATGCTCGGCTATGCGCGGCGCCTGATCGAGCTCAATGACGAGGCAGCCCTGGCGATCCGCGAGGTCGAACTAGAGGGCTGGGTGCGGCTCGGCTTGCAGGAGGATTTCGGCGAGGCCGTGTTGCCGGAGGTGCTCGGTCGCTTCGCTCGCGCCCACCCCAAGGTTCGGATCGAAGCACGGATTGGACGCAGCCACGAATTGGCCGAGCGTGTCCTTTCCGGCAACCTCGACATTGCGCTCGCCTGGCATGATGGCACGACGCTGCCGTATAGCCGGCATGTCGCCGACGTGCAGGCGCGCTGGATCGGGCCGGCGAAACCAATAGAGGCAGGCCCCCACAATGGCGAGGCGCTGCAACTGGTTGTGTTCGAGGCGCCTTGCCTGCTGCGCACCGTGGCGACCGAGACGCTGGATCGTGCCGGGCGGCCCTGGCGGATGGCGTTCTCCAGCCCCAGCCTTGGCGGCATATGGGCGGCGGTGGCGGCTGGCCTCGGGCTGACGATCCGCACCGACATCGGCCTGCCCGCGAATGTCCGGGCGCTCGCGCCCGGAATGCTCGGGCTGCCGCCGCTGCCGAAGATGGCGCTCCATCTGCATCAGAAGGATGCCGAGCTCGAGCCGGTCGCGGCGCGGCTGGCCGACATCCTGCTCCAATCGGCGTTCGAGGCGTTGCCCGAGGGCGCCGAGATGAAAGAGACCCTGCCAAAAGTCGCTTAGTGCAGCTCCCGACGGAGGGGGGTTGCCGCCTCCATCCTCAACGCTTCTTCGCGCGGCCGGCGAACGGATTGTCCGAAGTGCGCAGCGCGATGCGGATCGGCACGCCCGGCATGTCGAAGGCTTCGCGCAGGCTGTTGGAGAGATAGCGGACATAGCTTTGCGGCATCGCGTCCGGCCGCGAACACTGGACAACGAAGCCCGGCGGCCGGGTCTTGGCCTGGGTGACGTATTTGACCTTCAGCCGGCGCCCGGCAACGGCGGGCGGCGGGTGATGCGTCAGGATGGCTTCAAGCCAGCGGTTGAGCTTGCCGGTCGAAACACGGCTGTTCCAGACCTTGTGCGTCCTCAACACCGCATCCATCAGCTTGTCGAGGCCGCGTCCGGTCTCGGCCGAGACCGGCACAGCCTGGATGCCGCGCGCCTGAGGCAACAGCCGCTCGGTCTTCTCGCGCAATTCGGCCAACAGTTCCTGCGGGTTGTCGATCAGGTCCCATTTGTTGAACGCGATCACCGGTGCCCGGCCCTCGCGGATGATCAGATCGGCGATCTGCAGGTCCTGCTTTTCGAAGGGAATGGTGGCGTCGAGTACGATGATGACGATCTCGGCGAAACGGATGGCGCGCAGGCCATCCTGCACCGACATCACTTCCAGCTTTTCGTGGATCCTGGCCTTGCGGNTTTGTTGAACGCGATCACCGGTGCCCGGCCCTCGCGGATGATCAGATCGGCGATCTGCAGGTCCTGCTTCTCGAAGGGAATGGTGGCGTCGAGTACGATGATGACGATCTCGGCGAAACGGATGGCGCGCAGGCCATCCTGCACCGACATTACTTCCAGCTTTTCGTGGATCCTGGCCTTGCGGCGCATGCCGGCGGTGTCGAACAGTTTGATACGGCGGCCGCGCCAGTCCCAGTCGACCGAAATGGAATCGCGGGTGATGCCGGCTTCCGGTCCGGTCAGCAGCCGCTCCTCGCCGATCAGCGCGTTGATCAGCGTCGATTTGCCGGCGTTCGGCCGCCCGACGACGGCGATGCGCATCGGCTTGGTGTCGTCATAGGATGGCTCGGCGTCCGGATCGGCGATGTCCTCGCCGATCAGCACCTCGCTGGCGGCGGCCTCTTCGTCGTCTGTATCCTCGTCTTCACCGAAGGCGCGCGCCTCGCCGAGCGCTTCGATCACGGCGTCGCGCAGGTCGGGCATGCCCTGGCCGTGCTCGGCAGAAACCGGGATCGGTTCGCCAAGGCCAAGTTCCCAGGCCTCCAGCATGCCGCCCTGGGCACCCTTCGCCTCGGCCTTGTTGGCGACCAGCACGACCGGCTTGCCGGATTTTCGCACGATCTCGGCAAAGGTCCTGTCATCCGGCAGCAGGCCGGACTTGGCGTCGATGGTGAAAAAGATCAGATCCGCCTCGCGGATGGCGATTTCGGTCTGCGCGCGCATGCGGCCCGGCAAGGTCGAAGCTCCGGCGTCCTCGAAGCCCGCGGTATCGATGACATCGAAATGCAGATCGTAAAGCTTGGCGGCGTGGACGCGGCGGTCGCGGGTGACGCCCGGCGTGTCGTCGACGAGCGCCAGCTTTCTTCCCACCAGCCGATTGAAAAGCGTCGATTTGCCGACGTTAGGTCTGCCGATGATGGCGACTTTGAATGTCATCCGACCCTACATCTTCCATGCATGTCGTGGTCCCAAACCGCCGCGCGCCTTGGGAAAGAGGTCACGATGCACTGCCCGACCCGCGGATCAGCTCGGACATCAAGGTCGCCCGCTCGCGCGTGTTGCGTGGGGCGCCATCATCGGAGGCGATCTGATCGAACAGTTTCAGCGCATCCTGGGTCTTGCCTTCCTTCCAGGCGGCAAGGCCAAGCGCCTCGCGCGCGCTGTGGCGCAGGGTGTTAGTGTCCGATGTCAGCGCCTCGACGCGGCTCGACACGTCGGCGAAGGAGCCATGATCGACGAGCAGGAGCGCCGCCCTCAGCCGCGCCATGTCGCGCAGGCCCTGGGGAATGGCGGTGTCGGCGGCGACATCGTCGAAGTCCTTGACGGCGGCATCGACGTCGCCCTTGTTGGCCTTGACGGTCGCGGCGCGCATGCGGGCGAGTAGGGGATAGGCGCCGTAACCATCCTTTTCCAGCTGATCGAGCGCGGCCAGCGCGTCATCGTTCTTCCCATCATTGGCAAGCTTCAGCGCCTGCGAGAAGGCATCGCCGGAGCGATTGGCGCGCGTCTCGTCCCAATAGCGATAGCCGACGAAGGCCGCGGTGCCGAGCACCACAAGCACCGCAATGACAAGCAAGGCCGGGCCAAAACGGTCCCACAGCTTCTGCGCCTGCTCGCGACGCATCTCATCATTGACTTCGCGAATAAAACTGTCGTCGGACATCAATCAAACCATTCCTGCCCCGGGCCGGGGCGGTTCATGAGCCCGCGTTTTAGCGAAATTTTGTCGGCATGGAAGGGGTTCGGCCGGAAAATCGGCTATTCCCGGGGCAAACCAATGTTTGTCCCCGGGGCAAACCAATGTTTGTCCCCGGGGCAAACCCACGAAAACCCAATCGCACCGGCGCCACATTTGCGCGATAGCCGGCTTGCCGACCACCCGGAGCCCGTGAATTTGCCAGTGCCTTGTTTGTCCCGCGTTGTTTTGTTCTCGCTTGCCTCGCTCGCCACCGCCGGCGCGGCCCTGGCCGATCCGCCCGCGCCACCAGCACCGGCAAGGCCGAAGCAGATCGTGATCATCTCCTTCGACAGCGCGCGCGACATCTCGCAGTGGAAGCGCAGCCGCGCGCTGGCCCAGCGCACCGGCGCGCATTTCACCTATTTCCTGTCCTGTGTCTTCCTGTTGTCGCCCGAGACACGCGGCCAATACACCGCGCCTGGCAAGACGGCGGGCAAATCCAACATCGGCTTTGCCGCATCAAGGCAGGACGTGGCCGAGCGGCTGGAACAGATCGGCCTCGCCGCCCATGAGGGTCACGACATTGCCAGCCACGCCTGCGGCCATTTCGACGGCAAGGATTGGAGCAAGGCCGACTGGCTGAAAGAGTTCGCCTCCTTCGAGCACATTTTCGAGAACGCCTATGCCATCAACGGCATTGCGCCCGAACCCGAGGGCTGGCGGGAATTCGCGCGGCATGCGGTGGCCGGTTTCCGGGCGCCGTATCTGTCGACCGGCAAAGCGCTTTACGAGGCACTCCCGGCAGCCGGCTATCGGTTCGACGCCAGCGGCGTTTCAATGGGGCCTGCCCTGCCGCCGACCGTTGGCGGCATCACCAACTTTTCCCTGCCGCGGATTCCGGAAGGGCCAAAATCACGGCCGGTGGTCGCCATGGACTACAATCTGTACGTCCGCCATTCCGGCGGCTTCGAGCGGCCGAGCAACGCCGGCGAGTTCGCGGACCGGACCTACCAGGCGTTTCACGCCGCCTTCGACGCGCAATATCGGGGCAAGCGCATTCCGCTGGAACTCGGCTTCCACTTCACGCTGATGAATGACGGCGCCTACTGGAACGCGCTGGAACGTTTTGCGGGCGAGGTCTGCGTCAAATCAGATGTCGAGTGCATCAGTTTTCGCGATTACGTCTCGCGGCAGGATGGCGGCCAGAAGCAGGCGACAGTCGGCGGCTGACCCGCCAACCGGCGTTTCGTTCAGAGCGTCGTCAAGCCGGATCCTCGGCGCCCTGCCTTGCCAGATAGCGCTGATCAATATCAGGCAGGGGCTCGCCCTGCAGCGTCGCCTCGAAGGCGCGCAGGCGTTTGTGCACCGATTGCAGCTCGACGATGGTCGACCACGAGGTAAGCAGGAACTGCAGCGAACCCGTCACCTTGCCGAACGCGTTCGATATCTGGTTCAGCGCGCCGAACGTTATCTTGTGCGCGACCAGCGACGGACCCAGGATCAGCAGCGAGAAAATGTTGTCGGCCTGCAGGTAAGTGTACCGGACGACGTTGAAATAGATGTAGTGGAAATAGAGCCGGAAATAATTGTGCCGGACATTGGCGAACAGCTCGGCGGTGGTGGCGGGTTGCGCCCTGTCCGCATGATCCTCGCCATAGACCAGCTCCTTGCGGTAAGCGGCTTCGACGCGCTGGTTGCGGAACTGCAGGCCGGGAAGCTTCATGCCGGCAATCATCACCGAGATCGTGCCGAACAGACACCAGGCAAGTGCCGCGACCACCAATGGCTGCGGGATCGCGCCGATGATCGGCAGTTCGCTGATATGGGCCTGCAACTGGATCATCACCGGCAGGAAGGCGATCAGGGTCATGATCGACTGGACAAAGCTGGAACCGAGATCCTCCATGATCTGCGAGAACCGCATCGTATCTTCCTGTATGCGCTGCGAAGCGCCCTCGATATGGCGCAGCCTGCTCCAGTTCTCGATAAAATAATTGTTCATGGCTGTGCGCCAGCGGAAGATCCAATGGCTGACGACGAAGGCGTTGACCACTTGCACGTTCATGCCGACCAGGGCCAGCCATGAGAAGTCGGCCAATCCGGTATAGAACTCGGCGTCCGTCGACTTTCCGGTGCCCGACATCAGCCCCTGTACATAGTCGAAGAACGGGCCGTACCAGGCGTTGACGGCGACACTGACCTGCACGTTGAAATAGATGAAGAACAGGATGACCGCCGTCATCAGGATCGACCAGCGCTGCCATGGGTGCGGCGAATACCAGCTCCAGAACGCATAGAAGATGGCCACGCACAGCACGAAGTAGATGTAGAACCAGAGGAATGGCTTCGATACCAGAATGGCGATGCCGATGATGGGTGGCGCGCCGGGAGCAGCAGGAGGCATGCCGAAAACCGCCCCCAATTGCTCCCCGCCGAAAAACCAGAACAGGATCGCCGCAAGGCTCCAGATGGCGGCCGAAGAGAAGAACAGCTTCGGCTGCGGGAAGAAGGATACGAACACTGTGGCGAATTCCTCGATCTATGCGCAAATCAGGTGGGTTCGGCGGGCATAAGGTCACACATTAGGAGGAAAGAAAATGCCTGCCCGATGCCGGTGCAGAGCAAGACCACAAATCATGGCGATTTTGGCGCAGCCGACCATGTGACGGCGCCGGAGACGACCAGGACGGCCGCGGCGACGATCGAGGCGAGGAAGAAATCGCCCGACGCCTGGGCCAATAATCCGGCCGCGATCGGGCCGATGATCTGGCCAAGACCGAACGAGGCGGTCATCAGGGCAAAGATACGCCGGGGCGACGCTGGGGCCTGCTGCCTGGCGGCCTGCAGGCCAAGTGCGGTGATGGCTATGAACGTGCCGCCGAGCAGCACGCCGCCAAGCAGCGGCCCTATGCGCCCGCCGGCGGCGACGCTCGCGGTCACGCCGACAACTTCGACCAAGCATCCCAAGGCATAGGCGGCATAAAGACCGATCCGCGCCGCTATCTTCTGCCACAGCCAGACCGAAGGGAAACCGGCAAGACCGGCAACCATCCACACCACGGCCTCGAAGACGCGGCTGCCGCCGGCTTGGCGGACGATGGCGACGAGGAAGGTTGCCGTCACCACATAGCCGAAACCGAACAGGCCATAGGCGACGATCACCTTCATCAGCGACCGATCTTTCGGCAGCGCCGGTTCACGGCGGACCTCGCCGTTGGTGAGCGGACCCTGGTTCACCAGCAGCGCCACGGCGACGAAGCCGCAAGCCGAAATCGCCCCCGACCACAGCCAGCCCTGCGCCCAGCCGGCATGCTCGGTGACCAGCACCGCCATCATCGCCGCCGATATCGCTATGCCTAGGCCGACACCGCCGAAATGCCAGGCCTGCAGGTCGCCGCGCCCCACCGCCGCGATATGGCTGAAAACGATGCTGGCCATGAACACCATGACGAAAGCGCTCGCTAGACCGGCCAGAAAACGGATGGCGACGAAGGCGGCCATGGCGTCGGTCAGCCCCATCGAGGCGGCCAGCACGGCGCTGGCGCCGAGGGCGCCCAGCATCAGCAAACGCTCGCGTCGATGCGCCCAGCTGCCCGCCGCCACCAACGCGCCAACGAGATAGCCCAGATAATTTGCCGAGGCGATCCAGCCGGCATCGGCCGGCGACAGATGCAGTTCCTCCATCATGCCAGGCAGGATTGGCGTGTAGACGAAGCGGCCTATGCCCATGGCGACGGCCATGGCGATCATGCCGGCGAAGGCGTAACGCAGCGCTGTCGATTGGGGCGAAGTCATTGCAGTGCACAATAGATGTGCGAGCGGGTGAAACAATCCGCCTCGTGTTGGGCCAGGGCCTTGTTCGTGATCGCGCGCTCAGCAGCGCTCGCCGAAACCGGCGCTCGGTGAAACAGTCTCATGCACGGTCCGGCGCGCTGTCAGCCGGAACGGCACATCACCGAGTTCGCGCTCCGACATCACATCCAGCGCGGGATGGGCAAGCGGATCGGTGAGCCAGCTCAGCGTATCGAAGTCGCAGCGCGTGTCATCCGGCGAATTGGCCGCGACCAGGGCCCTCAGCAACATGCTCAGCATTCCGGCTCCGTGTGCCTGTTTCGACCCGTAAAGTCTGCCGTTTCGATATCTCTTTCAATTGAGATTTCGGCCGGATCGGTTTAGAAAATCTCAAATGGCCATGCTCAACCGCGTTCATCTCAACGGCCTTCGCGCCGTGGAAACCGTCGCCCGTCTCGGCTCGCTCGCGACCGCCGCCGGCGAACTCAATGTTTCCGTCAGCGCCGTAAGCCAGCAGATCAGCCGCACCGAAAAACAGCTCGGCCAGGCACTCTTCGAGCGCACGACAAGCGGCCTCGTGCTGACCGAATTCGGCGCCGTCTTCGCGGCCCGCCTTGGCGCCGGATTTCGCGAGCTTGCCCAGGCCGTGGCACTGGCCGACGAAGCCAGCCAATGCACATTGGTTGTTTCGGCGGCACCGGCCTTTGCCTCCAAATGGCTACTGCCACGGCTGTCGCGGCACTTCGACAGACATCCCAACGTGCTGCTGCGTATCGACGCTTCGGTGCGGCTGGTCAATCTCGATCACTCGGACGTCGACATTGCCATCCGGCTTGGCGACGGCAAATGGCCGGGTGGAAGGGCGGAGTTGCTCTTGGCGCAGGAAGTCTTCCCGGTCTGCGCGCCCGGGATTGCCAGAAAACTGACGTCGATCGGTGACCTCGCCCAGACCTGCGCCATCACGGACGAGCGGGCGATGATCAACTGGGAAAGCTGGTTCGCGGCCGCCGGGGTTGAACCCGTCACCTTCCAGAAAGGCGCCCGCTTCACCGATCCGATGCTGTGCCTGGAATCGGCGATCGCCGGCCATGGCGTGATGCTAGGCTGGCAATTGCTTGCGGCCGATGCGCTGGCCGACGGGCGCCTGGTGGCGCCGTTCGGAATCCGCGCCCAGAGCGGCCTCGGCTACTGGCTGGTGACCTCCACCACAAAGGCCGAAAGCCGCAAGGTCCGGGACTTCAAGGCCTGGATCAAGGAGGAGATCGCGGCGACGATGGCGCGGTTCGGATCGTCGGTCGCCGAGCCCAGCGGCACGATCGCGGTGGAAAGCACCGCGGCACCGGTCTATGTTCAATCAGACATCCCAAGACGACAGGCAGGATCATGACCACACATTCGCGCGGCGTTTCCGCAACGATCGACCCGGTGAAGCTCGACAGGCTGGCGGAAGTCGCCATCAAGGTGGGGCTGCAATTGCAGCCCGGACAGGACCTGGTGCTGACATCGTCGATCGCGGCCCTGCCGCTGACCAGGCGCATCGTCGAACACGCTTACAGGGCCGGTGCCGGGCTGGTGACGCCGATCTTCAACGATGACGAGATGACGCTGGCGCGCTACCGCTTCGGCGCCGATGCTGGCTTCGACCACGCCGCCGGCTGGCTCTACGAAGGCATGGCGAAGGCCTTCTCCAACAACGCAGCCCGGCTTGCCGTGCGCGGCGAGGATCCGTCGCTCCTGTCGGCGCAGGATCCGGCGAAGGTGGCGCGCGCCAACAAGGCCAATTCGATGGCCTACCAGCCGGCGCTGGAGAAGATCACCGGCTTCGACATCAACTGGAACATCGTCGCCTATCCTGATCTCGCTTGGGCAAGGCAGGTTTTCCCCGGCGATGCCGACGACGTGGCGGTTGCGAAGCTCGCCGACGCCATCTTCGCCGCCTCGCGGGTGGATGTGGAAGACCCGATCGGCAACTGGACGGCGCACAATGCGGCGCTGCGCGGCCGCACCGAATGGCTCAACGGCCATAATTTTCATGCCCTGCATTTCACCGGACCGGGCACCGACCTGACGGTCGGGCTGGCGGACGGCCATGAGTGGATGGGCGGCGCCTCGACCGCCAAGAACGGCATCACCTGCAATCCCAACATCCCGACCGAGGAAGTTTTCACCACCCCCCATGCGCGGCGCGTCGAGGGCCATGTCTCCTCGACCAAGCCGCTGTCCTACCAGGGCACGCTGATCGATGACATCTCGGTGCGCTTCGAGGGCGGCAGGATCGTCGAGGCCAAGGCGTCGAAAGGTGAGGACGTCCTGAGGAAGGTGCTCGACACCGACGAGGGCGCGCGCCGCCTGGGCGAAGTGGCGCTGGTGCCGCATTCCTCGCCGATCTCGGCCAGCGGCCTGTTGTTTTTCAACACGCTGTTCGACGAAAACGCCGCCTGCCACATCGCGCTCGGCCAATGCTATTCGAAATGCTTTGTCGAGGGCGCCTCGCTCAGCCAGGACGACATCGCGGCGCGCGGCGGCAACAAGAGCTTCATCCATATCGACTGGATGATCGGGTCGGACAAGATCGACATTGACGGCGTCGCCAAGGATGGCGGCCGCGTGCCGGTGATGCGCAAGGGCGAGTGGGCCCAACGGGTCTAGCCAGCGGAGGTGTGATGGCCTTCGATATCGCAGTCAAGCGCGTCTACGAGACACCCGGGCAGGCCGATGGCCAGCGGGTGCTGGTGGATCGAATATGGCCGCGCGGCGTCGCCAAGAAGGATGCCGCGTTGACCCTGTGGCTGAAGGAGATCGCGCCGAGCGACGCGTTGCGCAAATGGTTCGGCCACGAGCCGGCGCGCTGGGCGGAGTTTCAGAAGCGGTACCGTGGCGAGTTGGATGCGAATGAAAAGACCGTGGCGCAACTGCGCGCGATGCTCGGCCGTGGCAAGGTGACGCTGCTCTATGGCGCCCATGACGAAGCGCATAACAACGCCGTCGCTTTGGCGGGGTATTTGCGAGCCCACACGTAATATCGCGACGCCGGCGGGACAGCGGGGGGCGCAAAGGAGCGCGGTGAGAGTCGGTTCTATTTCCCGCCCACCGCCCCTTCATAAACATCCGGCTTGAAACCGACCAGAATTGTGTCGCCGACCTCCAGCACCGGCCGCTTGATCATTGTCGGCTTGGCCAGCATCAGCGCTTTCGCCTTCTTCTCGTCGAGGCCTTGCTTGTCCGCCTCCGGCAGTTCGCGAAACGTCGTGCTGCCCTTGTTGAGCAGCTTTTCCCAACCGACCTTGCCGACCCAGCTATCCAGCTTGCCCGCCTCGATCCCTTCGGCCCGATAGTCATGGAAACGATAGGGAACCCCATGGCCCTCCAGCCAGACGCGCGCCTTCTTGATCGTGTCGCAATTCGTGATGCCGTACATGGTGGTCGTCAAGACGCGCTTTCCCTAGGCTGACAGTCGAATCTTTTTCGCAGCCTAAAACCGCTCATTCCGCTTGGCCAGCATTACCGGAAACACTAAGGAAATTACCTAAGTGCCGCTAACGGCTTTTTGACGACCCGGGACTTTCGATGACCCGCCTCCACCCGCGACAACCATGAAAATGGGTTCTTCGACGGCTGGGGCACCGTGGCGATGAACTTGCGCAGTATGTGAAAGACAATTTGAGCGCCCCCAGCGGCCAGAGGATCGCTCTGGCCGCCGTACTCATTTTCAACCTTGCCGCAAAGAGAGCAAGTTAGGTAGGCCTGTTCCGGCCTCAGTAATAAAAGCGCTCTTCGGTGATCTTGCCGTTCTTGACCGTGTACAGGCCAACCTCATCCATGGTGACACGCTCGCCCGTGGCCTTGGGGGTTATGTCAAAGGTGAAGCGCACCGCGAACTGGTCGCCATTGACATAAGGGCCCTCTACCGAGCCGCCATGCACTTCGTGGTTCTCTTGCCACCACTGGCTTTTCTGCCTGAGGGCCTCCTTGCCATGGCTGACGGCCATCGGCCCTTCCATGGCTTCATAGCTGGCGATATCGTCGGCGTTGTATTTTTCGGCAGCACCATTGTTGTCTCCCTGCTTGAGGAGCTCGGTGAAATCCTTGGCAATTTCCGTAATGGTCATGGGTGTTCCTCCTGTTCAGACGCATTCGAAGTAGGGAAGCACTTGCTGGCCTGCCACCCCTGCCCGCACGACAGCTGACAAGGCGTGTCAGCACGATAGATATAGCGCGGCTATGTGACGACGATTTGAGGCAGATCGATCGGCGCGTCAAATCGCACTCAGCGGCCGACATCCCGGGAAAACGTACTTCTTCAGTCCGCGCAAACTGTGCACAAGAACGAACTGCCGGGCGACAAAGCTGATTGGGCCGATAGGCCGTTGCGGAATAAGTTTCTGGTCATAGGCCAGCGTCAAATGTGGAACGAAACCGTCTGAAGCTTTGAGGCCCTCGCGCAACATTTCAGCGCCGGGTTTCCTGCTCAATTCACAAACTGGTCCGTCATCGGCGAGAAGCACGAAAGGATGCCTGGCCGGGCGGGCCCTCGTTGCCGGGCGACCGGGAAAGCTCCTGAAATGACGAAAGATGACCTCAAACTCAGACATCGCGATGCGCCGCCCCGATCGGGCGGCAGCAAAGATGATTCCGAGATCGAACTCGCCTTGGTACATCCGCATACCCCACGCGCCGTAGCGATGATGCCCGTGACCTTCAGAAAATCGTAAGATCGCCCCAGTCGGCATATTCGCGGCCGTTGCCGACTGCTTGTAGCCGCCGAAACTATGCGGAGAGCATCGGGCAGTTGGCACCACGGCGCAGGCTGATATGCGCCACGTCGCCGACGTTGAATTGAAAGCCTTCGGCCTGGCGCGGGGCATCGATGACGACGGAGGTTCCCTGACCGATCTGGGCATGAAGGCGCAACGTGCGACCGTGGAAGACAACCCCGCTCACCCGCGCCGGCGCGGTGCCGTCGGCTGCTTCGGCGGCCGCCAGCAAATCCTCCGGGCGCACGCCGATGGTACGTGTATCGCCCGCGGCCGGCGTCTCGCCATTGTCGGAGGTAGCCTCCAGCGGCAGGTCACCGGCGGCAAAGCGCAAACGCTCGCCATCTCGGCCGAGAAAGCGCGACTGCAGGAGATTCATCGTGCCGATGAAGCTGGCAACGAACTTGGTCGCGGGCCGGTCATAGAGTGTTGCCGGCGGCGCGATCTGCTCGATGCGGCCCTTGTTCATGACGACGATGCGGTCGGAAATCGATAGCGCCTCGGTCTGGTCGTGGGTGACCATGACGAAGGTGGTGCCGAGCCGCGACTGCAGCCGCTTCAGCTCAATCTGCATCTGTTCGCGCAGGTGCGCGTCGAGCGCCGACAGCGGCTCATCGAGCAGCAGCACGCGCGGTTCGCAGACGATGGCGCGGGCGAGCGCGACGCGCTGGCGCTGGCCGCCCGAGAGTTCCAAAACGCGGGCGCGAAGCTTGTCGCCGAGACCGACCATGTCGAGGGCTTCACCGACGCGCTTTGCCTGCTCGGCACTGGTGAGTTTTCGCAGGGACAAGCCGAAGCCAACATTTTCGGCGACGTTCATATGCGGAAACAGCGCGTAGTCCTGAAACACGGTGTTGACCGGCCGGTCGAACGGCCTAAGGGCCGTGATGTCTCGGCCGTCGAGCAAGACTTTGCCGCTCGACGGGCTTTCGAAGCCGGCGATGACGCGCAGGCTGGTGGTCTTGCCGCAGCCCGACGGCCCGAGCAGCGTGATGAATTCGCCGCTGATAATGTCGAGGTCGACAGCATCGAGCCCGACGATGCCGCCTGGGAAAACCTTCGAGACGGCCTCAAGCCTGACGAGTGGATCAGGCGCCATCGCGAACCTCGGAGGGCTTCGTGGTGTTGACCCAGAGGATCTGGCATTGCTCGGCGCCGGGATTGCGGAAAGCGTGCAACAGCGTGCTCTTGAAGGCAAAACTGTCGCCGGTCTTCAGCCCGTATGTCGTCGAATCCACCACCAGTTCGACCTCGCCCGAAAGCACATAGCCGAATTCATGGCCGGCATGGGCGTAGGCTTCCGCCGTGCCGCCGCCGGCTTCCACGGTCACCAGCATGCCGGTGAGCGTCGCACCGGGCGGCGACAGCAGCGCCTTGGCGATGCCTTCCGATTTTACGGGAATCGCGCGGCGGCTGTTGGCGCGCACGCAATAGAGATCGTTGACGGCATCGTTGCCGTCGCTGATCAGCGCCGACGGCTCGATATCGAGTGCGGCGGCCAGCGGCCAGATCACCTTGACGCGCAGCGAGGACATGCCGCGCTCGATCTGGCTCAGCGCACCGATTGACACGCCGGCTTTTGCCGCCAGTTCGGCCAGCGACAGGCGGCGCTCAAGCCGCAGCGCCCGCACGCGCCGGCCGACGCGAACGTCGGCATCGTCCTTGGGTTTCTCGGCGGCTTCATCGACTATATCCATCCGTTGGTCCTTCGATTGCAGTCATCTGCGCCGACGGCTGACAAGTCCGGCATCAGAGTAGGATCGTATCTTGCCGGAAGCCGGCGCCGCCCCTCATCGCCCTGCCGGGCACTTCTCCCCGTATAGTGACGGGGAGAAGGGGCTGCCCCAGCGTCGTCTTTCTTCCTGCAACGCTGGCGATTGGCGAAATCTGCGATGACAGCGCCCCTCTCCCCGTCCCTATACGGGGAGAGGATGCCGGTAGGCAGGTGAGGGGCGGCACCAGCATCGGCGATTGGCCCTCAGCCCCCCGCTTTCACCTTCTCGAACATCTTCGCCATATCGTCATTCTGTTTCATCGGTCCGGTGAAGATCGTGCTCTTCAGCATGACATCCGGGTCGGCCGGCAGCTGCAGCTTCTCCAGTTCCTCCTTCGACACGCCGGCGAAAGCAGTGCTCAGCGAACTGCCATAGCCGTAGGACTGGATCAGGAACTTGCCCGAATCGGCGTCGAGCCGGCTGTTGATGAAGTCATAGGCGAGATCGACATTCTTGGCGTCCTTCAGCATGACGAAGCCGCAGGCCCAGGTCAGCATGCCTTCTTTCGGCTTCATGAATTCGACCGGCACGCCCTGTTTCTTCAGCGAGGTGGCCGACGCGTTCCAGGTCATGGCGGCGACCAGCTGGCCGCTGGCCAGCGCCTGTTCGACCGAGGTCATGTCGGTGGTGTAGTTGGAGAGCAGCGGACGCTGTTCGCGCAGTTTTGCCGCGACCTTGTCCATCTGAGCAGGCGTCATGTCGAACGGATTGACGCCAGCCAGAAGCGCGGCAACGATCGGCGTATCGTGCACGGCGTCGATGGTCGCCATGCGGCCGGCATATTGCTTGTCCCACAGAAGGTTCCAGCTGGCCTCGGGGTTCTTCACCAGATCGGTGCGGTAGAGGATCGAGGTGTTGCCCCAGTCCCATGGCACCATCCACACCTTGCCGTCGCCCGCCTGCAGATCAGGCAGGTTCTTGAATACCGGGAAGATCGAATCCCAGTTTTTGATGCGCTTGGTGTCGATCGGCTGCAGCAGGCCTTCCTTGTTCCAGCGCGCCACCTTGTCGTAGCAGGGATGGGCAATGTCGGGACGGAAGCCGGCCTTGACCTTGGTGAAGGCGTCGTCGTCGTCACCGAAGATAGAGGCCTCGACGCCGTCCGGGTGGGCGGCAAGAAAACTCTTGTTGAAATCGGGCAATTCGTAGCCCGACCAGGTGAAATATTGCAGCTTTTCGGCGGCCAGCGCCACGGTTGACGACAGTGCGAGCGCCAGTGCGGCAAGGCCGGCCCGGGCCTTGTGCCCTGATATGGATTTCAGGTGGAATGCCATTTTCGTTCTCCTCTCATTGTTGTGGTCAGGCTGGATTGCGGCGCGCGGCTCCGAGCCCGCGATGGCGCAGGATCTCGGCGGTGCCGGCGATGATGAAGGATACGGCCAGAATCACCGTTCCGAGCGCCATGACGGTCGGCAGCGAGCGGGGGAAGCGTAGCTGGCTCCAGATATAGAGCGGCAGGGTCGGCTCGGTGCCGGCAAGGAAGAAGACGACGATGAATTCGTCGAAGGAGATCAGGAAGGCGAGCATGAAGGCCGACAGCACGGCAGGCAGGCTGAGCGGCAGCATCACCCGCCGGAACGTCGTCCAGTCGGTGGCGCCGAGGTCGAGCGCCGCCTCGCGAATGGTTTTCGGGATGGCGGCGAAACGGCTGCGCATGATCACCACCGTGGTCGGCAGGGCCACGAGGATATGGCCGAGGACGATGGCGACGCGTGATGGCCCGAGGCCGATGAGGTTGACCAGGATCAGCAGCGATATGCCGACGATGACGCCGGGGATGAGGATCGGCAGCCGGGCGATGGCGCTGATGGTGGTTGCCAATGGCGAGCGGCCGTAGAGGTCCATGTAGGAAACGGTGATGCCGCACAGCGTGGCGCCGGAAGCCGCGATGACGCCGATGACGAGGCTGTTCAACAGCGCGCCCGACAGCGCCGGGTTCCCATAAAGCGTCTCGTACCATTGCAGCGTAAACCCCTGCAGCGGGAACGCCGCCTGGATGGAATCGTTGAAGGAAAACAGCGGGATCAGCAGGACCGGCAGATAGAGGAAGACGAGATAGGCAAGGACGTAGAGGGCGAGCCAGCGGCCATCCCGTTTCGTACCTGCGCGTTCGGCTTTCATGTGCGGCTGCCAAATCTGCGGTCGGCGCCGCGTGCGACCAGCACCACGACCAGGATGACCAGCATGACGCAGACCGAAAGCGCCGCGCCGAACGGCCAGTCATTGGCCTTGCCGAACTGCGACTGGATCAGCGTGCCGATCATGGTGCTGGCCGGGCCGCCGACCATAGCGGGAGTGACATAGTCGCCGACCGTCGGTACGAAGACGACGAGCGCCGCGGCCAGCACGCCTGGCATTGAATTGGGCAGCACGACGCGGCGGAAAGCGGTGAATGGCCGCGCGCCGAGGTCGGAAGCGGCTTCGAGCAGCGATTTCGGGATGGTGTCCAGCGCCACATAGATCGGCAGGATGGCGAAAGGCGCATAAGCATGGGCGAGCGTGACGACCACCGCCGCCGGCGTATTCAGAAAGGCCAATGTCGGCTGGGACCAGATGCCGCTTTCGATCAGCGCCGAGTTCAGCACGCCATTATAGGCAAGCACGATCTTCCAGGCGAAGACGCGCAGCAGGTAGCTGGTCCAGAACGGCAGCGTCACCAGGAACAAGAGCAGGCCGCGCCGCCGCCCGGCGTGGAAAGCGAGATAGTATGCGACGGGATAGGCCGTGACGACTGTTGCCAGCGTCACCAGGCTGGCGATGACCAGCGAGCGCAGCGTCACCGTCCAGTAAAGCGGATCGGTGGCCACGGCGACGAAGTTTGCGATGGTCAACCCAACGCCGAGCAGCGAGCCGTCATTGCCGCGGAAGGCGAGAAACAGCACCAGGCCAAGCGCAAACAGGATCAGCAGGAAAGTGACTAACGCGCCCGGCAGCAGCATGGCGAGCCGGAAGCCCGATGAAGAGCGAGCCTCCTGCGCTTGTGTTGCAACGACGGTCGACATCGACCTGCTCACCGAGATTTGAAATTGTCCAAGAGTTTTTCATATTCATGAAATCTGTCAAGCGGAATCCCGATGACGGGATGGTTGTGCTCAACGTCTCACCGAGGCCATCGCGACAGAGGTTGAATGCACCGCAAGCAAATCCATCGAGGTTTCATGCTCTTGAAAAATCCCTCCACTTCTCTCCTGCACATGACAGACCGGTCGCCGCGAATCCGGGATTTCGCAACCAAAAACACAGCACCTTTGATCACCATCGATGGGATAGACCTTTGCAAGGATTCCGGTGAAAGTGCCGCGCCGACCCGGCACGGCCGTATCTTTCGATGATCAAAGGAGCGCACACATGACCAACCCGACACATCTGCCCGCTGAAGGCCTTTTTGTCGGCCGCGCCAAAAGCGCCTCGCACCCCCTGGTGGTCACCGTGCGCGACGGCACCGTCTTCGACATCACATCGAGCGCGGCGCCCACCGTGCGCGACGTCTGCGAACTGGCCGACCCGGCCGGCCACGTGCGCTCAGCCAGGGGCAAGCCGATCGGCTCGCTCGACGACATCGCGGCCAACAGTTTTGCGGCCAAACGCGATCCGGCAAAACCCTATCTCCTCTCCCCGGTCGACCTGCAGGCGGTCAAGGCATCGGGCGTGACGTTCGTCGTCAGCCTGCTCGAGCGGGTGATCGAGGAACAAGCGCGCGGTTCGGCTGACAAGGCGGACGCCATCCGCGCCGACATTGCCGGGCTGATCGGCCACGACCTGTCGAAGCTCAAGCCCGGTTCGCCCGAAGCGATGGAGATCAAGGCCAAGCTGATTTCGCGCGGCGCCTGGTCGCAATATCTGGAAGTGGGCATCGGCCCGGATGCCGAGATCTTCACCAAGTGCCAGCCGATGGCCTCGGTCGGCTTCGGCGCCGATGTCGGCCTCCACCCGGTGTCGACCTGGAACAATCCGGAGCCGGAGATCGCCATGATCGCCGGCTCGAGCGGCAGCATCGTCGGCGCCACCATCGGCAACGACGTCAATCTGCGCGACGTCGAGGGGCGTTCGGCGCTGCTGCTCGGCAAGGCCAAGGACAACAACGCCTCGGCCTCGCTTGGCCCCTTCATCCGGTTGTTCGACGACGTGTTCTCTATCGCCGACGTGAAGCAGGCCGTCGTGCGCCTCAAGGTGGAGGGCGAGGACGGGTTTTCGCTGGAGGGGGCAAGCTCGATGGCCGAGATCAGCCGCTCGCCGGAGGAGCTTGTTGCCGCGGCGATGGGGCCGCACCACCAGTATCCCGACGGGTTGGCGCTCTATCTCGGCACGATGTTCGTGCCGTCGAAGGATCGCGGCGAAAAGGGCAAGGGTTTTACGCACAAGGTCGGCGACATCGTTACCATCTCGTCGGAAAAATTCGGCGCGCTGGTTAACCGCGTGCGGCTGTCGCCCGATTGTCCGCACTGGACCTATGGCGCCAGCCATTTGATGCGCGACCTGGCCAAGGCCGGCCTGCTCTAGGCGGCTCTTGGGGTTCTCGCCCCAAGTGACCGCCCAGACATGATCGGGACAGTCCGCCCGGTTGAGCTCTCGGCGACAATCATCCGACTGCCCGGGAAAAATCATCCCGACTGATGCGATCTGATGGGGTCGCTGATGGCGCCGCGTCAGGCGCCAACTACATCTGCAGATGGAGGCTTGCCATTCGCCGAAAAAGGGAATGCTCTTAGGCATCCGAGCGGCGCTGGCAAAAAGACGCAATCCGGCTGAAGCCGGAACAAAGGACGGATCATCTTCAACCGGGAGGAAATCAAATGCTGACGAGACTAAGACTTGTGCTCTACGGCCTGCTGATCGCGCTGACGGTCATTCCGGCAGCCGCGCAGGCCAAGACGTTCTACTGGATTTCACATGGCGGGCCGGCCGACCCGGTCTGGACCTACTTCCTCGCAGGCGCCAAGCAATGGGCCAAGGACACCGGCAACACCGTCAACACCTCGTTCCACAATGGCGACGTCGCCTCGCAGCAGGAGGCGGTCCGCGCCGCCCTCTCGGCCAAGGCCGACGGCATCGTCACCACCAGCCCCGATCCGGGCAGCCTGGTCGAGATCGTCAAGGAAGCGCGCGCGGCCAACGTCCCGATCATCAACTTCAACACGCCCGATCCCAAGGCCAATTTCAACGCCTATGTCGGCGGCGACAACGTCACTTTCGGCAAGCACTGGGCGCAGTATCTGGTCGACAAGGGCCTGGTGAAGAAGGGCGACTTCGTCTGGATGCCGGTCGAGATCCCCGGCGCCACCTACGGCGTGCAGGAAGAGGAAGGCATCAAGAGCGTCTTCGGCCCACTCGGCATCACCTATGAAGTGACCGAAGCGACGCTCGACCAGGCCGAGGTGATCAACCGCATGGTCGACTACCTCACCGCCCACAAGGGCAAGGTCAACGCCATCATCGGCCTGGGCGACCTCGTAACTGGTTCGATCAAGCGCGTGTTCGACCAGGTCGGCGTCAAGCCGGGCGAAATCCCGGTCGTCGGCTGGGGCAACTCGCTCGACACCACCCAGGAAGTGCTGAACGGCTATGTCAATGCCGGCCAGTGGCAGGATCCGCAGGCGACCAGCTATGTGGCGCTGTCGCTCGCCAACATGGCGGCCAGCGGCATTCCTCCGGGCTTCAACGTCATCACCGGCGCGCTCTATGAGAAGGACACCGCGGCGGTCTACGACAAGATCCTGTCCGGCAAATAATCCGCGATCCCCTGGCGCCGCGCGTTTTCGCACGGCGCCAGATATCTTCCTGTGCCGTGGCTCATCCACCCGATGCGGTGGAGCCCGCGGCCCGTCCCAACCATGTCGCGGGTTCCCAGTGGAAAATCATTCGCTCATCCAACGCCTGATCGCGCGGCCGGAATTCGGACCCTTCATTCTGCTCATCGTGGAGATTGCCGTTTTCTGGGGTTTCAACCACGACTTCCTGTCGCCGCAGAACATTTCCAATACGCTGGCCTTCACGGTCGAGCTCGGCCTGATCGCGCTGGCGATGACGCTGCTGATGACGTCGGGTGAATTCGACCTTTCCGTCGGGTCCCTGTTCGGCTTCTCGCCGGTGCTGATGTGGACGCTGTTCAATGCCGGCGTCACCTCGCTGGAAATGGGCTTCCTTGTCGCGCTGGTGGTTGCCGCCTTGATCGGCCTGGTCAATGGCTGGTTCGTCACGCAGCTCAAGATCCCGTCCTTCCTGGTGACGCTCGGCATGCTGCTCGTGGTGCGCGGCAGCGCGCTTTTCATCACCGACGGGTTTCCGCAGCGCACCTGGAGTGCCGAAGGCAGCTGGCTGGCGGAGGCTCTGGTCGGCGACTTCTTCATCGGGCCGTTCCGCATCTACATGTCGCTGTTCTGGTTCATCGCCGCGGCGATCGCGCTCGGCTATGTCCTGACGCAAAGCCGGACCGGCAACTGGATCCAGGCGGCGGGCGGCAATCCCAACGCGGCGCGTGCCCGCGGCGTCAATGTCAATCGTGTCAAGGTCGGCCTGTTCGTCCTGTCGTCGGTCATGGCCTCGCTTGCCGGCGTCATCTCCTCGCTGCGCACATCCGCCGCCAACCCCAACAGCGGTACCGGCTACGAGCTCGAGGTAATCGCCATGGTGGTGATCGGCGGCACCGCACTCACCGGCGGGCGCGGCACCATCATCGGCACCGTGCTCGGTATCCTGATCCTGCGCGTGATGCGCAACGGCATCGTGCTGGTCGGCGTGCCCGGCCTTGCCTACAACATCTTCATCGGCGCGATCATCCTTGGCATGATGGCGTTGCACTCATGGCTGGAACGCCGGCACCAGGCGGGGACTTGAATCATGGCCGAGCCATTGATCCGCATGCACAACATCCGCAAGTCCTACGGCCGCGTCCAGGCGCTGGTGGACGCCAATTTCCATGTCAACGAGCGTGAGATCGTCGGCCTGCTCGGCGACAATGGCGCGGGCAAATCGACGCTGATCAAGGTTCTCTCCGGCGCGGTGCCGCTGACCAGCGGCGATATCTTCATCCGCGGCAAGAAGGTCACCTTGCGCGATACCAGCGACGCCATCGCCCACGGCATCGAGACCATCTACCAGGACTCCGCCCTGGTCACGCAACTGTCGATCGCGCGCAACCTGTTCCTGGGTCGAGAACCGATCAAACCGCCGCGCTTCCTCAACCGCATGGACCAGGACGCCATGAACACGGTGGCCCGCGATCTGCTCAAACAGGTCGGCATCTCCAAGAACATCCCGCCGACGACGCCGATCGGTTCGCTCTCTGGCGGCGAGCGGCAGGCGGTGGCGATCGCGCGCGCCATGCATTTCGACAGCGACCTGATCATCCTCGACGAACCGACCAACAATCTCGGCGTGGCCGAGACTCAAGGCGTGCTCAGCTTCGTGCGCAACGCCCGCGATTCCGGCCACTCCTGCGTCTTCATCGCGCACAATATCCACCATGTCTTCCAGGTGGTCGACCGCATCGTCGTCATGCGCAGGGGCAAGGTTGTCGCCGACGACATCGATCCGAAGACGACAACCGTGACTGAAGTCGAGCGCATCATCACCGGCATGTCGGACAAGGACATCCGCGACGCCCTCGCCGACGGCAAGCCGGCGCACTGAGGACGTACGGATCGACGTGTAGGGCTGCGGCATGAAGGCTACCGTCTCCGACATCGCCAGGAACTGCGGGCTGTCGACCGCCACGGTCGACAGGGTGCTCAACAATCGGCCCGGAGCGAGTGCCGCCAACCGGCAACGCGTCATGGAGGCCGCCAAGCAGCTCGGCTATCTGCCGGTCGCCGACCAGGTGACGCTTCCCTCGAAGCCGGCAAACCTCGAATTCTTCCTGCCGATCGGCTCGAACGACTTCATGCACGACCTGGCAAAGCACATCGAGGACTACGCATCGCGCCTGCCATTGGTGGCGTCCTGCCGGATTCACAATCTCGCCGGTATCTCGCCCAATGCCTTGCAGAACGCGGTCGAAAAGCTGTCGCTGCGCGCCAACGGCGTCGGTGTCATCGCGGTCGATCATCCCAGGACACGCAACATCCTGCGCGACATGGTGGAGGCCGGCATCCGCCTGGTGACGCTGGTGTCCGATATTCCGGCCGCACCTCGCTCGGCCTATGTCGGCATCGACAACCGCGTGGCGGGACGGACCGCGGCACTTTTGATGGGACGCTTCCTCGGCGGCCGCGAGGGGCAGCTGGCGATGGTCGTCGGCTCGCGTTCCTATCGCGGCCACGAAGAGCGCGAGATGGGCTTCCGCTCCGTGCTTGGCGAAGAGTTTCCCAACCTCACCGTCAGCAGCGCCGTCGAGATCAATGACGAGCCCGATGCCAGCTATGCGGCAACCATGAAAGCGTTGCGCAACGAGCCGGAACTGCTCGGCATCTATTGCGTCGGCGCCGGGCGCTCCGGCATTGCCAAGGCGATCCGGGAAACCAGGCCCAACCGCAAGCCGGTGTTCATCTGCCACGACCTGACAAGGGAGACACGCGGCTACCTCGTCGACGACATCGCCGACGTCGTCATCGACCAGAACGCCAGGCTGATCGCGGAGCAGTCGGTCATCCAACTGCTCGGCTCGATCGCATCATCGGCGCCCTATCTCACCCGCAAATTCATCGAGCCGCGACTGATCTTCCGGGAAAACGTGCCCGTGCAGTGATATCCCGCATCTCCTGGTGAACCTGACCGCCCCGGCAAATCTGCACAGCAGCTATGCACAATTCATTGTTGCCGAATCATTGGGCAACTCGTAGGTTCTGGTTGTCGGCCATCTACTCCTCCCAGATGCGATGCCGACGCTGAATGGGGTGCACCTCCTCCCGCGCCACATTCGAAATCGAGCCCGCTGCCACCTCCTCCCGGCAGCGGGCTTTTTTCGTTCGGTCAATGGGAGATACGGTGCGGTCTGGTGAGATACCGTGCAGCCTGCAGGGCAGCCAAGCATCGTCGGTCACGCGACCGCAAATCACCAGCCACGGCAATACTTAACCGGCGGCAGTGCCCCGGAAGGAAACGATCAGTCCTTCAGCCATCCGCACGAACTGCGTGCTCGGCCCCTCGGCACCGACGGTCTGCACGCTGACCCGCGCGCCTTCAAACAGCAACGACAGCGTATCGGCGAGAAGCTCGGCCTGGCCGATGCCGGCATCCCGGCAGAGCCCGACCAGGCGTTCGCGCTGGGCTTCCTTGAGTTCCTTGATGACGCGCCTTGCCGGATGATCGGGTTCGGTCAGCTCGGCGGCGGCGTTGGCCATGTCGCAGCCACGGCCGTCGGTGTTGAGCATGGCGGCGGCCTTGCGAACCCAGGCATGAAGTTGAGCGAGTTTGTCGCCCGGATGCTCGGCCTCGAACGTTTCCCACATCGCGCCGGCTTTCAGTGCGTTGGCGCGCAGGCATTCGACGATCAGTTCGTCCTTGGATTCGAAGTGACGATAGAGCGTCATCTTGTTCGTGCCGGCAGCCTCGGTGATGGCGTCGACGCCGACGCCCTTGATGCCGTGCTTGTGGAACATGTCACGCGCCGTCTCCAGAATCCGATCCCGGGGACGAGAGCGCTCCACGACGCCATCTGTCATCATGATCTCCTTTCGTTTCCAAAAAACCCTCGGCCACCTCTTGACTAGGGTGTTACCGGTCTGTAACTTCCAGAATGTTACTTACTGGTAACACCTATAGCGTCCGTCGTCAATAACAAGGTCGTGAACTGGTCCTACCAGATCAGATGGACAAAAAGATTGCCAATCATGCGGCCTCGGCCGGTGAAGAGATGAAAAAACGGTTCGCGAGCATGGGCTGCGAATCGACAGACAAGGAGCCGGCCAATGCCACAGCGCCGCGATCTTACCATAGATGAGGCCGTCCGGGATCCGATGATCCGGCTGGTCATGAAAGCAGATGGGGTCGACCCCCGCGCGTTCGAGAACATGTTGCGCTCGCTTGCCGATGGGCAGCGTCGCGAGGTGCCGTTGCTGCGTTCACGGGAAGGGTCCCGGGACGGGCGCGGCCAGTTATCCAGGGTCGCCAGCGCCTTCGGGCGGGCAAGAGCGGCCGGAGAGGCGTGCGTGTCGTGGTAAACTTTTTCATCCATCGTCCGATCTTCGCCTCGGCGATCGCCATCATCATGGTGCTCGCCGGCACGATTTGTTATTTCCTGCTGCCCGTCTCGCAGTTCCCCGACATCACACCGCCACAAGTCGTGGTCAGCGCCCACTATCCGGGCGCCAGCGCGCAAGTGGTGGCAGACACGGTGACGACGCCGCTGGAGCAGCAGATCAACGGCGTGCAAGGCATGACCTACATGTCCTCGACGAGCTCCAATGACGGCTCGTCGACCATCACCATCACCTTCGATGTCGGCTATTCCCTGAGCACGGCCGCCGTCGACGTCCAGAACCGCGTCTCGCAGGCGGCCTCGTCGCTGCCGGCGATCGTCAACCAGGGCGGCGTGACGATCAAGAAGCAGAACCCGAACTTCGTGCTCATCGTCAACCTGACCTCGCCCGACCATTCGGTCGATCCGGTGGCGCTCTCCAACCTTGCCTATCTGCAGGTGGTGGACCCGCTGAAGCGGCTGCCTGGTGTCGGCGACGTGCAGATTTTCGGCGAACGGCGCTATTCGATGCGCGTCTGGCTCGATCCGGACAAGCTCGCCAATCTCGGCATCACCGCCGTCGATGTGCAAAATGCCATCGCCGAACAGAACGTCCAGGTGGCGGCCGGCAAGATCGGCCAGTCGCCGGCGCCCGCCGGCACCGCATTCGAGATGCAGGTCAACGCCGTCGGCCGGTTGAGCGACCCGAAGGAATTCGGCGACATCGTCGTGCGTGCCAACACTGATACCGGTTCGCTGGTGCGGCTGCGCGACGTCGCCCGTATCGAGCTTGGCGCGCTGCAATATTCGTCCTCGGCCTTTTTCGGCAAGGACCCGACCGTGGTGCTCGCCGTCTATCAGATGCCCGGCTCCAACGCGCTCGATCTGCAGCAGCGCGTCAAGGACAAGATGCAGGAACTTTCGGCCCGTTTTCCCAAGGGCGTCGACTATGCGATGCACTACGATACGACGCGCTTCGTCTCGGCCTCGATGCATGACGTGCTGATCACGCTCGGCGAAGCCCTGGTGCTCGTCGTCGCCGTGGTGTTCATCTTCCTGCAGAGCTGGCGAACGACCATCATTCCGACCATTGCCATTCCGGTGTCGCTGGTGGCGACGCTTGTCATCATGGAGATGATGGGTTTCTCGCTCAACATGCTCTCGCTGCTCGGCATGGTGCTGGCGATCGGCCTTGTTGTCGACGATGCCATCGTCGTGGTCGAGAATGTCGAACGACAGCTCGAGGCCGGACTGAAACCACTGGCGGCGACAAAGGCCGCCATGGCCGAGGTCACCGGCCCGATCATTGCGACCACCGCCGTGCTGATGGCGGTGTTCGTGCCGGTTGCCTTCATTCCCGGTGTTTCCGGCAAGCTATACAACCAGTTCGCGCTGACGGTGGCGATCTCTGTCGGCATCTCCGCCTTCAACTCGCTGACGCTTAGCCCGGCGCTCAGTGCAGCCTTCCTGCGCCATCGCGGCGAAACGCAATTCTTCCTGTTCCGCTGGTTCAATACGGGCTTCGACAGACTGTCGCATGCGTATGCCCATGGCGTGCGCATCCTTATCCGGCTGCGCTGGATCATGCTTGGCCTGTTCGCGGCCGGCCTGGTCGCCACCTACTTCGTCTGGCAAAAGCTGCCCTCGACCTTCCTTCCGGTTGAGGACCAGGGTTATTTCTTCGTCGTCATCCAGCTGCCCGACGGCGCTTCGCTGGAGCGTACCGATGCGGTGGCCCAGAAGGCGCGCGACATCCTGCAGGCGACGCCAGGCGTCGACATCGTCGGCTCGATCAGCGGCCTGAACTTCCTCACCAGCGCGGCGCAGTCGAACTCGGCGGTCGAGTTCGCCATCCTCAAGCCGTGGGAGGAGCGTGGCCCCGACCAGAGCGCCTCGAAGCTCGTCGGCGACGTGCGTGGCAAGCTGATGCAGATTCCTGAAGCTTTCGCGCTCTCCTTCGATCCGCCCTCCATCCCCGGCATCGGCACCACGGGCGGCTTCGAATTCGTCGTCGAGGACCTCACCGGCCGCGGCAGCACGGCCCTCAACGACGCCACGCAAGCGGTGATCGCCGAGGCCCGCAAGCAGCCTGAAATCAATCCGCAGCAGCTGTTTTCGCCGTTCTCGACCTCGACGCCACAGTTCAACTACGATCTCGACCGCGCAAAGGCGAAGCTGCTCGGTCTCAACCTGCCCGACGTCTTCAACACGCTGCAGATCTATCTCGGCTCGCTCTACGTGAACGACTTCAACCTGTTTGGCCGCACCTTCCGGGTGACCATCCAGGCCGACAAAGATTCACGTGCCGGTGCAGCCGACATTTCACGGCTCTATGTGCGCAATGCTTCCGGCGGCATGGTGCCGCTCAGCACGCTGGGAAAGCTGGTGCCGTTCGTCGGCCCGGAAACCGTGCCGCATTACAACAACAACGCCTCGGCCACCATCAATGGCGGCGCCGCTCCCGGCTTCTCGTCGGGCCAGGCGGTCGCCGCCATGGAACGGGCCGCGGCAACCGCGCTGCCCAGGGATTTCGGTTTCGAATGGACCGGAATCACTTTCCAGGAGCTCAAGGCGGGGTCGATCGCGTCGGTGGTCTTTGCCCTCGCCATCGTCTTCGTCTTCCTGATCCTGGCGGCGCAGTACGAGAGCTGGGCAATGCCGTTCATGGTGCTGCTGGCGGTGCCGCTCGCCCTGTTCGGCGCGTTCGCCGCACTTTGGGTGCGCGGCATGCAGATCGACGTCTATTCGCAGATCGGCTTCGTCATGCTGATCGGCCTTGCGGCCAAGAATGCGATCCTGATCGTCGAGTTCGCAAGACGGCGGCGCGAGGAAGGCCTCAGCATCGTCGAGGCTTCAATGGAGGCCGCCCGGCTGAGACTGCGGCCGATCCTGATGACCGCGTTTGCCTTCATCCTGGGCGTGGTGCCGCTGATGATCGCCACCGGTGCGGGTGCCGCCAGCCGCCAGTCCATCGGCACCACCGTGTTCGGCGGCATGGTCGCCGCGACCATCCTGTCGCTGGTGTTCGTGCCGGTCTTCTACGCGGTCATCGAACAGCTGCGCGAACGGCGCGGCGGCGACGAGCCCGCTTCTCAACACACTGAACCAACGGCCAAACCCGCCTTCCCCCCCTTGGCGGAAGCGGCCGAATAATATTGGAGAATCATTATGCGTAAATGGAAAATCGCGTTGGGAACGGCTGTCGCGCTGGGTGCGATCTCGGTGGCGAGTGTCCACCTGCTGGACATGGGCAATCTCAGCCTGAATGCCGGCACGGCCGGAGCCGCGCCGGCTCCAGCAGCGTTCGTCATGCCGGTGCCGGTAGCGAACGTGGTCAAGAAGACGATCCCGATCTATCTTGACTATGCCGCGCGGACCGAGCCGATCCGCAGCATCACGCTGCAGGCACGCGTCCCCGGCTATTTGCAGGAACAGACGGCGCAAGACGGCGCCGACGTGCGGCAGGGCGACCTACTCTACAGGATCTCGCCCGATGACTTCCAGGCCTCGCTCGACCAGGCGAAGGCACAGGTTGAGCGTGACACGGCGACCCTCGATTATGCACGTTCCAATCTCGGCCGCGGTACCGAGCTGGCCAAGAGCGGCTACCTGGACAAGGACAGCTTCGACCAGCGCACCAGCACCTTGCGCGAGGCGCAGGCGTCGCTGGCGCTGAACCAGGCGGCTGTGCACACGGCCGAGCTCAATTTGAGCTACGCTGAAATCCACGCACCGTTCGCTGGACGTCTGGGCCGCAACCAGGCTTCCGTGGGAACGCTGGTCAGCGTTGCCGGCACCGTTCTCAACACGCTGGTGCAGCTCGATCCGATCTACGTCACCTTCAATCCGAGCGAGACGGATCTGGCGCAGATCGAGGAAGCGCGTGCCACCGGCCCGATCGAGGTCGAGGTCCTGCTTCCCGGTGAGACGGAGGCCCACCAGAAGGGCGAGCTCACCTTTATCGACAACACGATCGATCACTCGACCGGCACGATCACCGCACGCGCCACCATCGGCAACGCCAAGTTCACGCTCTTGCCTGGCCAGTATGTTCGCGTGCGGCTGCACGTCAAGCAACAGCCCGATGCGCTGATGGTGCCGCAGGTCGCATTGGGATCAAGCCAGCTCGGCAAGTATCTCTATGTCGTCGGCAAGGGCAATACGGTCGACCAGCGGCTGGTTTCGCTGGGGCCGACCAGCGGCGACATGGTCGCCATCCTCAGCGGCGTCGCTGAAGGCGACCAGGTGATCACAGGCAATCTGCAGAAGATCGGCCCCGGAATGCCGATTTCGCCCCTGCCACAGAAACCGGCTACCTGAATCCCCCGCAGGCCCGGTTTCCGCGCGGCGCCCCCGACCTTTTCTCCGGTCGCGGGCGCCGTTTTCACGAGCAGACCGACCAGAGCGGCGACGTCGGCGCTGGGAAGTGGAAAACCCCGGTTGTTGCCTCTTGTCAGATTGTCGACAATCTGATTGTCTCTGCTTCTGTTCTCGCGGGAGTGGGCCGGATGGTGACGACGGAATTCAGTCCGATTGCCGACACGACACGCCGTGCCGAGATCGTGGCACTGCTCAGACGCGCGATCCTGACCGGTCAGCTCGAGCCGGGCCAGAAGCTCAACGAGCTCAGGATTTCCGAACAGATGCGGGTCAGCCGCGCGCCGTTGCGCGAAGCGATGCGCGAGCTGGTCCAGGAAGGCATCCTGACCAGCATTCCCTATGCCGGCACCTTCGTCATCAATGTCACCGCCAAGGACATCCACGACGCCTATTCGCTCAACAAGGTGCTCGACGAATTCGCCATCGAGCGGACGTGGGAACTGCGCGACCAGCGCTTTTTCGATGAGCTCGACGGGCGCCACGAGGCGGTGAAGCAGGCGACGCGGGACCGCGACACCACAAGGCAGATCGAGACCGCGCTGCAACTGCATGGCCTGATCCATGAATGGGCCAACAATTCAGTGCTCTTGGAAACCTGGCAAAGGCTGACCAGCCGTTTGCAGATGTACTTCGCCCTGCACCAGCAGGCGCGCAAGGAAGCCGTGCCCGCCGAAGACGTTCATGAAACCTATGTGGCGCTGCTCAAGGGCGACGACATGCGTGCCGCCCAGCGCCACGCACGAGAGCATATCGACCACGATTTCGAAGAGCTTCTTGCCTATGCGCGCGGCCTCGAAAAGCGTTCGTCGAAAGGCGCCTAACCCTCCCCCTCATCGCGGATAATGGATACCCCACGTGCAGATCGAAACCATCAAAGCCTATCACGTCGTGCAGCCTTTCGTGGACGGCCCCTATCGTATGTCCAAGGGGCGTATGGCCGACTGCTTCGACGCTGTGATCGTCTCCATCACCTCCGACAGCGGCATCACCGGCTGGGGTGAGATGGCGCCGCTCGGCAATTTCTACTCGGCCGCCTTCCCGGCCGGCACCCGGGCCGGCGTGCCGGAGATCGCACCGCATCTTATCGGCCGGGACCCGCGCGGGCTGGCCAGCATCGGCCGACTGATGGACACGGTATTCAAGGACCATCCCTATATCAAATCGGCGCTCGACATGGCCTGCTGGGATCTGGCGGCGCGTGCCGCCGGCGTGCCGCTGGTGACGCTGCTCGGCGGCAGGGAAAGCGACACGGCCGAACTCTACAAAGTCGTCACCCATGGCACGGTCGATCAAATGGCCGCACTTGCCAAGCGCATCGTCGAGGACGGTTTCCGCCGGCTTCAGGTCAAGGTCGGCGGCAATGTCCATGACGACGTCGAGCGCGTCACGGCGGTCGCCGCCTCGGTGCCGAAAGGCACTGTCATTTTCTGCGACGCCAATGCCGGGTGGACGCCATACCAGGCGCGGCAGTTCGCCGATGCGACGCGGGCGATCGACTATACGTTCGAGCAGCCCTGCACGACGATCGACGAAAACATGTCGGTGCGGCGCATGCTCGACAAGCCGATGGTGCTCGACGAATCCGTCACCTCGCTGGAGGCTATGCTGGAAATCCATCACCTCGGCGCGGCGGACGGGCTGACATTGAAGATCTCGCGGCTCGGCGGCGTCACCAAAACCCGGCTGATCCGTGACGTCGCCGTCGATCTCGGCTTCATGATCACGGTCGAGGACACCGGCGGCGCCGAGATCGACACATCCGCCATGGCGCATCTGTCGCTTTCGACCCCGGAGGAGCGCCGGCTGCACGCGATCGCCTTCCATGAATGGGTGACGGTGCGCACCGCGTCGAACGCACCGCTGGTCACCGGCAGCCGCATGGGTATTCCCGCCGGTCCAGGCCTTGGCATCGACGTCGTTCCCGACCTGCTCGGCAAACCCTTCTTCGAAGTTGGACGCTGAGATGAAGATCCGCGGCATCAAGGCCACGCCGATCAATCTTCGCCTCGAAGCGCCCTATGCCTGGGTGTTCGGCGAACTCGACGGTTTTTCCCCTGTTATCGTCGAAGTCGAGACCGAGGAAGGCCTTGTCGGGCTGGGCGAAGCGCCAACGCCGGCAGCGGCCGCCATCATCAATGATGTTCTTGCCCAGCGGCTGGTCGGCCGCGATGCCTTCGACATTGCCGGCGCCGAACATGTCTGCCTGCCGTTTTGGACCGGCGTGCAGTCGATCAACGACCGCACCCGCATCATGGCCTTCGGCGCCATCGAGATGGCGCTTTGGGACCTGCGCGGCAAGGCCTGGAACCAGCCGCTCTATCAGTTGCTCGGCGGGGCCGTGCGCAAGGACATCCCGTTCACCGACTATTTCTCGCTGCGCGGCGATGGGGATGGTGTCAAGGGCGAGACGACGCCGGAAGAAGTCGCCGACTATTGCGTGGAACTGCACGAGACACATGGCACGACCTTCTTCGAAGGTAAGTTCTCGACCGACGACCCAAAAATCTCGCTGAGAATGGTCGAATTGATCCGCGAACAACTCGGCGACGATGCGATGATACGCATCGATTCCAACCAGGCCTATTCGCTCAGCACGGCGCGGCGGCTGGCGCGGCCGCTGGAAGAGCTCGGCGTGCGCAACTGGGAGGATCCGGTGGCCACGATCGAGGAGATGCGGCAGTTGCGAAAGCATTGCTCGATCCCTTTCTCGACCCACAATATCGACATCGCGCGCGCCATGGACCTCAAGGTGCCGGATGCATTCGTCGGCAATCCCACCGCCCATGGCGGCATCGGCCGGATGCTGCGCTTTGTCGGCGCCTGCGAGCACGCGGGCATCGATTTCTGGTGCTACAGCGGCGACAGCGGCATCGGCAGCGCGGCCTACCTGCATCTGTGCGCGGCCCTGGGCTGGATCCGGGAGCCGAACCAGTCGCTGTTTCGTATGCAACCCATGGACATCACCGAGGAGGGGCCGTTTTACCCCAGGAACAATACGGTGCGTGTCCCGGAAGGTCCCGGTCTTGGTGTCACCTTGTCGCGGAAAAATCTCGCCGCCTGCCATCGCGACTTTGCCGAGAACGGCCCTTGCAACAAATATCATGACCCGGCCAAGCCCGGGACATATCGCCGTTTGCCGCTGAACTAGGAGAACGACACGGGAAGGAAACATAATTCAAGAACAAGAGTCCGCCGCGGCGATCGATGGCGACGGCAGGACCGGACGGGTGGAAGCATTGCTCAAGAAAATCTGACCCCCGCGCCGCAGGGATCGGATGGACCAGGGAAAACCGCATGCTACAGTCCCGGTCGACTGACATCGTTGATGGCCGGGGACAGGAGAATTCCACGGACTACGTCAACTGAGAGACGCGTTCATCAAACCATAAGAAACAGGGGAAGGGTTAAACCCATGATCAAGAACTACCGCATTCTCGACCTGATCCGGCGCAATCGCTCGCCGCTTGAAAATCACCTGATCGACGGTCTCGTCGACGGCCGTGTCAGCCGCCGCGATTTTATCCGCCATGGCAGCCTGCTTGGCCTGTCGCTGCCGCTGCTTGGAGGCATCACCACGGCTGCCGGCCTTGGCGGAATGCCGTCTCTGGCCCGCGCCCAGGGCGCGCCCGGCGCCACCATCCGTGTCGCCAGCAGCGTGCCGGCGGCAGCCATCGATCCCGTCACGATCGCCGACGCCGGCGGCCTGCTGATCATGCAGCAGGTTGCGGAATTCCTCTGCGTCGACGGCCCCGACCTGGTGCTGCAGCCTGCATTGGCCGAGAGCTGGAAGCCGAACGACAACGGCTCGGTTTGGACCTTCAAATTGCGCAAGGGCGTGAAATTCCACAGCGGCGGCGAGATGAAGGCCGAGGACGTGGTGGCGAGCATCGACCGCCTAGCCGATCCGGCAAACTCGTCCAACGCGCTGTCGGTGTTCACCGGTATCCTGTCGAAAGGAGCCAGCAAGAAGGTCGACGACTACACGGTGGAATTCCACCTCGACGCGCCGAACGGCAATTTTCCCTACATGGTCTCGTCGGACAATTACAACGCCGTCATCATCCCGGCGGACTACAAGGGCGACTACGAGAAGAGCTTCGACGGCACCGGGCCGTTCAAGGTGGAGAAATACACAGCGAAGGTCGGCGCTTCCTTCGTCCGCAACGAGAACTACTGGGGAGCGAAGGCGCTGCCTGACCGTACCGAGTTCACCTTCTTTACCGACGTGCAGCCGATGATCCTGGCGCTGCAGGGTGGGCAGGTCGACGTCATCAACCAGATGCCGGTGCTGGCCGGCGTGGCCCTGCTCAACGATCCGGGCTTCGAAATCATCAGCCTGAAGTCGTCGGCTCACCAGCAACTGCATCTGCGCTGCGACGACGGTCCGCTGAAGGATGCACGTGTGCGCCGCGCCATCGCGCTCTGCCTCGATCGCGACAAGCTCGCCGCCGGTCTGATGAAGGGACGCTCGTCGCTGGGCAATGACAGCCCATTCGCCGCGGTCTACCCCTCGACCGATACGAGCATACCGCAGCGCAAGCAGGACATCGCGCAGGCCAAGCAGCTCATGGAAGCAGCCGGTGCCGGCAAGGGCTTCAAGATCACGCTGACCACCGAGCGCTATCTCGAAATCCCCGAATATGCCCAGCTCATCCAGAACTGGGTCAAGGAGATCGGCATCGAGCTCGAACTCAACATCCTCGACCAGAGCGCCTATTATGGCGACGCGGTGTTCGGCAAATCGAACTGGCTGGATTCGGTGATGGGCATCACCGACTACGGCCATCGCGGCGTGCCGAATGTCTATCTTGCCGCTCCCCTGAAGAGCGACGGCACCTGGAATGCCGCGCACTTCAAGAACAAGGATTACGATGCGTTGGCGACCAGCTATATCGCGGCGCTCGACCTCGAGGCACAGAAGGCCGACGCCGGGAAGATCCAGAAGCTTCTGCTCGAGGAAACGCCTGTCATCTTCGGCTATTTCTACGACTACCTGACGGCGACGGCGAAAGGCGTGGCCGGCGTGCAACCGACAGCCATGTCGCAGCTGTTCCTCGAAAAGGCATCGAAGGCGTAAGCGAAAAGGGAAAGCCAGTCCTCTAACAGCCAGCTCCCGCAGGGGGCTGGCTTTGCAAGGAGTCTTAGCCATTCTCTCCTTCTTTGCGCGGCGTGTGTCCCTGTCGCTGGTGACGCTGTTCCTGCTCAGCATCATGGTGTTCCTGGGTGGCCAGGTCCTGCCTGGCAATGTCGGGCGCGCGATCCTCGGCCCGTTCGCCGACCAACGCGCGGTCGACGCGCTCAATCACACGCTCGGCGTCGATCGCCCGCTGCTCATCCAGTACTGGAGCTGGATCTCGAACTTCGTCCAGGGCGACATGGGCACCTCCTACATATTCCGCTCGCCGGTAGCGCCCTTCGTCATCGGCGCGCTTGGCAATTCGATGAAACTAGCGGCGGTCGCCTTCGTGCTGGTGGTGCCGATCGGCATCCTCGGCGGCGTCATTGCCGCACTCAACCTCAACCGCCCGCTTGATCGTATCATCAGCCTCGGCGGCCTGTCGGTGACGGTGCTGCCGGAATTCGTCACCGGCATCATCCTGATCCTGATCTTCGGCGTGTGGCTGCGCTGGCTGCCGATCTCTGCCGCATGGCCCAGGGATGCCGGCGTCTTCACCCAACTCTATTACCTGATCCTGCCATCGCTGCCACTATTCCTGGTGCTGTTCGGCTATATCGCGCGCATGGCGCGTTCCGGCATGATCGAGGCGCTCGATTCCGACTATACGCGAACGGCGGTGCTCAAGGGCCTGCCGTGGCGCACGGTGATCTGGCGCCACGTGCTGCGCAATGCGCTGCTGCCGACCATCACGGTGATTGCCACCCAGACCGGCTATCTCATCGGAGGCCTGGTCGTGATCGAGACGCTGTTCCGCTACCAGGGCATCGGCTCGCTGATCTTCACCGCCGCGCGCGGCAAGGATTTTCCGATGCTGGAATCCGGCATCCTCACCATCGGCATCGTCTATGCGGTGGCCACGTTGATCGCCGACTTCCTCTACTCCGTGCTCAATCCGCGCATCCGCCTGGGGTCAGACCAATGAGCGCCGTCCAGACCCCCTCCCCCGCACAGGACGACATGCGGCGCCGCGGCCCGCTGGCCGAAGTCTTCTTCTCCCTGCTGCGCTCGCGAACGTTCCTGGTCGGCATCGCCATCGTGCTGTTCTGGGTTGCCTGCGCGCTGTTTGGCGAACATTTTGTCCCCTACGATCCGCTCGCCGACGACATCATCAACGCCCTGGCGCCGCCTTCGCGCGAACACTGGTTCGGCACCGACCAGATCGGCCGCGACGTGTTCTCGCGCGTCATCGTCGGCTCGCGCGATATCCTGACGGTCGCGCCGCTGGCGACCTTGCTGGCGACGGTCGCCGGCACCGCGCTCGGCCTGCTCACCGGCTACTTCCGCGGCATCGTCGACGACGTCGTCAGCCGCATCCTTGAAGCCTTCATGGCGGTCCCCGTGGTGATCGTGGCGCTGCTTGCGATCGTCGCGCTGGGCACGTCCAAGACCACCGTCATCATCGTCATCGGCCTGAGCTTCGCGCCGATCATCGCGCGCACCGTGCGTTCGGCGGTGCTGGCCGAGCGCGAGCTCGACTATGTCGCCGCCGCACAGCTCAGGCATGAGAGCGCTCTGCATACGATGTTCATCGAGATCCTGCCCAACGTCATCCCGCCGATCCTGGTCGAGACCACGGTGCGGTTGGGCTACGCCATCTTCGCGGTCGCTACCCTCTCCTTCATGGGCTTTGGCATTCAGCCGCCGTCACCCGACTGGGGGCTCTCCATCTCCAGCAATTACGGCATGATCGGCGGCGGCTTCTGGTGGACGGTGCTGTTCGACGCGCTCGCCATCGCCTCGCTGGTGATCGGCGTCAACCTGGCCGCCGACGGCGTGCATGGGGCCTTCAATGACTGAACCCGCCAATGCATCGATTGGGAAAGCAAAGGACGCGCTCGCAATCAAGAATCTGTCGGTCGCCTACCGGGTCGCCGGCCGCAATCGCGCGGTGCTGCGCGATCTCAGCCTCACCATCGGCCAGGGCGAGGCCTATGGACTGGTCGGCGAATCCGGCTGCGGCAAGTCGACGGTAGCCCTCACCGTGGTGCGCTATCTCCCGCGCAACGGCTCGATATCGGGTGGCGCCATCTCACTCGACGGCCAGGACGTGATGAAGCTCGACGCGGAGGCGCTTCGGCGCGCGCGTGCCGAAAGCGTCTCCATGGTTTATCAGGATCCGGGAAAGGCGCTAAACCCGTCGATCCGCATCGGCCGGCAATTGACCGANATTTTCGAGCTTGGCGGCATCACGGGCCAAGCGGCCACCGATCGCGCCATCGCCATGCTGAACCGCGTGCGCATCTCCGATCCGCCAAGCGTCATGCAGCGCTATCCGCACCAGCTGTCGGGCGGCATGCAGCAGCGCGTGGCGATCGCCATGGCGCTGGCCAACGATCCCTCGATGCTGATCCTCGACGAGCCGACCACCGGGCTCGATGCGACGGTCGAGGCCGAGGTGCTCGACCTCATCGCGCAGCTCAGGCAAGAGCTCTCGGCCTCGATCCTGTTCATCAGCCACAACCTCGCGGTCGTCTCCAACATGTGCGACCGGGTCGGCGTGCTCTATGCCGGCATGCTGGTGGAGGAAGGACCGACAGACGTCGTCTTCAACGATCCGCGCCACCCTTACACGGTGGCGTTGCTGCGTTGCCTGCCGCGCGGCGGCCAGCGCAAGGACCAGGGCCGGCTCGACACCATCCCCGGCTTCCTGCCCGGCATCGGCGCCGACATCAAGGGCTGCGCCTTCGCCGACCGCTGCGCGCTGGCCACCGACCGCTGCCGCACCGAATTGCCGCCGCTCTATGATCTGACCGACGAGCGCGGGAGGCGGCTGTCGCGCTGCCACTACCACGACCAGGCGCAGGCCCTGCCACGCGCCACGCCCGCCAACGTGGTGCCCGCACCGAAACCCACAACGGCGCCGGTGCTGCGCGTCGCCGGGCTGAACAAGACCTACGCCAGCCACGGCCATGCACTGCGCGCCGTCAAGGACGTTTCGCTCGATCTCAGGCCCGGTGAGACGCTCGGGCTCGTCGGCGAATCCGGCTCGGGCAAGACCACCTTCGCCAGGCTGCTGCTCGGGCTGGTGCCTCCCGATGAGGGCGGCACCATCGAGCTCGAGGGCAAGGCGCTGGCGCCGAAGCTGGAGAACCGCGGCGACGACCAGGTCAAGGCGATGCAGATCGTGTTCCAGAACCCGGACTCCGCCCTCAACCGCTCGCATTCGATCCGCCATCTGATCGGCCGTGCGCTGAAGCGGCTGGCAGGCTTGAGGGGTGCCGCACTGGAGGCACGCCTCAACGATCTCGTCCGCTCGGTGCGGCTCACCGACCGGCATCTGGCGGTCAAGCCGCGCCAGCTTTCGGGCGGGCTGAAGCAGCGAGTCGCCATTGCGCGTGCCTTCGCCGGCGATCCGCGCATCGTCGTCTGCGACGAGCCGACCTCGGCGCTCGACGTTTCCGTCCAGGCGGCGATCCTCAACCTGCTCGCCGACCTGCAGGCAAAGGAGGACGTCAGCTACATCTTTATTTCGCATGACCTTGGCGTGGTGCGTTATCTATCCGACAAGATCGCCGTGCTCTATCTCGGCCGCATCCTGGAGATCGGGCCATCGGAAGACGTTTTTTCCGGACCGCATCACCCCTACACCGAGGCGCTGCTATCGGCCGTACCCAAGCTCGATCAGGCCGAGACAGCGCGCATCCGGCTCGATGGCGAAATCCCCAGCGCCAGCAACCCGCCATCGGGCTGCGTCTTCCACACGCGCTGCCCACGCAAGATCGGGCCGATCTGCGAACAACAGGAGCCGCCGCTCGCCGAGGCCCAGCCGGGGCATTCGATCCGTTGCCACATTCCCTATGCCGAGTTGAGGCGGCTGCAGAAACCGGCGGCGGTCGCGGCCCTGCCGGCGTAGCGGCCCGTATCCATTAGGCCTGGCCGCTCATGCTGAAGGAGCGGTCGCCCTCGGCAAAGCCCTGCTCACCGGTCCAGTCCCTTGCCAGCGTCCGCAATCCGGTCAACGCGACGTCGAGCACATCCGACGATGCGGGATTGCTGGGATAGGCGAGATAGATCGGCCGCTGAAACACAGGCGCATCCTCTATGCGTTTCATCTCACCGTTCTCGATGTAGCCGCTGACGGCACTGAGCGGCAGATAGGCCGCGGCTTTTTGCGACAGCACGTGCTGCAGGCCGATGAATACCAGCCCGGCCGAGATTGCCGGCTGCACCATCCCGGCGAAGGCGCGATCGTGCTCGATGCGGAATTCGAGCCCCCAATCCATCAGGATATAGTTCTGCGTCCACGGTCCTGCCTGCGCGGAATGCTGGACAAGCACGACCTGATCGACGGCCAGCGTCTCGTAGACGATGCCGGGATGCGGCCGCGGCAGATAGAGAATGCAGATGTCGAGCAGCCCTTGGGCCAACTGGTCGATCGCCAGGTCGGGAAAGCTTCCTTCGAGCCGCAGCGCCACGTTCGGCCGCTGGGCTCGCATCCACGCGATCCATGGCGAGGTGACGCGATCCCAGAGATAGGCGGGCGCGGTGAAGCGCAACAGCGACTCGTAGCCGTCGGGAACGGCGATGTCCTGCCGCGATTGCTCCCAAGTGCGGGTGATCGAGGAGGCGTGCGGGAGGAACTGCCGGCCAGCCGGCGTCAGCGTGACGCCGTCGCGGTCACGGACAAAGAGCCGGCGCCCCAACTGCTCCTCCAACCCCCTTATCCGGGCGCTGACGGTTGACTGCGCGAGATTGAGCCGGCTGGCCGCGACGGTGAAACTGCCATGCTCGGCGACCTCCAGGAAGCTGCGCAGGTTTTCGGTATCCATGCCATCTCTCCAGCATCGAAAATTTCGATGGACCCCATCAAAAAATATCGCTTTCCGGTCGCGGTCAACAATGACCTAAATGGCCACTCTCCCGAGGGCAAGCGAGGAATGCAGCCATGCCAAGGCATTTCATGACGATCGACGCCGCCCGCGAAAGCCTCACGGAAATCGAAAATTCCGCTGTCGACGAGTTCATGGCAGGCAGGCTCGACCGGCGTGATTTTCTCCGCCACGGCAGCATGCTTGGCCTATCGCTGCCGTTGCTTGGCGGCATTTTGGGAGCGGCCGGTTTCGGCACGCGGAAGGCCCGCGCCGAGGGCAAGCCGGGCGGCACGGTGCGCGCCGGCGTGGCCACGCCCGGCGGTGCCATCGATCCTGTTACCTTCTATGACAGTGGCAGCTATCAGCTGGTTTTCCAGACCGCCGAATTCCTTTGCATCACCCAGCCGGATCTGACCTTGAAGCCGGTTCTGGCGGAAAGCTGGTCGCCCAATGCCGACGGCAGCGTCTGGACCTTCAAGCTGCGCAAGGGCGTGAAATTCCACAATGGTGAGGAGTTCAAAGCCGACGACGTCGTCGCAACGTTCGATCGGCTGGCCGATCCGAACGGCGCCTCCAACGCGCTGTCGGTGTTCAAGGGCCTGTTGTCGAAGGGTGGAACCCGGAAGGTCGACGATCACACCGTCGCCTTCCATCTCGATGCGCCGAACGGCAGCTTTCCCTATTCGGTGTCGATCGACAATTACAACGCCGTCATCCTGCCGGCGAGCTACAAAGGCGATTATGAAAAGACCTTTGAGGGAACTGGGCCGTTCCGGATGGAGACCTACACGCCGAAGGTCGGCGCGACCTTCGTGCGCAATCCCGACTATTGGGGCGAGAAGGCATTGCCCGACCGGCTCGAATTCAAGTTCTACAACGACGTGCAGCCGCGCATCCTGGCGCTGCAGGCCGCCGAGGTCGACATTCTCGACGCGGTGCCGCTCGACGTCAGCCAGGTGGTGCTGAACAGCCCCGACATCACGGTGCTGCGCGTCGCCTCGACCGCGCATCGCCAGTTGCACATGCGCTGCGACATGGCGCCCTTCACCGACAAGCGCGTGCGCCAGGCGCTGGCGCTCAGCATCGATCGGTCCAAGCTGGTCGACGGACTGTGCCGCGGCATGGCGGCGACCGGCAATGACAGCCCGTTCGCGCCGGCCTTCCCGGCCACCGACAAATCGGTGCCGCAACGCACGCAGGATATCGCCAAGGCCAAGCAACTCATGGAGGCGGCGGGGCTTGCCGATGGTTTCGACATCACACTGACGACGTTGCGCTACTCCGATATCCCCGGCTACGCGCAGTTGTTCCAGAACTTCGCCAAGGAGATCGGCGCCCGCATCTCGCTCAACATCGAAGATCAGGACAAATATTACGGCAAGGCTGTATTCGGCCAATCAGACTGGCTGGACAGCCCGCTCGGCATCACCGACTACGCTCATCGCAGCGTGCCGAATGTGTTCCTCAAGAGCCCGCTGGTCAGCGACGGTCCGTGGAACGCGGCGCATTTCAAGAACCCTGCCTATGACGACACGGTCACCAGCTATCTCAAGGCGCTGGATATCGGCGCGCAGCGCGCGGCAGCCTCCGACATCCAGAAACTGCTGCTCGACGAGACACCCGTCATCTTCAGCTACTTCCCCGATCTCCTGGTGCCGGTGCGCAAGAAGGTCAGCGGCTTGCCGCCGATCGCCGCCGGGCTGCTGCTCGATCGGGTGTCGCTGGGATAGAGGCTGCCGCGCCAACGTTCGGCCACGACAGAAACGGGAGACTACCATTCGCAAGCCTCATCTGCGCGGTCGCGGACCGCATTTCCCCGTGCTCGACACTATCGAGCAGTACGAGTTCGAGCCGGGCTATGTCGCCTTCACAATGCCGTCGCTGAAGCGGCTGCGGGTCCAGGTCGGTTCGATGACCGTTGCCGACACCACCAGGGCATTGGTTTTGTTCGAATCCGACCATCTGCCGGTCTACTATTTCCCGATCGAGGACGTGCGCGAGGAATTCCTGCTGCCCTCAAAGACGACGACGGAAGATCCATACAAGGGCGTCGCCACGCACTACTCGCTCAATACAGGCATCACCTTGGTCGAAGATGGTGCATGGCGCTATCTCGATCCCGTCAAGGGTTGTCCGCCGATCGCGGGCTACATGTCGTTCGTGTGGGGCAAGATGGGCCACTGGTTCGAGGAAGACGAGGAGATCTTCGTGCATGCCCGCGACCCGTTCCGCCGCGTCGACTGCCTGCCGTCGTCGCGGCGCGTCCAGATCATCCTCGATGGCGAGCAAGTCGCCGATTCACGGCGCGGCGTGTTCCTGTTCGAAACCGGCCACCCGGTGCGCCACTATCTGCCGATCTCCGACACGCGGCTCGATATGTTCGCGCCCAGCCGTTACATATCACGCTGCCCCTATAAGGGCATTTCCAACTATTATCACGTGACCACGCCCAAGAAACGGCACGAGAACATGGTCTGGTATTATCCGGAGCCGGTGCACGAGGCAGAACGCATCAAGGGACTGGTCTGCTTCCACCACGAACTGGTCGACAAGATCCTGGTCGATGGCGTCGAAATCTCGAAGGAAGCCACGGCTGCGTCCGACGGATATTTCTAGGCACGCCGCAGCCCGCTGAGGCTTGATCGAGATATAGGTCAGCGCATACCTTCCTTGAGCAGGGAGGGCTATCGATGGATCTTTTCAAACTGGACGGCGATGTTGCGCTGGTCACCGGCGCTGGCAGCGGCATTGGCCAGGCAATCGCGATCGGACTGGCCGAGGCAGGCGCCGATGTCGCTTGTTTTGGCCATGCGTCGAAGGGTGGGCTGGACGAAACCGCTCACCGGATCACGGCACTCGGCCGCAGGGCGCTGGTGCTGACGGGCACGGTGACGTCGGAGGGCGACCTGGCCGCGGCCATGGATCGCGTCGAAGCCGAACTCGGCCCGTTGACGGTCGCCGTCAACAATGCCGGCATTGCCGGTTCCGAACCAGCGGAGACACTGGCGCTGGATAAATGGCGAAAGGTGCACGAGGTCAATGTCGCCGGCGTGTTCCTGTCCTGCCAGGCAGAAGCGCGCAAGATGCTGGCGCGAGGCAAGGGCTCGATCATCAACATCGCCTCGATGTCGGGCACCATCGTCAATCGCGGATTGACGCAGGCGCATTACAATTCCTCGAAGGCCGCCGTCATCCACATGTCGAAGAGCCTCGCCATGGAGTGGGCCGATCGTGGGCTGCGTGTCAACGTCGTCAGCCCAGGCTATACGCTGACGCCGATGAACAAAAGGCCGGAGGTGGCCGAAGAGGTGAAGATCTTCAAACGCGACACGCCGATGGGGCGCATGGCGGCGCCGGAGGAAATGGTCGGGCCGACGGTTTTCCTGGCCAGCCGCGCGTCGAGCTTCGTCACCGGGCTCGACCTGATCGTCGATGGCGGCTACGTCTGCTGGTAAACACGGCGTGGACCCGTGTCCCGCCGGTTGCGCATGCAGTCCGGAATTCTGCTTCTTCGCGGCCTTAATCGTTGCGCTGCATGAACGTTGGTATATATATTTTCATCCTATGAAACCGCGCTGGCGAGATGGGACTTGCCAGGCGATAGCCGAGAGCAAATCCGCCGGAAATGCTCGGGATCATGGACCTTGATGGCTCGCACCCTGCAGGGCGCCGCAGGACTGGCAGTTGATCGGCGGATGATCGCTATTGATCCGCGGATGATCGCTCTCGCGGCGATCGATCGGCCATGAGACTGGCTGTCTCGGCAGCGTCCGTCATCACCGAAATCGAGCATCATCGCGCCTGTGCCGGCTTTGGCTCCGGCATGGCGAGAACGGTCTTGCACAACAGCCTGCCTTTCCAACACAATCAAGAAAAGACGCAACAAGGGAACGACCAATAACCGTTACAGCTTGAAGGAGAACCAAGCATGCCATTTCGCAGTGTGATATCGAAATTCTCAATGGGAGCTTTTGCACTTGCCGCGGCAAGTGTCCTGACGCCGACAGCACAGGCAGCGGCGCCGGAATCGAACGACCCGATCAAGATCGCGCTGTTCGACTGGACCAGCGTCAATCTCAACGCCAAGATCCTCGGCGGCATCCTGGAAAAGCTCGGCTATACCGTCGAATACCCGACCGCCGATTATCTCTCCAGCCTGACAACCGGCCTCACCAATGGCGATATCGATGTCGGCCTGGAATTCTGGGATACGACGGCTGGCGAAGCGATGAAGGCCTCGGACGCCACCGGCCAGACCGAAAGGCTCGGCAAGCTCGGCCCGAAGGCCAAGGAAGAGTGGTGGTTTCCCGAATACATGAAGGAGAAATGTCCCTCCTTGCCGGACTGGCACGCTCTGCTCGACGCCACCTGCGCGGCATCGTTCTCCACCGCCGAGACGGTGCCAAAGGGGCGCTATCTCGGCGGCCCGGTGACCTGGGAAGGCTTTGACGACGAGCGTGTCGCGGCGCTGAAGCTGCCCTTCACCGTGATCCATGCCGGCACTGATGCCGCGATGTTCGCCGAGTTGGACTCCGCCTATCAGCGCAAGGCGCCGATCATGCTGTGGATCTATTCGCCGCATTGGGCGCCTGCAAAATACAAGGGCGAATGGGTGCAGTTTCCCGAATACACGCCCGAATGCTACAGCGACCCGAAATGGGGCGTGAACCCGGACGCCAAATACGATTGCGGCAAGCCGCATGGCGAGATCTGGAAGTACTCCTGGAACGGGATGAAAGACAAATGGCCGGTCGCCTACAAAGTGGCCAAGGCCTACACGATCGACACCGACGAGTTGAACAAGATGAGCGGCGAGATCGATCTTGACGGCAAGACGCCGGAAGACGTCGCCGCCGCCTGGATCGCGGCTCACGAGGCGGACTGGAAAGCCTGGGCGCAGTGACCTCCGACTGGAAAGGGAGGCCGGCTGTTGACCGGCCGGCCTCAATTCCTGATGTTCCAGAAGGACGACTGAATGACGGAAGCGATTGAACAGGCATGCGACGAGACGGATGCCCGCCCGATAAAACTTGCTTGCCGCAACGTCTGGAAACTGTTCGGCTCGAACGCCGCCAATTTCATTCGCGAGCGTGACGGCAAGGCCAGCATGGCGGAGGTCTCGGCGGCAGGCCTTGTGGGTGCGGTGCGCGCCGTCGACCTCGAAATCCGCCAGGGCGAGATCTTCATCATCATGGGCCTGTCCGGCTCCGGCAAGTCGACGCTGGTGCGCTGCATGTCGCGGCTGGTCGAGCCGACACACGGCAAGGTCGAATTCGAAGGCAAGGACCTGCTCAAGATTTCCGATGCCGCCCTGATCGAACTCAGGCGCCATCGCATGGGCATGGTGTTCCAGAATTTCGCGCTGTTGCCGCATCTCAACGTGCTCGACAACATCGCCTTTCCTCTGAGTATCCAGGGACAGGATCGGCCGACGCGCGAGGCGCGCGCCCGGGAAGTCATCGAACTTGTCGGTCTGCGCGGCCGCGAGCATTTCTATCCGCGCGAACTGTCGGGCGGCCAGCAGCAGCGCGTCGGCATCGCCCGCAGCCTCGCCACCAAGCCGGAGATCTGGTTTCTCGACGAGCCGTTCTCCGCGCTCGATCCGCTGATCCGCCGCGAGATGCAGGACGAGTTGATGCGGCTGCAGACCATGCTGCACAAGACCATNCAGCAGCAGCGCGTCGGCATCGCCCGCAGCCTCGCCACCAAGCCGGAGATCTGGTTTCTCGACGAGCCGTTCTCGGCGCTCGATCCGCTGATCCGCCGCGAGATGCAGGACGAGTTGATGCGGCTGCAGACCATGCTGCACAAGACCATTGTCTTCATCACCCATGATTTCGACGAGGCCATCAGGCTGGCCGACCGCATCGCCATCATGAAGGACGGCCAAGTCATCCAGATCGGCACGCCGGAGGAACTGGTGGTCAATCCGGCGACCGACTATGTCGCCGAGTTCACCCGCGACGTCGACCGCGCCAAGGTGATCTCAGCGCGCAGCCTGATGCGTACCTGCGCTAGCGCCGAGCACGGCGGCACGGTGGGGCCCGAGGCCAAGATATCGAGTTTTTCGGCCAGCATCGTTGCCGCCGGCAAACCCTTCGCCGTGATCAACGGCACCGGCACGCCCATCGGCGAAGTGACGCCGCAAGCGGTGATCGATCTTCTGGCCGGCATCGAGCGAGGCGGCGCATGACGGTAACGGCAAACGCCAGCCGGACAAGGCCGCCGATCCAACGGTGGCTGGTGATCTGGGTGCTCGCGCTTGCCGCCGTGCTGGTGATGTTCCTGCTGCAGGACAGGCTGCCATGGGCCGTCAACTACCCGGTCGAGGCGGTCGTCCCCGTCGCCGACTGGGTCAGCGCGCTGATGGGCTGGATCAAGTCGAACCTGTCTTGGCTGACACGCTCGGTCACCGCGGTGCTCGGCGTGCCGCTCGACTTCGCGCTCAATCTCTTGGCCAAGAATTTCAAGTTCGGCCATGGCGCCGACGCTTTCGTGCTGCCGCGTTTGTCCTGGGTTGGCGTCTGCGCAGTCGCCTTCCTCGCCGGCCATGTGGCAGGAGGCAGGAAGCTCAGCCTGCTGGTTGGCGGATGTTTCCTCTACATCGCGCTGTTCGGCCAATGGACGAGCGCCATGCTGACCCTGGCGCTGATCTCGATCGCGGTGCCGTTCTGCATTCTCGCCGGACTGTTCGCCGGCATCTGGGCTTGGCGCACGCCGTGGGCCGAGCGACTTGTGGTCTCCCCGGCACTTGACCTGATGCAGACGATCCCCACCTTCGCCTATCTCATCCCGATGCTGCTGCTGTTCGGCAACAGCCCGGTCTCGGCGATGATCGCCACCGCCATCTTCGCCACGCCGCCAATGGTGCGGGCGACGATGCTGGGCCTGTCTCGGGTGCCGTCCGAGATCGACGATTTCAGCGAGATGGCAGGCTGCACGGCGCGGCAGAAATTGTGGCGCGTGCTGCTGCCATCGGCGCGGCCGACGCTGATGGTCGGCGTCAACCAGGTGATCATGCTGGCACTTAACATGGTGATCATCGCCTCGATGATCGGCGCCGGCGGCCTAGGCTACGACGTGCTTTTGGCGCTTCGCGCGCTCAAGGTCGGCGAGGCCATGGAAGCCGGGCTTGCCATCGTCGCACTGGCCATCGCGCTCGACCGGCTGAGCCAGGCCATCGCCCGCAAGCAGGCGAAGGGCAATGTCCACCGGTCCGGCAGCCCGGGTTTCTGGCGCCGCCATCCCAATCTGACGCTCGCCATCGCCATCCTTGCCGTCACCACTCTGCTCGGCCTGTTCGTTCCCGCCCTCGCGACCGTGCCGAAGGCGATCACCTTCACCACCGCGCCACTGTGGAAAGCGGCGGTGAACTGGGTGACGATAAACTTCTTCGATGTCATCGAAGCCTTCCGCGTGGCGCTGATCCTCAATGTGCTCAATCCGGTGCGCGCCTTCTGCGAAGGCTTCCCTTGGCTGGGCGCGGCGTTCCTGCTCGGTCTTGCCGGCTACCAGCTTTCCGGCCTGCGGCTGGCCGTCCTGGTGGCAATGCTGACCGCTTTCTGCGCGGTCACCGGCCTGTGGGAAAAGACCATGGCGACGGTCTATCTCTGCGGCATCTCCGCCTTCCTCNGCCTTCCTCGCCTGCCTGATCGGCATTCCCGTCGGCCTGATGGCTGCCCGTAGCGACCGCTTCGAAAAGATCGTCACACCCGTCATCGACACCCTGCAGGTGCTGCCGTCCTTCTGTTTCATAATCCCGGTCGTGATGCTGTTCAGGGTCGGCGACGTGACGGCGATGATTGCAACGATAGCCTTCGCCGTGGTGCCGGCGATCCGTTACACCAATCACGGCATAAGGCAGGTGCCGTCGGCACTGATCGAGGCAGCGAAAGTGTCGGGCTGCACCCCGCGCCAGACCTTCTTTCGTGTGCAACTGCCGCTGGCGTTGCCGGAAATCATGCTGGGCGTCAACCAGACCATCCTGATGGCGTTGGCGATGATCATCATCTGCGCCATGGTCGGCACGCGCGATCTCGGCCAGGAAGTGTTCATCGCGCTGTCGAAGGCCGATTCCGGCCGCGGCATCGTCGCCGGCCTCGCCATCGCCTTCATCGGCATCGTCGCCGACCGGCTGTTCAATGCTTGGACGGCCAAGGCGCGGGCGAGGCTTGGATAGCGGCGGCGGCCTACTCGGCCGCCACTCCTTTCACCTCGAGATAGCTTTCCATGGAATCGTCCAGTGCCTGCAGCCACGGCGTGTGGTGCAGCGGCGCCATGGTGCCGGTCATCAGCGAACGGTAGGAATGGTCACGGAAGCTCATAATGTCTTCGGCCTTGTGATGCTCCCACTCCATGAAGGTCTGGTTGACCGCCTCGACGTCGAAGCCGGGATAGTCGGTCTGGTCCATGAGTTCCTTGGTGTAGTCGCCTTGGAACCAAATCATCTGCTCGGCATCCTCCAGCGTCTCCTCGCGGGCGCGCCATTTGGCACCATGCGCCGCCATCGCCTCGGCGGACGGCAGCTTGATGCGGCCCATGATGACGTCGCGGGCGTACCAGGCCTGCGCGTCGAACATGTTGAAGGTGTAGAACTGGTCCTGCATGCCGATATAGGACAGCTTCGGGTTCTTCTCCCAGACCACGCCCTCATAGAGGTCCAACGGCCACATGCGGTTGGCGGTCTTGAGCTTGAGATCGTCGGTCAGGAACGGGAAGGAATGGAGATAGCCGGTGCACAAGATGATGGCGTCGACATCCTTGGTCGTGCCGTCCTTGAAATGGGCGGTCTTGCCGACGACCTTTTGCAGCAGCGGCACTTCCTTCCAATTCTCGGGCCATTTGAAGCCCATCGGTTTGGAACGATAGCTGGAGGTGATCGACTTGGCGCCATATTTGTAGCACTGCGAACCGATGTCCTCGGCCGAGTAGGAGCGGCCGATAATCAGGATGTCCTTGCCCTTGAACTCCATCGCGTCGCGGAAATCGTGGCTGTGCAGGATGCGGCCGTTGAAGGTCGAGAAGCCCTCGAAATAGGGAACGTTGGGCACAGAAAAATGCCCGGAGGCGACGACGACATTGTCGAACTCCTCGGAGTAAGTCACGTCGTTGGTGCGGTCATGCGCGGTGACGGTGAATTTCTTCGTCTCGTCCGAGAAGGTGACCATCCGCACCGGGCTGTTGAAGCGCACCCATTTGCGCAGACCCGACTTCTCGACGCGGCCCTTGATGTAGTCCCACAGCACCGCACGCGGCGGGTAGGAGCCGATCGGCCGACCGAAATGCTCCTCGAATGTGTAGTCGGCGAATTCCAGGCATTCCTTCGGCCCGTTCGACCAGAGATAGCGGTACATCGAGCCGTGCACGGGATCGCCATGTTCGTCGAGGCCGGTACGCCAGGTGTAGTTCCACAGACCACCCCAGTCGGACTGCTTTTCGAAGCAGACGATCTCGGGAATCTCGGCGCCCTTGTCGGCCGCCGACTTGAAAGCCCTGAGTTGAGCCAGACCGGACGGTCCGGCTCCGATGACGGCAACGCGATTGTTCATTCCGGGCCTCCTTTTTTGATTTCCCCAGCGAAACAAATTTCACTGGCAGTGACAGTAATTGGCCTCTTGGTGCTGTCAACAGACATCTGCTGGAACGGCGTTTGCGCGCAGAGGTTCCTGGCGGAAAACCCACGGGCGCCGCGATGGTCGCACTGCCGCGCGCGACATAAGATGGCTTGCCGTTGCGGTTGCGCTCCTGTATCGGCACCTGACATGTTCACCTTGAGTGAAATAAATCCTGACGATTGGGGGGCGACATGGCAAAGGCGAATTCGGATTCCAAGGCTCCCGCGAGCGCAAAGGCAAAGCCGTCGCCGAAAGTGTCGGCGGACGGCAGGACCATACGCGCGCCGCTGACACAAAACCCCCACGCCATTCGCGATACCCGCGAAAAAGTGCTTGAGGTCGCGATCGGCCGCGAGGTGCGGGCCTTCCGCAAGAAGCTCGGCATCACCGTGGCGGATCTCGCGGTCGCCACCGATATTTCGCTGGGCATGCTGTCGAAGATCGAGAACGGCATCACCTCGCCGTCGCTGACCACCTTGCAGGCACTGTCGCGGGCGCTCGGCGTTCCCGTCACCGCCTTCTTCCGGCGCTTCGAGGAAGAACGCAGCGCCGTGTTCGTCAAGGCGGGCCAAGGCCTCGACGTCGAGCGCCGCGGCACGCGCGCTGGTCACCAGTACAATCTGCTTGGCCATATCGGTTCGAACACCAGTGGCGTCGTCGTCGAGCCCTATCTGATCACGCTGACCGAGGATTCCGACGTGTTCCCGACCTTCCAGCACGAAGGCATGGAGTTTCTCTACATGCTCGAGGGCGAGGTCGTTTACCGGCACGGTAGCAATCTCTATCCGATGAAGCCAGGCGACAGCCTGTTCTTCGACGCCGACGCACCGCATGGACCGGAGCGACTGACGAAACTGCCGATGCGTTATTTGTCGATTATATGCTACCCGCAGGGCAGTGCTGGGTAGGCGGGCCGCCGCAGCCTCCTCACCTGGATTGCCCCAAGGGAAGAGGAGCCTGACGCCAGCATTGGCGATCTCTTCTCCCCTCGGGGAGAAAGTGGCCGCGAAGCGGCCGGATGTGGGAGGCCTTTCAATCCGGCCCGAACCCCGGGCTCGTCGGGCTCCCATCGTCCAGCTTCGACAGCCACTCGACCAGTGTCGGGCGAAAGCGCGTGAGGCCTTTGTAGCTGGCGAGTTCCTCGGGCAGGTCGCGGATGACGCGGTGCAGGCGCCGTGCCCATTTCGGCTGCGTCACCAGTTCGTCCATCTTGATCAGGTAGCAGCGGATCGGAAAGACGATGCCATTGGAGCGCGGCAGCCGCCAGAAACTCTGCAGTTCGACACGCAGATGCACCTTGTCGCCGACATTCTCCGACGTGACCGTCGCGCGGTCCGGACCCCATTTGTGATAATTCTCAGGGCTGGTGTCCAGCCGCGGATTGATGGTCATCGTCCAGTTCAGGCGCCGTGCCGGCTTGCCCTGTTGGATGTTGGTGAGGAACTTCAGGGCGCGCGTGAAAATACCCTTCTCATGCGCCAGCGGCACCGGCGCGTGCCATTCGAAGAAATTCATGCCGATGTCGAAATCGAGCGACCAGTCGGCCTGGGTGGTGACCATGCCGGCGTCCATCCACAGATTGCCGTCGCGCTGATCGAGGATGCAGAAATCGCCTTGGCTTTGCCGGGTGATATACTCCATCGGCCCGTAGGGCAGCGTCGAGGTGTCACCGAAGGTGAAGGTGTCGTCGATGCCGAGCGGCCGATTGATCCAGCGCCAGCGGTCGCCGTCGCGCGTCAGCGTGAAATGCTCGGGATAGCCCAGCGCCTGCTGCTCCATCAAAAGTTCCAGCAGGTCCCAGCCGGCGAGCGTCATGTGCGGCAGCGACTGGCAGCGCAGGGGATCCTCGGCCAGCACCATCGCGCGGTCCTGCATCTCGGCGACATAGTGTTCGTCGACGTCGATCAGGTTTTCGAGCACCGAGCCCTTGGGCCCGACGACATGCGGCTCGATGTTGACCGCATACATGTAGGCATCCTCGTGGAAGGGGAACGGAAACCGCCTGATATGCTCCGGGCTGTTCTTGAAGGTGAAGTCGTCGCGGAACGTTTCCTTGCGAAAGGTGATGCCCATTCTCGCCTCCTATCTTTCCAGGACCAGAGACCTGCCCTCGAAGCGCGACACGCACGGCATGATCTTATTGCCCGAACGGTGCTCTTCCTCGCTCAGCCAATGGTCGTTGTGGATGAATTTGCCGTCACACGAGATAACGTTGGTCTCGCACTGGCCGCAGACGCCGCCACGGCAGAGATAGGGCGGATCGACGCCAGCGGCTTCGATGGCTTCCAGCAGGCTCTGCTGCTCGCCGACGCGGATGGTCTTGCCGCTGATGGCAAGCGTCACGTCGAATGGCAGGCCGGGCTGCGGCGCCGCGAAATGCTCGTAGTGGACGGTCTCCGGCGGCCAGCCCAGGCTAGCTGCGCGGTCGCGCACCCAGTTGATCATGCCTGCGGGGCCGCAGACATAGAGGTGCGTCCCGAGCGGCTGCGTGGATAGCAACCGGTCGAGCTCGATCCGCTCCTCAAGGTCATCGTGATAGAGCCGGACGCGACGGCCGTAGCGTTCCCGCAGCACATCGGCATAGGTGCCAAGCGAAGCGGTGCGGCAGGTGTAGTGCAGTTCGAAATTGCCGCCCTCCCCCGCCAGTTGGGCGGTCTGGGCCATGAACGGCGTAATGCCGATGCCGCCGGCCAGCATCAGGTGTTTTTTGGCGCGCAGATCGAGCGAAAAAAGATTGACCGGATAGCTGATCACCATCTCCAGGCCCGGCTTGACCGACCTGTGCATGAACAGCGAGCCGCCGCGACCGACATCATCGCGGCGCACCGAGATGGTGTATTCGCGCGTGTCTAGCGGCGAGCCCATCAGTGAATAGGGATTGAGCCTTGTGCGCTCGCCATCGCGCATCTCGACCACGACATGGGCGCCGCCGGAAAAGGTCGGCAACAGCTCGCCATCACGTCGGCGAAAATGGAACCGGGTGACCAACTCATTGACCGGGACGACGTCGCTGACGACGACGTCGAGCTTGGTGGTGCCGGTGCTCATCGAAATATCTCCTCCATCGGAGGAATTTCACTACGATCCTCGGCATTGATGCAGACGCCCTGGAAAGCGGCAAGGCGTCGGGAATAGTGATCGCGAACGAGAAGCAGCAGGCCGCAATGCGAGCAGGTCGCCGGCTGCGTCGTCACATTCTCGGTGATGCCCTTGCAGTGGACACATTGCATGCGGCGCGCCAGCGAGCCGCGATGCTCGGTCTGCATGGAGGTGTGGTCGACGCCGGCTTCGAGCGCCACCTGCATGGCCTGGCCGATCAGCCCTTCGGTGCCGGCGAGATAAAGGCGCAGACCCATATGCGCGTTGGTCAGCGTCTGCTTCAGACGCGGCAGCAGGCTGGCGAAGGACGGCGCCAGATGAAGCCGCGCCGGCTTCAATGCTTCGAGAGCGGCAACATATTTGCCGTCAGGACCGGGAATGAAGACGATTTCGGCTGCATCGAAGAACCTGGCCGGAGCCCTGGCGGCCATGTCTCTTATCGCGAGCGCGCCTTCCGCATCCGCCACGAAAAGATGATGCTTGCCGGGTTGCGGAGACAGGGTCCCGTAGATGGGCCGGCTGATGATGGTCTTGACTGCCATTTAAGTCTTCGTGCCTCGAAACCCCTCGCTGTCGATTATACCTCAGCCTTTCGCCGTGCGCTTGGTCTTCTTGGGATCGTCGAACGGCAAGGGCTGCGCCGTCGCCTGGATCGATCCTCTCTTGTTGCGGATTTCGAGCGTGGTGTCCTTGACCGCGCAGTCGACGTCGAGCCGGGCGATGCCCATCGATTTCTCGACCAGCGGCGAATACATGGCGCAGGTGACAACGCCGACCTTTTTGCCGTCGCGATAGACCGGAGCGCCCTCGTCCGCCGGCTCTCTGCCGTCGAGCAGGACGCCATAGATCTTGAAGCGCTCCTTGCCTTTCAGGCGATAGTGCTCCTCGGCACCGCGAAAGCCGGTCTTGCCGGGACTGACGGTGAAGTCGAGGCCGAGCTCCCAAAGCGTATCGCCGGGTCCTTCATTCTCGAACGGATACTTTTGGGAATTGTCGTAGGGGTAGAACAGCAGGTAGCTTTCGACCCGCAGCATGTCGAGCGTGGTGAAGCGGCACGGAATGATGCCGGCGCTCTTGCCCTCGTCGAGAATCCTGTCCCAGATCGTGCCTGCATCCTGGCCACGGCAGAAGATCTCGTAGCCGCGTTCGCCGGTATAGCCGGTGCGCGAGATCATGACGGGGAAGCCGAACAGTTGCGTCTGCATATGATGGAAGTAGTTGAGGTCGCGGATGCCGGGCACGTGCTTGGCCAGATAGTCGACCGCTGTTGGCCCCTGCAGCGACAAATCGTGCAGATTGTCGTCGAAGCGCAACGACACGTCCCGTCCCATCGCCGCCCGCTGCAGTTCCTCATGGCCGGTGCCCGAGCCGTGCACCACCATCCAGGAATTCGGTCCCGTGCGGTAGAGGATGCAGTCGTCGGTGAATTTGCCCGCTTCGTTCAGCATGCAGGCATAGGCCGACTTGCCGGGATAGATCTTTTCGACGTCACGCGTGGTGGCGAGGTCGATCAGATGCGAGGCGTGTGGCCCTGTGATGTGAACCTTCTTCAGGCCGGAAACATCCATAAGCCCGGCCTTGGTGCGGATGGCGATATATTCCTCGTCGGCATCCTTGTCGTAGGTCCAGGCGGTACCCATACCGCTCCAGTCTTCGAGTTTCGAACCCAGCGCACGATGGCGATCCGCCAGGGTCGAAAATCTCCACGATGCCGTCATCCGCTCGTCTCCATCGAAAATGCTGCTGTTCCCTGCTCCCGTGCGCAAGGCCGGGAGCTTGGTCGAATATTGATCGCAAACGCGAGAGGCCCGCAATCCCCCTAAAGCAAATAATTTCATTGTCAGGCAAAATCGGCAGGTCGAAGCAAGCGGTTAACTCAGCGTAAATTCATCTTGACAATTGCGGAATTCGGCCTGAATTTATGAAAAAAATTTCACTCTCTTGAAAGAGAGCGGCGGGCGGTGGATTCGGAACCGGGCGTCGGCAAAAAAGGGGAAAAACCGATGGCAGACCTGCAGCAGCGCATCGAGGCGCTGTACCGCTCCGACTTGCGCGGATCCGCGATCCTGATCATCTGCCTGTGGGCGACGATCCTCTTCGTCCTCTTCATGACATGGCCATACATTCCTCAGGGCAGCATCAAGGCGGTCGTCGCCATTGCCGCCGCCGCCGTGCTCATCTTCAACACGGCAGCCATCCTGGCGATGGTCAAACACTACAAGGAAGACAAGGAGTTCATCTACGGGCTCGACATCAAGAACGCCGACGCATCCCGCAACCGCAAGTCCTGAGGGGAGAAACAATGTCCCGCTATACGCCGCCGGAGCAGAGCAAGGCCGGGCAAGTCTTCGACATCGCCGTTGTCGTGGTCGCCATCTTCGTGGCGCTGTGGCTGCCGCTGAAGCTTGGTCTTGCCGGTGCCGCAAAATCGATCGACGCGCTCGATGCCAAGACCTGGGAAGCGCTCGGGCAGAATCCGACCATGGCGTCGATCTGGGAAAAGCTCGGCTATACGCCCGAGACCGCGCACGACGTCATCCAGAACCGGTTCCACTACATCATCGACTGGCCGACGCTGATCATCATGGCGGCCGTCCTGATCGGTTATTTCGTGTTCCTGTTCCGGGCATCCGACCGCGAATATCGCGATGTCATCAACGAGAAGTTCGACGATAAGTAAAGTTTGACGACGAAGATTTTGGGGACACGATCATGTGGGTGGCACTCTCTTACGCATGCTGGGGCATCTCGATCGTGCTCGCGCTGTGGATGCTCTACGACTGGTTCAAGGTCGATACGAACTACTCCGAGGACGTTTTGACCTCGTCGCGTGAAGGCGAGCTTGAAGCCGCTTCCGAAAAACACCGGATCTGAGTGGGGATTGATCGATGACGGTCGCGATTGAAAACACCACCACCACAATTCACGGCGACCGGGTGTCGCTGCTTCGGGTGCTTGGCCCGGCCCATGTCTGGGCACTCGGCGTCGGCATCGTTCTGGTCGGCGAGTTCACCGGCTGGAATTTCTCGGCCGACAAGGGCGGCGCGCTGGCTGCCCTGATCGTGTGCTGGGTCGTCGGGCTGCTCTACACCTCGGTGGCCATGATCGATTCCGAGGTAACGTCGACAGTGGCCGCCGCCGGCGGCCAGTATGCGCAGGCCAAGCACATCGTCGGGCCGCTGATGGCGTTCAACGTCGCGCTGTTCCTGGTCTTTGCCTATACGATGCTGGAAGTGTCCGACGCCATCCTGCTCGGCGACACCATCGTCGCCAAGGCAGGTGTAGAAGGGCTAACCCACAATTCCTTCATCGCCGCCACCATCGTGGTGCTGGCCTGGCTCAACTATCGCGGCGTGCTGATGACGCTCAACGTCAACTTCGTCATCACGGCCATCGCCTATGTCTCGATCGTCGTCCTGTTCTTCTCGGTCAGCCCGTGGACGCAAGGCGCGGTGCTGAAGCTCAACGAACTGGTCACTCCAGGCAACGCGCTGCCCTATGGCTGGATCGGCGTCATCGCCGCCTTCCAGTTCGGCATCTGGTATTATCTCGGCATCGAAGGAACCACCCAGGCCGCCGAGGAAGTGCGCTCGCCGGCACGCTCCCTGCCCTACGGCACCATGGCCGGCATGATCACGCTTCTGATCGCCGCCGCCATGACCTGGTATGTCTGCGCCTCGCTTATGCCTTGGGAATATCTCGGCATCACCTATTATCCGCTGTGGGACGCCGGCAAACTGACCGGCAGCCCGCTGCTCGAGAACCTCCTGTTCATAGCGACGCTGCTCGCCGCGCTTGCCTCGGCCAATGGTTGCATCAACGACGCGGCGCGCGCCTGGTTCTCGCTCGGCCGCGACCGCTATCTGCCGAGCTGGTTTTCGGCGGTGCATCCGAAATACCGCACGCCCTATCGCTCGATCCTGTTCCTGCTGCCGATCGCGCTGGCCTTCGCCTTCATCGCCGATCTCAACCAGGCGATCACCTTCTCTATCCTGTCGGGCGTGCTGCAATACACCTTCATGAGCATCAACATNATGATGTTCAGGAAGAAGTGGCCGCTGGGCTCGATCCGCCGCGGCTACACGCATCCCTTCCATCCGCTGCCGGCAATCGTCCTGTTCTGCCTGTGCGTGGTGACCTTCTTCGCCATCTTCCTCGGCTTCGGCTCTCAGTTGATCGCCATGGTCGCCTTCTATTTCCTGATTTCGCTGTGGTTCCATTTCTATCGCTACAAATTCGTGCGGCGTGGGGACCAGTTCACCATGCCGTGGCCGAAACCGCAGGGCTATTGATGGGAGTAGGCCCGTCCTGGATCTGGACGGGCCTTGCACGATAAAATGTCCGACGTGACATCAGCACTGCTTGCCGGGGCAATTGTCCTGGCTCTCGTCCTTCACCTTGCGTGGCAGGCACGCCGCAGCCGCGACAGGGCCTCGGCAACGCTCGCGGCCGACGAGGCGGGCATTCGCGCGATTGTCGCGGATGCAGAGAATGTCTCGGACGGCACCGCCGGCGTCATCACCTGGGAAGGATCGTGGAACGGCCAACGTGTGCAGGTGCGCACCATCGTCGACACGCTGGCGACGCGGAAACTGCCGGCGCGCTGGCTTAGCGTATCGATCACCGAGAAGGTCTCGGTACCCGCCATCTTCGATATGATGATGCGGCCGGGCTCGCCGACCACGTTCTCCAATTTCGACCATCTCCAGCATACGTTGCCGAAGGCGCCCGGTTTTCCGGCCGAGGCGGTGCTGCGGACAGACCGCAGGGGCACACGGTTCCCGCAGAGCATCATCGCCGACCATATGGAGCCGTTTTCAGAAGGCCGCGCCAAGGAGTTGCTGATCACGCCGAACGGAGTGCGCATCGTGTGGCTGCTGGCCGAGGCCGAGCGGGCACGCTACGGTGTCTTCCGGCAAGCCGCGTTCGGAGACACACGGATCGATTCTGCGCTGATCGAGCGGTTGCTCGTATCACTCTCGGATCTGCGCGACGCCATCAACGGAAGCGAACGGCAGGCCGCATGAGCACTTCAAACACTTCGCCGCCGCCGGTGAGCCCCTATCTCGTCCTCGGCGCCGCAATCGTGCTGCCGGCAAGCGGTCATGTCATTCTGGGCGTCCCTGTGCGCGGACTGCAATTTCTTTTCTTCATGGTCATCCTGGCCTGGGTGACCGCCAAGATTTCGCCGCCGGACGCCAGCTTCGTCGGCCGTCACGCCGGCGGCTTCCTGATCTATGCGCTGTCGATCCTCGACGCCTACAAGATCGCCCGCATCCGTACCGCCAAGTGGGCTCACAATGCCCGGCCGGAAGGAAACGATACACAGAGCGGCATTGAGCCGCATACGTAACCAGAGGAAAATTTCTTTCATGCCATTGAATTCGAGGATTTCATTCGATACATCATCTTAGTCATAAACGTCGGGAGGCTGACATGTGCGGAATCGTTGGACTTTTCCTGAAGGACAAGGCGCTGGAGCCGAAGCTCGGCGCGATGCTGTCGGAGATGCTGGTATCGCTCAGCGATCGCGGCCCTGATAGTGCCGGCATTGCCATCTATGGCGCGACATCAGGCAACGAGGCCAAGATCACCATCCAGTCGCCGAAGCCGGAACGCGATTTCCGCGGCCTGGACGCCGAACTCGCGAAGGCCGTCGGAGCGCCGGTGAGCATTGCGGTGAAATCGACCCACGCAGTGGTCAGGACCACGCCGGACAAGGTCGACGCGGCGCGTGAAGCCCTCCAGTCGCTCAGGCCCGACATCCGCATCATGGGCGCCGGCGAAGCGGTGGAAATCTACAAGGAAGTCGGCCTGCCCGAAGCCGTCGTCGATCGCTTCGACGTGCGCAAGATGACCGGCACGCATGGCATCGGTCATACCCGCATGGCGACGGAATCGGCAGTGACGACGATGGGTGCGCATCCTTTCTCGACCGGTGCCGACCAATGTCTTGTGCACAATGGTTCATTGTCGAACCACAACAATGTCCGCCGCGAATTGATCCGCGAAGGCATGAAATTCGAGACCGAGAACGATACCGAAGTGGCGGCCGCTTACCTTTCCTCGCAAATGGCGCATGGCAAGAACCTCGGCCAGGCACTGGAAGGCACGCTGTCCGACCTCGACGGCTTCTTCACCTTCGTCGTCGGCACCAAGAATGGTTTTGGCGTGGTGCGCGATCCGATTGCCTGCAAGCCTGCCGTGATGGCCGAGACCGACCAGTATGTCGCCTTCGGCTCGGAATATCGCGCGCTGACCAAACTGCCCGGTATAGACAATGCGAGGGTCTGGGAACCGGAGCCCGCAACCGTGTATTTCTGGGAGCATTGAGTTCATGCCGGCAACCTCCAAGGCAACGCGCGACAGCCATGCGCGCGTCTTCGACCTCGACATCCTGTCGCTGCGCGAACTCAATCAAGCGCTCCACAATCTGGCTCCGGGTTCGAACGAGACGGCGTGGGAAGTGCTCAACCCGAAAGGGAGCCATTCGGTCGCCGTCGGTGTCGACCACCCTGTCAGCATCGATGTGCGCGGCAGCGTCGGCTATTACTGCGGCGGCATGAACTCCGGCAGCGCCATCACCGTGCACGGCTCGGCCGGCCCGGGCGTTGGCGAGAACATGATGTCGGGTTCCATCGTCATCAAGGGCGATGCCAGCCAGTATGCAGGCGCCACCGGCAAGGGCGGCCTGCTGGTCATCGAAGGCAACGCCTCGTCGCGCTGCGGCATCTCGATGAAGGGCATCGACATCGTCGTGCATGGCAATATCGGCCATATGTCGGCCTTCATGGCGCAATCCGGCAACCTCGTTGTTCTGGGCGATGCCGGCGATGCACTGGGCGATTCCATCTACGAGGCGCGGCTCTTCGTGCGCGGCAAGGTCGATAGTCTTGGTGCAGACTGCATCGCCAAGGAGATGCGGCCCGAGCATCTGGAACTGCTGCAGGATCTGCTCGACCGCGCCGGCGTGACCGGCGTCAAGCCGTCGGAGTTCAAGCGCTACGGCTCGGCGCGCACGCTCTACAATTTCAATATCGACAACGCCGACGCGTATTGAGGCAGCATGACCTATCGCAACCCGCCGACGACGCCGCGCAAATCCGCGACCTTCGACGACTACACGCTCTCCGAAATCCGCCGCGCCGCGGCGACCGGCATCTACGACATCAGAGGTGCCGGCGCCAAGCGCAAGCTGCCGCATTTCGATGACCTTCTGTTCCTCGGCGCTTCGATCTCGCGCTACCCGCTGGAAGGCTACCGCGAGCGCTGCGACACATCCGTGGTGCTCGGTTCGCGCCACGCCAAGAAGCCTATCGAACTGAAGATCCCGATCACCATTGCCGGCATGAGCTTCGGCTCGCTGTCCGGTCCCGCCAAGGAAGCGCTCGGGCGCGGCGCGACGCTGTCGGGCACCTCGACCACGACCGGCGATGGCGGCATGACAGAGGAAGAGCGCGGCCATTCCAAGCAACTGGTCTATCAGTACCTGCCCTCGCGTTACGGCATGAACCTGCGCGACCTGCGCCGCGCCGATGCGATCGAAGTGGTCGTCGGCCAGGGCGCCAAGCCCGGCGGTGGCGGCATGCTGCTCGGCCAGAAGATTTCCGACCGTGTCGCCGAAATGCGCACGCTGCCCAAAGGCATCGACCAGCGCTCGGCCTCGCGCCACCCCGACTGGACCGGTCCGGACGATCTCGAGATCAAGATCCTCGAACTGCGCGAAATCACCGACTGGGAAAAACCGATCTACGTCAAGGTCGGCGGCGCCCGGCCCTACTACGACACAGCGCTTGCGGTGAAGGCCGGCGCCGACGTCGTCGTGGTCGACGGCATGCAGGGCGGAACGGCGGCGACGCAGGAAGTGTTCATCGAGAATGTCGGCCAGCCGACGCTCGCCTGCATCAGGCCGGCGGTGCAGGCGCTGCAGGATCTCGGCATGCACCGCAAGGTGCAGCTCATCGTCTCAGGCGGCATCCGCAACGGCGCCGATGTGGCCAAGGCGCTGGCGCTCGGCGTCGACGCCGTGTCGATCGGCACCGCGGCACTCGTGGCGCTCGGTGACAACGATCCCCGCTGGGAGGCGGAGTACAACGAACTCGGCACCACATCGGGCGCCTATGACGACTGGCATGAGGGCAAGGACCCTGCCGGCATCACCACGCAGGACCCCGAACTGATGAAGCGGGTCGACCCCGTGGCCGCCGGGCGCCGGTTGGCGAACTACTTGAAGGTGATGACGCTGGAGGCGCAGACCATCGCCCGCGCCTGCGGCAAGAACAGCCTGCACAATCTCGAACCCGAGGACCTCGTCGCATTGACAATCGAGGCTGCCGCCATGGCCGGCGTGCCGCTGGCCGGCACCAACTGGATACCGGGGAAGAACGGCTTCTAGAACACATCCAAAGACATAAGCGAGGAAATATAATGGGGAACGATCTCGCCGATTTCGCCAAGAAGAACGGCGTCAAATATTTCATGATTTCCTACACTGACCTGTTCAGTGGCCAGCGTGCCAAGCTGGTACCGGCGCAAGCCATCGCCGACATGCAGAAGGACGGTGCCGGCTTTGCCGGGTTCGCCACCTGGCTCGATCTCACGCCGGCGCATCCCGACATGCTGGCGGTGCCGGATCCGGACTCGGTCATCCAGTTGCCATGGAAACCGGAAGTCGCCTGGGTCGCCGCCAACTGCATCATGGACGACAAGGAGGTCGACCAGGCGCCGCGCAACACACTGAAGCGGCTGATCGCGGAGGCAGCCGCCGACGGCATGCACGTCAAGACCGGCGTCGAGGCCGAGTTCTTCCTGATCTCGCCGGACGGCAAGACGATCTCCGATGAATACGACACGGCATCGAAGCCTTGCTACGACCAGCAGGCGGTGATGCGCCGTTACGACGTCATCGCCGAGATCTGCGACCACATGCTGGCGCTCGGCTGGGGCGCTTACCAGAACGACCACGAGGACGCCAACGGCCAATTCGAGATGAACTGGGCGTTCGACGATGCCTTGCCGACCGCGGACAAGCATTCCTTCTTCAAGTTCATGGTCAAGTCGATCGCGGAAAAACATGGGCTGCGCGCCACCTTCATGCCCAAACCGTTCCAGGGCCTGACCGGCAATGGCTGCCATGCCCACATCTCTGTCTGGGACAAGTCGGGCAAGACCAATGTCTTCGCCGACAATTCGATGGAACTCGGTCTTTCCGCCAAGGGCAAGAACTTCCTTGGCGGCATCATGAAGCACGCTTCGGCGCTCGCCGCGATCACCAACCCGACGGTCAATTCCTATAAGCGCATCAACGCGCCGCGCACCATTTCGGGCGCGACCTGGGCGCCGAACACGGTGACCTGGACCGGCAACAACCGCACCCACATGGTGCGCGTGCCCGGCCCCGGCCGCTTCGAATTGCGCCTGCCGGATGGCGCCGCCAACCCCTATCTCCTGCAGGCGGTCATCATCGCCGCCGGCCTCGACGGCATCCGTTCGAAGGCCGATCCGGGCAAGCGCTACGACATCGACATGTACCAGCACGGCCACACGGTGAAGGGCGCGCCTAAGCTGCCGCTCAACCTGCTCGATGCGTTGCGCGAGTTCGACAAGGACAAATCGCTCAAGGCGGCGCTGGGTGAGGAATTCTCGTCGGCTTATCTAAAGCTGAAGCACCAGGAATGGAATTCCTATGCTTCCCACTTCACGCAATGGGAGCGCGACCACACGCTGGACATCTGAGCCCCAGCAGTGCGAGCGACCTCGGAATGACCTGATGAAATATTCGATCTTCTCGCTCGCACGTGCCGCTCTATCCGGCCACAAGAACTGGCAGCGCACCTGGCGCGACGCCAGCCCGAAAGACCACTACGACGTGGTGATCGTCGGCGGCGGCGGCCATGGGCTTGCCACCGCCTGGTTTCTTGCCAGCGAGTACGGCGTCAGAAACGTCGCCGTGCTGGAAAAGGGCTGGATCGGCTCCGGCAATGCCGGCCGCAACACCACCATCATCCGATCCAATTACGGCCTGCCCGGCAATACCGGCTTCTACGAATTGTCGATGAAGCTTTGGGAACGGATGGAGCAGGACCTCAACTACAACGCCATGGTCAGCCAGCGCGGCGTTCTCAATCTCTATCATTCCGACGCGCAGCGCGACGCCTATGCGCGGCGCGGCAACACCATGCGCATCAACGGCATCGATGCCGAACTGCTCGACCAGGCAGCACTGAAGAAGATGCTGCCGTTCCTGAATTTCGACCATGCGCGTTTCCCGGTGCAAGGCGGGCTCTTGCAGCGGCGCGGCGGCACGGCGCGGCACGACGCGGTGGTTTGGGGCTACGCCCACGCTGCCAGCGAACTCGGCGTCGACATCATCCAGAATTGCGAAGTCACGGGCTTTGTCAGGGACACCAACGGCAAGGTGACTGGCGTCGAGACCTCGCGCGGCAGGATCGGCGCCGGCAAGGTCGGCATGGCGGTGGCCGGATCCTCATCGCGCGTCGCGGCGATGGCTGGCCTGCGGCTGCCGATCGAAAGCCATGTGCTGCAGGCCTTCGTCTCGGAGGCGATCAAGCCGCTCATTCCCGGCGTCATGACGTTTGGCGCCGGCCATTTCTATGTCAGCCAGTCCGACAAGGGCGGGCTGGTCTTCGGCGGCGACATCGACGGTTACAATTCCTATGCCCAGCGCGGCAACATGCCTGTCATGGAAGATGTCTGCGAAGGCGGCATGGCGCTGATGCCGATGATAGGCCGCGTGCGCCTGCTGCGCCAATGGGGCGGCATCATGGATATGTCGATGGACGGCTCGCCGATCATCGACAAGACACCGGTCGACGGGCTCTACCTCAATGCGGGCTGGTGCTATGGCGGCTTCAAGGCGACGCCCGGCTCAGGCTTCGTCTTCGCCCATCTGCTTGCTCGGGACGAATCGCATGCCGAGGCCGCCCGCTTCCGGCTCGACCGGTTCCGGTCTGGTGCTGTCATCGACGAGAAGGGCCAGGGCGCCCAACCGAACCTGCACTGAGGACAGTCGAAAAACATGCGTATTGTCTGTCCATTCTGCGGTGAACGCGAGCTCGGCGAGTTCACCTATCTCGGCGACGCCAGGCCGGTGCGGCCAGCACCTGGGGCATCGGAAGACGAGGTCTACGATTACGTCTATCTGCGCGACAACATCGCCGGCGTAATGGATGAGAACTGGTATCATGGCGGCGGCTGCCGGGCCTGGCTGAAGGTCACCCGCAACACGCTGACGCACGAGATTTCGGCGGTTGAACCGGCGGCGGGTGCCGGCGCGAGGCAGGTTGTGAAATGAATTATTTTCGCCAGGTCAGCGCCGCCCCTCACCTGCCTGCCGGCATCCTCTCCCCGTGTAGAGAAGGGGAGAGGGGGGCTGGCCGCGACCTCCGCGCCCTTTTGGCAACGTCGATGATCGGCGAAATCTTCGACGACAGCTTCCTTCTCCCCGTCACTATACGGGGAGAAGTGCCCGGCAGGGCGATGAGGGGCGGCGCGACGCTCCCGCATGAGGGTCAAGCATCGTGACTTCCTTCCAATCCCATCGCCTGACATCAGGCGGCCTGATCGACCGCTCGGCGCCGCTCGGCTTCCGCTTCGACGGCAAGACTTTCTCAGGCTTCCAGGGCGACACGCTTGCCTCGGCACTGGTTGCCAACGGCGTCAAGCTGGTTGGCCGCTCGTTCAAGTACCATCGCCCGCGCGGCATCCTGACCGCGGGATCGGAAGAACCTAACGCGCTGGTGGAACTGCGCAGCGGTGCACGGCGCGAGCCGAACACCAAGGCGACGACAGCGGAGCTCTATGAAGGGCTCGACGCCGCCAGCCAGAACCGCTGGCCGTCGCTCGCCTTCGACGTGATGTCGGTCAACCAGCTGTTCGCGCCGATCTTCGTCGCCGGCTTCTACTACAAGACCTTCATGTGGCCGGCGAAGTTCTGGGAAGCGATCTATGAGCCGGCGATCCGCCGCGCCGCGGGGCTCGGCCGTGCAGCCGGCATTGCCGACCCGGATCATTACGACAAGGCCTGGGCGCATTGCGACGTGCTGATCGCCGGGTCTGGCCCGACGGGCCTCGCCGCCGCCCTCGCGGCAGGCCGCGGCGGCGCTCGCGTCATCCTGTGCGAAGAGGATTTTGTTCCCGGCGGGCGCCTGCTTGCCGATGGCGGCACGATCGACGGCATGGCTGCCGACGAATGGATCGCGCGCACGCTCAGTGAGCTTGCCGCCATGCCTGCTGTCCGCATCATGACGCGCACCACGCTGTTCGGCGTCTATGATGGCGGCACCTATGGCGCGATCGAGCGCGTCAGCGACCATCTACCCTCGCCGCCGGAGCACCAGGTGCGCCAGCGACTATGGCGGATCGTGGCCAAGCGCTGCGTCGTCGCGGCAGGCGCGCTCGAACGGCCAATCGTCTTTGCCGGCAACGACACGCCGGGCGTGATGATGGCGTCCGCCGTGCGCAGCTATATCGCACGTTATGCCGCGGCACCGGCCAGGCGCATCGCGCTGTTCACCAACAATGAGGACGGCTGGCGCACCGTCGAGGCAGCGCTCGGGGCCGGACTGCAGGTCGCCGCCGTGATCGACGCGCGCGCGGAAATCTCGTCCGAGCACCGCTCGCTTGCCAGCAAGGGCGGCTTTGCGGTTCTGCATGGCTCCGTCAGCGGCATCGATGGCGGCAAGAATGGCGTGCGCAAGATTTCCGTCTCACTCACCGGCGGCGCGCGGGCCGAAGTGGAAGCCGACGGGCTTGCCGTTTCCGGCGGCTGGAACCCGGCGGTCGGGCTCACCTCCTATCATCGCGGCCGGCCGAAATGGCGCGACGATATCGCCGCCTTCGTGCCCGACGGCGCGCCTCCGGGAATGGTCGCGGCTGGTGCCGCCGACGGCGCCTTCGGGCTTGGCGCCTGCTTGCGCGATGGATTTGCGGCGGGCGAGGCCGCGGCACGTGATGCTGGACACGGCAAAGGTTCAGGCTCCACGCCGGTGGCCGACGACGAAGCCTTTTCGCTGACGCCGCTTTGGCACGTCGCCGGCAAGGGCAAGGCTTTCGTCGACCAGCAGCATGATGTCACCGCATCGGATATCGAGCTGGCACAGCGCGAAGGTTTCGAATCGGTCGAGCACCTGAAGCGCTACACCACGCTCGGCATGGCGACCGACCAGGGCAAGACCTCGAACGTCGCCGGCCTTGCCATCATGGCGGCGGTCACGGGCAAATCCATTCCCGAGACCGGCACGACAATCTACCGGCCTCCCTATGTGCCGGTCGCCATCGGCGCCTTCGCCGGCCATCATCGTGCCGAGAATTTCCACGCCACGCGGCTGACGCCGTCGCATCACTGGGCCGCCGAACAGGGCGCGATCTTCGTCGACACCGGCCTGTGGAAGCGCGCGCAATGGTATCCGCGCGCCGGCGAGAAGGACTGGCTGGAATCGGTGACCCGCGAGGTCAAGGCGGTGCGCTCAGGCGTCGGCTTCTGCGATGTCTCGACGCTGGGCAAGATCGACGTGCATGGCGCGGACGCCGGCACCTTCCTCGACCGCGTCTACATCAACACCTTCTCCACTCTTGCGGTGGGAAAAGCGCGCTACGGGCTGATGCTGCGCGAGGACGGCATCGTCTATGACGACGGCACCACGTCGCGGCTGGCCGAGGACCACTATTTCCTCACCACCACCACGGCCAAGGCCGGCCTGGTGATGCAGCATCTCGAATTCTGCCGGCAGGTGCTGTTTCCGGAACTCGATGTGCAGTTAACCTCGGTCTCCGACCAGTGGGCGCAATTTTCGATTGCCGGCCCCAAAACCCGCGACCTGTTGAAAGAGATCGTCGATCCTTCGGAAGACCTTTCCAACGAAGGGTTTCCCTTCATGGGCGCGCGCGAAGTCGCGTTGCGCGGCAGCGTCAGGGCGCGGCTGTTCCGCATTTCGTTCTCGGGCGAAATGGCGTTCGAGATTTCGGTGCCGGCGCGCTACGGCGAGGCGATGGCGCGCAATCTGATGATTGCGGGCAAGCCGTTCGGCGTGACGCCTTACGGCACCGAGGCACTCGGCGTCATGCGCATCGAAAAGGGTCACGTCGCGGGTCCGGAACTCAGCGGCACGACCACCGCGGCCGACCTCGGCCTCGGCAAGATGATGTCGACCAAGAAGGATTTCATCGGCCGCGTCATGGCCGGACGCGAGGCGCTGATCGCAGCGGATCGTCAGGTCGTCGTCGGCATCAAGCCGACCGACAAGGCCCGGCGCCTGCGTTCCGGCGCGCACATCATTCCGAAGGGGCAGACACCCGGGCCCGACAACGACCAGGGCTACGTCACCTCGGTCTGCTTCTCGCCGACATCAGACCAATGGATCGGGCTTGCACTTGTCGAACGCGGCCGCGAGCGGTTCGGCGAGATCGTGCATGCGCACGATCCTCTACGCGGCGAGGATTACGATTTGGAACTGTGCAACCCCGTCTTCTATGACCCGGATGGAGGGCGCCAGCGTGGCTGAGTTTGCCTGGGAAACCCGCAGCCCTCTCCACCGCGCACTCGTCGCCGGTCCACATGGCGCGCGGGGCGACGCCGGCGTGACCCTGAGCGAGATCCGCAATTTCGACCTCGTCCAGGTGATGGCGCGGCGCGGCAAGACGGCCGAGATGGCGAGCGCCGCGAACGCGCATTTCGGCGTGGCGGTCCCGGAAACGCCGAAGACGGCTGCAGCAGTCGAAGCAACGCTCATCTGGTCGGGACCGGATCAGTTCTTCGTGCTGTCGAAGGGCAGGCACACAGTGGAGTCGCTGGCCCTGGTTTTCGCGACCTCGGCTTCGCTATCGGACCAGTCACATGCGCGGGTGTTGATCAGCATTTCCGGCAACAAGGCGCGCGCCCTGCTCGCCAAGCTGTCGTCGATCGATCTGTATCCGGCGGCGTTCCCGGTCGGAGCCGCGGCAACCACCTCGATGGATCACACCAGCGTCACGCTGTGGCGCGGCAATGATGCGCCGGACGGACAGGCTGTTTTCACCGCTCTGGTGTTTTCGACCTTCGCCGAAAGCCTGTGGCACACGATGCTGGACTCGGCTGCCGAGTATGGTGTCGAGATCGGGCATTCGGAGGACTTGGCGTAGCACTGCGCTTCTTCCCCGCCTTGCCAAACTCCGCTCCGCTGCTATTCTTGCTGCTAAAATAATTTCACGCACAGGCAAACTTGTTTCTCGAACCGCAAGGCTGAGATGAGCCAGTCGCCCTACCCCACCGTGACAGCCGGACCGCCCAGGCCAAGCCTGATCCTGCGGCCCGGCCAGATCTCGCTGCCGGCCGGCATGGAGCGCTATACCGTACAGGGGAACGGCGCGGTGCTGATCGAGGTCGAGGCCGGCGATACGATCACCGTTCGCAACGCCGAGGGTGGCCAGGCCTGCGAGTTGCTGGCCTGGGACAGGTCAGGCGCCAGTGATCCCGGCATTCTCGGTGAAAAATCCAACAGCAATGCCGCCGGCATCAAGGCGCTGCTCACCGAGGGCGACGACAGTCTTTCGGCTGTGCGCCGCGGCCTCGAACGTCGCCAGGTTCAGCTTGGGCAGGCCGAGGCGGTGCGCGTGTTTGGCGGCACCACACCAGCCGGTACCGAGCAGGCATTCACCGTCGCGCGCGACGGTGCGATGCTGATCGCCGCACCCGGCGGTCCGATGCTGGTCGATGGGCACGACACAGCGACGCCGCTCAGCGTCGTCGTGCGGCGCAACACGATCCGCCTGAAAACAAAGTCCCGGCTTGCCGATCCATTGGCCGATCCGGTGCTCGACCTGCGCGTCCATTCGGCGACGGCGGGATCGTATTTCGTCAAGGCGGGCGACTATCTGCAGATCATCGATGTCGACGGGCGCCAGTGCACCGACTTCCAGTGTTTCTCGGCGCGCAAGCTTGACAAGGGGCTCGACCATCCGCTCGACGTCACGACGACACGCACGCTGATGGGCGCGAGCTATCCGATGCCTGGCCTGCATTCGAAATATTACGATCAGGACATGGAACCGCTGGTTGAGGTGGTGCAGGACACATGCGGCCGGCACGATGCCTTCGCGCTCGCCTGCGCGGCGAAATATTACGACGACATCGGCTATCCCGGCCACATCAACTGCTCGGAGAACTTTAATCGCGCGCTGGACGGCAAGGGCGTCAATCCCCGCGCCGGCTGGATGGCGATCAACTTCTTCTTCAACACGGCGATCGACGCCCATGGTGTCATGGTGTCGGACGAGCCATGGTCGCGGGCCGGCGACTATGTTCTGCTCAGAGCGCTGACCGACATCGTCTGCGTCTCGTCCGCCTGCCCCGACGACACGACGCCGGCCAATGGCTGGGACCTGACCGACATCCACGTGCGGACCTATTCCAGCCAGCACAAATTCTCGCGAGCGATCGCCAGACGCATGACGCCCGATTCGGAACCGAAAATGACCCGCGAGACAGCTTTCCATTCGAGCTTTGCCAAACACACACGCGACTTCGTCGAGTACAAGGGCTATTGGCTGGCCGATTCGTTCGCCAGGGAAGGCGCCATCGCCGAATACTGGGCCTGCCGGCAGGATGCCGTGATCATGGACCTGTCGCCGCTGCGCAAGTTCGAAGTGACCGGCCCGGATGCCGAAGCGCTGCTGCAATATACGCTGACGCGTGACGTCAAGAAGCTCGGCGTCGGCCAGGTCGTCTACTCCGCCATGTGCTACGAGCATGGCGGCATGATCGACGACGGCACGCTTCTGCGGCTCGGCAAGGACAATTTCCGCTGGATTGGCGGCGACGATCTGTCCGGCGAATGGCTGCGCGAGACGGCGACAAAGCTCGGCCTCAATGTGCTGGTGCGCTCGTCCACCGATCAGATGCACAACATCGCCGTGCAAGGGCCAAAGAGCCGCGCCATCCTGAAGGAGGTGATCTGGACCTCGCCGCTGCAGCCGTCGATGGAGGAACTCGAATGGTTTCGCTTCGCCGTCGCCAGGATCGGCGGCGGCAACGGCATCCCCGTCGTCGTTTCACGCACCGGCTATACCGGCGAACTCGGCTACGAGATCTGGTGCCATCCGCGCGACGCGCAAAAGGTTTTCGACGCGATCTGGGAGGCCGGACAGCCGCATGGGCTGAAGCCGATGGGCCTGCAGGCGCTCGACATGGTGCGCATCGAGGCGGGACTGATCTTCGCCGGTTACGAATTTTCCGACCAGACCGACCCCTTCGAGGCCGGTATCGGCTTCACCGTGCCGCTGAAGAGCAAGACCGACGATTTCATCGGCCGCGAGGCGCTGATCCGGCGCAAGGATCATCCGCAGACGAAACTGGTCGGCCTCGACGTCGACAGCAATGTCGCCGTCGGCCACGGCGACTGCGTCCATGTCGGCCGCGCCCAGATCGGCGTCGTCACGTCGGGCATGCGTTCGCCGGTGCTGAGCAAGAACATCGCGCTGGCGCGGCTCGACGTCACTCATGCCGCTATCGGCACGGAGGTCGAGATCGGCAAACTCGACGGCCATGCCAAGCGGCTGCCGGCTCGGGTCGTGGCCTTTGCCCACTACGATCCGCAAAAGACCAAACCACGTTCCTGACCTGCCCTTTTGGACTAGCAAAGCGCCCGCCGGACGCTTTGCCGTTCCCGCGCGCAAGCGTGATGTGCATGGTTTCACAAATCGCTTGACCTGACAGCGCGCCGGATCAATCTTCACTCTTAAGAAAAAAATACGACTGAGTGGAAACACCGCGGCCGGAACGATCATTTGCCGGGGAGTAAGTTTCGCGTAGCCGAGGCACCACTGGCGGGGAACATCGAAAAAGGGGAACTTATCCACATGAGCACAATAAGTACGGTCCTGGACCAGCCTGCCGAAAGCAAGCTGCTCAGGCATATCGACTGGCGCGGCGCCTTCTGGGTGGCGAGTGGCGTTCCGGCGCTGGTCCTGTTCTCGATCGGCGGCATTGCCGGCACGACGGGAAAGCTGGCGTTCCTGATCTGGACGGTGTCCATGATCATGGGCTTCCTGCAATCCTTCACCTATGCCGAGATCGCCGGCCTGTTCCCGAACAAGTCCGGCGGTGCCTCGATCTACGGCGCCACCGCCTGGCTGCGCTACTCCAAGTTCATCGCGCCGCTGTCGGTGTGGTGCAACTGGTTCGCCTGGTCGCCGGTGCTGTCGCTGGGCTGCTCGATCGCCGCCGCCTATATCCTCAATGCGCTGGCGCCGGTGCCGCTGTTCACCGAGGCCTCGCCCGATGTCGTCGCCTACATCGCCGCGCATGCCGGAACGGCGCCTGCCGACGCCATTACCGCGGTAACCGCCGCCGCGACGCCGGCGATCCGCAACTGGACGCTGTGGAGCCACACGCTAGGCCCGGTGTCATTCACGCTCAATGCGACCTTCTTCATCGGCGCGGTGCTGATGCTTATCATCTTCTCGATCCAGCACCGCGGCATCCTGGGCACTGCCAGCGTGCAGAAATATATCGGCCTGCTGGTCATCATCCCGATGCTGATCGTCGGCGTGGTGCCGATCTTCACCGGCCAGATCGACTGGTCGAACTTTTCGCCGCTGGTGCCGCTCGCCGCCGCCTATGCACCTGAGCCCGGCTCCTGGAACATCGCTGGCTGGACATTGGCGCTCGGCGGCATGTTCATCGCCGCATGGTCGACCTATGGGTTCGAAACCGCCGTCTGCTACACGTCGGAGTTCAAGAACCCGGGTACCGACACGTTCAAGGCCATCTTCTATTCCGGCCTGCTCTGCATGCTTTTGTTCATCCTGGTGCCCTTCACCTTCCAGGGCGTGCTGGGCTTGAACGGCATGTTGGCAACACCGATCGTCGACGGCTCCGGCGTGGCCGATGCGCTGGCCGGCATGGTCGGCGGCGGCAGGCTTATCCACAGCCTGCTGGTGATGCTGATGATCCTGGCGCTGGTGCTGTGCATCATGACGGCGATGGCCGGCTCGTCGCGCACGCTCTACCAGGGCTCGGTCGACGGCTGGCTGCCCCGTTATCTCAGCCACGTCAACGAGCACGGCGCGCCGACGCGGGCCATGTGGACCGATCTGTGCTTCAATCTGGTCGTGCTGGCGATCGCCTCGGCCGACGCGACGAGCTTCTTCTTCATCCTCGCCGTGTCGAACTGCGGTTACATCATCTTCAACTTCCTCAACCTCAATGCCGGCTGGATCCACCGCATCGACAACGGCCATATCGCACGGCCATGGAAAGCACCGAGCTGGCTCTTGGGGATCGGAGCGATCTTCGCCTACGTCAACGCGATCTTCATGGGCGCAGGCGCCAAGGTGTGGAACCCGATGGCGCTGTGGGCCGGACTGATCACGGCGGCGTTGATCATCCCGGTGTTCTGCTTCCGCCACTACATCCAGGATGGCGGAAAGTTCCCCGACCATATGCTGGCCGATCTCGGCATGACGGGAGCCGACCTTTCGGTCAAGAAGGCGGGCATGCTGCCCTATCTGACGCTGGTTGCCGGCGTGGCGGTCATGCTCATCGCCAATTGGGTATTCGTCATCTGATGGTCTGACCGCGGCCCAAGCCACCGCAGCAAGGGAAACCGGCCGGTCGCAAATCGACCGGCCGGTTTTTATTCCGCCGCCAACGGCAGTTGCGGCCGTTCGATGCGTTCGATCTCTCCTTGATCCGGCGCCTGCTCGTCGGTCTTCGCCTTCTTCGGCTCGCGGCCGAAGAAGAGCGCATAGCCCGCCGGCAGCACCAGGATGGTGAGCACGGTGGCGACCAGAATGCCGCCCATCATGGCATAGGCGAGCGGTCCCCAGAACACGCCGCGCGAGATCGGGATCAGTGCCAGCACCGCCGTCATCGCCGTCAGCACGATCGGCCTGAAGCGGCGCACGGCCGAGCCGACGATCGCTTCGGAACGGTCCATGCCCTTGGCAATGTCCTGGTCGATCTGGTCGACCAANCGCACGGCCGAGCCGACGATCGCTTCGGAACGGTCCATGCCCTTGGCAATGTCCTGGTCGATCTGGTCGACCAAAATGATCGAGTTACGCATGATGATGCCAAGCAGGGCGATGACACCGAGGATGGCGACGAAGCCGAACGGTGCACCGCTGATCAGCAGAGCCGCGGCCGCACCGATGATGCCGAGCGGGCCGGTAGCCAGCACCAGCATCGCCTTGCCGAAATTCTGCAGCTGGATCATCAGGAGCACGACGATGACGGCCAGCATGATCGGCGCCTTGGCGGCGATCGAAGCCTGGCTTTCGGCCGAATCCTCGGCCCCGCCTTGGATCTCGATCTTGTACCCGGGCGCCAGGCCATCACGCAGGCCCTGCATGTCCTTGTACATCTTGGTGACGACATCGTTTGACTGCACGCCGTCTGGCAAGGTGGCGCGCACGCTGATCGTCGGCAGGCGGTCGCGGCGCCACTCGATGCCTTGCTCCAGCACAGGCACCACCTTGGCCACCTGCGACAGCGGCACGAAGCCGCCGAAATCGGTCGGGATATAGACCGAGTCCACCGAGGACAGCAGGCTGCGGCTGGCATCCGGCTCGCGGGCGACGATCGACACCGTCTCCTCGCCGTCGCGGAAATCGTCGAGCGGCGCGCCGGACATCGTCGCCTGCAGCATCTGGCGGATGCGCTGCGAGGTGACGCCGAGCGCACGGGCGCGGTCCTGATCGATGACCAGCTTCATCGCCGGAACGGGCTCCAGCCAGTCGTCATGGACGGCGCCGAGCAGGGGATCCTGCCGGAACTTCGCCTTCACTTGGTCGGCGATGCGGCGCACCTCCTGGCGGTCCGGACCCATGACGCGCATCTGCACGGGCCAGCCGGTCGGCGGTCCGAGGAACAGGCGGTCGACCTTGGCACGGATCGAGGGGAAGTCCTGAGCCAGAACCGTGCGCAGCTTGACGATCAGCCGCTCGCGCGCCGGCTCGTCATTGGCCATGACTAGCATCTGGGCGAAGTTCGGGTTGCGCAGTTGCTGGTCGAGCGGCAGGAAGAAGCGCGGGGCGCCCTCGCCGATATAGGTGGCGATGAAACGCTTGTCCTTGTCGTCCATCACCTTGGCTTCCAGGGCCTTGGCCTGCGCCTCGACCTCCTTGATGCTGGTGCCTTCCGGCAGCCAGAGGTCGACGAGAATTTCGGGCCGCGACGATTGCGGGAAGAAATTCTGCGGGATGAACTGGAACGCCCAAAGGCTGGTGCCGAAGGTCGCCAGCGTCATCACCAAAACGATGATGCGATGGCGCACGGCCCAGCTGACCGTGGCGCGCAGCCGACGATAGAAGCCTGTATCGAAGGCGTCGTGATGGCTGCCGGCATGCTTGCGCTGCTTCAGGATCATATAGCCGAGCCAGGGCGTGAAATAGACCGCCACGAACCACGACACGATCAGCGCGATGCCGACGACATAGAACAAGGTGCGCACATATTCGCCAGCCGTCGAAGCAGCGAACCCGACCGGTATGAAGCCGGCGGTGGTGATCAGTGTGCCGGTCAACATCGGGAAGGCGGTCGATGAATAGGCGAAGCTCGCCGCCTCGATCTTGACCAGCCCCTCCTCGAGCTTGCGCTCCATCATCTCGACGACGATCATGGCATCGTCGACAAGCAGGCCGAGCGCGATGATCAGAGCGCCCAGCGAAATGCGCTGCAGGTCGATGCCGATCTCGTACATGATGGCGAAGGTGGCGGCGAGCACCAGCGGTATGGCGATGGCGATGACCAGCCCCGAGCGCCAGCCGATCGACAGGAACGAGACGACGAGCACGATCAGCAGCGCTTCGCCGAGCGCATGCATGAATTCGCTGACGGCGTCCGTGACGACGCCCGGCTGGTCGGAAATCTGGTCGACCGAAACGCCATAGGGCAGCGCCTCCTCGAAGCGCTTGTAGGTCGCCTCGACATCCTTGCCGACATCGGTGACTTTAAAACCCTTGGCCATGACCACGCCAAGCTGCACGCTGTCGTGGCCATTGAAGCGGTATTTGCGCTGGAAGGGGTCCTCCAGGCCCGAAGTGACGGTGGCGATGTCACCCAGCCGGGTAACCTGGCCGCCGGCGCGCAGGCGCAGTTCGCGGATGTCGGCCGCCTTGGCGACGTCGCCTTCAACCGAGATGCGCACCGAATTGACGCCGGTATCGACTGAACCCGAGGGGTCGACATTGTTCTGGCCCTTGATCGCGTTCTGCAGGTCGGTCAGCGTCAGGCCGCGTTCGGCCAGCGCCTTGGACGAGACATCGATATAGAGCTTTTCCGGTTGGTCGCCGATGATGACGGCCTTTTCGACGCCGGGCGTCGTCAAAAGCATATCGCGCGCCTGGATGGCGAACTTCTTCAATTCGGGAAAGGAGAAGCCGTCCCCGCTGATCGAATGCAGGGTGATAAACGTGTCGCCGAACTCGTCGTTGAAATACGGGCCGAGCAGGCCCTGCGGCAGATCCCCCTGGATATCGCCGACCTTCTTGCGCACCTGGTAGAAAGCATCCGTCACTTCGGCGGCGTTGGTGTCACCCTTGATCTGGACGGTGATGATGGCGCTGCCGGCGCGGGTGAAGGAACGCACGAAATCGAGATGCGGCGTCTCCTGCAATTTGCGCTCGATCTTGTTGACGACCTGGTCCTCCATCTCCTGGATCGAGGAGCCCGGCCAGATCGCCTGCACGACCATGACGCGGAAGGTGAAGTCGGGATCCTCCTTCTGGCCCATGCGCATCAAGCCGAGCGCGCCGGCGATGATGATCAGCCCGAACAGGAACCGTGCGATGGAGGGATGGCCGATGGCCCAACGCGACAGGTTGAAGGGCCGCTTTTCTTCAGTGGGGGTCGTCATCGGTGGTGGTCCACTTTGCTTGGGTGCCGGCGCTTCGAAAAGGGGCTTCTAGGAAGCGCGGCGCACGGAACGAAATCATCTGCGTTCGATACTGGCTTCCGGGCGGCGTTGCTCTCGAGCGGAGAGACACTCATCGCGGTGGGACGCGAGGATCGATGCGGGGGGTACATCGGCCTTGACGTCTCGACCTTCGGGCACGCCGCCCGGAAACCCGCGGCCGCGGGAACGCGCGGCCGACCTGTCTGTCGTCAGCGCAACTGGCTGGCTTCGTCGCCCTCGGCCGAGGCGGACTGCTGTGCGGTGCCGCCAGGGAGTTTCACCTTCAGGTTCTCGGTCATGAACTGCGTACCGGCGGCGACCACGACGTCACCCGGTTTCAATCCCTCCGCGACACGCACGCCGTCGGGGGCGAACTCTGCGACCTTGACCGAACGGGCATGGACGGTGTCGGCGTCACGATCGACCGTCCAGACGATTGACTGGCTGTCTTTCTCGGCCAGCGCACTGAGCGGGATGGACACGAGCTGCTTTTCGTTAGCCGCCGACGCTTCGATATTGGCGGTCATGCCGAGCAGCACGCGTGGGTCGTTGGGCAGGCTGACGCGGACGGCAAAGGTGCGCGACTGCGGATCGGCGCTGCCGGCGACCTCACGAACCTTGCCACCGAGCTTCAGCCGATCGTCCGACCAGAAGCCCGCCTTGACGTCCTTGCCCGGCTTGAACTCGGCGATCTCCATTTCCGGAACCGCGATCAGCACTTCCTTTTCACCGTCGACCGCGACGGTGACCACGGGCGTGCCCGAGCCGACCACCTGGCCGACATCGGCGTTTACCGCCGTGACGATGCCATCCCTGTCGGCCTTGAGGTCGGTATAGCCGACCTGGTTCCTGGCCTGGGCAAGCGTCGAGCGGGCGGAGTCGCGCGTGGCGACTGCCTGGTCGTAGGTCAGTGTCGCCTGTTCGAGCTGCGATTTCGGCGCGAAATTCTTGGCGAAAAGCTGTTCGGCGCGCTTGCGGGCGAGTTCGACCGTCTCGACCTGCCGTTCGGAGGCATCGAGTGCTGCCTGCGCGCTCTTGACCGACAGGTCATAGTCGGAGGGATCGATGCGGGCGAGCACGTCGCCAGGCGCCACGTGCTGGCCGATGTCGACGAGACGCTCGGTGATCTTGCCATTGACCCGGAAACCCAGCGTGCTCTCGGTGCGGGCGCGCACCGATCCGGAATAGGACAGCGTGCGGGTGTCATGCGCCTGGGCGATCTCGACGACCTTGACCGGGCGGACGATGTCCGTCACCTCGGCTTTTTCCTGCGAGCAGGCGGCGAGCGCAAGCGACGCGACGATCAGGCCGGCAGCCGGCAGCTTGCGAAGGATGGAACTGGGCAAAAACATCTTGGTACTCCCGACTGGAGACGGACTGTCGACACCGGCACCGGCTGGCGGCGGCTATTTCAAGGCTCTGATGGCGTAATCGATGAGGTCGTCGGGCATTGCCCGATTGGTCTTGGCGAGGCACTGCGCCACCATCTGCGGATGGCACAGGATGACGGTGGCGGCACCGAAGCACCGCGATGCGGTAACCGGGTCCTGCTTTCTGAACTCGCCGGCCTCGATGCCCTCGCCGATCACCTCGGCGAAGAGATCGTGAATGCTGTCGACATGCTTGTCGATCACGCCCCAGTCCCGCTCGAGCGCGACGATGACCATCTCGTGGACCTTCTGGTCGTCGAGCATGACCTCCATCGTCAGCTTGTACTGTGCATGCACATAACGACGCAGCCGCTCCTCGGCGCTGATCGGCAGGTGCATGATCTCGTACGCCATCTTGTAGCTGGCGCCGAGCATCCGGCCACATACGGCCTGGTGGATTTCGACCTTGGAAGCGAAGAACCTATAGATGTTCGCCGGCGACATGCCGAGTTCACGGGCGATGTCGGCGACATTGGTCTTGCCGTAGCCATAGTGCCGGAACAGGCGCTCGGCGCAATCGAGAATGCGCGTTACATTTTCCTGTCGGGCGACGTCGGCGACGATGTTGGCGGCTTCGGACATTAGCTCTCTGTCAAATAACGAGTGACGAATTTCGATTTTCATCACTCGTAAATCCAAATGAGCAGGGTGTCAACACCGATTCGATGTACGCGTACGATAGGTGACAAATGGTGACATCTAGTAGATGTCACAAGGCGCGCTCAGGATGCGGGCCATTGAAAATATTCTCTCGAAGACCGCCGGGGGGCTTCAGCCGACCTTGGCCATTTCCCGCAGCCGGAACTTCTGGATCTTGCCGGTCGAGGTCTTCGGTATCTCAGCGAAGATCACCGCTTTCGGCACTTTGAAGCGGGCGAGCAGCGTCCGGCAGTGCTCGATGATCTCGGCCTCGCTCGCCTCCTTGCCCGGCTTCAGTTCCACATACGCGACAGGCACCTCGCCCCATTTGTCGTCACGGCGCGCCACGACGCCGCAGGAGGCGACGGCAGGATGCTTGTAGAGCGCTTCCTCGACCTCGATCGAGGAAATGTTCTCGCCCCCGGAGATGATGATGTCCTTGGAGCGGTCCTTGAGCTGGATATAGCCATCCGGGTGCATGACGCCGAGATCGCCAGAGTGGAACCAGCCGCCGCCGAAAGCCTCGTCAGTCGCCCTGCGGTTCTTCAGATAACCCTTCATGACGATGTTGCCACGAAACATCACCTCGCCGATGGTCTTGCCATCGGCGGGCGTCTCGGCCATGGTCTCCGAATCCATTACCGTCAGGCCTTCGAGCGCGGCATAGCGCACGCCCTGTCGTGCCTTCTTGCCCGCCCTCGCCCCTTTGTCGAGTGCGTCCCAGCCATTATGCCATTCGTTGACGACTGCGGGACCATACGTCTCTGTCAGGCCGTAGAGATGAGTGACGGCAAAGCCGGCATCGGCCATGCCCGACAGCACGGCTTCGGGCGGCGGGGCGGCGGCCGTGTTGAAGGTTACGGTTTGCGCAAACGCGCGCTTGTCCTCGTCCCTGGCGTTGACCAGCACCGACATGACCACCGGCGCCCCGCACAAATGGGTGACGCCATGATCGGCGATAGCGTCAAAGATGGGCTTCGGTCGCACCCAGCGCAGGCAGACATGGGTGCCGGCCTGGACGGCGAGCGTCCAGGGAAAACACCAGCCATTGCAGTGGAACATCGGCAAGGTCCAGAGATAGACCGCGTGCTTGGCCATGCCGGCATGGATGGTGTTGGTGTAGGCCATCAACGCAGCACCTCGGTGATGGTAGACGACGCCTTTGGGATTGCCTGTGGTGCCCGACGTATAATTGAGCGAGATCGCATCCCATTCGTCGTCGGGCATCGACCAGGCGAACGCCTCGTCGCCATTGGCGACAAAGGCCTCATAGTCCACCGTGCCGACCCGCTCGCCTTTCGGATAGGGCGCGTCGGTGGCGTATTCGGGATCGTCGTAGTCGATGACCAGCGGTTTGACCCCGGCCAGACCGAGCGCTTCCCGCACCACGCTGGAAAACTCGCGATCGACGATCAGCACCTTGGTCTCGGCATGGTCGAGCTGGAAGGCGATGACGGCGGCGTCGAGACGCGTGTTGAGCGAGTGCAGCACCGCCTTGGTCATCGGCACGCCGAAATGCGCCTCCAGCATCGGCGGCGTGTTCGACAGCATGACCGTCACCGTGTCGCCCTTGCCGATGCCATGCTTGTGCAGGGCAGAGGCGAGCTTCAACGAACGGCGCCAGAAACCGCGGTAACTGATGCGCTGACTGCCATGGATGATGGCGACATGGTCGGGATAGGTTCTTGCCGCGCGCTCCAGATAGGTGAGCGGCGTCAGTGGCTGGTGGTTGGCGGCGTTCCTGTCGAGATCCTGTTCGTAGGGATTGGCCATCCCATTCTCCCCAAACTCTTTTCGAGCTTTCTAACCTTACACTCGTCGTCACGCTATCCCCCCTGAAGGGCTGAGAATGCTATCCTGCACCGACTTGCTAGAATGGGAATCTCGATTGTGCCGCGCCAGCATGAGATCTCTTCATGTTTGTCCAAATTTGACTTTTGTCGAGAGCCGTGACTAATGTCAGCCAAGGAGGCGGCATGGCGATCCGACCGGCAGAACAGCTCATCCACAAGGCGGCCTGGCTTTACTATGCCCATGGGCTTCGCCAGGACGAAGTGGCCAATCAACTCAACATTTCGCGCGCTTCCGTCGCCATGTATCTGCGCAAGGCGCGTGAGACAGGCATCGTCAACATCTCGACCTCGACGCAACTCTTCACGGACGACGTCATGGCGCGCAGGCTGGAAGACGCCCTGAAGCTCGACGCCGTCTGGATCGCGCCTGAGAACGCCTATCTCGCCGACCCCTCGACCGATATCGCGGTGCTGGCGGCAAGCGTTTTCCTGGAACTCGTCGGGAAAGGCGACCGCATCGGCGTCGCCTGGGGCCGCACCGTCTACACCATCGCCGACATCATGTCCTATGCCGACCTGCAGGACGTCACCGTGGTGCAGCTCTGCGGCAATCTCGGCGCGCCGTATTCCTACCGTCCCGATCAATGCACGATGGAAATCGCGCGACGGCTCAATGCCAAGGGCCTCAACTTCTACGCGCCCCTGGTGCTGTCGACCGAGGAACTGGCGCAAGGCCTGCGCGCCGAACCTGTGATCCGCGACCAGCTTGCCGGGATCAGCGACTGCGATCTTGCGCTCTACTCCATCGGCGCGGTCGATGCCGACAGCCATCTGGTGAAGTGCGGCGCGCTGACGGCGGCCGAGATGGCGGCGCTGCGCAGGGAAGGTGCCGCGGGTGTTATTGCCGGGCAGATCATCGATGCCGGTGGCGAGTTGCTCGACTGCAGCTACAACCGGCGGGTCATCTCGGCGGGGCTTGCTTCACTGCGCGTTATCGGGAAGCGGCTGATGGTCGTGCAGGAAGACAGCAAGTTCGAGCCGCTGCTCGCGGCGATCGCCGGCGGCCTCTGCACGCATCTGGTGGTCGGCGCGCATATGGCGCAGCGGCTGCTCGATCATGCCGGAATGTCAGCAGAAAAGGCATCCTGAAAACCAACGCTTTGCCGACGCATTTGTCATCAAGGCGTTGCGGCATTCCTGTTCACCATCAAAGATAGCAACTGGACGAAACGAACATGAAGAATCTGTGGAACGACGACGCGGCCGAAAAACTCGTTGCCGATTATGCGAAGAAGGGCGTCGGCCGCGACCTCGCCTTGCGCGTCTACACGACGCGGCTTCTGGGCGGTGTGCCACAACTGGTCCTGCATGGCGGCGGCAACACCTCCTGCAAAATCAAGGCGACCGACCTCGTCGGCGACGAATGGGACGTGCTGTGCGTCAAGGGCAGCGGCTGGGACATGGCCGTCATCGAGCCGCAGGGCCTGCCCGCCGTCAAGATGGGCGCCCTGCTCAAGGCGCGCAAGCTGGACAGGCTTTCCGACGAGGACATGGTCGCGTTGCAGCGGGCCAACCTGATCGACCCCGCCTCGCCCAACCCTTCGGTCGAGACCCTGCTACATGCCTTCCTGCCGCATAAATTCGTCGACCACACCCACTCCACCGCCATCCTGGCCATCGTCGACCAGGAAGACAGCAAGCCGCTGGTGGCAAAGGTGTTCGGAGCACAAATGGGCTATGTGCCCTACATCATGCCAGGCTTCGATCTCGCCAAGGCGGCCGCCGATGTGTTCGACGCCGACCCGACGGTAGAAGGCCTGATCCTCGACAAGCACGGCATCTTCACTTTCGGCGAGGATGCCAGGCAGGCCTATGATCGGATGATCCACTATGTGAACGTAGCCGAGGCTTATGTGGCCGAGCATGCCAAGCCGAAGGCTGCAAAGGCGGCATTGCCGGCAAGGCTAGCGTCACCGGCGGCGATCGCGCCCATGCTGCGCGGCGCTGTAGCGGCGCCACGCGGCGAAGGTCGCTTCGACCGCATGATCTCTGACTTCCGCACCTCGGACGCGATCGTCGATTTCATCAGTTCTGCAGAGATCGCCGACTATGCAGGACGCGGCGTGTCGACGCCGGATCTGTCGATCCGCATCAAGACCGGGCCGATGGCCGTGCCAGCGCCCGACGCCGACAAGATCGGCGACTACAAGGCCGTAATCCAGAACCATGTCGACGCTTTCGCCAAGGATTACCGCGCCTATTTCGAGACCAATGACGCGCTCGACGACGTCAAGCGCACCATGCTCGATCCGATGCCCCGGCTGACGCTGGTGCCGGGGCTCGGCATGTTCGGCCACGGCCGCACGCTGAAGGACGCAAGGATCGCCTCGGACGTTGGCGAGATGTGGATCGAGGCCGTGCGCGGCGCCGAGGCCGTCGGCCGTTTCCACCCGCTATCCAAGGCCGACCTGTTCCCGCTCGAATACTGGTCGCTGGAACAGGCCAAGCTTGCCTCCAACAAGCCGAAGCCGCTGACCGGCCAAGTGATGCTGATCACCGGCGGCGCCGGTGCAATTGGTGCGGCGACCGCAAAACTGTTCGCCGACAATGGCGCTCATGCCGTCGTCGTCGATCTCGACGCCGAAAAGGCCGCTGATGCCGCCAAGAAAGCCGGCAACAATTCGATTGGCGTCGGCGCCGACATCACCGACCCGGACCAGATGCGTGCCGCCTTCGACAAGGCGGTCGCCGTCTTCGGCGGCGTCGACATATTGGTGTCCAATGCGGGTGCTGCCTGGGAAGGCCGCATCGGCGAGCTTGACGATACGCTGCTGCGCAAGAGCTTCGAGCTCAATTTCTTCGCCCACCAGTCGGCAGCGCAGAACGCCGTGCGGATCATGCTGGAACAGGGCACCGGAGGCGCACTCCTGTTCAACACCTCCAAGCAGGCGGTCAATCCGGGTCCAAAATTCGGCGCCTATGGCGTGCCGAAAGCGGCGACGCTGTTCCTGTCAAGGCAATACGCGCTCGACTACGGCGCCCATGGCATCCGCTCCAACGCCGTCAACGCCGACCGCATCCGCTCGGGCCTGTTGACCGACGCCATGATCGCCAGCCGCTCCGGCGCGCGCGGCGTGTCGGAGAAGGAATACATGTCCGGCAATCTGCTCGGCCAGGAAGTAACGGCGCAGGATGTGGCGCAGGCCTTCCTGCACCATGCATTGGCCGACCGGACGACCGCTGATGTGACGACGGTCGACGGCGGCAACATAGCGGCGGCGCTACGGTAGGTTTGCAAGAACCGCGTTGTCGGCGACGAATTGCAGCTTGCTGGTACCGGTTCGCATTCCGACCTGTTCCGTGAGTGAAGACAGTCTTCGATAGAAAAGCCGCCTGCAACAATTGCTGCAGGCGGCTCTCAGTTGTTAGCCTTATCGCTTGCAGCGAAACCTACTTCGCGTTGGGGTTCGGCATCCAGGCCGGCATGGCGACGTCGGCATGGGCGAACTGCGGCAGCTTGGCCGACAAGTCTTCCATGTTCTTGATGTCCTTGTCGATCAGCTCCTGTTGGGTGATCAGCGTCGGCGGCACGATCACGTTGTGGCCGGGATCTTCGCCGGCGAGCAGTTGCGCCAGGGCGCGCACCGAGACCTGCCCGACGACGGCCGGGTTGGTGGCGGCGGTTGCCGCCCAGGCACTGTCGGGCTCGCGCATCGCCGCGATGTCGGACGTCGAAATGTCGGCCGAATAGATCTTGATCTTTTTGTTCAGGCCGGCTTCGTCGACGGCGATCTTCACGCCCTTGGCGAACTCGTCATAGGGCGCGAACATCACGTTGATGTCGGGGTGTGCCGACAGGACCGAGCGCGCCTGGTTGGCGACGGAGTTGGCGATCGGATTGTCGAGCGTGCCGAACATGGCGGCTTCCTTGATGCCGGCATGCTTTTTCTTGACGTCTACCCAGGTCTCGTTGCGGCGGTCGAGCGGCGCGATGCCGGCGACATAGACATAGCCGGCATTCCAGCTCTCGCCATTGTCCTTGACTGCCTGTTCAAGCGCCAGCCGTGCCAGGTCTTTGTCCGACTGTTCGATTTGCGGGATCTTGGGGTTTTCGACATTGACGTCGAATGCCACCACCTTGATGCCCGCGTCGACGGCGCGCTGGGCGGCGTCCTTCATAGATTCCGTCAGGCCGTGCTGGATGATGATGCCCTGCACGCCGAGCGCGATGGCCTGATCGACCATGTCGGACTGAAGGGCGGCGTCCTGGCGGCTGTCGAGCACGCGCAGGTCGATACCGAGCGCCTTCGACTGCGCCTCGACGCCCGACAGATAGGCCTGGAAGAAGTCGCCGGTCGAGAGATAGCGGACCAGCGCGATCTTCACGCCAGGTTTGTCGAACGGCGCCGGCTTGTCGGCGGCAAATGCCCCCTGCATCAGCATGGTTGCGCCGGCGAGCCCGAGCGCCACTTTCCCCAGAAGTCTTCTTGTGATGTTCACCTTGTTTTCCTCCACTTTTTGTTGAACCCAAAATCCTGTCCGGCCGAATGCTAGTTCCTGCCCCTGCCCGAAAGGGCAAAGGTGAAGACAAGGGCGACGACCAGAACCACGCCCTTGACGAAATCCTGCGTGTAGTAGGGCGCGTTCATCATTGTCAGGCCTTGCAGCAAGATGCCGACGAACAGCGCGCCGATGGCGGTTCCGAAAGCGTTTGGCTTGGCGGCGCCGAGCACCGCGTAGCCGATCAGCGCCGCGGCAACCGCATCGAGCAGCAGATTATTACCCGAGGCGATGTCGCCACGTCCAAGCCGGGCGGCGAGCAAAATGCCACCGATCGAGGCAAAAACGCCTGAAATAACGTAGGCCCAGATCTTGTATGCCTTGACAGGCGCGCCGGCGAGTTCGGCGGCGCGCTCATTGCTGCCGACCGCATACATCATGCGGCCGAAGCGGGTGTATTCGAGGAAGAACCAGATGAGCACCGCCAGCACCAGAAGCACGACGACCGAGACCGGGATGAGGTTGGGGATGAAGAAGTCGAAGCGGTGGCGGCCAAGCGCCAGGAAGGCATCGGAGAACTTGCCCCCGGCGACCGAGCCATCGGGCATGGTCATGCCGGTGGCGATGGAGCGGCCTTCCGTTGGGATGCGCTGCAGACCGACCAGCAGGAACATCATGCCGAGCGTCGCCAGGAGATCGGGTACGCGCATGTAGACGATCAGCCAGCCATTGATCAGGCCGACAATGGCGCCGATCGACAGGCAGACGATGACCGCCACGAATGCATTCTGCTCCAGCACCACCATCACGTAGGCCGCCGCCATCATGGCCGAGGTTGCGACCGAACCGATCGACAGGTCGAAGCCGCCGACGACAAGCGTGGCGGTGACACCGAGCGCCAGCACGCCGGTGATGGCGACAGACTGGAAGATGAAGACGNGATGAAGACGGCACTTTGCGGCGAGACGAACCCGTCGGCGGCGATCGCGAAATAGGCAACCAATCCGAACAGCAGCACGATGAACCCATAGCGGATGGCGTAGTCGCGCAGCGTCATTCGGCGCACCCCGGCGCCGCTGCCGTTTTTACCCAACTCGAAGCCATGGTCTCTCCATTCCAATTCCATCGGCCGCCACGCTCAGGCAGCGCTGTGCAGCGGTCCACCGGCAACCTCGGCCAACAGGCGGTCGAGGTCGACATCGGCATTGCGGTGTTCGCCGACGATCGTGTGCTCCGACATCACCAGGATGCGGTCGGCCGTCTCCAGCGCTTCGTCGAGTTCGGTGACGAACAGAAGCGTGGCGCGGCCATTGGCGCTTGCCCTCAGCTTGGCGGCGATATCGCGCCGGGCCGAAATGTCGACGCCCTGGAACGGCTCGTCGAGGATGAACAGCGCGGCATTCTGCGCCATCCAGCGGGCGACCATCACCTTCTGCTGGTTGCCGCCCGACAGCGCCGACATCTCGTCCTTTTCGGAGCGGCAGACGATGCCTAGTTGCTCGATCTGCCTGCGTGCGGTGGCGCGTTCGAGGCGGCCCCTGAGCACACTCAGACTGGACATGCGCTTCAGAAAGGGCAGGCTGACATTGCGCTCGATGTTGAAGCCGTCGACGATGCCGCTGGTCGCACGATCCTTGGCGACGAGGAACACGCCGGCTGCGATCGCGTCGCCAGCCGAGCGCGGCGCGTAAGGCTTGCCGTTCATCGTCATGGTGCCGGCGAGCGGCCGGCGCACACCGAACAGCGTTTCGGCAAGAGCGGTCTTGCCGACGCCGACGAGGCCGGTGATGGCGACGACCTCGCCATCGCCGAGTGTCAGCGACATCGGCTTGGCGCCCTGCGCGATGCGCAGGCCTTCGACGCTCAGGACCGCCCTGGCGGAACTCCTGGCCACGATCCGGTCGAGATGGATCTTGCGGCCGAGCATGGCGTTGACCGCGCCTTCATAGTCGAGCGGCTTGGTATCGAAGGCGCCGGAGACGACACCGTCGCGCATCGAGACGATGCGATCCGCGAGCCGCCTGATGTCCGACATGCGGTGCGAGATGTAGAGGATCGCCACGCCCTGCTCGCGCAGCCGGTCGACCAGCGCGAACAGCCTGTCGGCCTCGGCACTGGAGAGCGACGAGGTCGGCTCATCGAGGATCAGCACTTTCGGCTGGTGCGCCAGCGCCCGGGCAATCGCCACCATCTGGCGGTCGGCCAGCGAAAGATCGCTGACGCGCGCCTTCAAATCGATGGCCAGCCCCATGCGGTCGGCGACCGCCCTGGCCTCACGGCGCACGCGAGCGGGATTGAACAGGGTCGGCACGCCCCGGCCGCTCAGCCTGTCGAGCGTGAGATTGGTGGCGACATCAAGGTCGGCGACGACGCCGTCATTGATGTTCTGGTGCACGGTGACGACGCCGGCGCGGATAGCTTCCGCCGGAGTGTTCGGCGCGAAGTCCTCCCCGGCGAGCGTCATGGCGCCGCCGCCACGCTCGTAAACGCCGCTGACGATCTTGACGAGGGTGGATTTGCCGGCGCCGTTGGCGCCCATCAGCACGGTCACTTCACCGGCATGGAGGTCCAGCGCGATGCCGCCAAGCACCTCGTTACGGCCAAAGGATTTCCTCAGTCCCTCTACGCGGAACACGGCATTACCGACCATGCGTTCCTCCCTGGTGATGACGCTATGGTCAATGTCGGCAATTGTCAACACGATTGACAATTGCCAGACAGCTTCCTAGCTTGGCCCCGCCGCTAGGGCTCCCTATGATCGGAGCACATAGGCGGGAGGGACAAGAATGACTGGGAACTTGCCGTTCGAAGCATTGTCGGTGGAGACGCTCGCAACACGTCTGGGCGCGAACGAGGCCTTGTGTGCCAGGATCGGGAAGGACACCAGCGCCTGGAAAGTTCGCGAGGTCGGCGACGGCAATCTCAACCTGGTGTTCATCGTCGAAGGCGCCAGTGGCGGCGCCATCGTCAAGCAGGCCCTGCCCTATGTCCGCCTCGTCGGCGACAGCTGGCCGCTGCCGCTCAAACGTTCTTTCTTCGAATACCATGCACTGACCCGGCAAGAGGCGCGCGCGCCGGGCTCGGTGCCGGCGATCTACTACTTCGACGAGGTCCAGGCGCTGATCATCATGGAGTATCTGGCGCCGCCACACATCATTCTCAGGCGCGCCCTGATCGACGGGCGCCAGTTGCCGAACATTGCCAGGGATATCGGTCTGTTCATGGCCCGCACGCTGTTTCGCGGTTCCGACCTGTCGATGGTGACCAAGGACCGCAAGGCGGATTTGGCGCTGTTCGCCGACAATGTCGAGCTTTGCGACATCACCGAGAACCTGGTGTTTTCCGACCCCTATTTCGACGCCAAGATGAACCGCCACACCAGTCCGCAGCTCGACGGGCTGGTCGCCGAACTGCGCGCCGACCGCGACCTCAAGGTGGAGGCGCAGCGGCTGAANCATATGTTCGCCGCCAATGCCGAGACGCTGCTGCATGGCGACCTGCATTCCGGCTCGATCATGGTCACCGATCAGGAAACGCGGATGATCGATCCGGAGTTCGCCTTCTACGGTCCGATGGCCTTCGATGTCGGCATGCTGCTCGCCAATTTCTGGATGTCGTTCTTCTCGCAGCGCGGGCATGAGCAGAACGGGAAGCGCGACGCCATGCGCGCCTATCTGCTCGGCGTCACGGCTGAAACCTGGGCGGTGTTCCGCGCCGAGTTCTCGCTGTTATGGCACACCGAGCGCACCGGCATGCTCTATCAAAAAAGCCTGTTCGAGGATCAGGGCGACCGGCTGGGCGCCGAGCAGGCGCTCGACAACGTCCTGCACCAGATCTGGGACGATCTGCTCGGTTTTGCCGGCATCGAGGTGCACAGGCGCATCCTTGGCCTCGCCCACAATGCCGACTTCGAGACCATTGCCGATGAAGATCTGCGCGCCAGTTGTGAGGCGAAGGCACTGAAATTCGGCCGCCACATCGCCGTCAACCGGCGCCAGATCCACAGCATCGACGAGATCAATAATCTGGCCGCGCTTATCGAACAGGAGAACAGCATTTGAACGTCGGCGACCGCCACTACCGGACCATCTGGCTCAGCGAGGACGGCCGCTCGGTGGAGATCATCGACCAACGCTGGCTGCCACATGAATTCCGCATCGAGAAGCTCGTCACTGTCGCCGGCGTCGCCACCGCGATCCGCGACATGTGGGTGCGTGGCGCACCTCTGATCGGGGTCACCGCGGCCTATGGCGTCGCCATGCAGATGACGGATGATGCATCCGACGAAGCGCTCGACACTGTGTGGGAGGTACTGCACGATACCAGGCCAACGGCAATCAACCTGCGCTGGGCGCTTGACGAGATGCGCCGTTTCCTGCGGCCGTTGCCGCTTGGTGAACGCGCCGCGGCCGCCTACCGGCGTGCCAACGAGATCGCCGACGAGGATGTCGGGCTCAACCGCGCCATCGGCGAGAACGGTCTCGCCATCATCAAGGATATCGCGGCGCGCAAGCAGCCGGGCGAGACGGTCAATATCCTCACCCACTGCAATGCCGGCTGGCTGGCGACGGTCGACTACGGGACAGCCACTTCACCGATCTACCTCGCTGTCGAAGCCGGCATTCCGGTCCATGTCTATGTCGATGAAACACGCCCACGCAACCAGGGCGCCCAACTCACCGCCTGGGAGATGGCCGGCCACGGCGTGCCGCACACGCTGATCGTCGACAATGCCGGCGGCCATCTGATGCAACGCGGCGCAATCGACATGGTCATCGTCGGCACCGACCGCACCACCGCCGACGGCGACGTCTGCAACAAGATCGGCACCTATCTGAAGGCACTCGCCGCCGCGGACAACGACGTGCCGTTCTACGTCGCGCTGCCTTCGCCGACCATCGACTGGACGGTGGGCGACGGACTTGCCGAAATCCCGATCGAGGAACGCTCCGGCGACGAGGTTTCGCTGGTGTGGGGCAAGACAGCGAGCGGCGAGATCGCCCAGGTACGCGTCTCGCCCGAAGCAACGCCTGCGGCAAACCCCGCCTTCGACGTGACGCCGGCGCGGCTGGTCACCGGGTTGATCACCGAACGCGGCGTCGCCAAGGCGTCGCGCGAAGGGCTGAAGGCGATGTTCCCCGAGCGGGGGTAGTCGGGCCGCGCTCAGAACTCGGCGTTGTCCAGCGCGTTCACGAATTCCAGCGAGCGCCGCAAGGCGCCGCGAATGGTGCCGATATCCACCGGCGTGCTTCGCCGCTGGGGATCACTGCGCCGCGGGCGCTGCAGCCGCAACGGCAATTCGATGCTGACTGGCAGCGTGGCGGGCAACACGGCCCAGTAGGATGCATAGTCGACAGAGCCGTCGCCGATGGCGCAGAACGCCCACCCCGCCCCGGTGCTGACGACATCCTTCAGATGAGCATGTCCAACCGTATCGATGGCATCAGCGATATCTTGAGCCGGCTGCATCGTCTCGCCGCTGTAGGTGAAGACGTTGCCGGCATCGTGGTTCAGGCGGACGTACGGCGATCCGATATCGCGGACGAAGCTTGCCCCTGATTGAGCGCTGCCGAGCAGATCGCCGCTCCCATGCCCGGGGTTCTCGAGCGCCATAACAACATCAGCCTGTTCCAGCCGCGGCAGAACGGCATCGATCGTCGCGCGGATAGCCGCGCTGTTTCTCGCCGAACCGGTATTGGTGATCAGGAACGAAGCGCCAAGCCCGGCGGCAAAGCCGATCCGCCGGGACAACGCTTCGATCGCATCGGGCCCCGACAGGTCGAGATGAGCCGACACGGCGTTGATGCCAAGCCCGGCATTTTGCGCCGTCCGGCGCAGCTTCAATGCCTGCGCCTCGGCAAACATATCCTCGTCGAAATCGACATAGCCGCTGATAAAGGCCGGCTCGACATGGACACCCACAGCGGCAATCTCCTCGATGGCGAAATCGATGGAATAGCCGTCGAAGAGAGCGGTCGATACCGATACGATCCGCGAAGGCAGGGCTCAGGCTCCCTTGCCGTAGACGATCAGTTCCGAGGCTTCCTTCACCTTGGCCGGCGAGAGTGCCTCGCGCCAATCGTCACGGACCACGACGCCCTTGGCGAAGCGCATCAGGCGCAGAGCGGCGTCGGACGGCACTTTCGGCGAGAAGCCGAACCACATGGCGATCTCGACATTTAGATGACCGATCAGGAAGTCGAGCGCGGCCTGCCTTGGAATGCCGTATTTGCGCTCGCACTCCTCGACGGCCTCGACCATCGTGTCGACGAAAGGCATGGCGACCATTTCGGACAGGCCGGGCTCCAGGATTGCCAGCTGTTCGACCGTCACCCGGTGGCTGTCGATGATCGGCGACCACATTGCCTTACACACCTCCTCGCCAAGCGCGTAGTCCTCTTCGGGTCCCTGCATCAGGGCGCAGACGATCGACTGCCTGGCGATGCCGCCATGATAGTCGCGACGCGCGGCCCACTCCGTCTCGTCGCCGAACAAGGGCGGATGGCAGGGATGACCGACGAAATAGGTGAGATCCGGTCGATCGCCGGGCAGGTCGCCGGCATAGGGCGCCGCGGCATCCAGAACGAGGATCATGGTGCCCTTGGCAAGCATCGGCGAGACCTGCCGCGTCACCTGGCCGATGATGTTGTCCGGCAGGGCCATGACCACCACTTTGGCTCCGGGAATGCCTTCCTCCATGGCGACGGCGGCGATATCAGCTTCTCCCAGCCGCTTGCGGCCGGCCTCTCCGATCTCCACGGCGCGGACATCGTAGCCCGCTTCGATCAGCTTACGTGTCACGCGGAAGCCCATCTTCCCGCCTGCTCCAAGCACCGCTACGGATATCCTCATATCTCTTCTCCCATTTTATCTTGATGGCGCGCCGATGACGCAGATTCAGCCGAACGCTTGCAGCGCGGCCTCGAGCTCCGGACGCGTGGCGGCGTAGTCGCGCGCGGGAATGCCTGCCGCCGCGGCTTCGAAAGCATCGTGCAGGCTTTGAACGCCGGCGGCCGGACCGCCTGGATGCGCCATGATCCCGCCGCCGCAGCAATAGATGAAATCGTTCGAGCCGAGCCTTTCATAGGTCTCGCCCGCCTGCACCGCGGTCTGTCCAGACGAAAACACCGGCATCACCGTATCGGGACGGTCGGCCCGGCCGAACATCGGAGTGAGGCAGGCGTGGGCGGATGCCATCACCGAACCGTCGAGCTCGCAGAATTTGTTGGACAACCCGTTGACGTGCATGTGGTCGATGCCGGCCAGGCGCCAGAATTTCTGGTAGGCGAGATAGCTCATGCCGAGATCAGGAGAACGGCTGAAGAGGCCCCAGCCCGCCCGATGGCCGTGAAGCGCAACGGCGGAATGCCGGCGCATCTCGACGACACCCGACAGGCCGACGGAATTCAGGACCAGCATGGCGCAGGTGCCGCCACGGCGCTCGATCAGATCAAGCTGGCGGCGCATGGCGTCGATGTCCCCGGAAATGTTGGCCGCGTACATGACCTTGCGCCCGGTCCTGTCGGCGTGCCGGTCGATGACAGCCATGACCGCCTCGAACCGCTGTTCGAACGGCGAATGCGGGGGATCTCCCATCAGTTCGTCGTCCTTGATGAAGTCGAGGCCAGATGAGATCAGCGTATCGGCCAGGGTCGCGGTCTCCGCTGGCGTAAGACCGACGCTCGGTTTGACGATGGTGCCGACCAGCGGCCGTCCCGTGACGCCGGTCAGACGACGCGTGCCTTCGACAGCGAAAGCCGGCCCCCGATAGGCATTAGCGAAGACATCGGGAAAGCTGACGTCGAGCAGACGCATGGCCGAGAAATGATGCAGCTCGAACAGATTGCCGAGAACCGTCGACCAGACCGAAGCCAGCACGGTGCCCATGTTCTCGACGTTCCAGGAAAGACCCACTTTGGCCCGGCGCGGCCTGACGGCCGCCGTATCTCGGGGCGCGCGCGAAAACGGCAACGCCTCGCCATCGACCTCGCCAAGATCCTCGATGAATTCGACGCGCGCGCCGAATCTGAGCAGCAGTTCCGGCGTCTCCCCAGGGATGGGACGGAATGTCCCGCTCGATTGCTCACCCGCCATCGCGGCCGCGGCGACCTCCATGGGATAGCGGGTTTCGATCAGGTAGGTGGCGTTAAGGCGACCGGTCAATGCAGGCTTCCCGGCTGGAATGAACTTCATGGCGGGAGCGATAGCATCAAAAAGATATCATGTCATCACATGAGTTTTCTCGATCAAGAAATTTTGCGGCTGTCAGCTCCCGCCGTCGCTGCCGGCCAGTTTCGAATAGAGTTCATTGGCGCGGCCTATATGGTCCGCCATGGCGGCGCTGGCGCCTTCGGCGTCGCCGCCGGCGATCGCCTTGTAGATGCGTTCGTGCTCCTCGACCGTCAGACGCTCGGCGCCTTTCACCGCCACGAGATCGCGCTTGAAGCGCGACAGCCATTCGAGCATGCCCTTGGCCACGGCCGCGATCATCGAATTGCCGCTCATTTCAGCGATGACGGCGTGGAATTCCATGTCGGCGGTTACAAACCGAGCCTGGTCGCCCTTTGCCTCGCGCAGATGGCGCAAGGTCTCGGCAAGCCGTTCCAGGCTCTTGGCCGTTGCACGTCGGGTGGCGATCCGGACCAGGCCAGTTTCCAGCAAGAGCCTGACTTCCTTTAGGTCTTCAAGCCCGCGAGAGTTCGTCGCCAGCATCATGACCATAGCCGCTGAGACCTGATCGACGATCACCTCCGGCGTCGGGTTGATGACGCGCGCGCGTTCGCCGTGCGAAATCCTGATGAGCCCCATCTGTTGCAGCGTCAGCATCGCCTCCCGGATCGACGGCCGTCCGACGCCGATCATCGTCATCAATTCCTTTTCCGACGGCAATTGGGAACCAGGCGGAAATTCGGACGTCGAGATCGCCGCCATCAGCCGATCGAGAACCTCGACATACAATTTCTTCTTCTGGACCGGTTCCATCCGCATCTCTCCTGATCGTTTCTCGACGCAATCGACCCCGAGTCGCACGGACAGGCAAGGTCCCCGCTGTGATTGACATTACATATATGATGACCTAGCGTCCAGTGTGGCCAATCTCAACGCGGCGCATGATGGCAACATGGTCGCCCCGACCGGCTGCCAGGGATGAGAAAGAAAACCCGGCGGGCGCGCGTTGCCCTGTCGACGCAATCAAATGAAGTTCCGAGCGGCTTGCCTATTTGGTATGCTGGTATAACATGTAGCTGGTATGGTGTCTTTCGGAAGAGACAGCATTACGGAGTGACAGACGAGCCGATCCAGGTCGGCCGGTTTTTGGGAGGAGAAATCATGAAGTTTTCAATTGTGGCGGCGCTTGTCGGCGCCGCGCTGGCCAGTGTTTCTGTTTTACCGGCGATGGCATCGTCGGACAAACCGGTGATCGCGCTCGCCAACGCCTATTACGGCAACACCTGGCGCCACCAGATGGTGGAGGCGTTCGAGGCCTCGGCCAAGGAAGCCAAGGCGGGTGGCCAAATCGCCGATTACATCATCATGAACGGTGACGGCTCGGTGGCGCAGCAGAACAGCCAGATCGCCGAGCTGATCCTCAAGAAGGTCGATGTACTCGCCGTCGACGCCGCCTCGGAGACCGCGGTCAACGGCATCATCGAAAAGGCCTGCAAGGCCGGCATCATCGTCGTTTCCTTCGATTCGGTTGCTTCGGCGCCCTGCAACTACCAGCTCAACTTCGACTTCAAGGGCTACAAAGCGGCCCAGGCCGAAGCCGTCTTCAAGATGATCGGCGGCAAGGGCAACGTCATCCAGGTGCGCGGCGTGAAGGGCTCTGCGCCCGACAACGACATGTTCAACGCGCAGCAGTCGGTGCTGGCGAAATATCCCGACGTCAAGGTTGTCGCGACCGTCTACGGCCAGGCGACCGCCTCGGTCGCGCAGGCGGCGATCGCCAACGTCCTGCCCTCGCTGCCACATGTCGACGCAGTGCTCGCTCAAGGCGGCAGCGACGATGTCGGCATCGCCCAGGCCTTCGTCCAGTATGGCGGCGATTATGCGGGCAAGATGCCCGTCATCGAAGGGGGCGGCGGCACCGACTTCGTAAAATGGTGGGCCGAGGAGAACGCCAAGAACGGCTACCAGACGGTCTCGATGAACACCACGCCCGGCATCGGCGGCGCCGCCTTCTGGCTCGGCCTGTCGCTGCTCAAGGGCGCCAAAGCGCCGAAGATGATGATCATGCCGGTGGCTACCGTCGATGCCGGCAACCTCAAGGAATATGCCAAGCTGCCGGGCGGCCAGATCATCAGCCCCAGCTATTCGCTCGACTGGGTCAAGCAGAACCTGCTCAGCAAGTAAGATCGCCATTGCCAGGGACCGGGCGCGCGCCAGACGGCCGCGCCCGGTCCCTGCCCGTAAGAATCGGAGGACGAATGTCCCATCTTGCCGTGACCGATCCGGAGGGCGCAGCCGCTACGGTGCCCGACACCAGGCCAAACGTCGTTTCGCTGTCGCGGATCACCAAGAGCTTCGGCCCGACGCTGGCGAATGCGCAGATCGACCTCGCCGTCTCGGCCGGCGAAATCATCGGCCTGGTCGGTGGCAACGGCGCCGGCAAATCGACGCTGATGCGTATCTTGTGCGGGGCGACGTCACCGACCCTCGGCTCGATTTCATTCACCGGCCAGGATGTGGGCTTCGCCGACTACGACACGGCGGCGGCGCAAAGGCGCGGCATCCGCATGGTGCACCAGGAACTGTCGCTGTGCGCCAACCTTTCCGTCGCCGAGAACTTCTTCCTGGAGACGCCAGGCGAAGCGGCCAACCGGCCGGGATGGCGAGCGCTCTATCGAGCCCGCGCCCGGGCGGCGCTGGACGCCGTCTTTCCCGCCAACGGCATCGATGTGAACGCCGAAGTCGGCCATCTCTCCATCGCCGAGCGGCAGATGGTCGAGATCGCGCGCGCCGCCGCCACGCCCGGCGTCAAGCTGATCGTGCTCGACGAGCCGACCTCCTCGCTCGACCTCGACCGCTCGAGGCAGTTGCGGGCCTTTATCCGCGAACGAGCCAAATCCGGCCTTGCCTTCATCTTCATCAGCCACAAGCTGCAGGAAATCATCGACATCGCCACGCAGGTGATGGTGCTGCGCAACGGGCGCACCGCCTGGCGCGGCGATGTCGCCGGCACTTCGATCGGCCAACTTGTGCAGCTCATGGGCGGCGACGCCAATTCGATCCACCAGCACAGCGCCGCCGCAGCCAGCAGCGGCGAGGCGCTGGTCAAATTGTCCGGCTTCCTGACCGCCGGGCTCGGCCGCGACATCGAGATCGGCCGCGGCGAGATCATCGGACTGGCAGGGCTCGAGGGCAGCGGCCAGAAGGAGTTGCTGCACGCCATTTTCGAGCCGGATTCCACCAGGGAGGCCGCGGTGACCAGGAGCGGCGATGCCGGTTTCATTGCCGGCGACCGCCAGAAGGAAGGCGTGTTCCCGCTGTGGAGCGTGCTTGGAAACATCAGCATCGGCAGCCTCGCCCGCCGTCCGGCACTGGGGCTGGTTTCGGAGCGTGCCAACCGCGAGGCGGCGGCCGAAGCGGCCGGCCGGCTGCAGCTCGACGACAAGCGCTTCGCCTCCAACATCCTGGAACTCAGCGGCGGCAACCAGCAGAAGGCGCTGGTTGCGCGCGCGCTCGTCGCCGACACTCCGATCCTGCTGCTCGATGATCCGACTCGCGGCGTCGACATCGCCACCAAGCAGGACTTCTACAGGCTCTGCAACGAGATCGCGCGCAGCGGGCGCACGCTGGTCTGGCACACGACCGAAGATGCCGAGCTTTTGGCCTGCGACCGCGTTCTGGTGTTTTCGGGTGGGCGCATCGTCAAGGAATTGAGCGGAGAGGCGATCACGGAATCGGCCGTCGTCGGCGCATCCTTCGCCCAGCAGGCGGACACGCGCCCGCGCCCGCGACACAGCACCGCAAGCGCCGGGCTTGCCCGCCGGCTGGTGAACGCGGCTCCCTTCATCGGCCTCGCCGCCGTGCTGGCGGTGATGATCTCGGCCAACCCGGCGGTCGCTTCGATCTTTGGGCTCGACCTGCTCCTGATGCCGGCGCTGTCTCTGGTGCTGGTGACGGCGGCGCAGATGTTCATCGTCGGCGGCAGCGAGATCGATCTCGGCGTCGGCGCCTTTGCCGGCCTGGTCAGCGTGCTTTCCGCCACGCTGCTCTACGATCAGCCATGGCTCGGAGCGCTGGCGCTGGTGGCGGCGGTCGCCGCCTATGCCGGGCTTGGCGGCCTGATCCAGGCACGTAAGATCCCAGCCATCGTCGTCACGCTTGGCGCCTCCTTCATCTGGATGGGACTAGGCTACGCGCTGCAGCCGACGCCGGGCGGCGCCAGCCCCGAATGGCTGTCGGCGATGTTCAGCTGGTCTCTGGGTTTCCTGCCCACCTCCATCATCCTCATCGCCGCGGTCGCGCTTGTGGTGCTGTTGATCGACCGGCTGCCGCTCGGTGTGGTGCTGCGCGGCTTCGGCAATAATCCAACCGCCATGGTCCGCTCCGGCTGGTCGCCGACGCGCTACGCGCTGGTGCGCTACCTCGTCGCCGGACTGTTCGCGGCTGCCGCCGGCCTGTCGCTGACCGCGATCAACACGGCAAGCGACATTAATTCCGGCAATTCGTTCACGCTGCTCAGCGTCGCCGCCGTGGTGATGGGCGGCTGCTCGCTGTTGGGCGGCGTCATCTCGCCAGTCGGCGCGGTCGCCGGCGCGGTCACGCTGGCCTTGATCGGCGCCTTGCTCGGCACGCTGAACGTGAGCAGCGACTTCAACGCGGCAACGCAGGGGCTGATCCTCATCGCCCTGCTGACGCTGCGCAGCCTGACCGCCGATCGCAGGAGCGAACAATGAACGGCCTTGCCGCCTTCAGCCTCTGGGCGCAGAAAAACCGCTGGGTCTGGTCGGCGATCGGCGTGCTCGTGCTTTGGCTGGTGCTGTCCATCGTCACCAACCGGTTCAGCCTCTCCAGCTTGTCGGGCATCATTCTATCGGCGTCGTTCCTGACCGTGGTTGGCATTGGCCAGATGTTCGTCGTCACCACCGGGCGCGGCAATATCGACCTTTCGGTGGCCTCGGTGATCACGCTCAGCGCCTTCGTGGCGCTGCTCACCATCAAGGGCCAGGATGCTAACCTCGCCATCGGCGTGGGTGCGGCGATCCTGCTCGGCCTCGCGGTCGGCGGCTTGAATTCGCTGCTCGTCGTCGGGCTGAACATACCAGCTATCATCGCCACGCTGGCGACAGGTTATGTGCTGGCGACGGCAACGCTGCTGTCGAACCGCGCCATATCGGGTTTCGCCGTCAGTCCGCTCTTGAAGACGCTGGCGACGGGCCGCGTCTCCGGCGTGCCGATCATGGCCGTCATCGCCATTATCGGCGTCGCGGCGACCGCGTTCGTGCTGCGCTACACGGTGTTCGGACAGTTGCTGTCGGCGGTCGGCCAGAATCGCACCGCCGCGCGATTGGCGGCGATCCGCAACAACCGGATCATCGCGTCGGCGTTCATCATCTCGTCGGTGCTGGCTTCGCTCAACGGGCTGCTGCTCGGCGCCTATATAGGCGGCGCTTTCCTGGAGATGGGCCAGCCCTATCTCCTGCAGTCGATCGCCGCGGTGGTTCTGGGCGGAACGCTGATCTTCGGCGGCTCGGCCAGCGCCGTCGGCACGCTGTTCGCCAGCATCCTTTTGATCCTCATCGTCACCACCATGCAGATCGTCGGCTTGCCGCCAGGTGCACAGGACATCGTGCAAGGCATCGTCGTGATCTTCGTTCTGGCGCTGGCCGGCCGGCAGGTGCTGTCGCGGCGAGCCGCCGTCGACCGCGCAGGCGACGAGGACACGCTGAAATCCGAGTCAGGTGCGGCGGCGATCCGGCCGGAATAACACTCGGGATGATGATTTCTCTTGCCAAGCTGTGGTAGAGTGATCATACCAGTAGGCAAGATGACGATCGGCAATGCCGGCGTCCGCGACTAGGGAGCAAGGGCTAGATGACGACGATTGCGCTGTTCGGTGCCGGCGGCAAAATGGGCTACCGCCTTTCGACCAATTTCCGCGGTTCGCCCTATACGATCCGCCATGTCGAGGTCAGCGAGGCCGGGCGCGAGCGGCTGAAGAACGGACTGGGCTTCGACACGGTCAGCGCCGAGGAGGCGCTGGAAGGCGTCGACGTGGTGATCCTGGCCGTGCCGGACACCCATATCGGCAAGGTCGCGGCCGGCATCGAGAGCAAGCTTGCGGCGGGCACGATGGTCATCGTGCTGGATGCCGCCGCACCGTTTGCCGGCCATCTGCCTAATCGTCCCGACCTGACCTACTTCGTCACCCATCCCTGTCATCCCCCGATCTTCAACGACGAAACCGACATGGCGGCCAAGAAAGACTATTTCGGCGGCGTCAAGGCCAAGCAGCACATGGTCAGCGCGCTGATGCAGGGACCAGAAGCGGATTACGCCAAAGGCGAGGCCATCGCCAAGATCATCTGGGCGCCGGTAATGCGCTCGCACCGCGTTTCCGTCGAACAGATGGCGCTGCTTGAGCCAGGCCTTTCGGAAACGGTGTGCGCCTCGCTGCTGGTGGTCATGAAGGAAGCCGTCGACGAGGTGGTGGCGCGCGGCGTCGACCAGCAGGCGGCGCTCGACTTCCTGCTTGGCCACATGAACGTGCTCGGCGCAGTCATCTTCGGCGAAACCAAGGGCGTGTTCTCGGATGCCTGCAACAAGGCGATCGAGTTTGGCAAGCCGGTGCTGATGCGCGACGACTGGAAGCGCGTCTTCGAGCCCGAAGAGATCGCGGCCAGCATCCAGCGGATCACTTGAGAGCCTTCGGTACAGATCTGCCTTTAGGTACATATCACCTGAATTAGTGGTTGACTCATCATACCAGTTAGCTAAGCTAATGTTCGCTCGGATCACGCTTCGCCGGGAGTTCGATGCTGAGACGAATAGAGGATGGGGACAGGAACTTGCCTTGGCGGAGCCGGCGGCTTGAGCCCAGGCGGTCCGCACCCTTCACACGCTGACGAATTCAAACGCAGACAAGTGCCTCGAACGATCGAGACACAGGCTTTTCAAACGGGAGGACTTCATGAAACTAACACGCAGAATGACGCTTGCCGCCTTCGCCGGCGTGCTGGCGCTCGGCACGGCGATGCCCGCCTACGCGGCGGACCTCATCGCCATCATCACGCCATCACACGACAATCCGTTCTTCAAGGCGGAAGCCGTCGGCGCCGAAGCCAAGGCCAAGGAACTCGGCTACGAGGCGCTGGTGCTGGTGCATGACGACGACGCCAACAAGCAATCCGAGCTGATCGATACCGCGATCGGCCGGGGCGCCAAGGCGATCATCCTCGATAATGCCGGCGCCGACGCGACCGTCGCCGCCGTGCAGAAGGCTAAGGACGCCGGCATTCCCTCCTTCCTGATCGACCGCGAGATCAACGCCACAGGCGTTGCCGTGGCGCAGATCGTCTCCAACAACTACCAGGGCGCCCAGCTCGGCGCGCAGGAGTTCGTCAAGCTGATGGGCGAGAAGGGCAATTTCGTCGAACTGGTCGGCAAGGAATCCGACACCAATGCCGGCATCCGCTCGAAGGGCTATCATGACGTCATCGACGATTACCCCGACCTGAAGATGGTCGCGCAGCAGTCGGCCAACTGGAGCCAGACCGAGGCCTATTCCAAGATGGAATCGATCCTGCAGGCCAACCCCGACATCAAGGGCGTCATCTCCGGCAACGACACGATGGCGATGGGCGCCTATGCGGCGCTCGCGGCGGCTAACCGCAAGGATGTCATCGTCGTCGGCTTCGACGGTTCGAACGACGTGCGTGATTCCATCACCTCGGGCGGCATCAAGGCGACGGTGCTGCAGCCGGCCTACGCCCAGGCGCAGATGGCGGTCGAACAGGCCAACGACTTCATCAAGAACAAGAAGTCGCCCGAGAAGGAAAAGCAGCTGATGGACTGCGTGCTCATCAATGGCGAAAATGCCGCCAAGCTGGAAACCTTCGCGCTGAAGAACTGAGCAGGCGCGATATAATTGCGAGGGGCGGACACGCGTTCGCCCCTCAGTGCTTTATTTTGATGCAATTCCGGACGGGAAACCGTTTCACAGTTTTCCTGGAATTGCTCTAATTTCACGTTCCGGGTGCTTTTGACCGCCATGCCGAAGACATTGACCTGGCTAACCCCTTTTAGTTGGCTGACGCTTGTCGCGCTCGCGGGCCTTGGCCTCGGCGGTTGCAAAATCCTGCCGACGCCGGTGGCGCGGAGTGAAAACAGCGCGTCTGCCTTTAATCCGGACAAGATGGTCGAGGACATCTGGGCCTCGAAGGTCATCCCCTACCTCAGGCAGAAGGCTGGGCCGTTCGCCGAGGTCCATGCCTTGGCGAAAACCGATCCGGCGGCGGCCGGCACCAAATACGGCAATCCAAGGAAGCAGGCGAATTCGCCATGGACCTTCGCGGTCCGCGTCGAGGGCAAGATCGTCGCCGCCAACACGCAGTCGCGCGCGGGCACGATGGACATCGACGTGGACGGCGACGGCAAGGCCGATGCGCGCGTCCAGATCGGGCCGGCGATGCGCGGCACTGCACTTAGAGACAGCCTCGATTTCGTCCAGTTCAACGACTTCACCAACCAGATCGACTTCGCCCAGTTCGGCAAGGCCTTCAACGCCTATGCCGGCAAGACCGTGCTGTCCAAGCTGCCGCGCGAGGCCCTTGAAGGCCGCACCGCCAAGGTGCTCGGCGCCTGTACGATCGAAGGCGGCCAGGACCTGCCGCTGGTGACCCCGGCGGAGGCCGAGATCGGGCCGAAGCCATGAGCCCCGCTCACGAGGTCATCCTCAAGCTGGAGGACGTCTCGAAGGTCTATGCAGGCACGGTCGCGGTCAAGCAGGCGAACTTCGAGGTGCGCAAGGGGGCCGTCAACGTGCTGGTCGGTGAAAACGGCGCCGGCAAGTCGACGCTGATGAAGATCATCGCCGGCGTCGAGCAGCCGACCCTCGGCCGTATCCTGCTCGAAGGCGAAGAGGTTTCCTTCTCCTCGTCGGGAGACGCGGTGGCGCGCGGCATCGGCATGGTGTTCCAGGAGCTGAACCTGTTCGGCAACATGACCGTCGCCGAGAACATCTTCGCCACACGCGAGATCACCAACCGCCTGGGTAAGATCGATCGCAAGGCACAGGAAGAGCGGGCGGGCGAATTCCTCGACCGGCTAGAAGCCGGCATCCGACCCGACATGCTGGTCGAGGATTTACGCATCGGCCAGCAGCAGCTGGTCGAGATCGCCAAGGCGGTTTCGCTCGACGCCAAGATCCTGATCATGGATGAGCCGACCTCGGCGCTGAGTGCTACGGAAGTCGAAATCCTGTTCAAGGTGATCGCCGACCTCAAGGCGCGCGGCGTCGCCATCGTCTACATCTCGCACCGGCTTGAGGAACTGATCCGTATCGGCGACACGGTCACCGTGCTGCGCGACGGCCGCATCACCGGCCAGGAGGAAATGAAGAACGTCGACACGCAGTGGATCGTGCGGCAGATGATCGGCTCGGATGCCAAGGATTTCGCCAAGGCCGACGGTCACCAGCCAGGCGAGGAAATCTTCCGCGCCGAGGAGATCTGCCTGCCGCGCGTCACCGGCGGACTGGCGGTCGACCATGTCTCGCTGTCGCTGCGCTCCGGCGAAATCCTCGGCATATACGGGCTGATGGGCGCCGGGCGCAGCGAATTGTTCGACTGCATCATGGGCCGTCACGGCCATGCCAGCGGCAAGATCTTCATCGCCGGCAGGCAAGTGAAGGAGCGCGACACGACGCGCCGTATCCAGCGCGGGCTTGCACTGATCCCCGAGGATCGCCAGCGCGAAGGCCTGGTGTCGATCCTCTCGGTGGCCAGCAACCTGACGCTGGCGAGCCTGTCGCGTTTCGTGCGCCTGTTCCATATCCGAGGCGGCGCCGAGCGGCAGGCCGTGATGCAAATGGTGGGGGAATTGGCGATCAAGGTCGCCGACCCGGCGCAGGAAGTCTCGTCGCTGTCAGGCGGCAACCAGCAGAAGGTGGTGATCGGCAAGGCGCTGCTCACCGGTCCGAAAGTGCTCCTGATGGACGAGCCCAGCCGCGGAATCGATGTCGGCGCCAAGGCCGATGTCTTCCGCACCATGCGCAAGCTTTCGCGCGACGGGCTGGGAATCCTGTTCGCCACCTCAGACCTCGACGAGGTGATGGCGCTGTCCGACCGCATCGCGGTGATGAGCAATGGCAGACTGACCGGCATGTTCGACCGCGCCGAAGCGACGGAGGCGGCGATCGTCGCCGCGTCGGCGCTGGGCCACGGACCGGCCGCACATGGGGAGCAACGCTGATGACTGACATTCCGGCCAAGGCGGCCGCTCCTTCCGCCTCCAGCGGCTCCGCGCTGCTGACGCTGATGAAGCTCAGGACCTTTATCGCGTTGATCGCGGTGCTGGTGTTCTTCTCGATCGCGGCGCCGAACTTCCTGTCGGCGGCGAACCTCATCCTGATGGCCAAGCACGTGGCGCTCAACGCCTTCCTGGCCATGGGGATGACCTTCGTCATCATCACCGGCGGCATCGACCTCTCGGTCGGATCGATCGTCGGCCTGTGCGGCATGGTGGCCGGCTATCTCGTGCTCAACGGCATCGACCTGCAGATCGGCTACACCATCTATTTCAACGTCGTCGAGATCGCCCTGATCACGCTTCTGGTCGGCATCGCGATTGGCGCCGTCAACGGGCTGCTGATCACCAGGCTCAACGTCGCGCCCTTCATCGCCACGCTCGGCGTGCTCTACGTCGCGCGCGGTTTCGCGCTGCTGTCGTCCGACGGCCGCACCTTCCCCAACCTGGTCGGCAAGCCGGAACTTGGCACCACCGGCTTCGGCTTCCTCGGTGCCGGCCGGCTGCTCGGCCTGCCGGTGTCGATCTGGATTCTGGTCGTGGTGGCGCTGGGGGCTGCCTATCTCGCCCGCTACACCCCGCTCGGCCGCCACATCTTCGCCGTCGGCGGCAATGAGCGCGCCGCGCGCATCTCGGGCGTGCGCGTCAACATGGTCAAGATGTTCGTCTACATGTTCTCCGGCTTCTGCGCAGCGATCGTCGGGCTGATCATCTCGTCGGAGCTGATGGCCTCGCATCCGGCAACGGGCGAGAGCTTCGAATTAAACGCCATCGCCGCGGCGGTGCTCGGTGGCACCTCGATGTCGGGCGGGCGCGGCACGATCGGCGGCACCATCGTCGGCGCCTTCGTCATCGGCATCCTGTCGGACGGGCTGGTGATGATGGGCGTGAGTTCGTTCTGGCAGATGGTGATCAAGGGGCTGGTCATCATCGTCGCCGTCGTGGTGGACCAGGCGCAGCGCCGGCTCCAGCAGCGCGTTACCCTGATGCAGATGGCCAAGGCGGGTTGAGCATGGCGGGTTTAAGTGGAGCGCTTATCGGCTGCGGCTTCTTCGCCGTCAACCAGATGCATGCCTGGCGTGACATCGAAGGCGTCTCGATCGTCGCCATCTGCGACCGGGACCCGGAGCGGCTCAGGCTCGTCGGCGACCAGTTCGGCGTGGCCCGGCGCTACACGGACGCGGCAGCGATGTTTGCAGCGGAGAAACTCGACTTCGTCGACGTCGCCACGACGGTCGGCAGCCATCGGGCGCTGGTCGAGATGGCTGCGGAGAACCGCGTTCCGGTGATTTGCCAGAAACCGTTCGCGCCAACGCTGGGCGACGCCAAGGCGATGGTGAAGGCTTGCGCGGATGCCGGCGTCCCGCTGATGGTCCACGAAAACTTTCGCTGGCAGTCGCCGATCCAGGCGGTGCGCGCCGTGCTCGACAGCGGCGAGATCGGCACGCCTTTCTTCGGCCGCATCTCCTTCCGCTCCGGCTATGATGTGTTCTCCGGCCAGCCCTATCTCGCGACGGGCAAGCGCTTCATCATCGAGGACCTCGGCATCCATATCCTCGATATCGCCCGCTTCCTGCTCGGCGACGTGTCGAGCCTGACCGCGCGGACCAAACGCATCAACCCGGCCATCGCCGGCGAGGATGTCGCCACGATCCTCATGGACCACGCTGGCGGCGCCACCTCGGTGGTCGATTGCAGTTATGCGACCAAGCTTGCCGCGGAGCCGTTCCCGGAGACGCTCATCGAACTCGACGGCAGCGACGGCACGATCCGGCTGGCGCAAGGCTACCGGCTGACCGTCACCGGCAAGAGCGGAACCAAGGTGAGCGACGTCTCGCCGCCGCTGCTGCCCTGGGCCTCACGGCCTTGGCACAATATCCAGGAAAGCGTCGCCGCCATCCAGCAGCACTGGGTCGACTGCCTTGCATCAGGCCAGGAACCGGCGACTTCAGGCGCGGACAATCTCAAGACATTCGCCCTGGTCGAGGCCGCCTATGCCGGTGCCGCCAGTCGAGAACCGGTGCAGATCGACGCGCTGCTCAGATGAAGGCGGACGCTTTCCAGCTCTACGGCACGCGCGCGGCCGAGCCAAAGCCGGTCACGCTGCGTGCGGGTGCATTGAGCGCGGAACTGGACAACGGCAATTTGCGCACCATCCGCCACGGCGGCACCGAAGTACTGCGTGCCATAGCTTACATCGTGCGCGACCGCGACTGGGGCACCTATGAGCCTGACCTGACGGACGTTACCATCGACCAGAAGGGCGACCGCTTCTCCGTCACCTACGCGGCAAGCTGCCTTGGTCCGGACGGCAGCCGGCTCGGCTTCCACGCCACGATCGAAGGCTCCGCCGACGGCAGGCTGGTTTTCCATGTGACCGCATTGCCGGAGAGGGATTTCGAAACCAATCGCTGCGGCTTCTGCATCCTGCACCCGATCGCCGGCCTCGCCGGCAGCCCGGTGACGGTCGAGCACACCGACGGCAGCGTGGTCGAGACGGAACTCCCCGATCTGATCGACCCCTGGCAGCCGTTCAAGGATTTGCGCGCCATCACGCATCAGGTACGGCCCGGCGTTTTCGCCGAATGCCGGATGAAAGGCGACACATTCGAGATGGAAGACCAGCGCAACTGGTCCGACGCCTCCTACAAAACCTATGTGCGGCCGCTGGCGCTGCCATGGCCCTATGTGCTGCCGGCAAGGCAGGCGTTGCGCCAGACGATCAGCCTGCGCATCACCGGCGATGCCAGTGTGCCTGCCTCGGCGGCGCCGGCCGAACCGGTCCGCGTCGAGCTTGGGCAAGCCGGCGCGCAGCTGCCTGATATCGGCATCATGGTCTATCCCGAGGATGTCGAGGCCACACTTGCCGATCTGCCGTTGCTGCGAGGGTTCGGTCCCCGGCAACTGCTTTTCCACTTCGACCCGACGCGCGGCCACGGCATCGATGCGCTACGCGCCCACGCCCGACTCGCCGCCGCTTATCCTGTTTCGACGACGCTGGAATGCGTGGTCGCTTGCGCAGGCGATCTGGACGCTGAACTTTCCGAGGTCGCCGACATGGTGCGCCTGGCAGGCCTGCGGCTTGACGCCATCGCGGTGTCGCCTGCCGTCGACCGCCAGTCGACGCCGCCCGGCAGTGCCTGGCCGGCATGCCCACCGCTCGAGGACGTCTACGCGGCCGCCCGCCGCGCCTTTCCCGGCCTCCGCCTCGGCGGCGGGATGTTCAGCTATTTCACCGAGCTCAACCGCAAGCGCGTTCCAGCCGGCCAGCTCGACTTCATCACCCACTGCACCTGTCCACTCGTACATGCCGCCGACGATCTCAGCGTGATGCAGTCTCTGGAGGCGTTGCCCTTTATCACCCGGTCCACGCGGGCGATCTTCGGGACAAAGCCGTACCGGATCGGACCATCGACGATTGCCATGCGCCAGAACCCGTATGGCGGCGCGACCAAGGACAATCCTCAGGGGCAGCGCATCGCCATGGCGAACCGCGACCCGCGCCACGCTGCGCAGTTCGCCGCCGCATGGACGATCGGCTATGCCGCGCGCGTCGCGCCGGCGGGACTGGAGATGCTGACACTGTCCAGTTTCGCCGGACCGTTCGGCGTGGTCGCGGGATCGGGCGAACCCGTCGCAGAGGGATCGCCCCGGCCGATTTTCCAGGCCATCAAAGGGCTTTGTGAGTTGGCCGGGCTGACGCATGTTTCCGCCACGACGAGCGACGAGACGCGGGTCCTGGCGCTGGCCGGCCGCTCCGCCTCGGGCGAGACCATCGTCTGGCTGGCGAACCTGACACCGAACGACATGCGGGTCGACGCTTCCGCGCTTGGCCAGGGCGATCTCGAAATGCCGCCCTATGCGATCACCAGGATCGGTTACTTCTCGGAATTCATCACATAGAGCGCACGCGAGCGCTCGAGGTGCTTGATCATCGCCTTCTCGGCGCCGTCGGCATCCCCGTGCTCGATGCGGTCGATGATCTCTTNCTCGAGGTGCTTGATCATCGCCTTCTCGGCGCCGTCGGCATCCCCGTGCTCGATGCGGTCGATGATCTCTTCGTGCTCGGTCAGCGTGTATTTTTCCTTGCCGGTCCAGATCAGCATTTCGGTATGGTATTCCTTCAGCCACCCCAGCGTGGCTTCGCTGACGGCGACATAGATCGGATTGCCTGAAATGGACGCGATCTGGGTATGGAATTTCATGTCGGCGGAGATGAAGGCTTCGGAATCGCCGCGCGCGGCGCGCTGCTCGGCCACGGTCGCCTTCAGCAATTGCACATCTTCTGATTTGGCCTTTTCCGCGGCTTCCCTGACCATGCCGCGCTCGAAGAAGATGCGCGCGGTCTTCAGGTGCTCCAGCGTGTCCCTGGACGAGGACAGGATGATCTTGGCCGCGCCGTCGACCTGCTTGATGATCGACTTGGCGGTGAGTTGCAGCACCTTGGCGCGCTCGCCATGCGAAATGGCGACGAGCCCCATGTTGCTCAGCGCCTGCATGGCCTCGCGGATCGCCGGCCGGCCGACCTCGAAGCGCTCCATCAACTCGCGCTCGGACGGCATGTCGTTGCCCGGCTGCAGTTCGCCGCTGGTGATCAGCCGCTTCAGTCTTGCAAAGACTTCGTCGGAAAGTTTGCGCCGGACGATCGGCTCCGAACGGTTCATCGTGACGAATCACTCCCTGGCCCGGTTCCTGTTTAGCATTCCCGGCAGGATTACCGGAATGCCCGCGCCTGGAGCGGTTCGCTCCAGCTTTGCCGCAGCCCACCAGTCCTGCCGAGCTCGGATATCTCTTGCAATGCTTATGTACTCATTATACCAGACTTCCTGCGCGACGAAACTTTTTTCGAACCTTTTCGAGCGGCCGACCGACCATGATCACGCTTACCTATCGCATCGAAACCCCTGGCAGCATCGAGGCGCTAGCCGCCAAGATCGCCAGCGACCAGTCGACCGGCACCTTCGTCGCGCTGCCGGGCGAGACCGAGGAGCTGAAGGCGCGCGTGGCGGCGCGCGTTCTGGCGATCCGGCACCTGCCGGATGCCGCGCAACCCTCTCTCCCGGGATCCGGCAGCGGCCCTTTCCGGCGCGCCGATGTCGATATCGGCTTCCCCTTTGACGCCATCGGCACCGACCTGTCGGCACTGATGACCATCGCCATCGGCGGCACCTTTTCGATCAGGGGCCTGTCCGGCATCCGCGTCATCGACATGAAGCTGCCGGAACAGTATCGGGGCGCCCATCCGGGTCCACAATTCGGCGTTGCGGGCAGCCGCGGGCTAACCGGTGTCGAGGGCCGCCCGATCATCGGCACCATCGTCAAACCGGCGCTGGGTCTCAGGCCACACGAGACAGCAGCTATGGTGGGAGAACTGATCGAGGCCGGCGTCGATTTCATCAAGGACGACGAGAAGCTGATGAGCCCGGCCTATTCGCCGCTGGCGGAGCGGGTGAAGGCGATCATGCCAAGAATTCTCGACAATGAGCAGAAGACCGGCAAGAAGGTGATGTATGCCTTCGGCATCTCGCATGCCGATCCCGACGAGATGATGCGCAACCACGATCTCGTGCTCGAAGCCGGCGGCGATTGCGCGGTCGTCAACATCAACTCCATTGGCTTCGGCGGCATGGCTTATCTGAGGAAGCGCTCCGGCCTGGTGCTGCATGCCCACCGCAATGGCTGGGACATCCTCACTCGCCACCCCGGCCTCGGCATGGACTTCAAGGTCTGGCAGCAATTCTGGCGGCTGCTGGGCGTCGACCAGTTCCAGATCAACGGCATCGGCTCGAAATATTGGGAGCCGGACGATTCTTTCATCCGCTCTTTCGAGGCGGTGACCACGCCGCTGTTTTCATCAGACGATTGCGCGCTGCCCGTGGCCTGCTCCGGCCAATGGGGCGGCCAGGCACCCGAAACCTATGAGCGAACCGGCCGCACGGTCGACCTCCTCTACCTCTGCGGCGGCGGCATCGTCAGCCATCCGGACGGGCCCGGCGCCGGCGTGCGGGCCGTGCTGCAAGCCTGGCAGGCCGCGGTCGAGGGCATTGCGCTGGCGGATTATGCCCGCGATCACATCGAACTGGCCCGATCGATCGAAAAGTTCGGCGACGGCAAGACAGCATGAGCATGGCCGTGCAAAACCTGCTCCTCAGTTATTATGGCGACGACCTCACCGGTTCAACTGATGTCATGGAGGCGCTTGAGCTCGGCGGCGTGCCGACGGTGCTGTTCATGCGCCAGCCCGACCCGTCCTTGCTGGCGCGATTTTCGCATTGCCGCGCGGTTGGATTAGCGGGCACCAGCCGAAGCGAAACGCCGCAATGGATGGAGGAAAACCTGACGCCGGCCTTCGAATGGCTCAAAGCCCTCGGGGCGGCGATCTGCCACTACAAGATCTGCTCTACCTTCGATTCCAGCCCGGCGGTCGGCAGCATCGGCCGCGCCACCGAGATCGGCAGGCGCATTTTCGGCGAGGCGAGCGTGCCGATGGTGGTCGGGGCGCCGCAGCTCAAGCGCTACACGGCCTTCGGCAATCTCTTCGCGGCATTCCGCGGCGCGTTTTTCCGCATCGACCGGCATCCGGTGATGAGCAGGCATCCGGTGACGCCGATGGACGAGGCCGACCTGCTCGTCCACCTTTCGCGCCAGACCAGCCTCGGTTCCGGCTTGGTCAACCTGGCGACGTTGCAGGCGGACAATCTCTCGCAAACGGTCGATCAGATCCTGCGAGACAAGGACATCGTGCTGTTCGACGTCGATAGCCTCCGGACTCAGCAGCGAGTCGGCGAGCAACTCTGGCGCATCCATGAAAAGGGCCATGGTTTTGTCGTCGGATCATCCGGCGCCGAATATGCCTTGCTTGCCGCGTGGGCCGCCAAAGGCATCGTGTCGGGGCATGCGGCATTCCCATCGCCCGGTCCGGTGGATCGGCTCGCCGTTGTGTCGGGCAGCGTCTCCCCAACCACGGAAAAGCAAATCCGCCACGCACTCGCCCACGGGTTCGAGGGTATTGAGATGGATGCGATGCGACTGGTCCGCGAAGGCGCCGGCGAAGCGATCGAGCAGGCGGTCGCGGCCGGGCTGGCGAGCCTTGCCAAGGGCCACAGCGTCGTCCTCTACACCGCGCTTGGTCCGCAGGCCGATCGCGGCGCCGAGATCGACCGAATCGAGGGCGCCCGGAACACGCTCGGGCGGGCGCTGGGGACCATCCTGCGCCGTCTGATCGCCGAGCAGAAACTCAAGCGCGCGGTGATCGCCGGTGGCGATACGTCCAGCCACGCACTCGGACAATTGGCCATCGACGCGCTGACCGTGCGCATGCCGCTGCCGCAATCGCCGGGATCACCGCTCTGTGTGGCCCATGGCGGCGGTGAAATCGACGGTCTTGAGATCGCGCTGAAAGGCGGCCAGGTTGGCACCGACGACTATTTCGAGACGATCCGGCTGGGAAGCTAGGCGACGACCCAGGCCGTTCAATAAAGCGGCTTGCCCATGTGCTTCGGCGTCGGCCACTGCGCCGTGATGCCGGGTTGCACCGGCCGTTCGAGATAGGTCGCCAGAACCACGTAGCTGCGCGTCGAGGTGACGCCGGGTGTCTCGTAGAGACGCAACAGCAGGCCTTCGAGCGCCTTGGTGTCCTCGGTGCGCACCTTGAGCAATACGCATGTATCGCCGGCGACGGTGTGGATCTCCTCGACTTCGGGATATTCCGAGATCGCCATCAGTTCAGGGGTCTTGCCCCAGCCGCTGGTGTCGATGTGGACGAAGGTGAGTAGAGGCTTTCGCACCGCGTTGGGATCGATGATGGCGGCCGTGTTGCGAATGGCGCCGCTGCGCCGAAGCCGCTTGACGCGCTCATGCGCGGCCGGCGGCGACAGGCCGACGCGATCGCCGAGCTCGGCATAGCTGACGGTCGCGTCGTCGACCAGAACGCCTAATATTTTTCGGTCGGTCGCGTCGACATCCCGGGCCGCCGGCCTGTTCCGCGGAATGCCATCTGTTTCTTCATCCATAGCGGTATTCCCGATTGTCACGGAATTTAATACGGCCATTATGATGATATGTCGAACAACGATCAAGCTACAGCCTTGGGCGCGGACACCAGGCCGCCCATCCCGGCCCTCGCCTATCTCTTGACCGGGTGCATCGCCGTGATCGGCTCGAATTCGCTGGTGCTGGGCCCGATCGCTCCGGCAGTTGCCGTGTCGTTCTCGACCAGCGTTCCCATGGTGATGATGGCGGCGGCCGCGTTCGGCCTCGGCACATCGGCGAGCGCCCTGTTCCTGGCACGCCATATCGACCGGCTCGGCGCGCGGCGGATGTTGCAGGCGGCCTTGCTGCTGCTGGCATTGGCCTTGGTCGCCAGCGCGGCCGCGCCGACGGTGAGCGCGCTGGTTGCCGCGCAGCTTGTCGCTGGGATCGCCGCCGGCGTCGCCATGCCGGCAATCTATGCCAGTGCCGCGGCCATCGCCCCGCCCGGGCGGGAAAGCGGCACGATCGGCGTGGTGCTGACCGGATGGACGCTCAGCATGGTGGCCGGCGTTTCGCTGTCGGCGGTGCTCGCCGATCTCGTGCACTGGCGCGCCGTCTTTGTCGCCGTGGCCGTGCTGGCCGCCCTGGCGCTCGGCGGCTTGAGCGCATCGTCGCTCCCGGATGTCAGGAAGGCCGGACCGGCACCCGCCCCGCTGGCCGCGTTGAACATTCCCGGCATTGTGCCCCTCCTGGTTGCCTGCGGCGCTTTCATGACCGCCTTTTACGGCGTCTATGGCTATCTCGGCGATCACCTTCACAGCGGGCTGGGGCAGCCGGTCAGCGCCAATGGCCTGGCCGCCCTCGCCTATGGCGCGGGATTTGGCACCGCGGCGCTCTTCGACGGCATCATCGACCGGCTGGGCGCCCGGCGCGTCATGCCCTTCGCTTATCTTCTCGTCGCCATGATCTACGTGGCGATCGCCTCGACCAGCGACAGCTATGGCTTGACGCTCGCCATGGTCGCGGCCTGGGGACTTGCCAATCATTTCGGGCTGAACGTGCTGGTGATGCGCCTGTCGGCGCTCGATCCGTCGCGGCGGGGCACGATCATGGGGCTGAACAGCGCGGTGACCTACCTCGCGGTGTTCGTCGGCACCACCGGCTTCGGGCCGCTCTATTCCGGCTTCGGCTTCGCCACATGCGCGGCGGTCGCGGCCTTGCTGATGCTGATTGCCGCTGGCGCGGCGGCATGGCGCACCCGATAGAACCTTCCTCCTGGCATTGCTCCAGCCGGTACAACGTGATTGGCCAGCGGACTTTCGCGTAGTTGACACCGGCACCCCTGCCTTCCATACAAAGCGCGTCAATGTTCTCAGGGCGGGGTGAAAGTCCCCACCGGCGGTAACGGTCTCGGCCGAAGCCCGCGAGCGCTTTCCGGTATCGGAGAGGTCAGCAGATCCGGTGTGATTCCGGAGCCGACGGTTAGAGTCCGGATGAAAGAGAACGAAACGGGAGACGGACCGCCCCGGCGGGCCGGATTTCGTATCGTGCGTCCTGATTCTGGTTCGAAACGGAAGGATGGACCCATGAATCAGCATTCCCACAAAGACTATGAAACAACCCGCATTGCCGTCATCAGGGCGCGCTGGCATGCCGACATCGTCGACCAGTGTGTGCAAGCCTTTGGGGCGGAACTGGCCGAGATTGGCGGCGGACGCTTTGCCGTCGACATCTTCGACGTGCCTGGCGCCTACGAGATTCCGCTCCATGCCAAGACGCTCGCCGGCACCGGCCGCTACGCCGCGATCCTCGGCACGGCATTCGTCGTCAATGGCGGCATCTACCGGCACGACTTCGTCGCCAACGCCGTTATCGACGGCATAATGAACGTGCAGCTCTCGACCGGCGTGCCCGTGCTTTCGGCGGTGCTGACGCCGCACAATTTTCACGACAGCGCCGAGCATCATCGCTTCTTCTTCGAGCATTTCACGGTCAAGGGCAAGGAAGCGGCCAACGCCTGTGTGCAGATACTCGCCGCGCGGGAAAAGATCGCGGCCTGAAGCGCCGCTGCCGGGGTGGAAATCCCGGTAACGGGCTGTAGTATCCCGGAAAATACCGAGTTCGGGAGGATGCCGGTGCAGACCAAGAAGATCATCAATGACGGCAACCGTGCCGTCGACGAAATGCTCGAAGGGATCCTCGCCGCGCATCCTCGCCATCTCACAAGCGTGGACGGCAGCCCGCGCTCGATCATCGCCCGCGACGGACCACGGCCCGGCAAGGTCGGGCTGGTGATCGGCGGCGGCTCCGGCCACGAGCCGACCTTTCTCGGCTTTGTAGGCAAGGGGCTGGCGGACGCGGCGGCTGTCGGCAACGTCTTTGCCTCGCCGCCGCCCGATCCGATCCTGGCATGCGCCAAGGCGGTCAGCGGCGGCGCCGGCGTGCTCTTCATGTACGGCAACTATGCCGGCGACGTGATGAATTTCGACATGGCCGCCGAAATGGCCGCCATGGACGACATCGAGGTGCGCACGGTGCTGACCACCGACGACGTCGCCTCCGCGCCGCGTGACGAGCGGCGGAAGCGCCGTGGAGTCGCCGGTAATTTCTTCATCTTCAAGGCGGCCGGTGCCGCCTGCGACCTGATGCTCTCCCTCGACGAGGTCGAGCGCGTCGCGCGCAAGGCCAACGACCACACCTTCACCATGGGCGTGGCGCTGTCGCCCTGCTCGCTGCCGCAGACCCGGCGGCCGAATTTCGAGATCGGCGCCGACGAGATGGAAATCGGCATGGGCATTCATGGCGAACCCGGCATCGCCCGCGGCAAGCTCGGGACCGCCGACGAAATCACCGACGAGATGCTCGACAAGATTTTCGCCGAGATGGCGCCGAAGCGCGGCGACAAGGTCGCGGTGCTGATCAATTCGCTGGGATCGACGCCGCTGATGGAGCTCTACATCATGAACCGCCGGGTCAAGCAGAGGCTCGACGCCATCGGCGTTTCCATCCACGCGACCTGGGTCGGCAATTACTGCACGTCGCTGGAAATGGCCGGCGCTTCGGTGACGCTTTTCCATCTCGACGAAGAATTGCAGGCGATGCTCGACCACCCCTGCGACTGCGCCATGTTCCGTGCCGGCTGAGGACCGCTCCATGACCATCGCTGCGTTCGACCTGAAAAGAATGTTCGATGCGATCGCGGTGGCGATGGAAGCCGACAGGGACCGGCTTTGCCAGCTCGACGGCGTCATCGGCGACGCCGACCATGGCATTGCCATGGCGCTGGGGTTCAACGCCGTGCGCGATGCGCTGGCGTCGCTCGACCTTGCGGCGGCCGAGCCGACCGCGCTCCTCAACACCGCGGCGAAATCATTCCTCAATGCGGTCGGCGCGTCCTGCGGCCCGCTCTATGCCACCGCCTTCATGCGCGCCGCCGCCGCCGTCAAGGGCAAGGCGACGCTGGCGGATGCCGATGTCGTCGCGCTGCTGCAGGCCATGGCGCAAGGCATCAAGGATCGCGGCAAGGCCGAAACCGGCGAAAAGACAATGGTCGACGCCTGGCAACCGGCGGCGGAAGCAGCCGGCGCCAGCAATGCAGCAGGAAAGAACCTTGCCGAAAGCCTCCAGGCAGCTTTTGCCGCCGCCGAGCGCGGCGCGGAATCGACCAAGGACATGATTGCCGCCAAGGGCCGCTCGTCGCGGCTCGGCGAGCGCTCGCTCGGCCATATCGATCCCGGTGCGGCTTCGGCCGTCACCGTCATCGGCGCGATGCGCGACAGTCTCGCTTAGCTCTTCGCCGTGTCGAGCTTGTTGATCGCCTCGACGTTGCCGGCCGACGGTCCCTTCTCGTCGAACTCCGAGGCCAGCCAGGTATCGACAATGGCCTTGGCCAGTTCCGGGCCGATGACGCGGGCGCCCATGGTGATAATCTGGGCATTATTGGATTTCGCCGCGCGTTCGGCCGAATAGGTGTCGTGGGTGAGTGCGGCGCGGATGCCCGGCACCTTGTTGGCCGAGATCGAGACGCCGATGCCGGTGCCGCAGAACAGGATGCCACGATCGTTCTCGCCGTCGACGATCGTCTGGGCAAGTTTCCGTGACAGGTCGGCATAAAAGCCGGCCTGGCTGAGGTCGCTGACGGTGAGCCCCGGCTTGGTCGCCAGATGCGCTGATATGACGTCGAGCAGCGGCTTGCCAGCGCTGTCGGCTCCAATGGCTATTTTCATTTTTTGTCCTTTCCGGTTCGATGATTCAGATGGCGGCCGACGCGCGGCGCAGGATGTCGATGTAGCCTTCGGCCTGCCAGGCCGAGCGGCCGATGAACAGGCCGTCGATGTTGGGCTGGGCGATCAGTTCCGCGGCATTGCCCGGATTGACGCTCCCGCCATAGAGCACCGGCGGCACGGTCGGCAGCAGACCGCCGGCGACCTTCTTGATCAGCGCCTGCTGCTTGTCGGCATAGTCGGAACTGGCCGGAATGCCCTTGTCGCCGATCGCCCAGACCGGCTCGTAGGCGAACAGGATTTTTGCTTCCCTGGCCCCGCCCTCGATGAATCGCAGTGCGCCCTCGACCTGGCTGGTCAGTACCTCATCGGCCTTGCCGCTTTCGCGCTCGGCCAGCGTCTCGCCGACGCAGATCAGCGGTATCAGTCCGTGCTTGACCGCTGCCGCCGTCTTCAGCCCGACCGTGCGGTCGGTCTCGCCGAAGTGCTCGCGCCTTTCGCTGTGGCCGAGTTCGACCAGGTCTAGGCCGCAATCGTTCAGCATCACCGGCGAGATCTCGCCGGTCCAGGCGCCGGCGTCGGCCCAATGCATGTTCTGCGCGCCGACCTTGATGCGCGTCGCCAACAGCGCCTGCCCGACCTCGCGTACCGCCGTGAAAGGCGGGACGACGAAAGGCTGGATGCGATCGTCGAAACCCGCCACGAAGCCGGCCAGTGCGCCCGCAAAATCAAGCGCCTCGGCGAGCGTCTTGTTCATCTTCCAGCTTGTACCGACCCAGTAAACCACGCGTACACTCCTTGATCCTCAATCCTTGTCGGCGACCACCGTGAGCGAGACGCCGGCCGCATCCAGTGTGTCTTGCATTCCGGGCCCCGGCTCGCGCCCGGTGAAGACGGCGTCGAATGCCTTGAGATCGGTCAGGAAATGCAGAGCGCTGCGGCCAAACTTGCCGTGATCGACAAGCAGATATTTGCGTGTCGCGGCGGCCATCATCAGTCGCTTGGCCTGCACCACTTCCTGGTCCTGATGGAAGGCGGAGGCGCCATGGATGGCGGACGACGACAGGAAGGCGACGTCGGCGCGCAGCGACCGCAGCGAAGCCTCGGCGAGCAGCCCGAAGAAGCCGTGGAATTTCTTCGAGTACTGGCCGCCCAGCGCGATCATGTTGATGCCTGCGGCACCGGCCAGATCTTGGATGACGGCGAGGTTGTTGGTGATCACCGTCAGTGGCCTGAAATCGGCGAGATACCGCGCGATACCGCCCGCGGTCGAGCCGTCGTCGATGATGACCGTCTGGCCGGGTTCGATCATGGTCACGGCCGCCGCCGCAAGGCGCTGTTTTTCCCCGATCGCCTGCTTCTGCCGGAAGCGAAAATCGCTTTCAAACAGGCTGCTCGGCTGAATCGACGCGCCGCCGCGCACCTTGCGCAGCAAACCGCTCTCCTCGAGCTCGTCGAGGTCGCGATGCACGGTCATCCTGGATACGCCAAAGCGGGAGGCAAGATCGTCGACGCTCGCCGCGCCGGCGTCCACCAGGAAGTCCATGATCCCTTGGCGTCTGTTGTCGCTCTTCATTCTCGCCGACCCGCCAACGCAGAACCCCTGGCTCCTTGATCGAGCGAAGATATAACAGATATGATCGCGTAAGTATCATGTTTTTTGTGATAATGAGATATTTCCGTGGGATATTTCGCCGGCTTTTATCACGCCGCTGTAACAAGAATTGCTGCCGGGACGGTCTGTCACGGTTGCGGTTGCGCAGGATTCCGGCCAGAAGCATCGGTGGGCTGAACGATGCGCGGGCGGCCCGCAACCACAGGTTCGAAACCAGATACGGGAGACTAATCGTTGGCTCGCATCACACTGAGACAATTGCTCGATCACGCCGCCGAATACGGCTATGGCGTGCCGGCCTTCAACATGAACAACATGGAACAGGGCCTCGCCATCATGGAGGCTGCCGAGGAGACTAAGTCCCCGGTCATCCTGCAGGCGAGCCGCGGCGCCCGTGCCTATGCCAATGACGTGGTGCTGGCCAAGCTGATCGACGCGCTGGTCGAGATCCATCCCGACATCCCGGTCTGCATGCATCTCGACCATGGCAACAACGAAGCCACCTGCGTCACCGCGATCCAGCACGGCTTTACCTCGGTGATGATGGACGGCTCGCTCACGGAAGACGGCAAGTCGCCGGCCGACTATGCCTATAATTCCGGTATCACACGGCGCGTCGTCGACATGGCGCATTGGGGCGGCGTGTCGGTGGAAGGCGAGATCGGCGTGCTGGGCTCGCTCGAGAGCGGCGGCGGCGAGCAGGAAGACGGCCACGGCGTCGAAGGCGCGATCAGCCACGACCAGCTCCTGACCGATCCGGTGCAGGCCGAACAGTTCGTGCGCGACACCCATGTCGATGCGCTGGCGGTGGCCATGGGCACCAGCCACGGCGCCTATAAATTCTCGCGCAAGCCCGACGGCGCGGTGCTGGCGATGAACGTGATCGAGGAGATCCACCGCCGCTTGCCGAACATGCATCTGGTCATGCACGGCTCATCCTCGGTGCCGGAGGACCTGCAGGAGATCATCAACAAATATGGCGGCCAGATGAAGCCGACCTGGGGTGTCCCGGTGGAGGAGATCCAGCGCGGCATCAAGCATGGCGTGCGCAAGATCAACATCGACACCGACAACCGCATGGCGCTGACCGGCGCGATCCGCAAGGTGCTGACCGAAAATCCCAGCGAGTTCGATCCGCGCAAATATCTGACGCCGGCGATGGCGGCGATGAGGAAGCTCTGCAAGGAGCGCTTCGAGCAGTTCGGCACCGCCGGCAATGCGCCGAAGATCAAGCCGCTGCCGGTTTCGGACATGGCCAAGCGCTACAAGTCGGGCAGTCTCGATCCGAAATTCGCCTGAGTTCGATCGGGTTGCATTTCATGGACAGGAGCCACGTGGACTCCTGTCCGATCTCTATCCGGCTTTCGGCAGCAGGCCAGGCCTGCCGGTCTCGATGAACGGTGCCCAGAAGTCGACCGACTCGCGGATCATGGCGACCACCTGATGGTCGACCGGCTCGCGCTCGCGGAAGGATAGTTCGAGGCAGATTTCGTTGTCGGTGCCGCCGCCGCGTCGCACCGTCTCCAGCAGCTTCTCAGGCGTGATGCGGCCGTCCTTGTTGTAGGCCGCGGTGAATGGCCAATGGCCGCCCTTGTTCATCGACGATTGCTTGATGTGGATGATCGGCGACTTCAGAGGGAAAGCTTCGGCCCAGGCATAGGGATCGATGTCGGCCGGATTGGAGGAAGTGACGTCGCCATGGTCGATGTCGACCATCATCTCCAGCGGAATGGCCATGCCGGCCGCGTCGATCGCCTCCTGCAGCATCCGGCAATTCTCGATGGTGTGGCCGAATTCGCGACCAACCGACATCGGCTCCCAGAATAGATAAGTCAGGCCTGCCGCCCGGGCGTGCTCGGCGACCTCGCGCCAGCAGTCCAGCGCGATGTCGAACAGCCTGGCGCGACGGGCGGGGTCGTCATAGTCCCGATGCGTGAAGATGGCGAACTGCGTGCCCATGCCGTCGGCGCCAAGCTCGGCCGAGATATCGGCGAACGTCTTGAACCAGTCGACATAGTAGCGGCGCACATCGGCATCCGGATGGCCGAAATGGTTAAGCCGGCCATAGGGGCCGGTCATGCCGGAGGTGACGCGCACGCCGGTGCGATTCAAGGCGTTGCGGTACAGGCGGACGAACTTGACGATCGTCGCCGCCGGCCAGCCTGGGTTGACGAATTCATGCGTGAGCTGAACGTCGCGAATGCCGATCTCATAGGCGACGGTATCGATCAGATCGTCCGGCTCGGCGAAGCGGTTGACCAGCGGATTGGTGTTGAGGGAGAGCGTGAAAGGCAAGGTCGCGATCCCTTCAACGCTGGCGCGGAACAGGGGCAATGAGCGCCATCAGCCTGCCCTCGCCTGCCGGCTCGCGCACCAATGCTCGAAGGCCGCCTTCTCCTCGGCGGACAAATGCAGGCCATGCTTGGTGCGCCGTTCGAGAATGTCGGCCGCGTCTTCAGCCCATTCCTGTTCGAAGAGGTAGTTCGCCTCGCGCTCGAAGAAATCCTTGCCGAAGCACCGCCCAAGTGCGGCGAGCGATCGGGCGCCGCCGACCACGGACCGCGTCCTGGTGCCGTAGAGCCGGCCGTAATGCTTGAGCAGCGATGCCGGCATCCATGGATACTCGTTTGCGAGGCTGCCAAGAAACTGTTCGAAGTCGGCATTGGCGATGTCGCCGCCCGGCAGATGCGCCTTCGCGGTCCACGCTTTGCCCATGCGGGGAAAGAACGGTGCGATCCTGTCCAGCGCATGCTCGGCGAGTTTGCGGAAGGTGGTGATCTTGCCGCCGAAGACGGAGAGCAGCGGCGCCTGCGCGTCCGGCGCGTCGAGTTCGAAAATATAGTCGCGCGTCACCGCGCTCGGATTGTCGGCATTGTCGTCATAGAGCGGCCGGACACCGGAGAACGAATGGACCACGTCGCCCCGCGCAAGGCCGCGCTTGAAATAGCGGTTGACCACTTTGATGAGGTAATCGATCTCGCTCTCATCCGCTCTCACATCCTCGGGCCGGCCCTCGTAGGGGATATCGGTGGTTCCGATCAAGGCCAGATCGTTCTGGTACGGATTGATGAAAATGACGCGCTTGTCGTTGTTCTGGACGAGATAAGCCTGCCTTCCCTCCCAAAATTTGGGTACGACGATATGGCTGCCCTTGACGAGGCGGACATTGCGCCTGGAGTTCTGGCCGGCAACGCGGTTGACGATGTCGTTGACCCAAGGGCCGGCGGCATTGATCAGCGCGCGGGCCCGTACACTGGTTTTGATGCCGGTCCTGACGTCGCGCATCTCGACAACCCAGAGGCCGCCCTCGCGGCGGGCCGCGGTGCAGGCGGTGCGGGTGAGGACCTTCGCTCCCCGTTCGGCGGCGTCGAGCGCATTGATGACGACGAGGCGGGCATCGTCGACCCAGCAGTCCGAATATTCAAAACCGCGCTTGAAGCCGTCCTTGATCGGCGCCCCCTCGGGCGCTGTGCGCAGATCGAGCGTCCGGGTGGCGGGCAGCCGCTTGCGGCCGCCGAGATGGTCGTAGAGGAAGAGGCCGAGCCGCACCAGCCATGCCGGCCGGTCGTCCGGGCTGTGCGGCAGCACGAAGCGCATGGGCCAGATGATGTGCGGCGCCGATTCCAGCAGCACCTCGCGCTCGATCAGCGCCTCGCGCACCAGGCGGAATTCGTAATATTCGAGGTAGCGCAGACCGCCATGGACGAGCTTGCCCGAGCGCGAGCTGGTGCCTTCGGCGAGATCGTCCTTTTCGCACAGGATGACGGAAAGCCCGCGGCCGGCGGCGTCGCGCGCGATGCCGGCGCCGTTGACGCCGCCGCCGATGACGAAGAGGTCGACGATGTCAGGGCCGACGCTCATCTTGCCGTCACCCCGCTGCCGAATTCTCGCATCATGGCCATCGCTCTCAGCACGGATTGACCGGAGGCAGGCCGGCCAGGTAGCGGCGCACTTCCTCGGCGGCCTGCTCGGCGGCATAGGTCACGGTGCGCACCGAAGCGCCGGCGATATGCGGCGTCAGCGTCACGTTTGGCAGCTGCAGCAAGGGCCAGTCCGAGGGCACCGGTTCGACCGCGAAGGTTTCCAGCATGGCGCTGGCGATCTGCCCTGAAACCAGCGCCTCGTAGAGTGCGTCGTAGTCGACCAGCGGGCCACGCGCCGTATTGACGAAGATCACGCCCGGCTTCATCCGCGCGATGGTGTCCTTGCCGATCAGACCGCGTGTCTCCTGCGTCACCCGCGAATGCAGCGTGACCACATCGGAGCGCGACAGGAGGTCGTCGAGCGCAACCAGTTCGACGCCAGCGTTGCGATCCTCGGCGCTCAGTTGCACATAGGGATCGCTGACCAGGACGTGGCAGCCGAAGGCGCGCAGCAGGCGCACCACCTTCGTGCCGATATTGCCGTAGCCGACCACGCCGACGGTCATTTCGCCGAGTTCGCGGCCGGTGCGGTCGGCGCGGTAGAGATCGCCGCGCCATTCCCCCTTGCGCAAGGCCTCGTGGCCGACCCGGATCAGCCGCGTCTCGGCAAGGATGGCGCCGATGGTGAACTCGGCCACGGCCGTGGCGTTGCGGCCGGGCACATTGACCACGGTGATGCCATGCGCCCTAGCCGCTTCCATGTCGATGTTGATCGGGCCGCCGCGCGACACCGCGACCAGCTTGAGCCCCGGCAGACGCCGCATCATGCCTTCCGACAGGGGCGCTAGCTGCGTGACGAGGATTTCGGCATCGCCGATGAAATCGACGACCTCGTCGGGCTGGCCAAAATATTCCTTGACCTTGTCGAGGCCGAGCGCGGCGTTGCCGAACTCCATCGGCTCGTCGGGCCAGGCCGTCTGCAATGTCCTGATATCGAGGTCGCCACCGGCGACCTTTTCGACTTTGGCGCGAAACACCTCCGGCAGCATGAAGTTGTCGCCAATGATCGCTATTTTCCTCAGCATACTCGACTTCTCAATCTTCCTGCGATGTCGCCATGGAACGCCAGACCGGCCGCAGGGCCTGGTGCGCCAGCATGTAGGACGGGGTCATCCTGTCGTAGATCGCGGCGAGGCCCGGGTCGCTCGGCTCGGCCTCGCCGAGCAGCGGCGTCACCCATTCGCCGACGCATTCGTCCATGGAGGCGTATTGACCGACGCAGACCGCGGCGATCATTGCGGCACCCGCGGCACCGGCCTCCTCGCGCGCGCTGGTGCGCGTGTCGGCACCAATGGCGGCCCCCAGGATCTTGCGCAGCGCCGGGCTTCTGGCGGCGCCGCCGGTCAGGCGAATTTCGCGAGGCAGCGGGCCCATGGCGGCGTAGCAGTCGCGCGCCGCGAAGGCCAAGCCTTCGAAGACGGCGCGCACCAGATCGGCGTAGCCGTGGCGCGACGAAATGCCGACGAAGCCTGCCCTGGCGTTGGCATCGACGAACGGTCCCCGCTCGCCGGCTTCCGACACGTAGGGCTGGTAGAGCAGCGAAGCTGGCCGCGTGGCCGCGATCCAGGCATCGACCAGCGCGATCATCTCGCCATTGCTGCGGGTTATGCCTTGCGAGGCGAGGATGCCCGAAGCGAGGCCAAGCACCCAGTCGATGTTGAGCGTCGCCGCCATGTTGGACTGCATCTGCGCGAAGACGCCCGGCGCCGGCATCGCCATCGTGTAACCGGTCGCCGCTTCGTTGAGCTGCACATCATCCGGGGTCTCGGCCAGCCGCATGTGCATGCCGGTGGAACCGATGATCGAGCAGCCGGGCTTGCGTTCACGGTCGAGGAGGCCGGCGCCGAGCGCGGTGCAGACGACGTCGACATAACCGAGCACGACGGGTGTGCCGGCAAACATGCCGGTGACGTCGGCGGCGGCCGGCGACAGTCCGGCGCTGTGCCTCGTGCCGTCGACGATCGGCGGCAGCAGGTGCCTGAGATCGGCGACGCCGAGGACGTCGAGCACCTCCCCACTGTAGTCACGGGTGCGGAAGTCGCCGAAAGTGAAGGTCCCTTCGGACGGATCGGTGGCGCGTTCGCCGGTCAGCTTGAAATAGAGCCAGTCCTTGCAATGGAACGCGGTCGCCGCCTTGCCGAGCATTTCGGGCATGGTGCGCTTCATGAAGGCGAACTGCGAGCCTTGCTGGCAGGCGGCAAGACCGCTGCCGGTCTTTTCGAAGCGCAGCCGGTCATCGGGCCGCGCACGGATTTCTTCGACGATGCCGGCGGCGCGCGCGTCGAGCCAGAGCCAACCCTTGGCCACCGGCTCGCCCTTGCCGTCGATCAGCCAGGTCCCGTCGCCCTGCCCGGTCACCGCGATGGCGACGGTCCGGCTGGCGAGATCGGGCACCTTGTCGGCAAGCTGGCGCAGGGTCGTGGCGGCATCGGCCCATGTGCGGGACAGATCCTGTTCGGCGCCGCCGCCCGGCAGCGTCTCATAGTGGTTCGGCGTTGCCGCGGCCGCGATCTGGCGGCCCTTCGTATCGAAAGCGATGGACTTGATGACAGAGGTGCCGGCATCTATGCCGATCAGTACGTCGCGCATCACGCGAGCTCCATGCCGTGCGAGATCGCAATGCCGCTCGCTTGGTCAAAGACGTGCAGGTTTTTGGGATCTATGCTGACATTGATCGGCGCGCCGAGGTCGAGCCGGGTGCGGTCATGCTCCACCAGTACCAGCGAGCCGCCGGCGAAGTCGGCGGCGATGTGGGTCTGGTCGCCGAGCCATTGGTTGGCCGAGACCCTGGCCGGAACACCCTCCTTCGAGCGCCGGACCGCGTAGGGCCTGATGCCGATAACCACCCGCTCACGGCTGAGCAGCTGGTCGCGAACCGGAGCGCTGAAGGCGTCCTTGTCGTAGTCGAGCGACAGCCCGTCGGGCAGCCTGAGATTGATGCGGCCGGCGGCCGTGCCGACAAAGGCCTCGAAGACGTTCATCGGTGGCTCGCCGACGAACGTGCCGGTGAACAGGTTCGCCGGGCGCTCCTTGATCCGGTCCGGCGTGTCGAACTGCTGCAGCACGCCACCCTCCATCACCGCGATGCGGTCGGCCAGCGCATTGGCCTCGGTCTGGTCGTGGGTGACCAGGATCGCGGTCAGGCCGCGCTCCTTGATGAAGTGCTTGATGCGGCCGCGCAGCACGGCGCGAAGCTGCGGTTCGAGCTGGCCCATCGGCTCGTCGAGCAGATGCAGGTCGGCCTCGCGGATCAGCGCCCGGCCGAGGCTGGCGCGCTGCTGCTGGCCGCCGGAAATGGAGCTGGGATAGCGCTCCAATATGTCCTCGATCTCCAGCAGCTTGGCGATGCTGGCGACCTTGGCGTCGACCTCGCTCCTGGGCAGCCGGGCGGCCTTGAGCGCGAAGGCCATGTTCTCGCGCACGGTGAGCGGCGGATAGAGCGAATAGCCCTCGAAGGCCATCGCCACATTGCGTTTGACCGGCGGCAAGGTGTGTACCTTGCGGCCCGCGACCGCGATCGCGCCGCGCGACACCTCCTCGAAGCCGGCAATCATGCGCAAGGTCGAGGTCTTGCCGCAGCCCGAAGAGCCGAGCAGCGCCACGATCTCGCCCTTGCCGATCTCCATCGTCAGGTTCTTGACGGCGTGAACGCCCCTGTCGATCGGGCCATAGAATTTGTCGACGCCTGATATGGTGAGCGCGCTCGGGCTCATGCCGCTTCTCCGTTGCGCAGTTTGACGACATTCCTGGCGCCGATGCGCTCGCCGCTCGCCCGATCGAACAGCAGGGCGCTCCTGCCGTCGACGGCGATATGCGCCTTGCCTTCGCTGCGCCCCGGCGTTCCGGCCGGGCGCGAGACCAAAATTTCACGGCCGCGCACGGTGCGCACCAGCGTGACGATCTTTTCGTTGAGCGGCGTCTCCGCCTCGACGGTCACCGGAATGGCGCCGGGTTCGTTCTCGCCAACGAAATGCAGGGCCTCGGGTCTCAGCCCGATGATGCAGTCGCGGCCGATGGCGGCCTCCGGAGCATCGGTGAGATGGACCTGTACATTGGACAGGCCGACATAGACCCCCCGGGCATCGCGCGCGGGCTTGACGTCGAGCAGATTGATGGTCGGATCGCCGAACAGCCGCGCGATCTCGACGTTGGCCGGCTCACGATAGATCTGCTCGGGCGTACCAAGCTGCCTGATGACGCCTTGCGACATCACCGCGATGCGGTCGCCGAGCGCCATGGCTTCCTTGTAGTCCTGAGTAACGTAAACGACGGTGGCGCCGCGATCGGCGAGCAGCCGCGGCAGTTCGAGCCGCATCTCGAAACGCAGCTTGGCGTCGACATTGCGCAAGGGATCGTCGAGCAGAAGGAGCGGCGGCGAACCGACCAAAGCGCGGGCAAGGGCCGTGCGCTGCTTCTGGCCATTGGAGAGAGCGCGCGGCTTGTGGCTCAGCACATGGCCGATCTTCAACAATTTGGCGACGCTCTCGACCCCGGCCTTGATCGCGCTCTGCGACGAGCGCTTGGCCGCCAGCGGCGTCGCGATATTGTCGAAAGCGCTCATATGCGGAAACAGCGCGAAATTCTGGAACGCCATGCCGACGCCGCGGAATTCCGCGTCGACATCGGTCATGTCCTCGCCGCCGATAAGGATCTTGCCTTCGTCCGGATCGATGACGCCGGCGACCAGCCGCAAAAGCACCGTCTTGCCGGCGCCCGAGGGACCAAACAGCACCAGCGTCTCGCCATCGGCGACCGTCAGCGACAGATTGTCGAGGACGGTCTGGCTCTTGTAGCGCTTGACGACGTTTCTGAGTTCGAGGCTGGCCATTTCTATCCTTTCACCGCGCCGAGCGACAAGCCCTCGACCAGATAGCGCTGTGCGTAAAGGGCGAGCGCCAGCGTAGGCGTGATCGACAAGACGATGGCCGCCGAAATCTGGCCGTACTGGATGCCCGATGAAGTGATGAAGGCCAGCGCGCCGACCGTCACCGGCTGCTTGTCGGCCGAAGCCAACACCAGCGCGAAGACGAAATTGTTCCAGGCGAAGATGAAGGCGAGCAGGCCTGCCGCCGCGATGCCGGGGCCGGCGAGCGGCAGCGCGATCTTGCGGAAGGTGGCGAACCAGGAATGGCCGCCGATGCGGTAGGCATATTCGATGTCGGCCGGAATGTCCTCGAAATAGCCGCGCACGATCCACAGGATCAGCGGCAGGCATATCAACTGGTAGACCCAGATCAGGCCGATATAGGTGTTGGCAAGGCCGAGCTTCTGGAAATAGAGGGTCAGCGGCAGCAGGACCAGAAGTGCCGGCGCGAACTTGAACGACAGCAGCGTGAAGGCGATGTCCTCCGAACCGCGGAATTTGTGACGCGCGAAGGCGTAAGCCGCCGGCACGCCGAGCAGCAGCGAAACGGCGACCGAGGTCACCGACAGGAACACCGAATTCCAGAGATTGCGCATGAAGGCGATGTCGAGCGTGCCGGCGGCGGTCATCAGCTTGCCGGTGATCAACGCCGTGTAGTTGGCGAGCGTCGGATCGAAGATGAGCTGCGGCGGGATGCGCAGAATGGTCTCGTTGGTCTGGAACGACATCATGAATATCCACAGGATCGGGAACATGAAGAAGATCACGACCAGCGTCAGTGCCGCGCCGCGCAGGATGCGTTCGAGAAGCGAGGTATGTTCCATCGCCGCCTCCTATGCCTGGCCGCGGGCGCGTTCGCGCAGCCTGAGCCAGTTCTTGATGAAGATGTTGGAGAGGAAATAGGTGATCGCCCACAGGATGATCATGAGCGCCGCCGAGCGGCCGACATTGGTCGACTGGAAGAAGTTGAGATAGGCCTCGACCTGGAACACGGTCAGCGTGTCGCCCGGCCCGCCTTGGGTCATCGCGTAGATGATGTCGAACTGCTGAATGGAATCGAGCAGCCGGAACAGCGTCGCTGTCAGGATGTAGGGCGTCAGCATCGGCAGCGTGATGCGGAAGAAGACGAAGCTCCTCGGCACGCCGTCAAGCGCGGCGGCCTCGAAGGGCTGCGTCGGCAGGCTGCGCAGCCCAGCGAGCAGCAGGATCATGATGAATGGAGTGTAGACCCAGATGTCGACCAGCACGACGGTGAACAGCGCCGTCGACGGCGACGACGCCCAGCGAAAATCCTGCAGCCCGATGAGGCTGGCGAGATAGCTCAGCACGCCGAAGCCCGGATTGGTCATCAGCTTCCACATCAGTGCCGCCAGCGCGGGTGCCGTCATCAGCGGCATCAACAGCATGATCGAGATGAAGTTGTTGAGTGTCGAGCGCTTCTGCAGCAGCAGCGCGATGGCGAGACCGAGAAGCAGTTCCAGCACGACCGTGGTGCCGGCATAGAGCAGCGACACTTTCAACGTGTTCCAGAACTTCGGATCGGTGAAGAAGGAGATATAGTTGTCGCCCCAGTTGAACTGGCGCGCCCAGGGCTGGCTCAGACGATAGCGTTGGAACGAATAGACCACCGAGGTCAGGAACGGGATCAGGATGCCTATGCAGACCAGCAAGGCCGGCAGGCTGAGAACATAGGGCAGCACCCGCTTGCTGATCCTGAAGCCGGATGGCTTGAGCCTTTGCGATACCACCGCAGTCATCGAGCTGCTCCGTTGTTGCTGTCGCTTCGCCCTGCCGGCCGCCCAAGGGAGCAAGGCGGCCGGTGGGGCGAAATGGCACCTTTCGGCACCGCATCGCAAACATGAAAGATGTGGCGAGGGCCGAACCGCCAAGCAGGCCGGCCCTCGTTGCGACTTAACCGAGGCCGGCTTCCTTGAGCTGGCCGTTGATGCTCTCGGCGAGCTTGTCGAGGCCCTCGTCGACCGGCACTTCCTTGGACACCATCTTCTGCAGCGTCGCCGCCCATTCGGTGGTGAGATCGAAGAAAAGCGGCTGCGCCGTGAACTTGATCGAGGCGCCGGGTGCCGAGGCGTCGAACATCTCGACATAGCCCGGATAGCTCTTGTTCAGCTTCTCGCGGAAGACCTCATCCTTCCAGACCGACTGGCGGACTGGGTTGACGAAATCCATCTTGGTGGCGCCGAACAGCGCATGCTCGGGTCCGGAGGCCCATTGCATGAAGTACCATGTGGCGTCCTTGTCCTTGGAGAAGTTGGACATCGACAGCGACCAGATCCAGATGTTCGGCGTTGGTGCCTTGGCCTCCGGATTCGCCTTGAAGGCGGCGAAGGCAAGCTTGCCGGCCATCTTGTTGTCGCCGCCATTCATGAAGTAGCCGAGGATATCGGCGTCGAAGATCATCGCCGAGGCGCCGGCGCCGAGATCGGTTCCGACCTGGTACCACGTATAGGTCGACCAGTCCTTCGGGCCGCTCTGCTGGATCATCTGCACCCACTGCTTGTGGAAAGCCTTGGATTGGGCGGTGTTCATGGCGGCCGACAATTTGCCGTCGGCCGACACATTCAGGTCCTTCTGGTCGAAATTGGCGTAGGCCGACAGGAACCCCGGGTGAATGGTCGCCCAGGAGCGTGAGCCGCGCACACCAATGCCGTAGACGCCGCCACCGACATCCTTGGTGAGCTTGGCGGCAGCGGCCACCATCTCGTCCATGTTGCCGGGAACCTTGACGCCCGCCTTGTCGAACATCGCCTTGTTGTAGGTGATGTTGTTCTGCTCGAACCCCCACGGAATGCACCACTGCTTGGCGTCTTCCGATCCCAAAGCTCCGCCCGGCTTGCCGTTCCATGCGCAGGAATTCTTGACGCCTGGCAGGAAGTCGTCCCAAGCATAGTTCGGGTTGGTCTTGGCCGGATCCTTGATCCATTCGTTGAGGTCGGTGATCCAGCCGGCTGGGCCATAGGTCCAGGTCATGTACGCGCCGGTCATGAAGGCGTCGTATTCGGGCGAGCTCGCCGACAATGCGGCCGTCACCTTGTCGAAATAGACGTCTTCGGGGAATACGTCGTAGACGACGTTCATGCCGGTCAGCTTCTTGAAGTTCTCAAGATTGGCGATCATGGCGTCGGCATATGGATGCTTGTTGAGCAAGAGCTTGATGGTCTTGCCCTTATGCGCCTGCCAGTCGAAGTCCGCGGCGAGCGCGCGGGTCTGGCCCAGGTTGAGCAGCGTGCCGGCGGTGCCGGCGGCGAGGCCCATGGCACCCAGGCCCTTGATCAGTCCACGACGGTCGACTTGTCCGCGCAGGAAGGCGTCTATCAGGTCTTTCTCTTTCTCATGCATTTCGTCTTCTCCTCCACAGGGTAGTTTCAACTGGACTGTTGCCGGCTACCCGACCGGCGTCTCTTCCACGAGCGATCGCGCCGTGCGCTCGTCCGTTATCAGGCCCTCGAGATAGCGCCCCTCCAGCACCGACTTGATGGCGCGAACCTTGATCCTGCCGCCGGCGACGGCGACAATCCGGCGGCTGGCGATATCCTCGCGCGCCAGTGCCAGCGCCCGGTTGGAAACGGTCGTCGCCACTGCCTTGCCGGCCTCGTCGAAGAAATGGCCGAGCAATTCGCCGACACCGCCATTGCGACGGATCTCCTCCATCTCGCCCTTCTCGATCATGCCGGTGGCGACAAGCGAAGCCTCGCGTTCGGCGGTGCCGATCCCAGCAAACAGCAGGTCGGCCGATCTGGCGAGATCGAAGACCTCGCTGATCCCCTTCTGGCCCAGCAGCACGATGCGGTCATCCGCCGTGTTGGCGAACATCGGCACCGGCATCACATAGGCTTCGGCACCGGTGCGTTCGGCGAGACGGTGGATGACATCATGCGGGTTGGCCGAGAATTTCCGGGTCAGGCCACCAAGCAGCGACACGAAACGGATGCGGTCGGTGGTGGTGCGCGGCAGATATTCCACGCAGGCCGCGAGCGTGCGGCCATGGCCGACGCCGATCAGCGCCTGCTCGCCGCGCTCGATCTCGCGCTTGAGGAACTGCGCGCCGGCGATGCCGAGCGCCTTGAGCGGCAGATCCTCGGAATCGAAATCCGGGACCACCTCGCAATAGTCGAGGCCGTAGCGGCGGGACAATTCGTCCTCGAGCTCGACGCATTCCGACACTTCGCCGTCGATATAGACCTTCACCAGCCCTTCCTGGTTGGCCTTGGTGATGAGGCGGTGCGCCTTGAGACTGGTCAGCCCCAGCCGCTTGGCAACCTCGGACTGGGTCAGGCCGCCGGCGTAATGAAGCCACGCGGCCCGCGCCGCCATGCTGGCATCGTCGTCCCGAAAAAGGCCGTTTCCAAAACCAACCACGTTTCCGTCCCGATGATATTTTTATCAGTTGCTGCAAAATTTTTCACATGGCTTGGCCGAAGTCAAGCGCCACCTTCAAATGGCGTCGCGTCTGGTCGGCTGCCGCGCGACGGTTCGGCCGGGCACCTCAGGAGGGCAAGAGGTTCTTACTTCTTCGCCAGCGTGGACGTGCTTCGTCTGCCGCTTGGCGTGCTGACCGGCGTCGGCTTCATCGGCGGCGACGCCATCCTTCGGCGCGGCGATCTCTGACTGGGATCACCACCGCGGCCACCATGTGGATCATGACGATGATCGGACTTGCCTTTGGCGGGGCCAGTTTGGTCTTGCGGCAATTGCAACCGTGCTGACGCTACTGACACTTCAGGTGTTGAAATGGGTCGACCTCAAGTTGCCGCGCGACCACTATGCGGTCCTGTCGGTTTCCTGGGCAAAAGGATCCCCACCTGACCTTCCCAAGAGGGTGCGGCCGCTCGGCTATGGCGCGTGCCTTGCCAAGGTCGAGAATCACTCCAGCCGCGACCGCTTCGTGTACTCGTTCAATCTCGAATGGAGACAGCCCGATGCGACCCGAACCCTAGACGGCAATCCTGGCACTGGTCGCCCGCGAATGCGAGATCGAGCGATTCGAGCTCATCGGCGAGAAGGCGTCCTAAAGAGCACCGTTTCCGGCCCTGGCACGCGACAGATACCGCGGGTCGCCTGCCCGGGAGTGTTAATTCGAACGGAAGGCTACTGCAAGGTCCGTGCGGCGGACGGCATGGAATGGCCATGTGCCATGCCGGCATCGGCATCACCCTCGCCGAGCGAACGATCGAGGCCCGTCGCCACCACCGAGACCCTGAAGCGGCCTTCCATGCTCTTGTCGAAGATGGCGCCGACGATGATGTCGGCGTCCTCATAGACCTCTTCACGGATGCGCGTGGCCGCCTCGTCGACCTCGAACAGGGTCATGTCCCGGCCGCCCGAAATCGACACCAGCACGCCCTTGGCGCCCTTCATCGACATTTCGTCGAGCAGCGGATTGGCGATCGCGGCTTCCGCCGCCTTCATCGCCCGGCCGTCGCCGGAGGCCTCGCCCGTTCCCATCATGGCGCGGCCCATGCCGCGCATCACCGATTTGACGTCGGCGAAGTCGAGATTGATCAGGCCTTCCTTGACGATGAGGTCGGTGATGCAGCTGACGCCGGAATAAAGCACCCTGTCGGCGATGACGAATGCATCGGCAAAGGTGGTCTTGGCATCGGCGATGCGGAACAGGTTCTGGTTGGGGATCACGATGACGGTGTCGGCGGCTTCGCGCAGCCGCTCGATGCCTTCTTCCGCCATCTGCATGCGGCGCCTGCCCTCGAAGGTAAACGGTTTGGTGACGACGCCGACCGTCAGGATGCCGGCCTTGCGCGCCGCCTGGGCGATGATCGGGGCCGCACCGGTTCCGGTGCCGCCGCCCATGCCGGCAGTGACGAAACACATGTGGGTGCCGGCCAGATGATCCATGATCTCGTCTAGCGATTCTTCGGCCGCGGCACGGCCGATCTCGGGCAACGAGCCGGCGCCAAGGCCTTCCGTGACGTGGGCGCCAAGCTGGATCAGCCGCGTCGCCTTCGACATGGTAAGCGCCTGGGCATCGGTGTTGGCGGCAATGAACTCGGTTCCCTGAAGCTGTTCCACGATCATGTTGTTGATCGCGTTGCCGCCGCCGCCGCCGACGCCGATCACGGTGATCTTGGGTCTCATCTCGGAGATTTCCGGCTTCTTGAACTCGGCCATGCCTGCTTCTCCTTCGCCAATTGCGTGCGCTTCACGACCCACAAGCAGACTGCCTACAAGACATTGCAATCGAGCGGCATGACGCGAATCAGTCCGTTCGGATGGGTGCCCCAAAAAGCCAGAGAGCGGCCGGACGTGCAAGTGCGTGAAGGTCAAGTTTTGTGATGAAGAGGCCGAGTTGCGAGAACGACTGTCCGGTTTCGCACGATCGCGATAATGTCGTCGTCGATCAGGCACGAAGCGGATGCCTGCGATGGATGCGTAGAACTCGCATTGCCGATGGCCATCGATGGCTGAGCGAGATTCCTACGGACTTCGTCAGCAATCAAGGCCGTGGGGTATATACGACCTCCAGACCCAAAGGTTTGAAAGCATTGTCCAGTTTGCCATCGATGAGATTGCGACAGCCGGGATCGCGACGCGGATTTTCGCGGCGATGAAGCGCCCCGTCGACCACGGCGCCATGGCCGTCTCAGGCTATACCGTTCCCTGGCATACAGCGGCCGGAACACCGGTCGCCCTTCATGTCTCGGCGTCGCGGCAGGTATGCCACGTGCACGTCGTGCGGCTCGACACGCCCGCGGCCGAGCCGATGGGCTGGCGCGTCGAGCCGACGGGAAATGCCGTGTCTCACCGCGATTTCGATCACGGATCCTTCCTGAAGATCGCGGCGGCGGAACTTGCCAAGGCCACCGAGATCGAAGGCGTCGCCTTCGAAGTATACTTGACCCGCAACGATGGCGCCCGCGTGCTGTTCGAAAGCGGGAACCTGCGCCTCGGCTTGCAGGACGGGCGGCTGATGTCAGCCGCCGACGGCAACTCGCTCGATAGCGGCGTGGTCTTGCCGGCAAACACCTGGCTCAAGGTCGAGATTTCGTCGAACGACGGCGCGACCGTGCTGCGGATCGACTCGGACGATCTCCTGTCGCCGTTTCGCGTGGATCATCGATTCGACCTGCCGTGGCGGCCCCTGACCGGTGACATGGTCTTCGGCACCAGCACGGCAAACGATGTAAGGTCGCTGAACGCCAAGTTCTCGGCGATCTCGCTGCGAACCGCGGCCGGTCGTATCGCCTGGATTTTTCCGACCCTGCTGCCGAGCGGCCCGCTCGCCTCGACACGCACCGATCGCGTCCTCTTGCTGGAGACGATCAACCAGCCCGCCTTCTGCATGACCTCACGCCGTTGGGATGGGTCGAGCTTTGATCCCCGCTTGGTGCCATCGCATTACGACGCCGTGCATTGCCATGACGACGACATGGGCGCGTTGGGCTGGCCCCCCTCTTATCATCTGCAGATCCCTGCCGATGCCTCTGCCGGCGTCTATGCCTTCGAAGTCAGCCATGACGGTGGATCGGAGCGCATCGTCTTCTTCATCACCTCGACGGCACGCCGGGCACCGCTGCTGTTCCTGGTGCCGACGGCCACCTATCTCGCCTATGCCGATGAATTCCTACCGGCGCATCTCTACGAATGGATGTGCGAGGATCGCGGCCATCGCTTCGCGATCGATAACAATCTGAAGTCGCTCTACGACTATCACAGCGATCTCAGCGGCGTGTCGATCTGTTCCACGAGGAAGCCCAAGGCGACGCTGCGCGACGACTACAATTATCCGCTCTGCGGCTGCCCGCACAACCTGCCCGTCGACCTGCATTTTCTGCGCTTCTGCCACAAGAATGATATCGGCTTCGATCTCATCACCGACCGCGACCTGCACGAACTGGGTCTTGCCTGCCTGCAGGGCTACGAGGCGGTCATCACCGGCAGCCATCCCGAATACATGTCGGTCGAGATGGAGCATGCGCTGCGCCAATTCGCGGCGGCGGGTGGCAGCATCGCCTATCTCGGCGGCAATGGTCTTGCCGGCAAGGTGGCGTTCCAGGACGATCTGATGGAATTGCGCCGCTCGCCGCTCGAGGCGGGCCGGACCTGGGACGGCTCTATCGCCGAACAGTCACTGTCGATTACCAACCAGCCGGGAGGGTACCTGCGCGCCAGCGGGCGCGGCGAGTTCTCGCTGACCGGCGTCGCCATCTCGCTGATGGGGTTCGACGGCGCGCGGCCCTTCACACGCACGCCTCAAAGCCATGAAGCTTCCGCTGCATGGCTGTTCGACGGCGTCACCAGCGAGACCTTCGGCGACGAGGGCATCGTGCTTGGAGGAGCCGCCGGCTACGAGGTGGATGCCACCGACCCGCATCTGGGCACATCCCCCGACACCATGGTCATTGCGCGCGCGACCGGGTTCCCGGACAGCTTCATCCATGACGCCACGCGATGGTACGAAGGAGGTGACAGAGAGCGCGAAGGGCGCCGTTGCGCGGAGATGACGCTGCGCCATCTGCCCTCGGGCGGCCTGATCTTCTGCGCGAGTTCGGTCGCTTGGTGCGGCGCCTTGCCTGTGGGCGATGCCATGAACGACGTCGGCCGGATCACCAGGAATTTGCTGACGCATATGGCATTGGAGAAGAGCGGGCCGGTTCCGGATCGATAGGCGGAAAGGAAGGCAGCCCGCCGCACCGCGCCGGCTCCTGCGGTTGGCTTGCCGCGCAACGATCGAAGCGTCTATCATGCTCGATCAATCGGCGGCTTGGGTGTTCCCGCCGTGCCAGGCCTAAGCTTTGTCCGCGGCGCGTGTCGTCAGGTCATTTTCAGAACGGATGAAGGTGCGCCCCGCCAATGGCCGGCAGAACACATTTCGGTTTGACCGCCGTAGACACCGTGCCCTTGCACGAGAAGGTCTATCTGGAGCTTGTGCGAGCCCTGATGTCGGGCCAATTCCTGCCCGGCCAGAAGCTGACCTCGCGCAAACTCGCCAAGGAACTCGGCACCAGCGACATGCCGGTGCGCAGTGCCTTCATGCGGCTGCAGGCATTGCGGGCACTGAGCCCGATGCCGAATGGCAGCGTCGAGGTGCCGGTGATCTCGGCCGAGCGGTTCTCGCAATTGACCGCCGTGCGCACACTGCTCGAAGGCCCGGCAACCGAACTTGCGACGAAACTGATCAACGGCAACAATCTGCGGACGATCCGACGCCATTGCACGGAACTGACCCTGACGGCCAGCAAAGGCGATATTGGCGACTATCTCAGGAAGAACCACGATTTTAAATTCTCGATCTATCGCCATTGCGGCAACGAGCAGATGATCTTCCTGATCGAGACGGTGTGGATGCAGGTCGGCCCGTTTCTCAGAAACCTCGCCATGGGATTCGAGGACGACCTCTCCTCCATTCTGGATATCGACTATCACGAGGAAGTCGTTGCCGCGATCGAGGCGCAGGACGGTGGGCGAGCGCGGGCGGCCATCGTTCGCGACATCGACGAGGGTGCTGCCCATATCCTGCGGCAGGTCAGATTCCCGGAAGCGAGGAGCTAGACCGGTGTCTCCTGGCCCCCCGATGCCGCTTGGCTTTCCCTTGCCTTGTCGCTATGTTGCGATCGCAGATCGCGCAATTGGTTCCTGAAATGCCTCCCGACATACCGGCTAATGACTTGAAAAGATGAAGGAAAATTTCCGACCTATGTCGGAGATGCCTTCATGAACTCGTCAGCTGCTTTGTCGTAGAAAATAGGGTGCTCGCCTCAGACGCGACACCGCAGGGAACCAGAGGTTTGAAATTGAGCGATGCAATTAAGGACGTTTTGAACTGGCTTGAAAGCCGAAGCGACATCCTGAGCCTGAGGGCCGCGGTGTGCGACCTCAACGGCATCATGCGGGGAAAACGCATCCCCGTCGAGCAGGCCCGCAAGGCGCTGGAGGGCAAGCTGCGCATGCCCTACTCGCTGATCGGGCTCGATGTCTGGGGCGAGGACATCGAAGGCAACAGCCTGGTCTTCTCGACCGGCGATGCCGACGGTCTTTGCCAATGGACGGGTCGCGGCATTCTGCCGGTGGAATGGACGGCGCATCCGACGGCGCTCGTCCCGCTCTGGCTCGCCGATGAGAGCGGAGCGCCCTATCTCGGCGACCCCCGGCGGGCACTGGCCCGCATCCTCGATCGCTACAAGGCGCTCGGCCTCACTCCTGTCGCGGCGACCGAACTGGAATTCTACCTGGTCGATCCGCAATCACAGCGGCCGGTCGGGCCCGTGTCCCCGGTCACCGGGCGGCGTCTCGATTCCGACGCGGCGCTGTCGATCGACGAAATCGACGATTTCGAAGCCTTCATCCACGACATCTATGAAGCCTGCCGCGCGCAAGGCATTCCCGTCGATACGGCCATCGCCGAAAACGGCGTCGGCCAGTTCGAGATCAACCTGAACCATGTCGCCGACGCGTTGCGGGCGGCCGACGATGCGGTGTTGTTCAAGCGCACGGTGAAGGGCATTGCCCGCAAGCACGGCTTTGCCGCCTGCTTCATGGCCAAGCCCTATGGCGACCGCGCCGGCAACGGCTTCCATGTCCATTTCAGCCTGGTCGATGCCGATGGGCGCAACGTGTTCGACGACGGCACCGACCAGGGTTCCGACACCATGCGACACGCGGTCGGCGGGCTGCTGGCGGCGATGGCCGAAAGCACGCTGGTGTTCGCGCCGCATTTCAATTCCTACCGAAGGCTGCGCCCGAGATCCTACGCGCCGACCGCGGTCGCCTGGGGTTACGAGAACCGCATGGTCGCGATCCGCATCCCCGGCGGCCCGACCGGCGCGCGCCGCATCGAACATCGCGTCTCGGGAGCCGACGCCAACCCCTATCTCGTGCTTGCCGCCATACTGGGTGCCGCGCTGATCGGCATCGAGAAGCAGATGTCGCCAGGCGACCCGGCGGGGAATGACGGGCAAGGCGTCGCCCCGGCCAAACTGCCGCCGGACTGGGCGTCCGCGATCGCAACCTTTGAAGGCGGGACGCATGTGGCGGAGATCTTCCCGGCGATCCTGCGCGACTCCTTCGTCGCCTGCAAACGCCAGGAATTGAATACGTTTGCCCTCAACGTGAGCGATTTCGAGGTCGAGACCTATCTCGAAAGCGTCTGAGGCCTCTACGACGAGCGCTCGGCCTTCAGCACCGTGACCGCGGCCTCGCTGTTGTGAACGTAGTCGTTGGCGTCGGGCTGCTTCTGAACCAGCAAGATGAACAGAAGGTCGGTCAGCGTCAGCTGGGCGTCGCGCGCGGTGATGGAGGAAGAGCGCGCACGTTCCTCGTCAGCGAGGGTGTAGAGGCGGATGTCGGCGACGCGGCTCAGCGGATTGTCGTGCAGGCCGGTGACGGCGATCACCGTCGTGCCACGCTTGCTGGCAAGTTCGGCGATGCGCAAGGTTTCGATACTGGCGCCGGAATAGGACAGCGCGAACAGCACATCGTCAGGCCCGAGCGTCGAGGCGTTGGCCATCTGGATGTGGCTGTCGCTGTCATGCAGCACATTGCGGCCGAGCTTCATCAGCTTGTAGGAAAAATCACGTGCCACTAGCGAGGAAGCGCCGACGCCGACCAGATGGATGCGCCGCGCGCCATCCAGCAGGTCCAGCGTCCGGGAGAGAATGCGCTCGCTGTTGGCGGCCACGGTCTGCTGCATCGACAGCAGCTTGCTGCCGATCAGCTTCTTCAGGATGACCGGAAAACCGTCACCCACCTCGATCGAGCCGTGGATGACGCCGGCCGGCACCTGCCAATCCTGCGCCTTGGCCTCGCTGACGGCGAGCTTGAGCTCCTGGTAGCTGGCATAGCCGAGCTTCTGGCTGAACTTGACGACGCTAGACTGGCTGCGGCCGATCTCGGCCGCGAGTGCGGCCGTCGACAGCCGCAGCATCTGGTCGGGATTGCCGATAATATAACGGCCTATCTCGCGATCGCCGGGCGCCATGCCGTCGAGCTCGGCACTGATCCTGCTTAAGACGGACACGGAAATCCCTCGCTCTTCCTTGCAAGAAGAGGAATAAATTATTCCAATTTTGATTGACAGCCAAGAACGCAGAATTAATTCTCGACTTGGCCCGGGGTCGTCGCTCGGGATTCCCGGGCAGGTCACCGGATTGGCCGTCAAGGTTCCAGCCATGGACAGATTGCGGATCGTCGGCGGACAGAGACTGCAGGGCGCGGTCACCATTTCGGGCGCCAAGAATGCCGCTTTGCCGCAGATCGCGGCTGCGCTGCTCAGCCCCTATCCGCTGGAATTGACCAATCTGCCCTATGTGACCGACGTCGAAAACATGCTCGGCGTGGTGCGACTTCACGGCGCCGAAATCACCCGGGCCGCCCATGCCGCCACCATCGACACAAGTACCGCCGTTTCCAAGGAGACGTCCTACGACACGGTTCGGAAAATGCGGGCGACGGTGCTTGTCCTGGCGCCGTTGCTGGCGCGGTTCGGCCATGCCCGGGTTTCGCTGCCGGGCGGCTGCGCGATCGGCGCGCGGCCGGTCGACATGCATGTCGCCGCACTCGCCGCGCTCGGCGCCAGGATCGCCGTCGAGAACGGCCTGATCGTCGCCGCGGCCCCGAACGGGCTGACCGGCACGCGCATCGTGCTCCCCTCGCCATCGGTGGGGGCGACGGAAACCGCGATGATGGCGGCGACCGCGGCCAAGGGCGAAAGCGAGATCCTGAACGCGGCGCGCGAGCCGGAAGTAGCCGATCTCGCCGCTTGCCTCGTTGCCATGGGCGCGCGCATCGAGGGCGCCGGCACGCACCGTATCCTGATCGCGGGGGACACCAGCTGGCATGCCGCCAGGCATGACATCATCCCCGACCGCATCGAGGCCGGCACCTATGCCATCGCGGCCGCAATCACCGGCGGCCAGCTCGAACTGACGCATGCCCGGCTCGAGCACATGGCCTCTGTCGTGCAATTGCTGGAGGCTACCGGCGTCAGCGTCTGGCCAGGCGATCGCGGTCTGATCGTCTCGCGCGACCGACCGCTCAAGGCCGCGGATCTGACGACGGAACCTTATCCGGGCTTTCCGACCGACCTGCAGGCGCAGTTCATGGCGCTGATGTGCTGCGCGCAGGGTGCGTCGCTGCTGCGCGAAACCATCTTCGAGAACCGCTTCATGCATGTGCCCGAACTGATGCGGCTCGGCGCCAACATCAAGCTGCAAGGCACCATGGCGCTGGTGCGCGGCGGCGAGAAATTGCACGGCGCGCAGGTGATGGCCACCGATCTGCGCGCTTCGGTGTCTCTGGTGCTGGCCGCGCTGGTCTGTGAAGGCGAGACGACAATCAACCGCGTCTATCACCTCGACCGCGGCTACGAGCAACTGGACCGCAAGCTGCGCCTATGCGGCGCCGACATCGAGCGGCTGGGCGCATGAATACCGAAGCGGATTATTTTCTCGGCGTCGATGGCGGCGGCACCGGTTGCCGCGCCCGTGTCGAGGACGCGCAAGGCACGGTGCTGGGACAGGGCCTGTCGGGGCCGGCGACGACGCGGCTCGGGGTCGAGGCAGCCTGGGCCTCCATCGCCAAAGCTTTCGGCGCGGCGATCGAGGAGGCAGGTTTCGCGCCAGCCGAAACCGCCAAGATCCATGCCGGCGTCGGACTTGCCGGCATCGGCCGCAGAGGCGCGCTTGAGGCGTTGCGGGCAATCGCGCACCCCTTTTCCGGCATCGACTTCGTCAGCGACGGCATCGGTGCCTGCCTTGGCGCGCATTCCGGCCAGGACGGCGCCATCGTCATCGCCGGTACCGGCTCGATCGGCCTCGGCTTCGTCGAGGGCCGCGACCTGCGCGCCGGCGGCTACGGGTTTCCGATCTCCGACGAGGGCAGCGGCGCCGACCTTGGACTGAAAGCCGTGCAACTGGCATTGCGCGCCCATGACGGCCGCCACGAGCGCACGGCGCTGCTGGCGGAGGTCATGCAGCGCTTCGCGGGCGACCCAATGGAGGCCGTCGCCTGGATGGACCGCGCCAGCGCCACGGACTATGCCGCGCTTGCACCCATGGTGATGCGCCATGCCGACCAGGGCGATCCCGTTGGGCGCCGCATCGTGCAAGGTGCCGCCGAACAGATCGACACGCTGGTGCGAGTGCTGTTCGAGAAGGGCGCGCCGCGCGTGACGTTGCTGGGCGGCCTCGCCAGCCCGCTCGAACCATGGCTTTCTCCCGATGTGCGCCGCCGCCTGAAGCCCGCCGACGGCGACGCCGTATCCGGCGCGATCATTCTTGCCAAGCGGTCGGTTTGCAAGGGATAGCCACATGGATAGGAATAAAATATTCCAAACCTCTGTTGACGATGTGAATATCAAATTCTAAAAAGTTAACAAAGAAAAACTGCGATGACGGACCAAGGACCGTCCGCACTGGTTGCCAGACGAGTGTTGCCGGGCGCCGTGCGGCAGACTTTTTGAAAGCGCCGGGATGACCGAGCAAGGGTTGATGTCCGAGCTGGATCGCTTGATTTCCGAGGGTCGGAACCCAAGGACCGTCGACATCGATCTGCTGCCGACCATCGACGTGCTGCGCAGGATCAATGACGAGGACAAGATCGTCCCAGCGGCCGTCGAAAAGGTGCTGCCCGAAATTGCCGCCGCGGTGGACCGGATCGTGCTTGCCTTCCAGAGAGGCGCGCGGCTCATCTACATGGGCGCCGGCACCAGCGGCCGGCTTGGCGTGCTCGACGCTTCGGAATGCCCGCCGACATTCGGCGTGCCCGAACGCATGGTGGTCGGCCTGATTGCCGGCGGGCCCGACGCGCTGGTGCGCTCGCTCGAAGGCGCCGAGGATGACCCGAAGATGGCCACCAAGGCCTTGCAGGGGATCGGTCTCACACCCGACGACGTGGTGGTCGGCATCGCGGTCAGCGGACGCACGCCCTACGTCATCGGCGCGCTGAACTATGCCAAGCGGGTGGGCGCGACGACGGTCGCCCTCTCCTGCAATCCGGCATCGGCCATTGCCGGCATCGCCGACATCGCCATCTCGCCCGTCGTCGGCCCCGAAGTGCTGACCGGCTCGACGCGGCTGAAATCGGGAACCGCGCAGAAGCTGGTGCTCAACATGCTGACCACGGCCTCGATGATCCGGATCGGCAAGAGTTACCAGAATCTGATGGTCGACCTGAACCCGTCGAACAGGAAGCTGGTCGCCCGGGCGATCAGGATCATCATGCAGACCACCGGCTGTACTCCGCAACAGGCACGAGAGTCGCTCGACCGGACCGGCAATGACGTCAAGCTGGCGATCCTGGTGACCATCACCGGCCTCGAGGTGGACGCGGCGCGGGCCGCTTTGACCAGGGCCGGAGGGTTCCTGCGAAAGGCGATCGGCGACGAAGCGACCTGAAGCCGCTTTAGACAAGACGGCGTCAAGCCGCATAGACTGGGCCGACACTCCATAGCATGTGTGCCTTGGAAGCGGTCCTCGGAAACTGCAAGGCATCGAGTTCAGTAATGGGAGACGAGAATGGTTCATCTTACAAGAAGGCTGCTTTCGGGCATCACCCTTGCCGCGATGCTCGGCATCGCGACGGTTTCGGCGCAGGCGGCGACGCTGCATATGGCCTGGTCCCAAGACGCCACCGGGCTTGATCCGCACAAGCAGACGGCCTTTTCGTCGCTGCGGCTCTTGGAGCTGATCTATGAGCCGCTGGTGCGCGTCGACGCCAGCCTGCGGATCATCCCCGCCATCGCTTCTTCCTGGGAGTTTTCGAAGGACGGCAAGGAGCTGACCTTCAAGCTCGATGCCAAGGCGAAATTCCAAGACGGCACGGCCGTGAGCCCGGCCGACGTCAAGGCGTCGTTCGAGCGCATTCTCGACGAGAAGACCGGCGCCGCCGCCCGCGCCAACTTCCTGTCCATCGCCAGCATCGATACACCCGATCCGGCGACCGTCGTGTTCCACCTGTCGCAACCCGACGTGCCGATCCTGACGGCGATGAGCGACGTCAACGCGGCCATCGTTCCGGCGTCCGAGATCAAGGCCGGCTCGATCGGCACCAAGACGGTCGGTTCGGGCCCGTTCAAGCTCGACAAATGGGATCCCAATGCCAAGGAAGTCTTGAGCGCTAACAAGAACTGGGCCGGCGGCGCGACCGGCGTCGACGGCATCGAGATCAGCGTGCTGCCGGATGAGGCGGCGATCCTCGCCGCCATGCGCACCAAGCAGATCGATTTCGCGCTGCTGAATGACCCGCTCGTCGCCACGCTGGTGCCGAAGGAAGCCAGCCTGCAACTCAACCGCGTGCCGGTGCTGGCCTATCACGTGCTGCAGCTCAACCCGTCGCGTAAACCGATGACCGAGCTCAAGGTGCGCCAGGCGATCTCCTGCGCCATCGACCGGCAGGAGGTGCTGGACACCGCTTCGCTCGGCGAAGGCAAGGTCACCGGACCGCTGACCATCCCGGCGCTGGCGACCGATCCGAACCAGTTGTTCTGCTACAAGCGCGATGTCGAAAAGGCCAAGAAGCTGATGGCCGAGGCCGGCTTTGCCGACGGCTTTTCGGCGACGGTGATCGGCGCCACAGGCGAGCCGCCGACGGCAGTGGCCGAAGCGCAGGTCATCCAGTCGCAGCTCGCCGAAATCGGCGTCAAACTCGATATCAAGATGATGGAGCTCAACGTCTATGTCGACGCCTGGCTGAAGGGCGATTTCGACATGGCGATCGCGCTCAATGGCGGCCGGGCCGACCCCTATACCATGTACAACCGTTACTGGACCAAATCAGGCAATCTGCAGAAGGTGGCGAACTACATCGACGATACGCTCGATGCCCTGATGCAGCAGGGCCGCGCAGAAACCGATCCGGCCAAACGCAAAGCGATCTTCGCCGAATTCGAGAAGCATCTCGCCGAAATGTCGCCGTGGATCTGGCTCTACACCTCGTACAGCTACACGGCCCAGCAGAAGAACATATCCGGATTCGTGCCGACGCCGACCGGCATGCTGTTCAGCCTGAGCAAGGTGACGATCCAGTAGCTTCGGCAACGGGACGAGAGGTCTTCCTGGCGTGAACTATCTCCTGCGACGGCTGGCGACGTTTCCTCTCGTCCTGCTTGGCGTGTCCATCCTGGTCTTCGTGGCGATCCGGATGGTGCCTGGCGATTCGATCACGGCAATGCTGGGCACCGAGGCCGGCCTGCTGACGCCGGCGCAACGGGATTCGCTCGCCGCCTATTTCGGCATCGACCAGCCCTGGTTCGTCCAGTACTGGCACTGGACCGGCGGCATCCTGCACGGCAATTTCGGCATATCCGTCACCTATGGCAGGCCGGTTCTCGACGTCATCCTCGAGCGCTTTCCGCTGACGCTGGAACTGGCCGTGCTGTCAATGATCATCGCGCTCCTGGTCGGTATGCCGGCCGGCATCCACGCCGCCACGCACAATGAGAAGCTGTCGGATCTCGGTGTGCGCGTCGCCGCCATGATCGGCCAATCGACGCCGAGCTTCGTGCTTGGCTTGTTGATCATCTACACGCTGTCGGCGGGCTTCGGCGTGCTGCCGGCGATGGGCGAATTCGTGCCGCTCTGGCAGGATCCCTTGCGCAATCTCAGCCAGTTGATCCTGCCAGCCATCACGCTCGGCTTCGCCTTCGCGGCATCGGTCACCCGCATTGCGCGATCGGCAATGCTCGACGTGTTGAGCGACGATTATGTGCGCACCGCGCGCAGCAAGGGCGCTTCGGCGCGCAGCGTCATCTGGCGGCACGCGCTTCCCAATGCGCTGATTCCGGTGGTGACGCTGAGCGGCATGGAATTCGGCTATCTCCTGGGCGGCGCCGTCATCGTCGAGCAGATCTACGCCCTGCCCGGCCTCGGACGCATGGTGCTCGACGCCATCCTGCAGCGCGATTACGCGCTGGTGCAGGGCAGCGTGCTGTTCATCGCCTTCAACTTCATGATCGTCAATCTCCTGGTCGACCTCGCCTATGTCGCGCTCGATCCGCGCATCCGACTGGGGGAACAGTGATGCGCATCCTGCGTGCCATCTTCGGCCATGGCAGCGGCCGCATCGGTGGCGTCATCGTGTGCGTCTATCTGCTGCTTGCCATCCTCGGCCTGCTCGGGTTGACGCCGCACAATCCGATCACGCAGTACCGTATCGACCGGCTACATGCGCCCAGCGCCGCCTACTGGATGGGCACCGACCTGTTCGGCCGCGACGTCGCCAGCCGCCTGATGGCGGGCATCGGCCAGTCTTTTACCGTCGCCTTCTTCTCGGTGGCCGTCGCGGCGCTTGCCGGAACGATCCTGGGGTTGGCCGCCGCCTGGCTCGGGCGCCGCTGGGACGGCGTCGTGATGCGGATCATGGACGTGCTGCTGGCCTTCCCGGCGATCCTTCTGGCACTGCTCATCGTCACTGTCGCCGGACCCGGCACCTGGACCAGCGTCGTTGCCATCGGCATAGTCTACACGCCGATCTTCACCCGCGTGGTGCGCGGCCCCGCGCTGTCGCTGAAGACACGCGAATTCGTCGATGCCGCGCGTACCTTCGGCAGCAGTTCAAGCTACATCGTCACGCGCCACCTGCTGCTCAACCTGGTGGCGCCGCTGACCGTGCAAGTGACCCTGGCACTCGCCTGGGCGCTGCTGACCGAAGCCGGCTTGAGTTTTCTCGGCCTCGGCACGCAGCCGCCCGCCGCGTCGCTCGGACTTATGCTGAGCGACAGCCGCAATCTGATGGAGACGGCACCCTGGCTGATGATTTTCCCGGGCCTGGCGATCATGATCAGCATTCTCGGCTTCAACCTTCTGGGCGACGCCTTGCGCGACATACTCGACCCGAGGACGCGGAGCGCGTTCGCATGACCGCGCTCTTGTCAGTCTCGGACCTGCGCGTCGGCTTCAGCCGCAATCCCTGGGCCAACGAGGTGGTGCGCGGCGTCAGTTTCGATATCGCCGACGGCGAGACGCTGGCCATTGTGGGCGAAAGCGGCTCGGGCAAGTCGGTGACGGCGCTGTCGATCAACCGGCTCGTCGATTTCGGTGGCGGCCGCATCACTGGTGGCTCGATGAAGCTCAAGCGGACCGATGGGACCATCTTCGAGTTGACGACCGCGACCGAACCGCAACTGACCGGCATTCGCGGCGCCGAGATCGGCATGATCTTTCAGGAACCGATGACCTCGCTCAACCCTGTGCTGACCATCGGCACCCAGATCGAGGAATCGTTCCGCCTGCATCGCGGCTTGACCGGCCGGCAGGCCACGGCGGCAGCGAGGGACGCGCTCGACCGCGTGCGCATTCCCGATGCCGCGCGCCGGCTGAAATACACGCCCAACCAGCTGTCCGGCGGCATGCTGCAGCGGGTGATGATCGCCATTGCCCTCGCCTGCAACCCGCGCCTGCTGATCGCCGACGAGCCGACGACGGCGCTCGATGTTACCGTGCAGGCACAGATCATGGCGCTGCTTGCCGAGCTGAAGCGCGAAAGCGGCATGTCCGTTATCTTCATCACCCACGATATCGGCCTGGTTGCCGGCATCGCCGACAAGGTGATGGTGATGCAGAACGGGCAGGCCGTCGAACAGGGTGAGCTCAACCGTGTCCTCGACAGCCCCCAGCATCCCTACACCCAGCATCTGCTGCATGCCGTGCCACATTTCGCCAGCGGTCGCGCGACGCGCTCGGATGGGCAACGTGACAACGGCGCGAGCGCCGAACCGGCCTTGAAGGTCGATGGCCTGGTGGTGCGGTTTCCCCTCAGAAGCAGTTTCTTCAGCCGCGCCACCGGCGCGGTGCATGCCGTCGATGGCGTCGATTTCGACCTGATGCACGGCGAGACGCTGGCCATAGTCGGCGAGAGCGGTTCGGGCAAATCCACTGCGGCCAAGGCGATGCTAGGGCTTGTGCGGTCGACGCGCGGCAGCTTCTCGGTCAGCGCCCGAGCGGCCTCGCCGAGGCGCAGCGCCAAGCCCATTCAGATGGTGTTCCAGAACCCTTACGCCTCTCTCAATCCGAGGCTGACGATCGAGAGCATTCTGGCGGAACCCGTGATCGCCACCGGCGGCCGGGTGGATGCCGAAACGCGGGCCAGAATGGCGTGCCTGCTGGAACGCGTCGGCCTGCCCAAGAACAGCCTCGAGCGCTATCCGCATGAATTCTCCGGCGGCCAACGACAAAGGCTGTGCATCGCCCGAGCGCTGATGCTCAACCCGTCCGTCGTGGTCCTCGATGAAGCAGTGTCGGCGCTCGATGTGTCGGTGCAGGCCAAGGTGTTGGAGCTGCTGGTCGACCTGCAACGCGAGTTTGGGCTGGCCTATCTGTTCATCTCGCATGACATGGCGGTGGTCGAGCGGATAGCGCACCGCATAGCGGTCATCTATGCCGGCCAGATCGTCGAGATCGGCGACGCACAATCCGTGCTGTCGAAGCCGAGGCATTCCTATACGAAGAAGCTGATATCAGCCGTTCCGGCCATCGACCGTCGGCGCGAGCATTTCGAGATCGACACGCGCCAGGTGCCCTCGCTGGTGCGCCCGCCAGGATTCGAGCCGGCGCCGGCGAAATGGGAGCGGTTTGGGGTGGATCATGTGGCGAGGGCGGAGGCTTAGAGATGTTTGCGGGACAGCGCCATCTCTCCGAGGGTGGCCGGCATTGAGCGACCTCCCCGAGATTTTCGATAGCGCATTCCAGCCCCTCGCAATGGCAGTAACCGCCAAGCGAATCCCCGGCGGCGTGCTCGGAATTGTCGACAAAAACGGCGAACGTATCATCCGCGCGACCGGCTCAGCGCAGCTCGTGCCGAAGCCGCGCCCGATGCGGGAAAACACCTGGTTCGACCTGGCGTCGCTGACCAAGGTGATCTTCGCCACGCCGCGTATCCTGGCGCTGGCGCAGGACGGTATCATCGATCTCGACGCGCCGCTGATCTCCCTGCTTCCCGACCTTCGCCAGTATGACGCGAACGCATGGGAGCGGAAGGTGACCTTTCGCCAGTGCCTTGGCCACCAGACGCCGTTCCCCGCCGTCGAGCCGATCTACACTTATGGGCGCGACCCTGAACTGCTCCGCGCCTTCATCCTGCAGCGGGAATGGCGGGCGCGTGACCCTGTCTATTCCGACATCAATTTCATCCTGCTCGGCTTCGCGATGGAGCGACTGTCGGGCAAGAGCATCCGCGCCATGGAGCCCGGCCCAGGCTTTGCCTGGTTCGCGGAACCCGATACCGCCGCGGCGACCGAGGACTGCACCTGGCGCCATCGCGTGCTGTCCGGCGAGGTTCACGACGACAATTGCTCGGCGCTGCATGGTGCCGGCCATGCCGGCCTGTTCGGCACGGCAGCTTCGGTGCTCGATTTTGCCTGGGGATTGCTGGACGGAACAGGTTCATCCGAACAATCGATCGCGCTGATGCGCGAGCCCCTGTCGGCCACCCGCACCCATGGCTGGGAGCGCCCTTACGAAGGCTGGTCCGGCGGTGCGGTGTGCAGTCCGGGAACGATCGGCCACACCGGCTTTACCGGCACCGGGCTGTGGATCGACTTCGATCGGGGCAAGGCTTGGACCTTGCTCACCAACCGGATCCATCCGACACGTCATTTCGACAGCGGGATCGTTCAGCTTCGGCAAGCGGTCGGCGACCTAATCAATGGAGCTCAATGATGGAACCTATCTGGGCCGTCGGCCTGATGACCGGCACGGTGCTTGACGGCAACATCGATGTCGCCCTGATCAAGACCGATGGCGAGCGGATAGACGATTTCGGCACTTACCGGCTGATGCCTTATCCCGCGTCGATCCGTTCGCTGCTGGAAGAGACGCTGACAGCGGCGCGAGCCTGGAATTTCACCGGGCCGGAACCCGCGATTTTCCGCGGGGCCGAAGAGGCGCTGACGCGCGCCCAGTCGGCGGCGGTGAAGGAACTCGTGGAAGGTTACGGCATGACAATGGCCGAGATCGGGGTCGTCGGCTTTCACGGCCAGACCGTGCTGCATCGCGCGCCGCGGGTCGGACGGCTCGGCCAGACCCGGCAGCTCGGCGACGGCGAGCTCATGCATGCCATCCTCGGCACCAAGATCGCCTATGATTTCCGCTCGGCCGACATGCGCGCCGGCGGACAAGGCGCGCCTTTGGCCGCTGCCTATCACACCGCGCTGATGCGCGGCGCCGGCGCCGGTGGCGAGGTGGCCGTGCTCAATCTCGGCGGCGTCGCCAACATCACCTGGTGGGACGGCGCCGACAATGTCATCGCCTTCGACACCGGCCCCGCCAATGCGCCGCTCAACGATTTCATCAAGTCGAAAGGGCTGGGCGATATGGACCGCGACGGCGCGCTTGGCCGCGCGGGAAAGGTGGACGAAGCCCGGCTCGCCAAGCTGTTGCAGCATCCCTATCTGACCAAGCCGTACCCAAAGTCACTCGACCGTTTCGACTTCGGCGCGGCCATGGCCGATGGCCTGAGCGCCGAGGATGGCGCGGCCCTGCTCACCGCCTTCACCGCGTCGGTTGTCGGCAAGGCGCTCGACCTTCTGCCAAGCCGGCCGAAGAAGCTGGTGGTCAGCGGTGGCGGCCGCCACAACCCGACGATGATGGCGATGCTCGCCAGCCGCGCCGGCGTCGAGGTGGTGCTGGCCGAAAGCCTCGGCTGGAGCGGCGACGCTGTGGAGGCGGAGTGTTTTGCCTTCCTCGCGGTTCGCGTGCTGCGCGGCCTGCCGATCAGTTTCCCGAGCACGACGGGCGCGCCGCAGCCGATGCGTGGCGGAAAGCTGGCTGGCTGATCAGTCGACCAGTTTCTTCCGCAGGAAGATGCGGCTGCGGCCGACAGGGAAATCGGCCAGCGTCCCGAAAGGCTGGTAGCCTTGCCTCTGATAGACCTTGGCGGCATTCGGATTGAAGGTATCGATCCAGGCGTTTTGGCAGCCGCGCGCGACAGCCTCGCTTTCGGCCGCGTCGAGCATCCGGCCTGCCATGTGCTGGCCGCGCAGCCTTTCGTCGACCCACAGCCACTGTATGTAGAGCCAGCCCCAGGCGGTGTAGCCCGAAATGCCGGCGACGATCGCCCCGATCTCGTCGCGCACGAACACGGCCAGCGCCTTCCTTTCGGACGCGCCGACATCGCCGTCGTTGAACGCCGTCAGCCGTTCACTGAGAAAAGCGAGTTCTTCCGGCAGGGGATCGGCGGTCGTTTCAAATGTCGTGTTCATGGCTTTTCCGGATACTCGCTTGGAAACGTCAAGAGGGACGAAAATCAGATGCGGCGATGCCATAGCGCTTGAGCTTGTCGTAGAACGTCTTGCGCGGCACGCCGAGCGCGTCGATGGCGCCGCGCACGTCGCCGGCATGGTCGCGCAACGCGTCACGGATGAGCTGTGCCTCGTAATGCCCGACCCGCTCCGGCAGTGCGGCTGCAGGCGCTGGCGATCGTGGGGGCGAGGACCTGGTTTCCTCATCGGGACCAAGACCGAGCGCGACGCGATCGGCGAAATGGGCGAGCTCGCGCACATTGCCCGGCCAGTCGTGCGACTGGAGATGATGGCTCACGGCGGCGTTCACCTTGGCGACAGGCTGGCCAAACCGTTCCGCCGCCTTGCCTAGGAAATGGCCGAACAGCATCTCGATATCGCCGCGCCGCTCGCGCAGCGGCGGAATGCGCAGCGTCACCACGTTGAGGCGGAAATAGAGATCCTCGCGAAAATCGCCGCGCTGGTCCTGGCGGCCGAGATCGACCTTGGTCGCCGCGACGACCCGGAGATCGAGGCGCCTTGTTTCGTTCGAGCCGAGCGGGGTGAGGCTGCGCGTCTCCAGCACCCGCAACAACTTGACCTGCAGGGCCGGCGGCATGGATTCGATCTCGTCGAGGAACAGCGTGCCGCCGCTGGAATGCTCGATGCTGCCGATCCGCCGTCGCTGCGCCCCGGTAAACGCGCCGGCCTCGTGGCCGAACAGCTCGCTTTCGATGACGGTCTCGGGCAGAGCGCCGCAGTTCAGTGCCACGAACGGCTTTGCACGCCGTCGGCCCCACCGGTGCAGGAGGTCGGCCACCACCTCCTTGCCGGTTCCGGTCTCGCCTTCCACCAGCACGTCGACGTCCATGTCGGCAATCTGGCGCAAGGTCTCGCGCAACCGCCTTATGGCGAGCGCTTCGCCGATCAACGGCATGCCGTCCGCGGCAAGTGCGGCGGCTTCGCGCAGCCGCCGGTTTTCCATCACCAGCCGCCGCTTCTCCGATGCACGCTTCAGCGCCTCCACCAGACGCTCCCCCGCATATGGTTTCGGGATGAAATCATAGACGCCATCCTTGAGCGCGGCGACCGCAAGATCGACATCGCCATGCCCGGTGACCAGGATCACCGGCAAGTCGGGATCAACAGCCTTGACGCGGTCGAAGAGTTGCAGCCCATTCATGCCGGGCATGCGGATGTCGCTGACGACCACACCCTCGAAGTTCCGGTCGACGACACCAAGCGCTGCCTCGGCGTTGTCGAACCCGATCACCGTGAAGCCGGCAAGTTCGAGCAGTTGCGTGGTGGCATGCAGCAGATCCGCATCGTCGTCGACAAGCGCGACCAGCCCTGATCCCTGCGTCATTCGATCCGCCTCAAGTCGATGGTGAAGGATGCACCGCTGGCCGTGCCGGGGTCGAGCCGCAGCGTGCCGCCCAATTCCTGGGCGATCTCCTGCGAGATCACCAGGCCGAGGCCAAGCCCCTTCTCCTTGGTGGTCTGGAACGGCATGAACAGATTGGCGGCCGCGTCCGGGCCGAGGCCGGGACCGTTGTCGCGCACGGAAATCAGCACGCGGTCGCCGCGTTCGGCGAGGTCGATCTCAATGCGGGGATCGGGCCGGTCCTTCACGGCGTCCAGCGCGTTCTGCAACAGGTTCACGAGGATCTGCTCCAGCCGGATGCGGCTGGCCATGACCACGGGCGATGCGGTGCCGCGCGGCTTGACGATGGTGACGCCGGAATCGCGGATGCGGCCGGATAGAAGCGACAGCGCGCCGTCGATCGCCTCGCCTACCGGCAACGGCGAGGCAGCGACGCCAGGTCGTCGCGCAAAGGTGCGCAGCGTGCTGGTGATCGCGCCGATGCGTTCAGTCATCGACACGATCGAGGTCAGATTGCCGTTCGCCGGTTCGGTCCTGCCGGCCTCGAGAAAACGGCCGGCATTCTCGGCATAAGTGCGGATCGCGGCGACCGGCTGGTTGATCTCATGCGCCACGCCGGCGGCGATCTGCCCGAGGATGGAGAGCCGGTTGGCCTGAGCGAGATCGTCGCGCAGCCGGCGGACCTTGGCCTCGGCGTTTTCGCGCTCGGCGATTTCGCCGGCAAGAGCCGTGTTCGAGCGCGTCAACTCGGCGGTCCGCGTGCTGACCCGGCTTTCGAGTTCGGCATTCATGCGCCCCAGCGCCTCCTGGCGCAGCCGGCGTGTGCGCCGGCGCCGGGTGAACACATAGGCAAGCAACCCCATCAGCAGCAGCCCGAGCAGTGTCGTCAGGCGCGCCGTGTTGGCGGCGGCGGCCAAGGTGGTATCGGCGGGCGTCAGCAACCACAGGCGCCAGCCGGGGACGGCACCGGGCAAGTCCTGCACCACTTCGACGAACCGGCGCGATTTTCCGGCTTCGTCTATTGTCGCCAGACCGTCACCGGCGCCACGCCGGATCGGCAGCGGGTCGAAGGCGGCTTCGACCAGTTGAAGCTGGTCATGCGCCGCGGCGGCATCCGCGGCGGAGAGCGGCGCCAGCGCATGGAACCGCCAGTCGGGCTGGCTGGTGGCCAGAACGACGCCGCGCTCGTCGGTGACGAAAACGAGAAAGCCGCTCGCCCGCCAATTGGCTTCGACGCCGCCGAGTTCGACCTTCAGAACCGCCACGCCAAGCGGTTTGCCACCATCGTCGACACGGCCGGCAAGGTAGAGTCCCGGCTTGCCGCTGATCGTGCCGAGGCCATATTGACTGGCTGCGCCCTTGGCCATCGCATCGGTGAAATAGTGGCGAAAATTATAATCGCTGCCGACAAAGCTGTCCGGCTGGCCGGCATTGCTGGCCGATATCGCCATGCCCGCCGTATCGATGACATAGATGGCCGAGGCCGACGCATCGCCGGCTATGGCCTTCAGCTTGGCGTCGAGCGCTGTTTCCTCGACTTTCCCGGCGCGGCGCAGCGCATCACGCACCGCATCGTCGCGCGCCAGCACCAGCGGCACGAGACGTTGCTTTTCGATTTCGCCGGTCAAGGTTCCGGCCGCCAGCGGCAAGGCGGCCAATGCCCCATTGCGCAGGTCATCGGCGGCCTGACCCTCGGCGATGCGCCCGGCGGTGGCAACCGCGCCGGCAAGCACAGCGAGCGCTATTGCCGCAAACAGCCAACGGCGGCGCAGGCGCGCTACCGCTTCGCGCAGCAGGTCGCGGCCTGCAGACCCCGGAGATCCGCTATCGATGCGCTGTCGTGGCGTCGGCTCTCTCCCTTTGCTCCCCGGCTTTGCCCAGTCTAATGCGAAATTCCGCCAGGGCAAACAAGACCTGTGCGGAAATCCGCACAACTCCCCGTCGCAGGCAGGACAGAAACGGCTAAACCCAGGGATTCCGCCCTATCCGGCATCTGGCACAGCACTTGCAAAGTTCTTGCAGCGGCGGGCGACCGGAACGCCGCGATGGGAGAAGTCACGCAGGGCGGGTTCCGCCTATCCGGCCAGGGAGAGAGTTCGATGCATATCGCAGACCAATCCGCCGCGCCCGCGGCGCAGCGCAAGCCCCTCTATGCCCAGCTCTACGTGCAGGTGCTGGCGGCGATCACCGTCGGCATCCTGCTCGGCCATTACTATCCATCGATCGGCGAGAGCATGAAGCCGTTGGGCGACGCCTTCATCAAGCTGGTCAAGATGATCATCGCCCCGGTCATCTTCCTGACGGTCGCAACCGGCATCGCCGGCATGAGCGACCTGCAGAAGGTCGGCCGCGTCGCCGGCAAGGCGATGCTCTACTTCCTCACCTTCTCGACGCTGGCGCTGATCATCGGCCTTGTCGTGGCCAATGTCGTGCAGCCGGGCGCCGGCTTCAACATCGACCCGGCGACCCTCGACGCCTCGACCGTGAACACTTACGCTGCCAAGGCACATGACCAGTCGGTCACCGGCTTCCTGATGAACATCATTCCCGGCACGATCGTCGGCGCCTTCGCCGACGGCGACATCCTGCAGGTGCTGTTCTTCTCGGTGCTGTTCGGCATCGCGCTGGCGCTGGTCGGCGACAAGGGCACGCCGGTGCTCAATTTCCTGCAGGCGCTGATGGCGCCGATGTTCAAGCTGGTCAGCGTGCTGATGAAGGCAGCCCCGATCGGTGCGTTCGGTGCGATGGCCTTCACCATCGGCAAATACGGCATCGGCTCGGTCATAAACCTCGCCATGCTGGTCGGAACCTTCTACGCGACCTCGTTCCTGTTCGTGTTCGTCGTGCTCGGTGCCGTCTGCCGCTACAACGGCTTCTCGATCCTGTCCCTGATCCGCTACATCAAGGAAGAGCTGCTGCTGGTGCTGGGCACCTCGTCGTCGGAGGCGGCATTGCCCTCGCTGATGGAGAAAATGGAGAAGGCCGGCGCCAAGCGCTCGGTGGTCGGATTGGTCATCCCGACCGGCTATTCCTTCAATCTCGACGGCACCAACATCTACATGACGCTTGCCGCCCTGTTCATTGCCCAGGCGACGAACATCCATCTGTCGATATCAGACCAGATCCTGCTGCTGCTGGTGGCGATGCTGTCGTCGAAGGGTGCCGCTGGCATCACCGGGGCAGGCTTCATCACCTTGGCCGCCACGCTTTCGGTGGTTCCCTCGGTGCCGGTCGCCGGCATGGCGCTGATCCTCGGCGTCGACCGCTTCATGTCGGAATGCCGGGCGCTGACCAACTTCGTCGGCAATGCGGTGGCGACGCTGGTCGTGGCGCGCTGGGAAGGCGAACTCGACGAAGCCAAGCTGGCGAGAGCGCTGGCTGGGAGCGCCGACGACAGCCTCCCGGCGGACATCGTTCCCGCCGAGTGATCCACGGCTTGATGCCACGGACCATGGCCGCAAGCACGCCGCTTGCGGCCATGGTCATGTGTCATCGCTATCAGGCGGCTTTGCGCAGCGGCGGCAGGGCCTTGCCATCGGCCGCGAAGAGATGGCAGAGACAGGGCCGCGCAAGCTTGAGCTCAGCCCTTGAAGTCCCTCCTCGTGTCCAGACATGTGCTTGGGCCGACAGGCATGGGAGCCGCCAACGTGCCCAAGTCATCGAACAGGACGAGGCTGGCCGCGCCGACCAGCCCGGCATGGCGGCCGAGCTGGGCCTGGACGACCGGCACGTCGCGATAGGCGCGCATGGCGCGCTGGCGGATGGTCGCGCCGATGACGGGCGCCATCAGGTCGAGGCCATTGGCGATGCCGCCGCCAACGACCAGCACGTCGGGCGAATAGAGGTGCAAAAGGTTGGTGAAGCCAAGGCCCAGCCAGCGCGCCTCCTCCTCGAGCAGAGCCAGAGCGAGGTCGTCCTGTAGCCGCGCGGCTTCGACCACGTGGCGACCCGTGACCTCGGCGTTAGCCGAGAGGCGGCGCAGCGTCGAACCGTCCAGAGGAGACGTTGCGGCATTGGCGCGGCGGCCGAGCGCGGTTCCCGAAGCGATGGCCTCGAAGCAGCCGACGACGCCGCACACGCAGCGCTCGCCTTCATTGGTGATGGTCATGTGGCCGATCTCGGCGGCAAGGCCGCGGCGGCCGTGCAGGATGCGTCCGTCGGCAACCACACCGCCGCCGATCCCAGTCGAGACGGTGACGAAGACCAGGGAACGCACACCGTGTCCGGCGCCGAAGCGCCATTCGCCGAGCGCTGCCGCATTGGCGTCGTTCTCCAGCCGCACCGGCAGGCCGAGCCGCCGCCCGAGTATGTCGGCCAGCGGCACATCGTGCCAGCCGGCCAGCGTCGGCGGTCCGACGGCGATGCCGGCCAGCGGATCGAGCGGCCCCGGCGCGCCGATGCCGACGCCGAGGATCGACAGTTCCGGCGCTTCTGCATGAACGGTCGCGGCCAGGGCCTCGATCTGGCCGATCACCACTTCGGGGCCGGCCTGCGCCTGCGTCGGCACAGCGGCGAAGGCCAGGATCTTGCCGTCAAGGTCGACCAGGGCGGCACGAAGCTCGGTGCCGCCAAGATCGATCGCGAGGGCGACTTCAATGCTCATCAGGCCGCGACCTTCAAACCATGCAGCCAGCCGACGCGGCCGGCGAGATCCTTGTCGCCGAAAGCGAGCGAACCGAGCACCACGGTCTCGGCGCCGGCGGCGCGCAGCAACGGCACGGTTTCCTGGCGGATGCCGCCATCGGCGGCGAGCACCACGGCCGACTCGCGACCGGCGTTCCTCAGGACGACGCGGGCTTCGCCCAGCCTGTCACAGGCCTTCTCCGACAGGCCTTGGCCCTTGACGCCGATCGCGGTTCCAAGAAGCGTGACGAATGCCACTTCTTGGACGAAGGGCTTCACCGCCTCTACCGGGGTCTCCAGCCTCAGCACGACGCCGGCCTCGGCGCCGAGTTCATGCGCCAGCCGCACCGCGCGCAGACCCGCTTCGCCGTTCTCGGCATGGACGCTGACCATGTCGGCGCCGGCCTCGATGAACTGGCGCGTCTGTTCTTCGACGATTGCTTGGTCGACCATCAGATGGACGTGGATCGGCCTGGCCGTCAGCTTGGCGATACGGGCGACGAGATCGGGGAAGAACAGGAAGGACGGCGCGAAATGGCCGTCCGCGACGTCGATGTGGTGCATATCGACATAGGGTTCGATGCGCTGCAAGTCGCTCTCGAAATTGGCGAGATTGGCCGACCACGATGAGAATTCGGCGATCAGACGGTCGCGCGGCAATGCGGCGATGGCGGCCGGGCCTGACAAAGGTTTCGAGATCATGATTGGTCCTGGTTGTTGAAATTTCTATCGAGAAAGCCGCCGATGGCAGCGCGGATTTCGGTGAAATGGCGATCCTTGTCGACGGCTTTCGGCGTCACCTCGGCGAAGACGGCGCCGGGGATGGTCTCAGCCAGTTCGCGGGCGGTCGCCAAGGGATGGACGAGGTCGATGCCGCTGCCGATGACGAGCGTCGGGATTGCGAGGCTGGTCGCCGTGGCCCGCGTCACGCTAGGCCCATCATTTGCGATCGCTTGCATCACCTCGGCAAAAACGGTCGCGTTGTCACGCGCGAAGAAGCCGAGCAACGAGGCGAGATTGTCCGGCGCCTCGCTGCGAAAGCGGGTTGCAGTCGCGGAGGAAGCGAAGGCGTCGCGCGCCTCGTCCAGCGGCAGCCGGCTGATGAGTTCCGCCACTTCGACGTAAGGGCGCATGTTTCGCGGCGCCGCACCGAAGGTCCAGGCCGGGCGCACCAGCACAAGACCTGTGACGCGATCCGGGTGGTGGGCCGCCAGGTGCAGTGCAATGGCGGCGCCCATCGAGATACCGCCGGCGACGAAGCGCTCCATTCCAACCGCATCGGCGGCGGCCAGCACGTCGTCGGCGAACATCGCGATCGAGAAGGGACGCTTGCCGCCGGCGCCGGAACCGCCTTGCGCACGGCATTCAATGGTCAGCCGGCGGCGCGACGGACTGTCGGGAAAGTTCAGCGCCACCTGCGCGGCATCGCCGCCGAGACCATGCTGGAAGGCGATGGGAACCCCCTGCCCTGTGTCCAAGACGTGGAGCGCAGCGTCGTCGCGCAGCATGATCGTCGGCGCGGCACCCATCAGAGTAGCCCTCGCAGGAAGATAGCGACGCCAGGGGCTTCGACGGCGGGCAAGCCGTGCGTGACCAGCGCGCCATCGAAATCCACCCCCTTCAGCCGCGCGACGAAATCCGGGAAGTCGACGACGCCCTGGCCTGATGTGGCGAAGCGGCCGTCGGCAAAACGATCCTTGGCGTGCGCCATGGCGATGTGGCCAGCGGCCTCATCGATCGCGGCGGCGACGATGGCTCTCGCTTCATCGGGCTTTGCATGCTCGAACAGGTTGGCGGGGTCGAGCACGATCTTCAGATGCTTCGAACCCATCTCGGCGATCAGCCGGGTCGCATCCATGGCCGAGGTCACGACGTTGGCCTGCTCGGGCTCGATGCCGAGATCGACGCCGGCCTCCTCGGCCAGCGCCAGTGCCTTCGCCATTTCGACGGCCATGTCGGACCAGGCGGACGGATCAGCATTGTCGGGATGGTATGCCCATTGGTCGGCTGCGTTGCGCGAGCCGGTGCAGAGCGTCACCAGTGGGATGTCGAGTGTGGCCGCAGTGTAGATGACCCCCGCCAGGCGCCTCAGCCCGTCGTCGCGCGTAGCCTTGTCGGGATGCGCCATGTTGTAGGTTCCCGACAGCGCGGCCAGGGAAACGCCTGACGATCGCGCGGCGGCACCAATGGCGGCGACGGCATTCGCTGGCACCGCATCCGGCATCGACGGCAGGCCGGCGCAGGCGAGATTGAACTGCGTCGTCTCATAGCCGGCCTGCTTCACGGCAGCCAGCACGGCGGCCGGGTCGGTACCCGCAAATGTCTTGGCGAAGATGCCTAGATACATCAGACCGCACCCGAAACCGAGGCAAGCTCGATCCGCTCGCCAGTCTCGACAGAGCGCGCAATCGCCACCATGGCGCGGATCGACGCGATGCCGTCCCCGACATTGGCGCCGCGCATCGGCGCGCCGGTGAGCACGGTATCGGCAAGGCCCTCGAGCTGGCGGCGGAAGAAGTGGCCGTCGGCGCCAAGCGGTTTTCGCGAGGTCGCGTCCTTCTCATGGAAGATGTCGACCTCGCTGGCGCGGAAGTACCAGGGATTGAAGGTCTTGGCGATGACGGAACCGTTCTCGCCGTAGAGCTGAAACCCTTCGTGCCAGTCCATGCGCACGGCGACGGTGAGGTCGAGATGGCCAAGCGCGCCGCTGGCGAATTCGGTTTCGACGAACCAGCAATAGGCGCCGAAGCGCTCGTTGAGGCGGGCGCGCACGGCAACGATGTCGCCACAGAGGAAGCGGGCGGTGTCAACCAGATGCGATCCGTGCGCCAGCATGAAATATTGCCTGAGATCAGCCTTGGGATTCCCGCCGGGCTTTTTCGCGAGCTTACTGGTGACGGGCAGCGGCTGCACGGCATCTGTGTTGGTGTAGCGGTGGGTGGAATCGCAATACCAGGCCTTCAGTGCCAGAACCTCGCCCATCTCGTCGCGGACGAAGTCGCGGGCGGCCTCCAGCGCCGGATCGAAGCGCTTCATGTGGCCGACCTGCAGCACCTTGCCGGAGCGCTTCACCGCCTCGGCCAGCGCTTCGCCTTCCTCGACCGAGGTACCGATCGGCTTTTCGCAGAGAACATGCTTGCCGGCATCGAGCGCCTTGATCGACATCGGCACGTGATAGGCATCCGACGTGGCGACGATGACTGCTTCGAGCTCGGGATCGGCGAGCATGGCATCATAGTCGGCATACATCTTCCGAGGTTCATAGGAGGCGCCCATGCGGGCGAGCAAATCGGGTGCCGCATCGCAAATGGCGTAGAGGTCGGCATTGCCGGCCTTGACGCAGGATTCCAGATGCGCGAACTGGGCGATCGGGCCGCAGCCGAGCACACCGACCCTGAGGCGTCTGTCCTGTTTCTTGATCATCGTCTCAGGCCCCGTAGCCGCGCATGGTCTGGCGGTTGGTCTTGACCGCGCCGGCCGGATCGGCGGCGGCGGTGTCGGATTCTTCTTCCAGCACCAGCCAGCCGTTGAAGTTCGGCGCGGTACCGGCGATCTCGATCACTTGAGGTGTGTCGCAGACGCCTTGGCCAAGCATCGCCCAGGAGCCGTTGGCGTCGACGTCCTTCAAATGGATGTAGCGGATGCGGTCGCGATAGGTGGAGAGCGTGTCGGCCATGTCCTTGTGGCCGCGCAGGATGTGGCCGGTGTCCGGCACCCAGCCGACCAGACCGGGATCGAGCAAGGCAAACATCGCGTCATAGTCGGCACGGTCGAACAGCAGCGTGTTGTGGTGCGAACTCGGATGCACCGCCACCTGGACACCCGCCTTGCGGCCGATCTCGCCGGCCTTGTTGTAGACCTCCGCGGCGATGGCGAACTTGCCGTCGCGCGGCCCGTCGGAGACGACGGTGGCCGAGCCCATCGACACCAGTGCGCCCGGAAAGGCGGCGGCGAAATCGATCCAGCGCCTGGCGGTTTCGAGATCGGTGCCGATCCCGTCCTTGAGCGTGAAGCCGCTCCTGGAGCCGAAGGCGAACGATACGAGCGCCAGACCGGACGACTTCAGCGCGGCGGCGAACTCGATGGGTTTGCCGCCATAGTGGCCGATCATGGTGTCGGTGATCTCGATGCCGGCATAGCCGCCATCGCCGATCGCCTTCAACAGGTCGTCGGGGCCGCCGGTGAACCGGTCTCCGAGCATTTCCCAGGTGAAGGTCTGGCAGCCGACTTTGAGGTCTTTCACGTTCATCCTTTCATTCCTTGATACCGATCTGTTCCATCAGTTGTCCGTGCGACATCCTACTTGACCGAACCCGCGGTCATGCCGGCGAGGAAGTACCTCTGGGCAACGAGGTAGATGAGCAACAAGGGTAGCGAGCCGAGCACGCTCATTGCCATCATCTGGTTCCATTCGAAGGCGTGCTGCCCCATCAGCAGCTGGATGCCGATCGGCACGGTGCGCATGGACGTCGACTTGGTCAGCGTCAGCGCAAAAAGAAATTCGTTCCAGCACAACAGGAATGTGTAGACCGATGTCGCCACGATACCAGGCAGTGAAATCGGGACGATGACCCGCCAAAGCGCTGTCCAACTGGTGCCGCCATCGACAGCCACCGCTTCATCGAGATCGCGGGGCAAGGTGTTCAGATATCCCGTCATCAGCAGGATCGCGTAGGGCAGCGTAAACACCAGGTAAGTCAGGATCAATGCGACATAGGTGTCGAAGATACGGTATGAGACGACAAGCCCGAAGAAGGGGATCAGCAGCGTGATCGGCGGTATCGTCTGCGTGCTGATGATGAGCGTGTTCAGGCTGCCCTTGCCACGGAAATTGAAGCGGCTGAACCCATAGGCCGCCAGCAAGGCGATCAGCACCGTGAGCACGGTCACCGCTCCCGCGACGAAGTAGCTGTTGAAGAAGAAGCGCAGCTTTACCGGGTCGCCAAGGATGGCCGCGTAGGCTTCCAGGGTGAAGGCCTTCGGCAGGATGGTTGGCGGCAAAGCGAAGATTTCGGTATTCGACTTGAATGAGCTGCTGAGCATCCAATAGATCGGGAAGGCCGCGAAGAACAGCCCTGCCGCAAGAGCAATATGCAGCGCGACGGTGATCAGCTTGTCTTTGCCGGTGTTTCGTCTTCTCATGGCGTCCTACCTAGCCCGCTGATAGCGAATATAGAACAGCGTCAGGCCCAGAGAGATCAACAGGATGACTACGGCACTCGCCGACGCTTGAGACAGGTTGTAGCTCGAAAACGCCAGCTTGTAGGTGTAGGTGCTGAGCACCTCGGTCGAGTAGATCGGACCACCGCCCGTCGTTATCCAGATCAACGGGAAGACCTGCATGGTCCAGATGAAGTCGAGCAGCGAGATGCTGATGATGATCGGCATCAGCTGCGGAATGGTGATGAAGATCAGCTTCTGGTAGGCCTTCGCCCCGTCGATATCGGCGGCCTCGTAGAAATCCTTGGGAATGCCCTGCAAGCCTGCGAGCAGGCTGACCATGAAAAGCGGATAGCCCGCCCAGATATTGGCGAAAGTGACGGCGTGCAGCGCGGTCTGCGGCGAGGAAAACCACTCGACCTTGGAACCAATGAAGCCCAACTGCATGAGAATGCTGTTCACGACACCATTCGGCTCGAGCAGCAGGCGCCAGATCACCGCGATGATCACCGCCGTGAACAGCCAGGGCAGAATGTAGAGCACGCGCAAGACATTGCGCAACGTCGGATTGATGCGGTCGCTGTTCAGCATGAGCGCGAAGACCATGCCGATGGTCATGTGGAAAACGACACTCATGCAGGTGAAATAGAGCGTATGCCACAGCGAAGCCCAAAACACAGGATCGTCGAAGATCGCCTGGTAGTGCTTTAGCCCGGCAAAGGATGGATCACGACGCAGCACCGCGCTGTTCTGGAACGAGTAGGCAATCACCGTCGCCATCGGCAACAGCATCAAAAGGCCGATTATGAGCAGCGAGGGCGACAGGTAGAGATAGGGCGCCACAGCTCGTTTGAGCTTGTGATGGGAGCGCTTCCGCTGGGTCATGGTGCCAACCTCGCGACAGAGAAATGAGCTTCAAATACCATTCAGAGTCGTCATTTGCCGGCTGGCCCGCCTAATGGCAGGCCAACCGATAAATGGGCCGCAAGAGCGGAGGACGACGATCAGAATTTCGCCATCCAGCCCTTTTGCGCGGCAGCGGCCGCTTCTTCCGGCGTTTGCTCGCCGGCAAGCATCTTTTGAGCCTGCACGTCGAACTGGGTCATCAGGTCTTCAGCCACCGGCAGCCCCGTGAACTCGTTGGCGAGGTAGCCGGTCTTGAAGATCTCGAAAGCCTTGCCGAAAGCCTTGTCTGATGTCACGAAGTCGGGTTTGGCGTTGACGTTGCCCGGGAAGGCGTTGGCAAGCGAAACGAGCTTGGCGTTGACCTTTTCGCTCATTAAATACTGGACGAGTTTCCAGGCCTCCTCCTGATGTTTCGAGGCCGCCGAGATGCCGATACCCCAGGAGGCATAGGGAAGGCCGCGCTTTCCGGTATAGTTCTCCACAACCGGGACCGGGATTAGGTCGAAGTTCAGCTTGGGATTACGCTTGCGGATGAGGTTCACATGGGCGAGCGAGTCGATCATCATCCCGACGCGGTCGTTGACGAATTCCTCGACCTTTTCCTGTTCGGTCTTGGTGGCAATGCCGGGCGAGATGGTGCCGGCGTCGTTGAGCGATTTGACGAAGGTGAGCATATCCACCACCGGTTTGCCCTCGAGGTCGGGCTTGCCGTTCGCCATCATCGATTGGCCCGAAGCCCAGACCCACGACATCATGTCGTTCTGGACACCGGACGGCGTTTGCAGCGACAGAGGCAGCACCCAGCCATACTGGTTCTTGTCGGCGTGCGTCATCTTCTTGGCGGCTTCGAGAAATTCCGCGCGCGTCGACGGCAGCTTGGTCACGCCTGCCTGGGCGGCGAGGTCCAAATTCACGAAGACCGGATAGACGAACGAAGCGACCGGGAACATCACCGCCTTGCCGTCCACCTTGATGATATCCGCGACCTGGGCTTTGTCGAACTTGCTCGCATCCATCAGCGGGTTCATGTCGGCCAGCGCACCCTGCGCATTCAGATTGTTCACCCAGGCGCCGTCAAGACCGACGACGTCGCTCAGCGTTCCGGTTGCGGCACCAACCGAGATCTGGTCTCGCGTCGTCGCATAGGGGCCGCTGACCAGTGTCACCTTGATGCCGGGGTTTGCGGCCTCGAAGTCATTCATGATTGCCCTGAGCGAGCCGGCCGGCAGTTCGGGCTCCCACCATTGGGTGAATTCCAGCGTCGTGTCGGCCATGGCGCCGGTCGCACCAAGCAACCATGCGGCCGCGGCCATCTTCAGCATCGCGGGTTTTATACGAAACATCATTTTCTCCTCCTTCTCTGGGATCGACCGCACAATGCTGCCGATCGTCTGGTTATTCAGAAGTCTTCTTACGCAGGCGCCTCGCCCTCGCCTGCGGGCCTTGCCGGGGTTCTTCAGATCGCCAGATGCGTCTCGGGATCGAAGAAATGGAACTTGGCATCATCCACCGCCAACCGGATTTCCGAGCCTGAGCGGACGGCGCTGATTGGCTCGAACCTCGCCACCGCGTTCGATGCCAGGCCAAAATCGTCCACCGCGTCCGGATCGCCGGAGTCCACCCGGACCGCGTCGATGTTCAGGTGGACAATCTGTTCGGAGCCGAGTTCCTCGATCGAGGTCACCTTTGCCGGTATCGTCTGATACTTGCGCCCGGAGTCGAGACTGCTGTCATAGAGATCCTCCGGCCGGATCCCGAACACGACCTTGCGCCCGGCATAAGACCGCAAGCCCGGCCTGCGCACGAAGGCTGCCTCCTGCAGCCGGATGGCGAAGGCGGCGGACGTCAGTTCGTCGCCCTTCAGCGTGGCCTCGAAAAGGTTCATCGAAGGAGAGCCGATGAAGCCGGCAACGAAGGCGTTCACCGGTGATTCATAGAGCCTCTTGGGTGTGTCGACCTGCTGCAGCACACCGCCTTTCAACACCGCGACCCTGTCCCCCATCGTCATCGCTTCGATTTGGTCGTGGGTCACGTATATGGTCGTGACGCCGAGCTGCTTTTGCAGGCTGGTGATTTCGGCGCGCATTTGAACACGCAGCTTCGCGTCCAGATTGGAAAGCGGCTCGTCCATGAGAAAGGCCGCCGGCTCGCGCACCATGGCACGGCCCATGGCAACCCTTTGACGCTGTCCGCCTGAAAGGTTCGCGGGTTTGCTGTCCAGCAGCGACGTTAGCTGAAGGGTTTTGGCGATCTCGTCGACGCGCTTCTTGCGCTCGGCCTTCGGCTTGCCTGCCAGCCGCATCGAAAAGGCGATGTTTTCAAATACCGTCATATGCGGGTAGAGCGCGTAGCTCTGGAAGACCATCGCGATGTCGCGGTCCTTTGGCGGCATATCGACGACGTCGACGCCGCCGATCCGCAGGCTGCCGCTGGTGATGTCCTCCAATCCCGCGATCATTCGCAACGCGGTGGATTTGCCGCAGCCCGACGGCCCGACGAGAATCAAGAACTCGCCGTCCTCGACCGCCAGGTTCAATTGATCGATCGCTCGAAAATTGTTCCCGTAGGTCTTGCAGATATTCTCAAGAACGACTTCTGCCATCTTCCTCCCTCCACAAGTCCAAGCCACTGATTTTTGATTGTTCGTGGCCATTTTTTGCCTGCGAAACGTCTCCTCGGATCTTTCCAGCCTATGTTCCGGTCTCGTGCCGCGCATATTTCAGCCCGACCGCCGACGGAGCGTTCGCCGATGCCAATAATTCCGTGACCTGGGCGTCGGTCGGAAGCGCCTCGCGCCCGCCCCGACCCGTTATCGACAGCGCCGCCGCCGCGGCCGCGAACGCGACCCGGCCCGCGGTGTCGGCTCCGCGCGCCAGTGCATGCGCATAGGCGCCATGAAAGCAGTCGCCGGCGCCGGTCGAATCGACGACGGCAACCCGGTGCGGAGGCAAGTGCCAAAGCCCTGCCTCGTCGCGTCCGCGGTAGTAGACGCCCCTGCCGCCATCCGTCAGAACCACGGCGGACCGCGACGGCAACCACAATGCATCGAGCATCTCGGCCGGCGATCTGCAGCCCGTAGCGGTCTGTGCAAAGCCCAGGGGAAGAATGAGATGGTCGCAGAGCGCGATCAGCCTCTCGGTGGCCGGGCCGGCGCTCCATTCGATATCACCGAGGATCGCAAGGCCGAGATCGCGAGCCCGTGCCAGGACATCCAGCGACCGGATCGCGTAACTATCGATGATCAGGACTGTCGCGCGGCTGAGGACCTCGTCCGGAAAGTCCGGAGCGGTGCCCAGCATCGCTTCGTCGTCATAGGCGATGAACCGCTCGCCATCCGAGCCGACGGTGATCCGCGAGCGCACCGGGCGGGCGTGCGGGTGGCGCGGCGCGAATGCAGTTTCAACGCCGCTCGCTACGAGATCGCACAGCACGGCATCGTCCGCGGCACTGCCCAGCCATCCGACGAACCCGGCGGTGCCGCCGAGCCGCGCGACGGCGGCAAGGGCCGTCGCGACATTTCCGCCGAAAGCCCGGGCGCTTTGCAGAACCTTCCCCTTGCCCGCCGACAACGGCTGATCGACATAGACGATGTCGTCGATCGCAATAGCTCCGAAGCCGAGGATTGAAGGGACGGCGGGCATCGTTCAGGCACCCGCCCTTGCCAGGGCGTCTTGCGCCGAAAGGCCGTCATGGATGACGCCCCGAAAGGCAATCGCTGCCTTCTCCGGATCGCCATGCCCCCAGAGATTGCGGCCCACCACGGCACCGCGCGCACCGGCACGGATGGCGTCCGCCGTCTGCTGGAGGGCGCCGAGCAGCGTATCTGTCTTCGGGCCACCCGCGATCACAACCGGCACCGGGCAGGTCCGAACGGTCTCTCGGAACGATTCGAAATCGCCCGTGTAACCGATCTTGATCACGTCGACGCCGGACTCGTAGCCGATGCGCGCCGCATAGGCGATCTCGTCGGGAGTGAAGACGATTTTTGCCCCGTCGGTGAAATCGCGAGGGTAGATATGCGCGACTACCGGCATGCCGTAGCGGGCCGCTGCATTCACCGAATCGGTCAGCCAGCGTATGTATTTGCCCTCGGTCGCGCCGCGTACCGGAATGGCCACGGCCAAGGCATCGGCGCCGGCGCGCACGGCATCCTCGGGCGTTGCGATCAGCTCACTGATGCGATCGTCCGGGGTGAAGCAGCCGGCCTGGATCACCAGGCAGGCCTTGCCCGCGTATTGCGGCCATAGATGGCGCGCTGTGCCAGGCTGGATGCTGACATAGTCGGGTTTGCCCACCATGACGCGAGCGAGGGCGCCCGGCAGATCGGCAAGACCTCCTTTGCGCACGTCGCCATAGCCGACAAAGTGGTCGACCGCGCCGCCGAAAAGATTGCCCGATGGATGCGAGAAGAGGCGCGCAAGGCGCACCTGGGTTCCGAGGCTCATGAGTGCAAAATTCTCCAGTCGATTGATTTCCAAATGCTGGACCCAGTGTTTTCGAAAGAAAGAACAAATGCAATCTTTCGAAATCTTTCGAATTCGCGTATTTTCGGTAGAATGAGCCGAGGCCAGGGCGGTTGCTTGGCACATGGAGGCAGGGACAAGGCAATGTTGTCAGAGCAGAGACGCCAATCGATCCTGAGTGAGGTGCAACGCAGCGGACAGGTTCGCATCAAGGACCTGTCAGACGATTTTGGCGTGTCGGAAGTCACGGTGCGCTCCGACCTCGAGATACTGGACCGCAAGGGACTGCTGACCAAGACCCGTGGAGGGGCGGTGACCCGGACCACGGATTCGACCACGGCCGCGTTCGCCCGCCGGATGCAAACCAACCTCGATGCGAAGAAACGCATCGCCCGGGCAGCGGTAGAGCTGTTCCAGGACAACCAGTCGGTCATCTTCGACGGCGGCTCGACATTGATGCAGGTTGCCATGCAGTTACCGCCGCTCAACAACGTCGTGGTCGCGGCCACGGCGATGAATATCGTTCAGCATCTGATGCATCGGCCTGGGCTCGACGTTCACATGATCGGTGGCCGGGTCTATCCAGACACGGTGAGCACGCTGATTACCGATGCCGACACTGCTCTCGGCGGCTTGGTAGCGCATCAGGTCTTTGTCGGAGCGCATGCGATCGACTCGTCACTGGATGTGGTCGACGTGAACGAAGACATGGCGCGAACGAAGCGAATCCTGGTGCGCATGGCCCGGCGCGTCGTCCTCCTGGCGGATTCGAGCAAATTTGGCGTCAGCGGGACCTCCAAGGCCTTTTCGCTGTCGGGCGTCGATGTGGTGATCACTGACGATGGCCTGCCCGGTACAATACGCAGCGAGCTTGATAGGATCGGGGCCACGGTGATCTATGCCTGAACCCGTCGCGGTAGCTGGGCGCCCTCGAAATATCCGACTCGCGGATGACCCACCGGCTTTGGCGCCCGCGATCGGCCGTTTTTCATGTCCGTCATTTTCTCCTCCCAAGGCCAGCAGCCTCCCGATGCCCCGGCAGCATTTACGCATGTTCCATAAAAATTTTACGCGCGTCAATATTTAAAATGTTGTATAGCCATTTCGAGCGCGATCCGGCACCGTCGCGAGAGATCAGGCAGATGATCGCATTGGGAGGTAAGACGGAAAATGCAGGCAAAATCAGAAGCCAAACTGGGCATCGGTGTCATCGGATGCGGCAACATCTCGATGACCTACCTGCGCAATGCCGCGCTTTTCGGCGGCATCGAATTGCGCGCCTGCGCCGATATTTCAGCCGAGATGGCGGCGCTGCGGGCCAAGGAATACGGCATCCGGCCCCTTGGCGTCGATGCGCTGCTGGCCGATCCACAGATCGACCTCGTCCTCAACCTGACCATTCCGGCGGCGCATTTCGACATTTCATTCTCCGCCCTTTCGGCGGGAAAGCATGTCTTCACTGAAAAACCGCTCGCAACCTCGGCCAGCGATGGCCGCCGTCTGGTGGCGGAGGCGGCCAAACGCGGCCTGCTGCTCGGCTCGGCTCCGGACACTTTCCTTGGCGCAGCCGGCCGCAAAGCGCGCCGCCTGATGGATGAGGGCGCCATCGGCAGCCCTGTCACCGGCACCGCCTTCATGATGGGGCGCGGCATGGAACACTGGCATCCCAATCCGCAATTCTACTACCAGCCGGGCGGCGGCCCGGTGTTCGACATGGGTCCCTACTATCTGACGATGCTGGTCAACCTGCTCGGCCCGGTCGCGCGCGTCATGGCGATGGCGACGAGGGGCCAGGAGGAACGGCTGATATCGGCCGAAGGGCCGTTCAAGAACACCACATTCAAGGTCGGCACGCCGACCAATGTGCTGTCGCTGCTCGAATTCCGTTCCGGCGCGACCGTCACTTTCGGCGCGTCATGGGATGTCTTCAGGCATTCCAACCATCCAATCGAACTGCACGGCACGGAAGGCTCGCTGCGGTTGCCCGACCCGGATACGTTCGGCGGCACGGTGTCGCTGTCGGAACGCGGCGCCGACTGGAAGGATTTCGCCAGCGAAGGCGAACTCTACGGCGCCCGCAACTGGCCTTACGCGGCGCCCGACCGTGCCAACTACCGCATGCTCGGCGTCGCCGACCTGGTGCGTTCGCTACAGACAGGCGCGACGCCCCGCGCTTCCGGCAATCTGGCGCTGCATGTGCTGGAGATCATGGAAGCGATCCTGCATTCGGGCGAGACGAAAAGTTCGGTCGCCATGACAGGTGACGTCGTCCAGCCGGCCCTGCTCGGCGAAGACGAAGCGCGCGGCCTGCTCGCCTAAGCGTTCCATGTTTTCACGCAATTCCGGACGGAAAACCGCTGCACACTTTTCCTGGAATTGCTTTGACGGAGATAACGATGACGCTCGACCCAGATGCGCTGCGTGCCCTGGAAATCGGCCTTGCCGCCGGCGGCGAACCCTTCGAGAACGGCAGTGTCGCGGCGGCGCGGGCCACGTACAACGCTTCGTTCCCGACGCTGCAGGGCGAGCACGAGCCAGTCGCGGCAACCGAGCAGCGGCAGATCGACGGGCCGAACGGCCCGGTGACGATCCGCATCCATCGCGGTATCGGCGCGCCGCGGACCGGGGCGCGCGCGGTGCTCTATCTGCACGGTGGGGGCTGGGTGATCGGCAATCTCTCCTCGCATGACGAGATCTGCCGCTGGCTGGCCAATCTCGGCAACGCCGTCGTCATCTGCCCCGACTACAGGCTGGCGCCGGAGCACAAGTTTCCCGCCGGGCTAGAGGATTGCGCCGCAGCGCTGCGCTTCATGGCTGCTGGAGGACTCGGAATCGACCCGACCCGCATTGCCGTCGCCGGCGACAGTGCCGGCGGCAACGTTGCCGCCGTGCTGGCATTGCTTGCCCGCGACAGGCTGGCGCCGCCGCTCGCCGCCCAGATCCTGATCTATCCCAACACCGATGCCCGCCAGACGGCGGACAGCTACCGGCGTTTCGGAGACGGCTTCGGACTCACCTCCGCCACCATGGCCTGGTTCCGCGATCATTATGTGCGAACGCCCGAGGATATCGCGGACTGGCGCGTATCTCCGCTGCTGGCCTCCAGCCTCGCCGGTGCACCGCCGGCCTTCGTCGTGATCGCCGGCCACGACATCCTTGCCGACGAAGGCACGGCCTATGCCGAGCGCCTGCGCGCCGACGGAGTGCCGCTGGTGTTGCGACACTGGCCGGGTCAGATCCACGGCTTCGTCTCGATGGGCCGCCACATCCTGGCCGCGCGGCAAACGGCAAGCGAGGCGGCGGCCTGGCTCCGCCTGCAGACGCCGGAGCCGATCACTCAGGCCGACTGACGCATCACAAGGGTCGCGCCAAGCTTGACGTTGCGCGCCAGATCATGGCCGGGTGGATCGGCCTCGTCCAGCAACGCCAGCAGGATCTCGACGCTGCGGCCGGCCATGGCGGCGAAGTCCTGTGCCATGGTGGTCAGCGCGGGACAGGTGTAGCGGCTCAGCGGATGATCGTCGTGGGCGGCGACCCGAAAATCGCAATCGGCACGGCGGCCGATCTTCAGCCCGCGCGAAAAGGCGGCCGCCATCACACCGAAGGCGAGACGGTCATTGGCGCAGAGCAGCGTGCGGGCCGGCAGACCGCCTTTCTCGAGCGTCCTGTCCATCCATTCGTGGCCGATGCGCTCGAAGTCCCAGCTATAGTCGCCCGCCGCCTTGAGAACGGTGGGCTCCAGGCCCGCGGCCTGCATCGTGTCGATATAGCTCTGCAGGCGTTCGCCCGAATTGTGGTTGACGTGCGGGATGTCGACATAGACAGGCGGTTCGCCGGACCGGCAGAGATAATCGACGATGGTCGAGGTGCTCTGGTGGTTGTCATTGCCGACGAATGGTGTGTCGCCTTCGATATAGGTGTCGAAATAGACGATCGGGATGTCCTCGCTCATTCGTTCGAAGACGCCGGGTTCGGAGACTAAGCCCAAGGGCGCGACGATAGCGCCGGCTACTTTCAGCGACATCAGCGTCCTGACCGATTCCGCCTCCAGCTTCGGCGAACCGTGCGAGGAGATGACGATCGGCCAAAACCCTTCGTCGCGACAGCGCCGTTCGATGCGGCTGACCATCTCGGCGTAGAAGGGATCGGTGATCGCCGGTACGACGATGCCGACATTACGGGTGCGCTTGCGGTTGAGGTTCCGGGCAAAAACATTCGGCTGATAGTCGGACGAACTAAGCGCCGCCTCGATGCGCGCCCGTGTCGCCGGCTTCACGCTGGCCGGATCGTCGAAATACTTCGACAGGGTCGGTCGCGAAACGCCGGACGCCCTGGCGAAATCATCCATCGTCCGGTGGGTCTTTTCCGCCATCTATGTTTCAGGCCCCCTTATCCTCGATGCCAGCCTTAACGCTCTGGCCAGAATCAGTCTTGCGATCGTCGCGGTGAGGCAGCATTGCTTGAGCGATCTTATTCAGTCAAATTTCCATGTTTCCAGTACAACGCAGAAGCATTGCGCACGTCAAATTATTTATTGACGCTCCGAAAACGACAATTTAGGTTTTGAACATGCACGGGCAAAGAAAGTTCTGGCCAAAGGGGAGGCCGTCCGTCCGGCAGATGGTGAGGACATGAAGAAACTGGTTTGTGCCGGCGAGATCCTGGTCGAGATCATGGCCGAGCGGATCGGCCAGAGTTTTCGCGCTCCCGGCCCGCTGGTCGGCCCGTTTCCGTCAGGCGCTCCCGCCATCTTCATCGATCAGGCGGCGCGGCTCGGCCAGCCGGCGGGGCTGATCGCGGCAGTGGGCGACGACGATTTCGGCCATCTGAACATCGAGCGCCTGCGTGCCGACGGCGCCGACATCTCGGCCATCACCGTCCATCAGGGCTCCGCGACCGGAACCGCCTTCGTCACCTATGAGAGCGATGGCAGCCGACACTTCGTCTACAACATCAAGCAGAGTGCCGCCGGCCTGATCGAGATGGGCGCGGAGGCGCGCGAGCTGCTGGCCGGCGCCGACCATTTTCACGTCATGGGTACATCGCTGTTCTCGCCCGAGGTGATCGAAATTGCCCGCAACGGCATCGAAGCCGTCAAAACGCGCGGCGGCACCGTCTCTTTCGACCCCAACATCCGCAAGGAGATGCTCGATCTACCGGGCATGCGCGACGCCTTGCACTTCGTGTTGTCAAAGACCGACGTGTTCCTGCCGAGCGGGGCGGAACTCTTCACCTTCGCCGAGGCAACCGACGAGGAAAGCGCGGTACGCGAAATGCTGGACCGCGGCATCTCCACTATCGTCGTCAAGAAGGGCGCGCAGGGCGCCGTTCACTACGACCAGTCGGGGCGCACGGCTTTACCCGGCTTCGTCGTCGAGGAAATCGATCCGACCGGCGCCGGAGACTGCTTTGCCGCAGCCTTCGTCTCCTTCTGGCTGCGTGGAGAGGCACCGGAGAAGGCGCTGCGAATAGCCAATGGCTGCGGCGCGCTGGCGGTGACGAAGAAGGGACCAATGGAAGGCATCGCCTCGCTCGCCACCGTCGAGGCGTTCATCGAGACCGCCCGGACCGGAGCACCGGCATGAGCCAGGCGACCGGTCGACTGGCTAGCATCGCCACGCGCCGTGCGGCCGGCGAACGCTGTGGCATCGCCTCGATCTGCTCGGCCCATCCGCTGGTCGTCGAAGCGGCGCTGCGCCACGGCAAGGCGCGCGGCGCCGACGTGCTGATCGAGGCCACCTGCAACCAGGTCAACCACGAGGGCGGCTATACCGGCATGACACCGGGCGAGTTCCGCCGCTTCGTCGAGACGATCGCCGGCAAGGCCGGCTTTCCCCTGGACAGGCTGGTGCTCGGCGGCGACCATCTGGGCCCCAATCCTTGGAAGCACCTGCCGGCGCCGGAGGCGATGGAAAAGGCCGCACGCATGGTGGATGCCTATGCCGAGGCCGGCTTCACCAAGATCCACCTGGACGCCAGCATGGGCTGCGCCGGCGAAGGTGCGGCACCGCCCGACGCCACCATCGCCGCGCGCGCCGCCGAACTGGCCGAGGTGGCGGAGGCCGCGGTTGAACGAACAGGCGGCACCAGGCCTGTCTATGTCATCGGCACGGAAGTGCCGGTGCCGGGCGGCGCACAGGAGGCGATGGACCATCTGGCGGTGACGACACCGGAGGCCGCGGGTGAGACGGTTCGCATCCACCGCGATGCCTTCAGCCGGCGCCGCCTCGACCAAGCTTTCTCGCGGGCGATCGGCGTCGTCGTGCAGCCGGGCGTCGAATTCGGCAATGCCGAGGTCATCGCCTACCGGCCGGAACGCGCCCGGGCGCTTGCTGGCACGCTGCGAGACCTGCCGCAATTCGTCTTCGAGGCCCACTCGACCGACTACCAGCCCACTGCGGCGTTGAGCGCACTGGTCGACGACGGTTTTGCCATACTCAAGGTCGGGCCATGGCTGACCTTCGCGCTGCGCGAAGCCCTCTACGGCTTGGGCCACATCGCCGACATTCTGGTTCCCGACCCATCGAGGGAAAGTCTGCCGGCGGCCATGGAGCGCGTCATGCTGGCGGCGCCCGGCAATTGGAAGAGTTACTATCACGGCGCCGAGGCCGAGCAGCGGATCGAGCGGCATTTTTCCTACAGCGACCGCATCCGCTATTACTGGCCCGCGTCGGCGGCGCGGCAGGCCGTGAACGCGCTGATGCAGGCGCTGGGCGAGCGTGACATCCCCTCACCCCTGATCAGCCAGTATCTCGGCCGCCTCGATAGCGCGGTGGCGAGCGGATCCGTCACGCCAAAGGCCAGGGAACTCCTCATCGCAGGCGTGACGGACGTTCTCGACATCTATGCCAGCGCTACCGGCTGATCCCCGTCATGGCTGCGGCACCAGGAGCAGGGCGCCCGTTGGTACGGCGCAACTCCAGACCGCGCTGCGCGTCAGCGGCGGCGTCAAGGGCTCCGGCTATGGTCGCTTCGGCGGCAAGGCCCGATCGCCGAATGCACCGATTTGCGCTGGGTGACGATTGAGGCCTCGCTCGCGGAAGATCAAACAGCCAGCGACGGTATGAAGCGGACGCTGGCGGATTGTTTCTGGCCAGGGGCCAGCACAATGCAGCCGGTGTCGATCTCCTTGTCGCCCATCCGGTTGAAAGCATCGGTGATGTTGCTGACCGGCTCGGCGCAAAAGAACGGTTCGCCCGGCGGCGTGTAGAGGACGAGGAAGTCCATCGGCGCCTCGGCCTCGATGTCCAGCTGCCGTCCGTGTTCGGGCCACGTAATCCGGGCGCGGCGCGTCCATCCGGTGAAGACCGTATCGAAGTCCACTTCCGATACGTCAAAGCCGATGGATGGATGGGCCCCCACGGGCGGCGGGACATGGCGGATGGGCAGCACCTCCGCATCGTTTTCCCACATGCCTGATACCCCTGCCTGGACATGCGTCCACTGTGTCGACGGGAAATAAGGATGGAAACCGAGGCCAACCGGCATCGGTGCGTCCGACAGGTTGCGCACGGCAATGGTCAAGCAAAGCCTGCCGTCGGCCAGGGAGATCGCTTGCTCTGCCTCATAGCTCCACGGCCAGGAATCGGCGGCGTGGCGATAGCGCAGGACGATCATGCTCGCTTCATGGCTCACGACCGTCCATGGGTGACGCCAGCCATGGCCGTGCTCATGGTGTGGATCGTCCGAGGCCGTCGGCAATTGAATGGGGCGTCCCGCGAAATCGAAGCGGCCATTCCTTATGCGGTTGGAATAGGGCACGAGCGGAAAGCAGGCCATGGCGCCGGGATCGCGGCGACCGATGGCCGTTGGCTCGGCCGGACGCAGCCAATCCACGGCGGAACCATCCCGCCACCATCGATACGAAGCCAGCGCTCCACCAGCGGCGGAAGCAACTTCAACGGTCGCGATGCCATCACTGATCGAGACCAGTTCCGTGTGCGGAGCGACGGCCACAAAGGAATTATCTGTCATCGGCACTCCCCAATCCCTTGACTCCAATCGCCACGGTTATAAGACATATCATATGAATAGTATGAAGAATAGAAAATCGTTCATCACGGTCCGCACGTCACGGGTCGCGGTCGCGGTTTCCAGCGGTTCCACCGCGCTGCACGCCACCGTCGTCGAGCAGATCGGGCTGCGCATCGTGCAGGGCGACTTCCAGCCCGGCGAGGCGCTGCCCAATGCCGACGATTCCAGCGAGATGCTGGGGGTCAGCCGCACAGTGCTGCGCGAGGCGATCAAGGTGCTGGCGGGCAAGGGGCTGGTCGAATCGCGGCCGAAGACCGGCACGCGGGTGCGTCCTCGCGCCGACTGGAATTTCCTCGACCCCGACGTCCTGTCCTGGCGCTATGCCGGCGGGGTCAGTGCCGAGGATGTGCGGGCGCTGTTTGAACTGCGCCGCGCCATCGAGCCGATGGCGGCGGCCCTTGCCGCGCAGCGCGCGACGCCGGCGCAGATCGCCGAGATCCACGCAGCGCTGGCCGAAATGGAAGCACTGAGCGACGACGGCGACCGCTTCGCCAAGCCCGATCTGGTGTTCCACCAGACCATATTGCGCATGACCGGCAACGAGCTGATCGGCTCGCTGGCCGCACTGGTCGAGACCGCGTTGGTAATGAGCTTTCGCCTCTCCAACGACAATCCGGAAGGGCAGCGCCATTCCTTGCCGCTGCACCGGGAAGTCGCCGAGAAGATCGCCGCCGGCGACGCCGCCGGCGCGCAAAAGGCATTGCTGGTGCTCATCGACAATGCCGAGGATGACGTGCGCCGCAGCGTCGAGAACCGCAACAAACGCCGCAACGAGCGGGGCCTGCAATCGTGACCGAGACCAAACGCAAATTGCGGTCCGAAGCCTGGTTCGGCGGTGAAGGCAAGAACGCCTTCATGCACCGCAGCTGGATGAAAAACCAGGGCATTCCCGCCGACGCTTTCGACGGCCGGCCGGTGATCGGCATCTGCAACACCTGGTCGGAACTGACGCCGTGCAATGCGCATCTGCGGGCGCTGGCCGATCACGTCAAGCGCGGCGTCTACGAGGCTGGCGGCCTGCCGCTGGAATTCCCTGTCATGTCGCTGGGCGAGAGCAACATGCGCCCCACCGCCATGCTGTTTCGCAACCTGGCCAGCATGGATGTCGAGGAATCCATCCGCGGCAATCCGATCGACGGCGTCATCCTGCTTGTTGGCTGCGACAAGACCACGCCGGCGCTCTTGATGGGGGCTGCCTCGTGCAACCTGCCAACCATCGCCGTCTCCGGTGGACCGATGCTGAACGGCAAGTTCCGCGGACAGGATATCGGCTCGGGCACGCATGTCTGGAAATTCGCCGAGGAGGTCAAGGCTGGCCGCATGCTGGTCGCCGACTTCCTCGCCGCCGAACAGGGCCAGAGCCGGTCGGCCGGCAGCTGCATGACGATGGGCACCGCCTCGACCATGGCCAGCATGGTGGAAGCGCTCGGCATCGGCATGCCGGACAACGCCGCGATCCCGGCGGTGGATTCGCGCCGAGGCGTGCTTGCCCAGTTGGCCGGACGGCAGATCGTCGATCTTGTCCACCGCGACGTGACGATTGCAAGGATCCTTACCAGGCAAGCCTTCGAGAATGCCATTCGCGTCAATGGCGCGATCGGCGGCTCGACCAACGCGGTGCTGCATCTGATCGCCATCGCCAACCGGGTCGGTGTCGATCTCGGCCTCGATGACTGGGACCGCCTTGGCCGCGGCGTGCCAACCATTGTCGACCTGATGCCGTCGGGTCGGTTCCTGATGGAAGATTTCTACTATGCCGGGGGGCTAGCTGCGGTCATGGCGGCGCTTGATGAAGCGGGGCTTCTTCATCGCGACGCCATGACCGTCAGCGCCAAGACCATCGGTGAACTGATCGACGGCGCGCCCAACTACAACCGTGAGGTCATTCGGCCGCTGCGCGAGCCGCTGACCAAGGAGGGCGGCATCTCGATCCTGCGTGGCAACCTGGCTCCCAACGGCGCGGTCATCAAGCCGTCCGCGGCAACGCCCGAACTGATGCAGCATCGTGGCAAGGCCGTCGTCTTCGAGAACATCGAGCATTACCATGCCCGCATCGACGATCCGGAGCTGGATATCGACGCCTCCTCGGTGATGGTGCTGAAGAATTGCGGACCGCGCGGTTATCCCGGGATGGCAGAGGTCGGCAACATGCCGCTGCCGGCCAAGCTGCTCAGAGAAGGCGTCTCCGACATGGTGCGCATTTCGGACGCGCGCATGAGCGGTACCGCCTACGGCACGGTGGTGCTGCATGTTGCGCCGGAGGCCGCGGCCGGTGGTGTGCTGGCCCTGGTGCGCGACGGCGATCTCATCGAGCTCGACGTCGCCGGCCGCCGTCTCGAGCTTTTGGTTTCGGATGAAGAGCTGGCGATCCGCCGCCGTGACTGGAAGCCGCCGGAGCCGCCGCAGGGTGGCTACCAGAGCCTCTATGTCGAGCGCGTGCTGCAGGCCGACAAGGGCTGCGACTTCGACTTTCTCGTCGGCCGGCGCGATGCCGGCATACCCCGGCATTCCCACTAGAGAGGCGCGCGATGACTGATCAGATCGGCAGCTACGCGACCTACCCCAGCCTCAAGGGCCGCAGCGTGTTCATAACCGGTGGCGGCAGCGGCATCGGCGAAAGCCTGGTGCGCCATTTCTGCGCGCAAGGCAGCCGCGTCGCCTTCGTCGATCTGGCCGAGGAGCCTTCACGGCGCCTGGTCGATGCGATCGCGGCCGAAGGGCGTGCCGCGCCGCTGTTCATTCCCTGCGACCTGCGCAATGTAGAGCAGTTGCAGACGGCGACCGTCGAGGCGATGCGGCACAACGGCCCGATCCAGGCGCTGTGCAACAATGCCGGCAATGACGACCGCCACCAGACCACGGACGTCACGGTGGCCTATTGGGACGACCGCATGGCGGTCAATCTGCGCCACCAGTTCTTCGCCGCCCAGGCGGTGCGTCCACAGATGAGTGCGCATGGCGGTGGCTCGATCATCAATTTCGGCTCCATCACCTGGATGGTCGGCGATCCCGACTGCCCTGCCTATGTGACCGCAAAGGCGGCGGTGTATGGCATGACGCGGGCGCTGGCCCGCGAACTCGGCCCCGAGCGCATCCGCGTCAACTGCATGGTGCCGGGCTGGGTGATGACCGAGCGCCAGATGCGGCTGTGGCTGAACCCCGCTGGCGAACGCCAGATCACGGAGCGGCAGTGCCTGCCCGACCGGCTGCAGCCATCCGACATTGCGCGCATGGCGCTGTTCCTCGCCGCCGACGACAGCCTGATGTGCACGAGCCAGCAGTTCATCGTTGACGCCGGCTGGGTGTGACCCCGTACGGCCTCTAGGGAAGAAGGGTATTTCATGCGTCTTGTTCAGTACATAACGATCGACGGCGGCAGGCGGGTCGGCCTCGTTTCCGATGACGGCGATCGCCTGCATCCACTCGACAAGACAAGCACCGTGCTGGAGCTCGCCGAAGCGGCGATCGCGCAGGGTGCGTCGATCGCGGCGCTGGTCGAGAAGCGGACGGGCGCGGCCACGATCGACTATGGCGAACTGCTGCGCGATGGCCGCGTGCTCGCTCCCGTCGACCATCCGGAACCGGCGCGGTTCCTGGTCACCGGCACCGGCCTCACTCACACCGGAAGTGCCGCCGCGCGCGACAAGATGCATGTGCTGACCCATGGCGAGGACGCCGAGGAGTCGGATTCGCTGAAGATCTTCCGCATGGGCCTGGAAGGCGGCAAGCCCGGTGCCGGCAAGATCGGCATTCAACCAGAATGGTTCTTCAAGGGCGTCGGCACCTGTGTCGTGCCGCCTGGCGCCGATCTGCCGATGCCTGCATTCGCGAAAGCCGGCGCGGAAGAGGCCGAGATCGTCGGCCTTTACCTCAATGGGCCGGATGGCCGCCCCTATCGCATCGGCTATGCGTTGGGCAACGAATATTCCGACCATGTGACGGAGGCCGAGAACTACCTCTATCTCGCCCACTCGAAACTCCGCTCCTGCTCGATCGGACCGGAGCTTTTGATCGGAGACCTGCCCGAAGAAGTGCGCGGCCATTCCCGCATACTGCGCGACGGCACTGTTATCTGGGAACAGGAATTCCTGTCGGGCGAAGCGCACATGTCGCACTCGATCGCCAATCTCGAACACTTCCATTTCCGCTACCCGATGCACCGCAGGGCGGGCGACCTGCACGCCTATTTCTTCGGAGCGGCGGTGATGAGCTACGCCTCCGGCGTCAAGACGGCTTCCGGGGACGAGTATGAAATCCAGGCACAGACATTCGGCAAGCCGCTGCGCAACCGGATGGTGTCGGTGCCGGACGAGGGACTGGTTGCCGTCACCCAGCTGTGACGGCGATAGCCCCGGAAATTACGGTCCACCAGAATGACAATGGGAGATTAAAAATGGGACTGAAGAAAGCGTTTCTGAGACTAGCGACCATCGGGCTCGGCATCGGCCTGATGACGTCGGCGGCGCTGGCCGCGAACCTTCGCGTGCTGGCCTGGGACGGTTATGCCGACCCGGATTGGGTGAAGGACTTCACCGCCGCCACCGGCATCGGTGTCGATGTAGTCTTCATCGGCAGCGATGACGAAATCTGGGCCAAGATCAAGGGCAGCGAAGGGCAGGACTTCGACGTCTTCGCGGTCAATACCGCCCAGTTGCAGCGCTACATCAAGGCCGATCTGGTGTCGCCGATCGACATCACCAAGCTGCCGAACCAGAAGGACGTGCTGCCGCGCTTCCGTAATCTGTCTCAGGTCAGCGGCGACACCAAGGACGGCAAGGTCTACGGTATTCCGTTCTGCTTCGATTCCATCGGGCTGATCTACGACACCGACAAGGTCAAGCCGGCGCCGACCTCGATGTCCGTCCTGTGGGATCCGGCTTACAAGGGCAAGATCCTCGCCTACGACAATGGCGAGCACAATTTCTCGTTCACCGCGCTGACGCTCGGCTACAAGGATCCGTTCAACCTCGACGAAAAACAAATGGCGGCGGTCAAGGCCAAGCTGGTCGAGCTCAAGCGCAATGTGCTGAGCTTCTACACCACCGCCGACGAGGCGCAGCAGATCTACCAGAACAATGACGTTGCGCTGATCTGGGCCAATTATGGCCAGCAGCAGGTCAAGGCACTGCAGAAGATCGGCGCCCATGTCGCCTACGTCAATCCGAGCGAAGGCGCGCTTGCCTGGCTCGACAACTGGGTCATTTCCAAGGGCGTCCGCGACAATGCCGCGGCCGAGAAGTGGATCGACTTCATGCTGACGAAGAAGGTCAGCGGCGCGCTTTCCGAGCGCACCGGATTCGGCAACACGGTGGTCCAGTCGAGCAGCGCCGGCGGCAACGACAAGCTGGTCTGGCTCAACAATGTCGAGGATCCGCTCAAGCGTTCGGACTTGTGGAACGAGGTCAAGGCGACGCCCTGATCCTTTCCACGCCTGACTTCGAAGGACCCGGCGGTCCGGACGTTCCGGACCGCCGAACCGTATGCGAGAATACCCCATGAGCCAGAACACCGACCTCTTGACGCTGCGGTCCGTCTCGAAATCCTACGGCACGGTTCCCGTGCTGCACGACATCGACCTGTCGATCCGGGACGGTGAGTTCCTGACCGTTCTTGGGCCATCAGGCTCGGGCAAGACCACGGTCCTGCGCCTGATCGGCGGGCTTGAGCCACTGACGTCAGGCGAGATCCGGCTCGACGGCCAGGACATCAGCCGCATGCCGATCAACAAGCGGCCGTTCAACACTGTGTTCCAGGATTATGCGCTGTTCCCGCATATGACCGTCTCCGGCAATGTCGGCTATGGGCTCTCGGTGCGCCATATCAAGCGCAAGGAGATCGCCAGCCGCGTGGCGCAAGCCCTCGATCTGGTCCAGCTCGGACGTTTCGCCGAGCGCTTTCCGGCACAGCTTTCCGGCGGCCAGCGCCAGCGTGTCGCGCTCGCTCGGGCGCTGATCTGCCAGCCGCGCCTGATCTTGCTCGACGAGCCCCTGGCGGCACTCGATCTCGAATTGCGCCGGCAGATGCAGGAGTTCCTAAAATCCATCCAGCGCGAAATCAAGACCACCTTCCTGTTCGTCACCCACGACCAGGAAGAAGCGATCGGCATGGCCGACAGGATCTGCGTCATGCAGGCCGGACATATCCGCCAGCTCGGCACGCCGCATGAGCTCTACTACAAGCCGAATTGCGAATTCGTGGCGCGCTTCTTCGGCGAGAACAATCTGGTGGCTGGAAAACTCGGTCCGGTGCAAGGCGAGCAACGACCGATCGAGACGGCACTCGGACGGCTGGTCTGCTCGATCAGCGACCAGCCGCATCTGAAGATCGCGCCGGATGGCGCCGAGGCTTTCGCGGCGTTCCGCCCCGAAGCCTTGCATCTCGCGGACACCAAGGACGGCGGCAACCGCTTTTCCGGCACCATCGCCGATCTGGCCTTTGCCGGTTCATCGACCGTCGCCACGATCACGGCAGGTGCGGACAATGCCGCGCTGCGCCTGCGCCTGCGGCTGCGCATGCCGAGCCGGATCGACGGCAGTGCTCTCAAGTCAGGCGAAACGGTCTCGCTTTGCTTTGCACCGCATGAAGGCCATCTGGTGCTGGCATGAGCGCGGCTGGCTCGACATCTTCCGAGGAGCGGCGCTTGTCGCAGCTTGTCACGGCGCTGGCATTCGTCTTGCCGGTTATCTTCGTCCTCGTGCCACTGGCGATCTTCCTGGTCTACAGTTTCTTCAGCGTCGACCAGGGTACGATCGTCCATGCACCGACCCTCGGCAACTATATCAGGTTCTTCACCGATCCGATCTTTCTGCCGGTGTTCTGGAACACCATCGTGCTGTGCGTATCGGTGGCCGTCATCTGTATCCTTCTCGCCTATCCAGCTGCCTATTTCCTGACGACGCTGAANCGTGCTGTGCGTATCGGTGGCCGTCATCTGTATCCTTCTCGCCTATCCAGCTGCCTATTTCCTGACGACGCTGAAGGGGCGGTGGCGGTACGCCCTGCTGATGTTGCTGCTGGTGCCGCTGCTGATGAGCTACGTCATCAAGATCTACGCGATCCGCAGCATCCTCGGACTCAACGGCTTCCTCAACAAGGCGCTGGTGGCGCTCGGCATCCTGGATCAGCCATCGACGCTTTTCGTCTTCAACATGAACGCCATCCTTTTGACGCTGAGCCTGCTTTTGATCCCGTTCGCCATCCTGCCGATCTTCCTGTCGCTGGAGCGGATTCCGCAAACCTTGCTGCGCGCCTCGGATGACCTGGGCGCCAGCAGCCTGCAGACATTCCTGCGCATCACGTTGCCGCTCAGCCTGCCCGGCGTCGCCTCGGCGGCGAGCTTCGTCTTCGTACTGGCGATCGGCGATTTCCTGACGCCCCAGATGGTCGGCGGGATCAGCGGCTTCACCTTCGGCCGCATCCTCTACAGCCAGTTCGGCACGGCCTATAACTGGCCGTTCGGCGCCGCGCTATCGGTGGCGCTTGCGATCGTGGTGATCGCCGCCATTCTCATTGGCGAACGGTTCGGGCGCAGCCGGGGAACGTCGGTATGAGCGCGCTGCCCCGGCCTTCCACCATCTTCCTGGCCTCGATTACGACGCTGGTCGCTGTGCTGCTTTACAGCCCACTGTTCGTGCCGATCGTGTCGTCGTTCTTCACCATTTCACATGGCAATGTCGACTGGTCGTCGCCGACCCTTTCGACCTATGTGGCGCTGGCTGGAAACCATGAGATTCTGGCCGCGCTGCGCACCACGCTGATCGTCGGCGTCTGTACCGTAATCCTGTCGGTGGTCAGCGGGACGCTGCTGGCGCTCTACTATCACAGCCGCCGCTCAGGACGTTCGGTTCTGCAGTTCATCATTTTCCTGCCATTCCTGATGCCGCCTATCATAAGCGGCCTGGCGCTGCTGATCTTCTTCCGCGAGATCGGCCTCGAACGCTCGCTGCTGACGGTCGTCATCGGCCACACCGTGTTCGTGCTGGCGATCGTCTACCGCACCGTGCTGATGCGGCTGCAGTCGATGAGCCGCACGCTGGTCGAAGCCTCCTACGATCTCGGCGCCAGCGGCTGGCAGACCTTCTGGCGCATCATACTGCCGAACCTGTCGAGCGCCATGGTCGGCGGCGCCATCCTGGCTTTCGCCCTGTCGTTCGACGAGACGATGATCACCATCCTGGTCACCGGCACGCAAAGCACGCTGCCGGTCAGGCTGTGGGCGATGATGCGGCTTGGCTTCTCGCCCGACATCAACGCGCTGGTGGCGCTGATCTTGATGTTCACCGTCCTGCTCTGCGTGCTCGCCGCCCGTTTTCTCATTCCCAGGCAAATGGCGACGGAACGTAGCTGAGTTTCAGGCGGTTGGGTCAAGGTCGAAGACTCGTCCGGGATTGAGGATGTTCTTCGGATCGAGCGCCGTTTTCAGCCGCCGCATCGTGGCGACCTCGGCGTCGCTGCGCACCAGATTCAGCCACTGCTTCTTGTCGAGGCCGATGCCGTGCTCGGCCGACACGCCGCCTCCGGCCGCCGCCACGCCGCGATAGATGATACCGTAGGCCGCCGCCGGATCCACCGTCAGCACCTGATAGTGCAGGTTGCCGTCGCCGAGATGGCCGAAGACATAGATGTCGGCTCCGGGATCGACCGCGCGGATGGCGGCATCCGCTTCTTGCAGGAACGCTCCCATTCGCGCCAACGGGATGCTGATGTCGACGCCGATCAGGCCTTTCATCGAAAACAGAACGCGGTTGGCGTCCTCCCGCACATCCCACAGCGCGCGGAATTCGCGCGGCGATTGGGAGACGACAACATCGTCGACGATGCCGTCCTCGACCGCCTGCATCAAGACCTCGGCGAATCGCTCGCCGTCGCGTTCTGGCTCGCTGCCCTGGATTTCGGCCAGCACGTAGACGGGTGAGCCAGCCGGAAGCGGCGCCGGCATGGCCATGCTGGCGACCATGACGTCATAGAGCGGCGCGATATTGACCTCATAGGCGGACAAAAGCGGGCCGAGCTTTTGCCGCAGCAGCCCGAGCAGGACGATCGCGGCATCGAGCGAAGGCAGCGCGCAGAAGGCGTTCACCTCCGATGCGGGCTTGTGATGCAGCCGGAGCGCGGCGCGGGTGACGACGCCAAGCGTCCCTTCCGCGCCTATGAAGAGTTGGCCGAGGTCGTAGCCGGAATTGTCCTTGGGCAGGCCTTTGAGCGACGTCAGCACCGTGCCATCGGCAAGTACCGCCTCCAGCCCCAGCACCTGTGCCCGGTACATGCCGTAACGCAGCACGCGGATGCCGCCGGCATTGGTGGCGATGTTGCCGCCGACCGTGGCGGAGCCGCGCGCGCCGATATCGACGCCGAACATCAGCCCGGCGCCGTCTGCCGCTTCCTGCACCGATTGCAGCGTCGCGCCAGCTTCGGCGACGATGGTGGCGGCTTGACGGTCCGGGGCGGCAAGGCCGGTCATGCGCTCCAGCGACAGCACGATCTCGCCCGGCTGGACGCGCGCGCCACCGGCCAGCCCGGTGCGACCGCCCTGGACGACGACCGGCTGGCCAAGAGCGTTGCATATGGCGAGTGCCGCCGCGACACCCTCGGTATCGGGCGGGCGCAGCACTGCTTCGGGAAGCGCGCCGAGCTTGCCGTCGGGATCATCGCGGTAGCGCTGGTCCACGTCGGAGCCGGCGAGCATGCCGCCCGAGCCCAGCCTGTTGCCAAGCGCGGACAGCAGCCGTTGTGTTTCAGGCGACATCCGGATCAGCCGCCTGCGTGACAAGGCGCATCGTCAGCGTCCAACAACCGGATGGCCCGATGAGTATCCTTGTCCAGCACGCTCGCCATCCCTTGAATTGCAGCCGGCCGATCCTATTCGCGCCCGCTTGTCGTGCAAGCGATATCGACCCGCCTCAGGTGACGCCGGCATCGATCGCGATGGGCGAGATCGATGCCGGAAGTACAGCGCCGGCTTACTGAAGCTTGGCCTGCAGCGCGTTGACGTCGTCGGTGGTCATTTCACCATCGGTCGTCACCTTGCCGTCGGCGATCTTCCACAGCCGGAACGGGCCGGTGATGTCGCCAAACTTGTCGAAGGCGACGGGACCGATGACACCTTCATAGCGGATCGGCTTGCCGTCCTTGATCAGGCCGAGCGCCTTGGCGAATTCTTCCTTGCCCGCATAAATCGGCGTGCCGGCGGGATCGACCGCCTTGTACATGGCGTCCTTGATCTTGGCCGGGTCCTCGGAGCCGGCAATCGCGATGGCGAGCCCGACAATGGCTCCGGCATCATAGGAGCGGTCTGCCGCGGGATTTGACGGTTCGATACCGGAAAACGCCTTGTAGTTCTTGGTGAAATACTCCGTCGAGGCGGTCGGGCTGGTGCCTGAAGACGTGCCATAGGCGTCCTTCAGATAATCGGCCCCGACGGACTCTATGAAATCAGGGCTGTTCATGCCGTCATTGAGCAGGAATTTCTGCACGCCGCCCTGCGAGATCCAGGTGCGGGCGATGGTGGCGCCGTCGACGGGCGTGCTGACCAGGTAAAGTCCATCCGGTTCGCCACCCATCGCCGCGGTGACTTCCGAGGCGTAGCTCGACTGCTTCTCGTTGTAGGGCGTGTCGGAGACGATGGTGCCGCCGAGCGCTTTGTAGGCACGCGAGAATTCGGCCACCATGTTGACGCCGAAGTCGTTGTTGACGTGGATGATCGCCAGCTTCTTGAAACCCTTGTCGACCGCATATTTGGCGGCGGCCACGCCCTGCAGCGCGTCCGAGGTAATGGTGCGGAAGAAGATGCCGTTGGTCTTGCCGTCGCGGCCGAGTGTCGTCAGCGTCGGCGAGGACGACGCCGGCGAGACCTGGACGATCTTGGCCGGCGCGGTAACCGAGGTCAGGATCGGGATCGACACCGAGGAAATGATGCCGCCGATGATCACAGGCACTTTCTTGACCTGAACCAGCTGGGTGGCGGCATCGACCGCGATGTTGCCCTGGCTTTGGCTGTCGCGAGTATCGGTGACGAGATCGCAGCCGCGCACGCCGCCGGCTTCGTTGATGTCGCGGAAGGCCATTTCGACCGATTTGGCGCCGGCCTGCCCGTATTCACCGGCCGGACCGGTCAGTTCCATGACGAGACCGACGGTGATCTTGCAGTCGGCGGCCTGGGCGGCACCCGCCATCGTCACGAGAGCAAGTGCCGTGGTGAGCTGGAGTATCGTCTTTCTCATTGTTGTTCCCCTTGAGTTACACGAACTGATTTGACGTCTGGAAAGTCTCAGTGTTCCGGCACCTGCAGCCAGGTTTCATGCAGATGCCGCCATTGGACGCCGTTGGGCGCCGATGAACTGGTGGTGAAGACCGCGCTCGACCGGCGGCGGCTGTGCTTGCCCGCGCGCAGCTGCGCCTCGACATAGAGGACGACGATGGTATCGCCATCCTGCCAGCCGGGCTTGATGTCCTCGATCGAAATGGCAAAGCCGTCGTCGCAAGTGGCGCGGCTGGAGCGCACATGGTCGATCACGGCATCGCGGTCGAGGATCTGGCCGCCTGGTGCGATCATGGTCAGGCCTTCGCCCATGACGGCTTCGAAGCGGCCGAAATCCACCTTGTCGGCGCGCGAGGCGACGAACCAGTCGACGAAAAAGCGATGCAGGGCGACGACTTCGGTGCTGGCCTGCGAAAACAACCTATCGTCCATGGTTTTCATATCCGGCCCGCGTTGAGATTGTAGTGCATGATAGAGCCGTGGCGGCCGTGGCGGTCGCGCTCCAGCGTGTAGACGTCTCCCTCAAGGCCGTTGCTCCTGGCTATCACGGCTGCAATCCGCGCACGGTCATCAGCGTCGAGTACGACATCCATGATTTTGGCGTTGGCCAGCGCGTGCGCCTGGTTGCGGGCACCGACGATGACCGCGGCGACTCGCGGCTGCTCCAGCACCCAGGCGCTGGCGATGGTGGCGATGTCGACGGCGTGGCGGTCGCCCACCGCCTTCAGTGCGCGAAGCAGTTGCTGGAACAGGTCCCAGCCGCCGAAATCGTCGATGATCAGCTTATATTTGACCAGCGAGCGGTTTTCGAGCGGCGTGCCGGGTTCGGCGACATCAAGCCATTTGTCGCTGAGAAAGCCGCCGGCCACAGAACCGTAGCAGAGGAAGCTGACGCCGTTTTCCTCCGCAAGCGCGGCGAGGCTGTTCGCCGGACGCTGGTCGAGCACCGAATATTGCAGCTGCTGGCTGACCAGTGGGATGCCAGCTGACAGGATTTCGGCAAGCCGGGGCGTATCGAAATTGGTGGTGCCGAGATTGCGCAGCTTGCCCTCGCGCCGAAGCTCGTTGAGCCAACCCATCGCCTCGACATAGCGCGGCTGCGCATAATCCCACCAGTGAAACTGCACGAGGTCGAGCCGCTCGGTCTTAAGCCTGCGCAGCGACTGGTCGACGATGCCCCTGATATAGTCGCGGCTGATCGTAGCGAGCCGTTCAAGGTCGGGCACGAGCTTGGTGTGCACCTTCATTTTGGCCGCTGCAGCGAGACCGCGCTCATTGGCCAGCCGCAAGCGCGCGGCGCCGATCAATTCCTCGACGCCGGTGTAGATGTCGGCGCAGTCATAAGTCCAGATGCCGGCATCGAAAGTGACGATCAGGTCGCTCACGGCCTGGCTGCGATCGATAGCGCCATGGCCGCCGGCCAGTTGCCAGCCACCGCGTATGACGCGCGAAATCGCGTAGCCCGGACTGAGCTCGAATGTCTTGGCGGTCATGTCAGGTCATTCCCTTCGGCAGCGGCACGGCCGTGGTTTCGGCATGGCTGAACCGCCGCTTGGCCAGCCTGACGATCCTTAGCCGACTGGCGCAGTTGGGATCGGGACAGGCGATCTCGGCGTCGGAGGTCATCCAGTCATTCGGGTGGGTCGGACGCTGCTTCGCCGCCAGCAGCGGCAGCACCGCCGAGATCGAATAGATCGAAAAGCCCTGCCCCGCCGGCATCGACAGCATCTCGCCCTTGAGTTCGAAATAGTCGCCGGCCCTGGCGCCGCAATAGATCGGCTTGCCCTGCGGAATGACCGCCTCGACGCGGAGATCGAAGAGTTCGAAACTGTCGTCAGCCATTTCAGGCCTCCACCAGGCTGAAGGTGATGTCGCAGGCGCCGTTGCGGCGGATAATGCCGCAGGCAGCCGCGAATTGATCGCGCTCCTTGGGCTTCACCTGCGCGACGACGCTGCCGGCCAGCCAGCCGATCGGGAACAGCAGACGCGCGCCCTGCCCGTAGAACAGGCCGATGTCGAAGATCGCGTTGGGATTGCCGCCCCACATGCGCGGCGGCACGTAAGACAACACGATGTCGCCCGGCTGCGGCGTCAGGGTCGCGTTCTCCGCCGGCAGCGGCCGGGCATAGGCCTGCCCCTCGAGATCGACTGATGGAACCGGACAGGAGATCTCAGGTCCCGTCCACATGGCGTGAATGGCGGGGACGACACGTGGCGTGGCGACATAGGCTGTGAGAAAGGCCGCGTTCTCCGGCGCCCTTTCCGGCAGCAGCAGCGCAGTGACGGAAAGCTTGGAGCGCGGCTCGCTGATCCTGATGGAGGTCATATCTGGCCTTTCGCGGCGGCGGATTGCAGCTTGCTGCGCAGGAAGGTGAAGGGCCGGCTGATGTCGGCGACCAGCGCTTCGCGCGCCGCCCGAGCATCCTGCTTGGCCAGCGCCTCGACAATGCGGCGGTGATACTGGGCGGTGTCGACCTCGCCGGCTTCCGAGAAGGCGTAGATGGCGACGCGGATGCATGGACCTGATTGCAGCCACAGGCTCTCGATCATCGGGATCAAAACGGCCGAGCCGCAGGAGCGATAGATCTCGAAGTGAAAGCTCTGGTTGAGCGTCACTTCGCGGTCGACATCCTTCTTGTGTTTCAGCGCCCGCATCTCGTCCCATTCGCCGAGAATGGTTTCGATGGTGGTGATCTGGCGCGGCCCCATGCGGACGGCGGCCAGCGCGATCGCCTCGCCCTCGATCAGGATACGGGCTCGCAAGAGATCGTCGAGGCGCTCCAGCGTGATTGGCGGCACCCGCACCGAACGGTTGGGCAGCGCCTCCAGCGCCTTTTCCGTGATCAGCCGGCCAAGCGCCTCACGCACCGGCATGGTCGAAGTGACCAGCGCATCGGCCAGACCGCGGATGGTCAGCACCTGGCTTGGCTCGAACAGGCCGCCTATCAAGGCCCGACGCAGCTCGGAATAGACTCGATCCTGCACCGTCTCGCGGCCCACCGGCGCGAGCTGGGCCGCGATCGCCTCGTTGTTTTTTTCGATGGCAGCCTTTTGCATGGAATTCCGTACTCGGCGGGTTTTCGGCTTGCGGATGAAATTAAAGCCGAATAGCGTGATCAAAGCAAGTGTGATCACAAATCATAATCAGAAGACGGCAAGGACCGTCTTCGGCCAGAGGGTTTGATGAGCGAGGCAGCGGAAAGGCAGGGGAAGGAGACCCGTGTCCCGGTTCTGACGGCAAGCAACGTCGTCAGGCGGTTCGGCGGCCTTGTCGCCGTCAACGATGTCTCGTTTCATGTCAAAGCGGGCGAAATCCTTGGCCTGATCGGACCCAACGGCGCCGGCAAGACGACCATGTTCGACCTGCTGGCTGGCAGCATCCTGCCCACCAGCGGCGACATCCTTCTCAACGGCACGCGCGTCTCAGGCGAAGCCGCTCACCTGCGCATCGGCCGCGGCCTTGGCCGCACCTTCCAGATCCCGCGCCCCCTGCCCAATCTGACGCTGATCGAAAACATCATGCTCGCGGCACAGGGCCAGGCCGGCGAAAAGCTGCTGGCTAACTTCCTCACGCCGTGGCGAGTGGCCGCACAGGAAAAAGCCGCCCGGACGAAAGCCCTCGACCTGCTGGAACTCGTCACCCTCAGCCATCTCGCCCATGAGCCGGCGCGCGTGCTGTCCGGCGGCCAGCGCAAGCTGCTCGAACTCGCCCGGGTCATGATGGCCGACCCGGCGATCATCCTGCTTGACGAACCTGCCGCCGGCGTCAACGCGACGCTGCTCGAAGTCATCATCGACCGCATCCGCGACATCAACGTGCGCGGCATCACCTTCCTGCTGATCGAGCACAACATCGACATGGTGACGCGGCTCTGTCACCGCGTCCTTGTCATGGCGAGCGGCCAACTGCTGAGCGAAGGCACGGCAGAAGAGGTCGCGCGCGACCCGCGCGTCATCGATGCCTATCTCGGAGGCACCGCATGAGCGAGACCGTCCTCGATGTACGCGACCTCGAAGCCGGCTATGAGCCCGGCGTGCCGATCGTGCGCGGCGCCTCGATCACCGTCGACAGAGGCGAGATCGTCGTCGTACTCGGCCCCAACGGCGCTGGCAAGTCGAGCCTGATCAAGGCGATCGCCGGCCTCGTGCCGATCACCGGCGGCACGGTGCTGCTGGACGGCAGGGATATCACCGCCGCGCCGGCCCACACCATGGTGCGGCTTGGCCTCGCCTTCGTACCGCAGACCGAGAACATCTTTCCGCTGATGTCGGTGGAGGACAATCTCAAGGTGTCCTGCGGCATCCTCGAGCGGCGCGACATCCCGGTCCGCATCGAGGAAATGTACGCCGCCTTCCCCGACCTTGGCCGCCAGCGCCGCACCGCCGCCGGCAATCTGTCGGGAGGCCAGCGGCAGATGCTTGCCGTGGCGCGGGCGTTGATCGTCCATCCCAAGGTGCTGGTGCTGGACGAGCCGTCCGCCGGCCTGTCGCCGAAGTTCGTCGCGATGGTATTCGAGATGCTGGCCGGCATCCGCAAGTCCGGAGTCACCATCCTTTTGGTTGAGCAGAACGCCAAGGCAGCGCTTGCCATCGGCGACCGCGCCTATGTGCTGGCTGAAGGCAAGGACCGGCACGAGGGCATAGCCTCCGAATTGTGGAACGACCCTGTCGTCGCCGAACTCTATCTTGGCCAGCGCCCTTCTCACACAGGCAAGGGAGGCGCGGGATGAGCCTGCAATTCATCGTCGACGGATTGCTGACGGGCTCGATGATCGGCCTCGGCGCCATCGGCGTGACGCTCACCTATTCGATCCTGCGCTTCTCCAACTTCGCCCATGGCGACTTCATGGCCTGGGGCACCTATGCGACGCTGGCCGTGGTCAGTGCCATCGGTGCGATGTTCGGCAAGGTGGCGCCGATCGGACCGCTGTCCTTCGGCTGGCCGCTTCTAGTCGCCCTGATCGTCGGCATGGCATTCACCGCCTTGCTCGCACTGCTGCTCGACAAGATCCTGTTTTCGCGGCTGCGCTCGCAAGGCCAGGCGATCATCGTGGTGATGGCGAGCTTCGGCGCCTCGATGGCGCTACGCAGCCTGCTCGAATTCACCTTCACCTCACGGCCGACCTACTTCAGCCGGGCGATCCAGATCGCCATGCCGGTCGGCTTCGGCATCCGCATCACGCCCGACCAGATCGCGTTGCTCGTGTTGACCGCCATACTCGTGCTCGGCGTGCATCTGTTGATGACGCGCACGCAGACTGGCCGCGCAATGCAGGCCTTGAGCCAGAACGCGGCACTGGCCCGCGTCGTTGGGATCGACGTCGCCAGCGTGGTGCGGGTGACGTGGATCATCGGCGGCGCGCTCGCCTGCGTGGCTGGCGTGATGATCGGCATCCTGGTGCAGATCCGCCCGTTCATGGGCTTCGACATGCTGCTGCCGATGTTCGCCGCCGCCATCCTCGGCGGCATCGGCAGCATCCCGGGCGCGGTGCTCGGCGGCCTGATCATCGGTCTCGCCGAAGCCGGCGCGGTGCAGTTGATCGGCGCCGAATGGCGCGCCGCCGTGTCCTTCGTCATCCTGATGGCTGTGCTGTTCGTGCGGCCGATCGGCCTTTTCGGAGTTCGGGAAAGATGATCGATCTGGTTGGCTACGGCGCCTTCTTCCTGACCACGGCGCTGATCTTCTCGCTGGTCACGCTGGGGCTCAACCTGCAATGGGGCCTGACCGGCCTGTTCAATGTCGGCCTGGCGGGCTTCGTCGCCATCGGCGCCTACACCTCGGCGCTGCTGACGACACCGGACGATCCCGCGCGGCTCGGCGGCTTCGGCCTGCCCATCCTCGCCGGCTGGGTGGGTGCCATGGTCGTTGGCGGCATTGCGGCCGCGCTTACCGGCATGGCGACATTGCGTCTTAGATCCGACTATCTGGCGATCACCACCTTCGGCGTGGCCGTCGTCGTGCAATTGGTCGCACTCAACGCGCAGAAACTGACCGGCGGCCCCTTCGGCATCGGCTTCATCCCGCGCCCCTTCGGCGGCCTTGCGGAGACGCCGCTGCTGTTCAACCTGTCGAACCTTGCGGTCGTCTGCGCTGTGACGCTGATTGCCTATCTCGCCTTGGAGCACCTGTCGCGCAGTCCGTGGGGCCGTGTCCTGAAAGCGCTGCGGGAGGACGAGTGGGCCGCGATTTCTCTCGGCAAGAGCGCGCGCTTCTACCGCGTCCAGGCGTTTGCCGTCGGCGGCGCCATCATGGCGCTGGCCGGCGCGCTGCAAGCGCATTTCACCGGCTTCATCGCGCCGGACAATTACCTGCCGATCCTCACCTTTCAGGTCTGGGTGATGCTGATCGTCGGGGGCTCGGGCAGCAATCTCGGCGCGGTCATCGGCAGTGTCCTGGTCTGGGGGATTTGGGCCGGATCGGGCACGCTGACCAGCGTGTTCTTCCCGCCCGAGCAGCAGGCGCGCGCCGCCTCGCTGCAGATCGTCGCCATCGGCGTGATGCTCTGCGTGATCCTGCTGATGCGGCCGAACGGATTGTTCGGCGACAGGCCCCCGCGGACGCGCTTTGGCAAGCGCAGGCGGATCGCCACGGACAAGAGCAGTTCCGGTTCATGAATGCCTCGGTCCGGCAGGGTGCGAACGGCATTTCGCTCTGGCATGCCATCAGCCGCGAGCGCCGCAAGCGGCCGGTGCTGCAAGGCAGGCTCGACGTCGACCTCGCCATTGTCGGCGGTGGATTTTCCGGTCTGTCGACCGCGCTGCACGCCGCCGAAAAAGGCATCTCGGTCGCTGTGCTCGAAGCCGAGATCATCGCCTGGGGCGCGACCGGCAGGAATGCCGGTTTCGTGGTGCCGAACTTCGCCAGGATGGATCCAGACAGCATCCTCGCGCATCTCGGCGCCGAGCGCGGCGAACGCCTCATCGATTTTGCCGCCGGCAGTGCCGACCACGTCTTCGACTTGATCCGGCGGCACGGCATCGACTGCGACGCGGTGCAGAACGGATGGATCCAGCCGGCGCACTCGCCGGCGGCCCTGGAGAAGGTCAGATCCCGCGCGGACCAATGGGCGCGGCGCGGCCGGCCTGTCGTCACCCTGGATCGGCAAGAGGTCGAGGCGCTGACCGGCGCGCGCGGCTATGTCGGGGGCTGGATGGATCGCTCCGGCGGCGTGCTCAATCCCGTCGCCTATGCGCTGGGGCTGGCCGATGGGGCGGAGAAGGCCGGCGCGAAGATTTTCGAGCACACGCCGGTCGCCTCGATCGATCGCGTCGCCGATGGTTGGGCACTTCAAACACGGTTGGGCTTGGTACGCGCGGCCAAGGTGCTGGTCGCTACCAACGCCTATGGCGGCTCCCTCGATCCGTTGCTGGGGCGAACTTATATTCCCCTGAAGGTCTTCCAGATCGCAACCGCGCCCCTGCCGCATGAAATCCGCACGCGTCTGCTGCCTGGCGGACAAGGCGTCGGCGACACCAGGCGCAATCTCTTCACCTTCCGCTTCGACGCCGACAACCGGCTGATCAGCGGCGGCATGCATATTCTTGGTGCCGGCGCCGATACGCGCGTGCGCCAAACAATCTGGCGACGGCTCGGCCGGCGCCTCGACCTGCCTGATCTGCCCCCCCTTGCATATGGCTGGTCGGGGATGGCGGCGGTCGAATCGGATTTCCTGCCGCATCTCCTGGACCTCGGACCCGGGCTGATCGCCGGTCGCGCCTGCAATGGACGCGGCATTGCCATGACCACGGCGATGGGCAAGGTGCTGGCCGACTGGGCCGCTGGAGCCGGAGCGCGTGATTTGCCGGTGCCCTTCGCACCGCCGGCGCCAATTCCGTTCCATGCCCTGCTGCGGCACGCGCCCAACATGCTGCTCGGCTGGAGCATCCTGCGCGACCGGATGGACGAGACGGCATAGGCCGACCGAGCCTGCCCTGCGATCAGTGCGCCATGTGAAGATTGTCGGAGAGGACCGCGGCCGCCACGGAGATATCCTCTTCAAGGGAAGCCCGAACGGCCGGACCGTTGCCCTGTTCCAATGCGGCGACGATCCTGCCGTGTGCGTCATTGGACTGCGGAATGTAGCGATCGGCCCGCATCAGGAGCTTAAGATAGGGTCCGACGCGCCCCCAGAGATCGCGGATCATGTTCAAGAGGATCGGCGCGCCGGCGTGCTCGTAAATAGCAAAATGGAAGGCTTCGTTCAGGGAAAGATAGGCCGTGGGGTCCTGCGTCTCGATGGTCCGCTGCATGCCGGCGAGCGCGGCTTGGATGTCGACCAGCCCGCTTTCAGTCATCCGTGACGTGGCCATCTCGCCCGCCAGTCCCTCGACGGCGATGCGGATGCGCGTCAGTTCCGCGAAAGCGGGCGCGGATAGCAAGGGCACGATGATCGAGCGGTTGTTCTGCATTTCCAGAAGCCGCTCGGCGACCAGTCTTTGCAGCGCCTCGCGGATCGGTGTGGTCGAAATGCCAAAAGTTTCGGCGAGCTTGCGAATGACCAGCGTCTGGCCCGGGCTGAAGCCGCCCGAGATCAATTCCTGCTTGAGCGCACCGTAGGCGCGGTCATTGAGGGTTTGATGCTCGAGCTTCAGCATGCGTGTCTGCTCGGCTCACCAGTTCGACAGTGCGCGATCGAGCGCCTCGGCCAGCTGCTCGGCATTGTCCCTGGCAAAGGGCAGCGGCGGCCTGATCTTCAGCACATTGCCGCGCGGACCGCACGACGAGATCAGCACGCCGTCCTCGCGCATGGCTTCAACGACCGATGAAGTCTTGGCAGCAGCAGTGGCCTCATCCTCCGTCAGCTCGACGCCGAAATAGAGGCCGTTCTGCCTGACATCGGCGACCATGCCGTGCCGGCCTTGCAAGGCGCGCAGCAATTCCCCGGTGTAGGCGCCAACCGTCCGCGCGTTCTCGATCAGCCCCTCGCCCTCGATCACATCGAGCACGGCGATGCCGACGGCGGCCGCCACTGGATTGCCGCCGAAAGTGTTGAAGTAGCCGGTGTTCGAACCGAACGAGCTCACCAGTTGCGGCCGCACGATCACCGCGCCCATCGGATGCCCGTCGCCGATCGGCTTGCCCATGGTGACGATGTCAGGCGCGAGGCCATAGTTGGCGAAGCCCCACATGCCCTGGCCAAGCCGGCCGAAGCCGGACTGGACCTCATCGGCGATGACGATGCCGCCTGCTTTCCTGACGTGATCGGCGGCCTCGCGCATGACGGACGCGTTGGGAAAGAAAATGCCGTCGCTGGAAAAGGCGGAATCGAGCAGCAACGCCGCCGGGCGGATGTTTTGCGCGCGCATATCCTCGATGGCGGCGGCGACATTTCTGGCGAAATCATGGGCGGCGCGGCCGCCGTCGCGGAACGTGTCCGGCGCCCCCACGGCTCGATGCCGCGCGGACACGCCCGCTGCCCCGACCGCCGCCGGCGACAGCTGTGCTGTCGCGATGGTGGCGCCGTGATAGGCGAAGTCGGTGATGATCACGCCGGTGTTGCCCGTCGAGTGCTGGGCGATCCGGATGGCGAGATCGTTGGCCTCGCTGCCGGTGCAGGTGAACATCGCATGGCCGAGATGGGAAGGAAGCGTGCCGAGCAGCCTTTCCGCGTAGTCGAGGATGATCTCGCTGAGATAGCGCGTGTGCGTGTTGAGCGTGGCGGCCTGCACAGACAGCGCCTCTACGACGCGCGGGTGGCAGTGTCCGACGGAGGCGACGTTGTTATAGGCGTCGAGGTATTTTCGGCCTTGGGCATCGTAGAGCCAGACACCGCTGCCACGCACCAAATGGATGGGGCTGCGGTAGAAGGCGCGATAGGTCGGCCCGAGTAATCTGGCACGGCGTTCGAGCAGCGCTTGCTCGGATGCCGCCGGATCGACATTTGCAGGATATGGCGAGGACAGGGACACGGGCATCTACTCCGGCTTGGAATGGTCGAGAAAATAGCGGCGGGCGTCCGCGGACGACAGTCCGTCCAGCCGCTCAAGCGAGGCCCAGACCTCGGTGATGAGGCGTAGGACATAGTCGCGTTTGGCCGGAAAACGCTCGGCCTGCCAGCTGGCGATGTTGGCGATGAGTGCGAGGCGGGCACGAATGAGGTGAAAGAGGATGCCAAGTTCTTCGATCTCGAGCGGCTGCACGGACTGATAGCCGGCGACGAAGCGCGCGGCGGGCGCCAGCGGATGACCTTCGGCCGGCCAGCGATAGACGGCCCCGATGGCGAGATCGCAGATCAGCGGCGAATGGATCATGTCGCCGAAATCGAGGATGCCGTTGACCATTTCGGGTCGCGAAGCGTCCATCACCACATTGTAGGAGTTCATGTCGTTGTGGACGATCTGGGCGCGCAGCCCCGGAATAACCGGTGCCGCGTGCTCCTCGTAGGCGTCGATGACGCGCTCGACCATGGCGCGATGGCCGGCATCGACGATATGCGCCAGCATGGGCCGCGTCTTGGCGACCTTGCGGATGTCCCACAAAAGGTCGCTGCCGGCGGCCGGATGGAAGAACCCGCGCAGCGCCCGGCCAAGCCTGGCGAGGAAGATGCCGAGATTGCGATCCTGTGCCGATGAGGTGGGCGAGCGCGAAAGCAGCTGTCCCGGCAGATAGGTCACGAGCCGCACGATGCGCGGCGCCGATCCGCCGATGCCGACCATGAACTGCGCTTCGCCTTCGAGGCTCTTGCGCACCGAAGGAACCGGCAAAGCCGGGTCGACCGTCAGTATGTGGTCGAGCGCCTTGTTCTGGAAATCGGTGAAATCAGCCTCTTCCGCCGGATGCGATATCTTCAGGACAAATTCGCCCTCGCCTTCCGAATGGACGTGAAAATTGTGGTCGCGTTCGCCTGGCAGCGTGCGCGCGCTGCCAGTGAGCCCATAGTGCCGGCGCAACAGGGCAAGCGCCTCGGCGATCGAGACATCCGGCGCATCGTCCGCGAGCGTCTCGCCGAAAGCATCCGATATGGCCGCGTTCATGGCCTGACCTCGTGATCGATCGGCTCGAGGCCGCACCAGTCGGCGATGAACAACGCGATGGTCTGGGTGACCTTGCGCACCGAGTCGAGATCGACGGCTTCGTCATAGCCATGCGGCATGCGGCAGATCGGGCCGTAGACGATTGCCGGCGTGTCGGCATAGAGGCCGAAGAAGCGCGCATCGGTGGTNTCCAGCACATAGCCCTCGGCCATGAAGCCGTTATAGGTCATCCTGGGCGGGCGATTGGCGAGGAACGGATCGGCGCGGGCGGCATCGGCGATGCAGGCCTCCAGTTCGGCCCTGGCGTCCTCGAGCTTCTGGCCGGGATAGGTCGCGACCCGCATCTCGAAGACACAGCGCGCGGGAACGCTCGATGTCCATTCGCCGCCTTCGATCTTGCCGAGGTTGAATCGGATCGGGTGCGGGTGACTACAGAAATGCCTGTCGTCAACCTTTCTGGCATTCCAGACGATTTCGAGTTTCTTCAGCGCCTGGATGATGAGGAAGGCCTTTTCGATGGCATTGGCGCCGGCGGAAAAGGCGCCCGACGCGTGCTGCGGATCGCCGTCGACCTCGACCCTGAACCAGATCGGCCCAACCTGGGCCCGCATCAGTCTTGGTTCCAGCGGTTCGGGAATGAAGGCGGCGTCGGCGCGATAACCGCGCTGCAGGCAAGCGAGTGCGCCATTGCCGGTGCACTCCTCCTCGACCACCGACTGCAGGAACACGTTCGCCGCCGGCTGATAGCCGAGGCCGCGCAAGGCGGCGAGCGCAAAGAGACAGGCCGACAGGCCGGCCTTCATGTCGCCGGCGCCACGGCCGTGCATCCAGCCATCCTCGATCGCCGGATCGTAGGGATCGCGCACCCAGCGGTCGAGCGGTCCGGTCGGCACCACATCGATATGGCCGTTTAGGATCAGCGAGCGACCGGTGACGTTTTTCGGCGTGTGGGTGGCGACGACGTTGAACGCGTCATCGTACGAAACGGCTACGGGCGAGAATCCGGGCAGGTCGCGGATCGCATTGACGTCGACACGCCACATATCGACCGCATAGCCATTGGCTTCATAGGCAGCCGCCATGAAGGATTGCGCGGCGTGTTCCTCACCACGCTGCGAGGGAAAGCGTACGAGGTCCGCCAGGAAGGCGAGCTGGCGGTCGAAGCCATCGTCGACCGCCCGCAAGATGGCCTCGTCCGCAATTCGCTCAGGCATGATATTCCGCTTCTCCATGGATGGTGTATCATATCTCATATGCCATTCTCCGAAAAGGCAAGGCGACAGGCGGGCCAAAATGATGGCCCACCTCTGGAGCCACTTGGCAGGCGGTCGCAGAGTTGGCATCAGCTTCTTGACATGCCGCCCAGGCTGCGCGGCGGAAGACCGAGGACAGATGCAAGTCACTGAAGGCTCATTGCCGGATGAAACCACCGATCTCGCGCCGGGCTACCGGCGCGTGCCGGCAGGCAAAATCATCAATGCGGTGACGTGGATGGAGGCGCGTGCCCCGGTGCCCGGTCTCGTGCATCCGCTGACGATGAGCCGCGTCACCAAGCCCGATCCCGCCGTCTACCGCGCAGTCTTCCTCGAGATCGGCGCTCCCTGGCTCTGGGACCGCGCCGCCGAAATGTCGGACGCCGACATCGCGGCGCATTTCGCCGACCCACGTCAGCATCTCTACTACGGCCATGATGAGAGTGGGGGCCAGGTCGGCATGGTCGAATTCTCTCTCGCCGACAGCAACGAGATCGAGATCACCTATTTCGGCCTGTTTCCCTCCTTGACTGGCCAAGGCTTCGGCAAACGGCTGATGGCGGGCGCGCTCGACCAGGCATGGCGCCTAGGTCCCATCCGCATCTGGCTGCACACCAGCAGCTTCGATCATCACAGCGTCATCGGTTTTTACAGGGCTTGCGGATTTGAACCCTATGCAACCGGTTTCGAAATCACCGATGATCCCAGGATCAAGGGAACCCTGCCGCGCGATTGCGCGCCGCAAATTCCGCTGATCGAAACGGAATGGGTGCCCGGCGCCAGATGAGACCATCGTCGCAACCCACCAGCCTGGCATCGCCTCACCACCGCCGGTGGGTACGGCGCGAGAGCATCTTGTCGAGGCTGGAGCGGAATGTCGACACGCGCATCGTGCTGTTCGCCGCGCCCGCCGGCTTCGGCAAATCGACGACGATGGCGCAATGGGCGGCCGAGGTCGCGCGCCACGGCCGGCTGACGGCCTGGCTGTCCTGCGAGGCGACGGACAATGACGAAGGCGCCTTCCTGTCGCATCTGGTGGGGGCGTTGCGCCATCTCGTCCAGAACCCGGCCGAGCTCGACCTCGCCTTCCAGTCGAGCCCCATCCCGCAGCTCGACGTGGTGCTTGCGGCACTCGTGTCGGGTTTCGCGGCACGCCACGCCGACATCACCCTGTTCTTCGACGACTATCACGCCATCGATGCACCGGCGGTGAAGCGGTTCATGGAACGGCTGACCCGGCAGGCACCAACCAACGTCGTCTTCGTCATCGGTTCGCGCAACCTGCCCGAGCTGCAGCTCGGCAAGCTCAGGGTGCTCGGCGATATCTTTGAAATCGGCCCGGACGATCTGCGTTTCGCCTCGTCGGAAGCCGAAGCCTTCTTCAACGACAAGCTGGGCCTCTCTGTCAGCAGCGGCACGGTGGAAACACTGTGCTCGCGCACCGAAGGCTGGGCCGCCGGCCTGCAGCTCGCCTCGCTGTCGCTCGGTGCGGCCCATGCGCCCGAAACCGTCATCGGCAATTTCACCGGCGCCAACCGCAACGTCGCCGACTTCCTGATGGGAGAAGTGTTCCTGGAACTGCCGCCGGTGCTGGCGAAGTTCCTGCTCTATTCCTCGATTTTCGAGCGCTTCAGCGCCGAGGCCTGCCGGGCGGTGATTCGGGAGGCGGACGCCGAGGTTGCCATCACCGAGATCGAGACCCGCAACCTGTTCCTGGTGCCGCTCGACGAGGAACGGCGCTGGTTCCGCTATCATCACCTTTTCCACGACTTCCTCAGCCGTGAAATGGAGCGGCGGGAGCCGGAGATGATCGCACCGCTGCACTTGGCGGCTTCGGAATGGTTCGGCGAACGCAAGATGCTGACCGAGGCCATCGGCCATGCGCTTGCCGCCGGCGACGAAGCCCGCGCCGCGGTGTTCATCGAGAACAACGCGCTAGAACTCATCGCTCAATGCCAGCTTCTCTATGTGCGCCAACTGCTGGCGCTGCTGCCAAGGAAACTGATCGACCAGCGCATCCGGCTGCAACTCGTCGTGCTATGGCTTGCGGTGCACAGCAGCCAGCCCGAGATTGCCCAGCAGACCCTCGCCAACGCGCGCCAGCTCGTCGAAACCGGGCCGACCGATAGAAAGGACCCGGGCACGCTGACCGGCACGACCATCGAGGCTGAACTCGAGGTCCTTGCAGCGGCCGTGCACAGCACGCTGGAACAGTTCGAGGACGCGCGCGACACCGCACTGGCGGCCCTGCGCATCATCGCCCCCGATGCGTGGTTCATGGAAGGCGCGACCGCAAACGTCATCGGCTACAATCTCTACGCGCTTGGCGACCTTGAGGGCGCTCGCGCTGCCGTGGACGCGGCGCGCAAGGCCCATGAGCGAAGCGGCAGCCTGCTCGGCGTCACCATCGCCAACTGCTACATGGCCGTCATCGAGCGCTCGGCCGGCCGCCTGCCCGCGGCCGAACGGCTGCTGCGCAACGCGATCATCGAGGCCAGGACGCGGATCGGCGCCAACTCCTATGCCGAGGCCCTCGCCGGAACGCTGCTTGCCGAACTCGCCTATGAGACCAACGCATCCGGCGAGGCACTGGCGCTGGTGGAGAATCTCGGGCCGCTGATCGAGGGCGCCGCGGTCATTGTCTATCCCCTCGCCAGCGTGCCGACCTATGCCCGGGCGCTGCAGCTGACCGGTCGCGGCCAAGCCGCCCTCGACATGCTGGAGCGCGTCTACCAGCGCGCGCGCGGCTCCGTCTACCGCCGCCTCGCTTCGGTGCTGGTGCACGATCGTATCCGGCTGCTTCTTGACCAGAACCGCATCCCCGAAGCCCGCGTGTTGCTCGACGAGCATCGCCGCGAAAGCGCTGAAACCGCCTCTACCGTCGCCAACGAATTCGAGTTCTTCGCCGAAGGCCGGCTGCTTACGGCGGAAAAATCCTACGCGGCGGCGGCGGCAATTTTCGACGCACTGCTGGAGCGAACCAAAAGCAGCGGGCGCATGCGCCGGCACATACTGGCGCTGATCCTGCGCGCCAAGAGCGCCGGCCATGACCAGCGGGGGGCAGACCGCCATCTGCACGAAGCATTGCGCCTTGCGCAACCCTCGGGCTTCATCCGCTCCTTCGTCGACGAGGGCAGGTCTGTCGTCGAAGGTTTGATGCGACTGCGGGCGGCCCAGGCAAAGGCCGACCCGTCACTGTCGGCCTATGCGACGCGCATCATCAATGCAGCGCAGACGATGCCCGTGACGACGCGCAAACCAGCCGCCCCGACGGTCGAGAAAGAACAGCTCACCCAGCGCGAGTCCGAGTTGCTGCACTTTCTTTCGGAAGGCATGTCCAATCGCGATATCGCCGTTGCACTGTCGGTAAGCGAAACGACGGTGAAGTGGCATTTGAAAAACATCTTCGGCAAGCTCTCGGTATCGAACCGCGTCCAGGCGGTGCGCGCGGCGCAGGTCGCCGCAAACCTCCGTACCCCTCCGAAAGGAGGGGCATAGATAACAGACGTGGCCCCTCTTTAGGGTCGGGCCGGGCGATTGTTAGCCTGCTAGCGTCTGGTTTTTAGAGGATGCCGCGGATGGCGACAGGCTACGTTTTTCACGAACAGCTGATGTGGCATGATACCGGCTCCAGCGCCGACATGATGCCTCCCGGCCGTTTCGTGGAACCCGGACGCCACCTGGAATCGCCTGGATCGAAGCGACGGCTCAACAATCTCATCCAGGTCAGCGGCCTGGCACGCCATCTGGTTCCGATCATTGCCGAACCGGTAACGGTGGAAGACCTGCTGCGCGTCCACACGCAGCGCCACGTCGATGATATCAGGATACTGAGCGAAGGCGGATCCGGTTTCGCCGGGCCTCAGGCACCGATCGGCCTCAACAGTTTCGACATCGCGCTGTTGTCCGCCGGCACCACCTATGCCGCGATGCGTGCGGTGCTGACCGGCCGCGTCGACAACGCCTATGCGCTGGCGCGGCCGCCCGGGCACCATGCCGAACCCGACCAGGCCATGGGCAATTGCCTGTTTTCCAACATCGGCGTCGCCGTGCGGCGGCTGCAGCACGAGGGCCTGCTCGGCCGTGCCGCCGTGGTGGACTGGGACGTGCATCACGGCAATGGCACAGAGACGGTGTTTTATTCCGATCCGTCGGTGCTGACGATTTCGCTTCACCAGGACAATCTCTACCCGACCGGACGCGGCGCGCTGGCCGACAATGGCAAGGGCGAAGGCGAAGGCTACAACATCAACATCCCACTGCCGGCCGGCAGCGGCACAGGCGCCTATGAAGCCACGTTCGACCGCGTCATCGGCCCTGCCTTGCGCGCGTTCAAGCCCGACCTCGTCATCGTCGCTTCCGGTTTCGACGCGTCCGGCTTCGATCCGCTCGGCCGCATGATGCTCAACAGCGAATGTTTTCGCCGCCTTGCCGCGCGCATGGTGGCGCTCGCGGCCGAAGTCTCGAACGGACGGCTGATGATGAGCCATGAAGGCGGCTATTCCGAGGGCTATGTGCCATTCTGCGGCCACGCCGTCATCGAGACGCTGGCCAATCACCGCACCGAGGTGGTCGACCCGCTGTCGGACCATATCGACGAGTGGGCGGGGCAGGACCTGCAGCCGCATCAGGCGGCGGTGATCGATGCCGCTGAAGGCCTGCTCGCGCGCTTGCGCCAACGCCTCGCCAGCGCGGCCTGAAGCGATGGATTTCGCCATCACGACATTGCTCAATGCACTGACGCTGATCAGCATCCTGATGCTGGTCGGGCTCGGGCTGGCGATCAGCTTCGGCCTGATGAACGTGACCAATCTGGCGCATGGCGAGTTCGTCACCGTCGGCGCCTTCGCGGTATACTTCATCCAGAGCATGGGCGGCTCGTTCTGGCTGGGCCTGGCGGCGGCGCCGATCGCCGGCGCCGTGGTCGGCTGCATCTTGGAATTCGCCATCATTCGCCACCTCTATTCGCGGCCGGTGTCGACGGTGCTTGCCACCTGGGGCGTCAGCCTCATCCTCCAGCAGGGGCTGGAACTGACCTTTGGCCTCGGCGCCAAGCCGGTGACGCCGCCGATCGAGGGCACGCTCGACCTCTTCTTCACCGTCTATCCGGCCTATCGGCTGATCCTGATCGGCATCGCCATGGCGACATTGCTCGGCGTCATCCTGCTGATCAGCCGCACATCCTTCGGCCTCGACATCCGCACCGTCATCCAGAACCGCGAAATGGCGGAGGGCGTCGGTATCAACACGCGCCGCACCTACGCCATCGCCTTCACCTTCGGCGCGGCCATCGCGGGCCTTGCGGGTGGGCTGGTCGCGCCGCTGGCGATCGTGCTGCCGCAGATGGGGGTGAACTATCTCGCCAACGCCTTCTTCGTCGTGATCGTCGGCGGGGTCGGCTCGATTGGCGGCCTCGTCGCCGGCAGCGTCTTCGTCGGCGGGCTGACAAGCATCCTCAACTACCAGATCTCGCCATCGCTGGCGCAGGCGATCGTGCTGCTGGCGGCCATCGTCGCCGTGCGGCTGCGGCCCAACGGCCTGTTCAACGGGGCTTCGCGATGATCGCCCGGGACCGCAACTGGCTGCTGATCTTCGTCGTCTGCGTGGCGCTCGCGATCCTATATCCCTTCCTCGCCGACGGCTACCAACTGACGGTGATCCGCGACGCGCTGATCTTCGGCCTGTTCGCGGCGAGCCTCGACTTCTTCTGGGGCCGCACCGGCATATTGTGCTTCGGCCACGCCGCTTTCTTCGGTATAGGCGGCTACATCATGGCGTTGGTCACGCTCAACGACGCCATTCCTTTCGGCGGCTTGCTCGGCATCGTGGGCGCCATTGCGGGTGCTGCCTTCGTCGCCGCCATCATCGGTTACTTCCTGTTCTTCGGCGGCATACGCGGCAGCTACTTCACCATTGTCACGCTCGCCATGGGCGTCATCTGCCAGCAGGCCGCGGTCTCGTGGAGTTCGGTCACCGGTGGCGACAGCGGCCTGATCGGCATTCCGCCGATCGAATTCGATGTTGGTGGCCGGAATGTCGACCTCAGCCAGGACCTGCCGAGCTATATCTTCGTCTCGGCTGTCGTCGCCGTGGTCGTGCTGGCGCTGTGGTCGATCAGCCGTGGCCGCTGGGGCACGGTGCTGACCGCCATTCAGGACAATGAGGTCCGGGCGGCGGCACTCGGCCATAATGCGCCGTTACGGCTGCTCGTCACCTTCATCCTTTCGGCAGCCATCGCCGGGCTTGCCGGCGCGCTCTATGTCTGCATGGCCGGGCTGGTTGCCCCCGATCTGTCCGGACTGCTTCTGTCGACGGAGGTCATTGTCTGGGTGGCGGTCGGCGGGCGCGGCACGCTGCTTGGCCCAGTGCTGGGCGCAATCTTCATCCAGCGCGCGCAGCAGACGATCAGCAGCTTCAATCCGAGCCTATGGCCGCTGCTGCTGGGCTGCGTCTTCGTCATCATCGTCTTTGTCCTGCCGGACGGCATCCTGTCGATCTATGCGCGGCTGAGGAGCCTGTTCAAAGGCAGGAGGCAGGCCTGATGAGCGACGTCCTGCTCCAGGCCGAAAATGTCGGCATCCGCTTCGGAGGGCTGCAGGCCCTCGAAGGATTGAACCTGACGGTCCGCGACAAGGAGCTCTGCTGCATCATCGGGCCGAACGGCGCCGGCAAGAGCACGTTCCTCAACGTTCTGACCGGCACGCTGCGCCCGACCAGCGGCAGCGTCCATTTCCTCGGCCGAGACATTGCCGGCCTGCCGCTGCATCGCATCGCCCGGCTCGGCATTGCCCGCAAGTTCCAGATCCCGTCCGTCTTCCCGAGCCTCTCGGTTGAGGACAACCTCAAGGTCGCACGATGGGGTGCCCCCTCCCCGGCCCGGACAATCGGTGAATTGATGGAACTGGTCGCGCTGACCAATCGTGCCGCCACATTAGCCGGCGAACTGGCGCACGGCCAGAAGCAATGGCTGGAGATCGGTATGGCGCTGGCCATCGAGCCACGGCTGCTTTTGCTCGACGAGCCAACCGCCGGCATGACGCCGCAGGAGACGCTGGCGACGGCCGAAATGCTGCTGCGGCTGAAGGGCGAGTTCTCGATTGTCGCGGTCGAGCATGACATACGCTTCGTGCGGGCGCTGAATTGCGAGACGCTCGTGCTGCACCAGGGGCGCCTGCTTCGCAGCGGTCCCTTCCGCGACATCGAGGCCGACGAGATGGTCAGCGACGTCTACCTAGGGAGGCGCTGAGCATGCTGCGGACACTTGCCGTTTCGGCCGGCTACGGCCCGCTCCCAGTGCTGAACGGCATCGACCTCGGCGTCGCGGCGGGCGAAGTGGTCGGCCTGCTCGGCCGCAACGGTGCTGGCAAGACAACGCTGCTGCGCGTCATCGCTGGCGGCCTGAAGGCGAGCGGCGGCGCGGTGGTTCTCGGCGACCAGGATCTCACCAACGCGCCGGCCTTCCGCCGCGCACGCGTGGGCATCGCCCATGTGCCGCAGGGCCGAGGCATCTTCAATCAGCTGACCGTGCGACAGAATCTGGAAGTCGGCACGCGCGCCGCCAAGGATCGTGGCGACGGCGACATTCCAGCCGATATTTTTGGCTATTTTCCCATCCTTCGCGAGCGCGAGGCGCAGATCGCCGGTACGCTCTCGGGGGGCCAGCAGCAGATGCTGGCGATAGGCCGCGCGCTGTGCGGCCTGCCGTCGGTGCTGCTGCTCGACGAGCCTTCGGAAGGCATCCAGCCGAACGTCGTGCAATCGATTGCCGAGCTGGTGCCGCGCATCGCGCGTGAGCGTAGCATCGCCATCGTTCTGGTCGAGCAGAATCTCGATCTCGTTCTCAAGGCGGCGGATCGCTGCCTGGTGATGGAGAAGGGCAGGATCGTGCATGAGGGCACGCCGGAAGCATTCGCCGACGAGACCCTACTGAAGGACCTGTTGGCCCTATAGGGGCGCCTGAAGCGCCTGGGAGCTTGTTGACTTGTAAGGCGTGCATGGGGCGCGCCTGGACTGGAAGGGAACACAACAATGATAAACAGAAGAACTGTTCTGAAATCCGGCGGCGCCGCGGCCGCCTTCGCAATGGTCGGCGCGCCTGGAATCCTGCGCGCTGCAGATACGGTCAAGGTCGGGCTATCGATCCCGATCACAGGGCTGCAGGCGATCCTGGGCGAGACGCTGCTCAATTGCTACAAGCTCGCCGCCGCCGAGCTCAACGCCGCCAATGGCATTGGCGGGCGCCAGGTCGAGCTCTTCATCGAGGACAACCAGACCACGACCAAGGGGTCCATCGACAAGGCCCGCAAGCTCCTCAACGAGGACAAGGTCGACGTGATCATGGGAACGATCATTTCGCCCGAGCGCAGCGCCACGCTTTCCGTCACCTCGAAGGCCAAGAAGCTGTTCTTCTACCCGACCAATTTCGAGGGCGGCGAATGCAATCGCTACTTCGTCGCCACCGGACCTATCCCGATGCAGCAGGTAGACCCGATGATGCCGTGGGTGGCCGAAAACCTCGGCAAGACCATCTACATCATGGCGTCCGACTATGCCTGGCCGCAGAAGATGACCGAGGCGATCACAGCGGCCTATGAAATGGCCGGCGGCAAGATCGTCGGCGCCGACTTTTATCCGTTCGGCACCACGGATTTCGGCCCGGCCTTCCAGAAGATCAAGTCGTTGAAGCCTGATGTCGTGTGGTCGATGGTGGTCGGCAACGACGCCGTCACGCAGCTCAAGCAGTATCGCAGCTTCGACATCAAACAGCCTCTGATCGCACCGCTCGACGAGGTCTTCAACAAGGACGCGCTGCCGCCTGGCGTCGCCGCCGGCACCTACGCGCCGCAGCCCTACTGGATGGCGCTCGACAACCCGGTCAACAAGAAGTTCATCGCGAACTTCCGCGAGAAATTCGGCCAGGAGAAGATGGTCAATGGCATCGGCGAGGCCGGCTATAACGGCCTGCATCTCTACGCGCTGGCGGCCGAGAAGGCCGGCTCGCTGAAGGATGACGATGTACTCAAGGCGCTGCCTACGATCGAGTTCGATGCGCCACAAGGCAAGATCCGGGTCGATGCCAGCAACAACCACACGCTCTGCCATTCCTATGTCGGCAAGGCGGCGGCGGACGGCATCGGCTACGAGATCGTCAAGGATTTCGGAACGATCGCGCCGGTAACGCCTTACTGCAAGCTGTAGGCATCAACCGATCCTGACGGCGGCTTTGCCGCTGCCGTCAGGGTGCCTTTGGCGCGGGCAAGCGCTCGCGCAATTCGTCGACAAGCACCCTGGTGTTTTCGGAATAGTCCATGGGCACGACGACGAGATGCACGCCGCCGCCGGCGAAGGCCTGTTCCAGCGCCGGCAGCAGGTCGGCAACTTCGCCAACCCTGGTCCCCTTGGCGCCATAGGCTTCGGCGTATTTGACGAAGTCGGGATTGCCAAAGGTCATGCCGAAATCCGGGAATTCGTCGACAGCCTGCTTCCAGCGGATCATGCCATAGGCATGGTCTTCCAGCAGCAGGATGACGAGGTTGAGCTTGAGCCGGACAGCAGTCTCCAGTTCCTGGCTGTTCATCATGAAGCCACCGTCGCCGCAAATGGCCATGACGCGACGCTGGGGATAGAGCAGTGCCGCCATCATCGCCGACGGCAGGCCGGCGCCCATGGTCGCCAGCGCATTGTCGAGCAGCAGCGTGTTGGCCATGCGCGTGCGGTAGTTGCGCGCGAACCAGATCTTGTACATGCCGTTGTCCAGCGCGAGGATCCCGTCCGCCGGCATCACGGCGCGCACGTCATGCACGATGCGTTGCGGCGTGAAACGGTCTTCGGTGGCGCGCGCGGCGATGTGGCTCAAAATGCCTTCGCGCAGCGGCAGCAGGGCCTGCGCGTTGGGAATCTTGCCCTCAATGCGGTCCGCCAGCAGCGCCAGCGATGGGCCGAGGTCGCCGACGATCTCGGCTTGCGGGAAATAGACCTGCTCGACATCAGCCGTCTGGTAGCCGACATGTATAACCCTCGGCCCCTTCGCCCCCATGATGAAGGGCGGCTTCTCGACCGTGTCGTGGCCAATGGTGATGATCAGATCGGCCTGTTCGATGGCCTCGTGCACGTAGTCGCGTTCCGAAAGGGCCGCCGTTCCCATGTAGAGTTCGGTACCGCCGGGCACCGTGCCCTTGCCCATCTGCGTGGTGAAATAGGGAATTTGCGTGCGCAGCACGAACTGGGCGACATCGGGAGTGACGCGCGGGCGCGACGCCGCGGCCCCGAACATCAGCAGCGGACGCTTGGCCTCGATGATCATGCGGGCGGCGCGATCGAGCGCGCCAGCGCTGGCCAGGGGCAATTCGACCGGATGCGTCGGGACCAGGGCGATCGGCTCGCATTCCGCCGCCGCTATGTCTTCCGGCAGTTCGAGATGCACGGGGCCGGGGCGCTCTTCCTGGGCGACGCGGAAGGCCTCGCGCACCAGCGACGGGATCATCCTGGGCGAGACGATCTGGCGTGACAGCTTGGTCAGCGGCTTCATCGCCGCGACAATGTCGACGATCTGGAAGCGCGCCTGCCGGGACGACAGGATGCCCTTCTGGCCGGTGATCATGATCATCGGCATCGCGCCAAGCAGCGCATAGGCAGAGCCGGTCGTCAGATTGAGGGCGCCGGGGCCAAGCGTTGTGATGCACACACCCGGCTTGCCGGTGAGCCTGCCATAGGTGGCGGCCATGAAGGCCGCCGCCTGCTCGTGGCGCGTCAGGATCAGCTGGATCGACGAGCGGCGGATGGATTCGACGATGTCGAGATTTTCTTCGCCCGGAATGCCGAAAATTCGTTCGACCCCTTCATTTTCGAGGGCCGCCACGAACAGATCCGAACCCTTGGTCATGAACCGTCTCTCCTGCGATGCGCGCATTCCATAAGCCACCTTCATATGGCACCCGAACGCCACGCCTCAAAGAGCGCAAGTCGTCAGTTGGCGATCACGCCATCATTTTCGGTAAGGCGGCCGCCAATGCGTCGACGGCCAGCCTGACCTTGAGCGACAGATGCGGCGTCCGCAGCCAGAGCGCATGACAATCGTAGGGATATCGTGGCTGGTCCGGCAACAACTCGACCAGCGTGCCGGCCTGAATGCGCTCACGAGCCAGCCAGTAAGGCAACCACGCCAGCCCCATGCCGTCGACGGCGGCATCGGCGATAGCATCGAGATCGTCGAGCCGCAGCCGGCCGTTTGGGATAAGCTCGAGCGCAGTCTGCGCCTCGCGCGGAAATAGCCACGGCTGAACGATCATGCCGGGCCGGCGGTAGACAATCGCCTGGTGATCGGCGAGGTCGTCGATCCGCCGCGGCTCGCCATGAATTTCCAGATAGGAAGGCGCGGCACAGACGACCATGTCCTGGCGTGCAACGCGACGGGCGATCACACCGGCCTTGTCGTCCAGACCGCCGGTTCGGATGGCGAGGTCAAAACCGTCCTCGGCGAGATCGGCGAAACGGTCGCTGAGCGACAGGTCGAGTTCCAGCATCGGATATTGCCCTGCCAGCTTCAGCAGCACGGGGGTGACGCAGTGGCGCCCGAAATGCGCCGGCATGGTGACGCGCAGTTTTCCGCGCGGTTCCGAGAGCTGGTCGGCGGCGAGCGCATCGGCCGCTTCGGCCTCGGCCAGTACTAGGCGGCACCGCTCATAATAGGCGCGGCCGAAATCGGTCAGGCTCTGGCGGCGCGTGGTCCGGTTGATGAGACGCATGCCAAGCCGCTCCTCGAGAAACCGGACATGCTTGCCGACCATCGGTGCGGATAGATCGAGCGCAGTGGCCGCTGCCGCGAACGAGCCGAGATCGACCGCCCTGACGAACACGGCCATGCTCTCGAGCCTATCCATATTCGAAACTCCGGATTTCTACTGCATAATCCGAACAGCCGTTTATCGCACAAAGCTTTCGCGTCATAGCTCATTAGGTGTCAGATAATTTGGAGTGAACCGAATGGCCCGTATCATTCGCTTCCACCAGCATGGTGGTCCCGAGGTCCTGCGCATCGAGGAGGTCGACCTACTCCCACCGGGCCCGGGCGAGGTTCAAATCCGCGTCAAGGCGCTCGGCCTCAACCGCGCCGAGGCGCTGCTGCGCGCGGGCAGCTATATCGAGACGCCTGGGCTCCCCTCCGGGCTCGGGCTGGAAGCGGCGGGCGTCATCGAGGCAATTGGCGAAGGCGTGACGAGGCTGGCGGCTGGGGACGCCGTCAGTGTCATCCCGCCGCAATCGATGGTTCGCTGGCCGGCTTACGGTGAGCTTGTCACCTTTCCCGCGGGGCTCATCATCAAGCATCCGGCGTCCCTCGACTGGCAAACCGCGGCGGCGGTCTGGATGCCGTACCTCACCGCCTACGGCGCCCTGATCGACATCGCTAGGCTGCGCCCCGGAGAAGGCGTCGTCATCACGGCGGCTTCGAGCAGCGTCGGGCTTGCGGCGATCCAGATCGCCAACAGCGTTCGTGCGATAGCGATCGCGGTGACGCGGACATCGGTGAAGAAGCAGGCTCTGCTCGACGCCGGCGCAGCACATGTCGTGGTCCTTGAGGAAGAGGAACTTGCGGAAAGACTGAGCCAGATCGCCGGACCGCAAGGCGTGCGCGTGGTGCTGGACGCGATCGGCGGGCCGATCTTCGAGCCGTTGACGGCGGCGATGTCGCGAGGCGGCATTCTGATCGAATATGGCGGCCTCAGCAGCGAGCCGACCCCTTTCCCCTTACCTGCGATACTGGGCAAGACGCTGACATTGCGCGGCTATCTCGTGCACGAGATCACCGGCAACCCGGAGAAGTTGGAGGCGGCCAAGGCATTCATCCTCGAAGGCCTGGCGGACGGCACGCTCAGGCCGATCATCGACAGGATCTTTCCCTTCGACCTGATCGTCGAGGCGCATCGCTATCTCGAATCGAACGAGCAGTTCGGCAAGATCGTGGTGACGGTTTAAGCAGCAAATCGCTCTCGCCGGCAACATTGCCCCTTGAAGGCTTCGCCCCGCATTCCTAACTCCCGTGTGCGGGCCGGGCCCCTCTGACTGTCGCTTTGGCGACCGTGATGTCGGACCGCTTCAACGGGCCCGTTTCCATTCCTTTCGGTTAAGCGGGCTCATTCCTTTCTGGTTAGGAGCCCCACATGACATCTTCCCTCCTTGGCATGGTTTGCCCCTCCTGCCGCGTCGCCCTCGTGATGAGCGAACGCCAGGGGATCGAGATCGACTACTGTCCGCAGTGCCGCGGCGTCTGGCTTGATCGTGGCGAACTCGACAAGATCATCGAACGGTCCGGCAGGGACACATCGCCCGCGCCGCAGCCACAGCCGGCAGCGTTCTCCCCGCCGCCCCGTGGCCGGGACCGCGATGACGACTATTCCCGCTCGCATGGCCACCGCTATCCGAAGCGGAAGAAATCATTTTTCGAAGAGCTGTTCGATTGACCATATGAGGCCGGTCTTTCCAAGGCCGGCCCTTTGCCGAAAACGCCCCAAACCACAGCGATAAAGGTCACCCGATGATTTCCCGCACAAGCCGATTCGCCACACTCTTTGCCGGCCTGTTCCTTGCATTCTCCATGGTTGCGATCGATCATGCCGAGGCGCGGCGCGGCGGCAGTTTCGGCAGTCGCGGCACGCGCACGTTCCAATCGGCCCCGCCGACCCGGACCGCGCCGGCGCCGACCGCGCCGGTCGAGCGTTCGATGACACCCAATACCGGCGTGAACAATGCTGCCCGGCAGCCGCCGGCCGGACTGCAGAGGCCCGGCTTCATGAGCGGCTTCGGTGGAACGATGATGCGCGGCCTGCTGATCGGCGGCCTGATCGGACTGCTCCTTGGCCAAGGTTTCGGCGGCCTTGCCGGCATGTTCGGATTCCTGCTCCAAGCCCTGCTCATCGGTGGCGCGATCATGCTGGCCATCAGGTTCTTCCGATCGCAATCCGCGCGTGGCCCCGCGCCCGCGCTCGCCGGCATAGGCAATACCCAGGCTTCACGGTTCGAGAACCGCGCACAACAGGAGACGGGAAGCGCTGGCTCCTTCACAATTCCGGGGTTTGGCGGCGGATCGGGCGGAGGCTACGAGACCACCCGATCCGAAGAGATCACGCTGGCCCAGGCCGACCTCGAGGCGTTCCAGCAGTTGCTGACCGAGATTCAGGAAGCATTCGGCCGCGAAGACCATGCGGCATTGCGCCGGTCGGTGACGCCCGAGATGGTGTCCTATCTGTCGGAAGAGCTGGCAGACAATGCCCAGAAAGGTCTCAGGAACGAAGTATCCGACGTCACGCTGCTGCAGGCCGACATCGCGGAAAGCTGGCGCGAGGATGACCGCGACTACGCCACGGCGGCGTTGCGCTACGAGTCCCGTGACGTGATGCGCGAACGGGCGAGCGGCAAGGTCGTCGAGGGCGATGAGGAGCAGCCGACCGAGACGACCGAGTTGTGGACGTTCACGCGCCAGAATGGCTCGAGCTGGAAACTCTCGGCCATCCAAGAGGCTTGAGCCCGGCTAGTCTGCTGGCCGGTGGTCATGCGACGATCTTGACACACATCGGCGTGCCGATCTCGATGCCGCGCCCGGTATCGGTCAGCATGCCCTTGCGGGCGTCGCGGACGAAGATCGAAATGCGGTCGGCATTCTGGTTGGCGGAGAACAGATGGCCGCCCGAAGGTGTCAGCGCCAGATTGCGCGGCGTGGCGCCTCCGCAAGGGATAAAGCCGACAAGACTTAAGCTGCCGGTCTCCTGGTCGACCGCCATGATGACGACGCTGTCGTGGCCACGGTTGCCGCCATAGACGAAACGGCCGTCCGGCGAGATCTGGATATCGGCGCAGTGATTGCTGTCGCGGGCCTCGGCCGGCACCGCCGGCTTCGTGTCGATGAACGATAGCCTGCCAGTCGCATTGTCGAGCGCCATCGACGCGACAGTCGAATCCAGCTCGTTCATGACAAAGACAAAGCGGCGCGTGGGACCGCCAAAATTTCGCTTGTCCTCGCTTGCAACGCAAACCCATATGTGAAAATAGTATTTACAAAAGAAGATTGATGGGAGGAGGACGTCGTGCACTCAGGCGCTTTGAAGCGTGCTCGAATGGCTGGATGGGCGCTTTCTCGAGCCCGCTGGACTACGCCATGAGCGATTTCGCGCCAACCGTTGGAGTTGTCTCGACGCACCCTAGGAATATGCCCGCCGATCATGCCGCCCTGCCGGTGTGGAACGCCGAGAACTGGTTCTATGAGGACTGGCCGGTCGGCCAAAAGATCCGCTCGCTGCGTCGCACCATGGCCGAGGGCGACAGCCACCTTTTCAACACGCTGGTGCTCGACATCCATCCTTACGTGCAGGACCAGATGTTTGCCGAGAGCGACGGCATTTTCGGCAAGCGGCTGATTGCCGGCGCGTTCGTCTTCTCGGCCGGCCTCGGGCTGGTCGCCACCAACTGCGTCAACGCTTTTTCCTATGGCTATGACAAGCTACGGTTCATAAAGCCTGTCTTCATCGGGGATACGATCTATTCGATCCGCTCCAACCTCGACAAGAAGCCCCGCTACAAGGAGATGGGCCTGATCCGCGCCAGCTACGAGGTGTTCAAGGGAGAAGGCGAGCTCGTTCTCTATTGCGAGCATCTGCAGACGGTGAAGTACCGCAACCCGGCCGATTTCCTCGGCAAGACGGAGAAATAGAGATGCCGGCAGCAGCCGAATTGCCGCTTGCCGGTGTCATCGTCGTCGACATGAGCCAGTTCCTGTCCGGGCCCTACTGCTCGCTTAGGCTGCTCGATCTCGGCGCCCGCGTCATCAAGATAGAGCGTCCTGACGGCGGCGACCTGTCGCGCCGGCTCTATCTCAGCGACACCGAGATCGGCGGCGATTCCACCATCTTCCATGCCATCAACCGGGCCAAGGAAAGCCTCGCCATCGATCTGAAGAACGAGGCGGACGTCAATACATTGCGCGGGCTGCTGGCCAAGGCCGATGTGCTGATCCAGAATTTCCGGCCGGGTGTCATCGAGCGCNGCGATTCCACCATCTTCCATGCCATCAACCGGGCCAAGGAAAGCCTCGCCATCGATCTGAAGAACGAGGCGGACCTCAATACATTGCGCGGGCTGCTGGCCAAGGCCGATGTGCTGATCCAGAATTTCCGGCCGGGTGTCATCGAGCGCCTTGGCCTCGACTACGAGGCCGTCCGCCAGATCAATCCGCGCCTAGTCTATGCCTCGATCAGCGGTTATGGCGAGGACGGCCCATGGGTCAAGCGGCCCGGCCAGGATCTGTTGGCGCAGGCGCGCTCCGGGGTGATGTGGCTGAACGGCGACGAAGACCAGGGGCCGGTGCCGTTCGGCCTCGCCATCGGAGACATGCTGGCGGGTGCGGCCTGCGCGCAAGGCATTCTCGCAGCACTTGTGCGGCGCGGCATCACCGGCCAGGGCAGCCATATCGAGACCAGCCTGTTGGAAGCGCTGGTCGACTTCCAGTTCGAGGTGCTGACCACGCATCTCAATGACGGGCGCCGCCTGCCCAGGCGCTCGAGCTTCCGCAGCGCGCATGCCTATCTCTCGGCGCCTTACGGAGTCTATCCGGCCAGGGACGGTTATCTCGCCATCGCCATGACGCCGATCCCCAAGTTGGCCGACCTTTTGTCGCTCGATGAACTGGCTTCCTATCGCGACAGGCCGGAATCCTGGTTCACCGCGCGCGACGATATCAAGGCGATCATCGCCCAGAGGATTGCAACGAAAACCATCGACGAATGGCTGGCCATTCTCGAGCCTGCCGACATCTGGTGCGCCAAGGTGCTGACCTGGCCGGAGATGCTGGCAAGCGGGGGCTTCCAATCGCTCGGCATGCTGCAGACGGTGACGCGCGAGGACGATGTCTCGATCCTCACCACCAGTTCACCGCTGCGGGTCGATGGCGTCAGGGCCAAGGTCGACCGGGCAGCACCGCGGATTGGCGAGCATAGCGCCGCAATCCGCGAGGAGTTCGGCCTGTGACCACGCGCTCCCTCAAGCCCACGCTCAGGGGCATGACCTGGAACCATCCGCGCGGCTTCGATCCGATGGTCGCCTGCTCGTCGGTGTGGAAGCAGAAGACGGGCATTGCCGTCGAATGGGACAAGCGCTCGCTGCAGGATTTCGAGTCCTTCCCGGTCGAGGAGTTGGCGCGCGCCTATGACCTGATCGTCATCGATCATCCGCATGTCGGCCAGATTACCGCGGAGCGCTGCCTCAAGCCGCTTGATCTCGTCGGCCGCGAGGCGGAACGCGCCGCCCTCGCCTCAGGCAGCGTCGGCCAGTCCTTTCCGAGTTACACATGGCAAGGACGGCAGTGGGCGTTTCCCATCGATGCGGCAACGCAGGTTCAGGCCTGGCGACCCGAGGCGCTCGACCAACCGCCATCGCGATGGAGCGAAGTGCTCGATCTCGCTCGGCAGGGCCACGTGCTTCTGCCGTTGCTGCCGCCGCATTGCCTGATGACTTTCTACACGCTGGCCGGTAATCTCGGGCATGCCTGCGCGACCGATCCGTCGGGCGATCTCATCGATGTCGAGACGGGCTGTGAAGTCTTCGAGATGATGCGTGAGATCGCGGCGTCGGTCGACCCGACCTGCTTCGACATGGACCCGATCGCCGTTTCGGAACTCATGGCCGAGGCTGGTTCCCGCATCGTCTGCGCGCCGCTGATCTATGGCTACGCCTCTTATGCGGCGTCGGGTTTTCGCGCCAACAGGTTGGCTTTTGCCGACATCCCGGTCGTCGGTTCCAATGGTCCGACCGGCTCGGCGCTCGGCGGCACAGGCATAGCCGTATCAGCCTTCTCCAAGGCCAAAGAGGCAGCGATCGATTTTGCCTATTGGGTCGCCAGCGGCGATGTCCAGCGTGGCATCTATGCCGCCGCCGGCGGCCAGCCGGGCCATGCGGCTGCCTGGGAAGACCAGACTATCAATGAACTGGCCGGCAACTTCTATCGGGGCACGCGCGCGACGCTGGAGAGCGCCTGGGTGCGGCCGCGCCATGACGGCTACATGGCTTTCCAGCAAGCGGCGTCCGACCGCATCAATTCCGGCCTGACCTCCGGCCATCCGGCCGGCCAGGTCGTCGCCGATCTCATCGGCCTGTTCCGGGCCAGTTCCCCCTCGCTTGGCGAGAGCTGAGCGAGGTCGCTATTTCAACCGCCATAGCCTGCGGGCATTATCCGACAACAGCCCGTCACGCTCCGAAACGCTGCAACCCGAAAGCAGCGCATGGGTCGCCGCCACCCAGGTCGAGAGACCGCCACCAAGTGTGCAGACCGGCCAGTCGCTGCCCCAGACGACACGGTCCCAGCCGAATGAATTGATGGTGTGTTCGACGTAAGGCCGCAGCGTATCAACAGTCCAATTGGCGGGGTCGGCATAGGCGACCACGCCGGAAATCTTGGCCATCACGTTCGGGCGCCGTGCGATCTCGCTCATGTGTTCGCGCCAGGGATGCTCGGCTCCGCCCTTGATGTCGGGAACGCCGCAGTGGTCGAGGACGAACTGGACGTCGGGCGCAAGGTCGGCGAGCGCGATCGCTTTCGGAATCTGGTGCGGCAGCACCACGAGATCGAAGGTCAGGCCGGTGCCACCAAGCCGCTTGATGTTGTCACGGAACAGTGCGCCTTCGGATAGCTCGTCCGGGACGACGTGAAGGACGCGGCGGAACCCTTTGACGAAGGGGTTTGTCCGTTGGCGTGCGAGATAAGCGGCAAAGTCAGCGCCTTCGGGACGGCAGGATGCTATCGCCCCAGAGAGCATGCTGCCCGCTTGCCGCGACAGGCCCTCGATACGGGCGGTTTCCGCCTCGATGTCGGCCGGGTCGACATCGACCTCCATGTGCAGCACGCGTTCGATACCGGCGCGCTTTGCCTCCGTGGCGTATTCCTCATAGGAGAAATCGCGGTTCAGTGCCGGTACGCCGGCAAGCCAGGGGTACTGAAGCGCCGAGCGATCGATGAGATGCAAATGGGTGTCGATGATCATGGCGGGCTCCTCCTGCAGCTTTTTTCGATCCTCTCACGGAGGAATTCTTCATTCAAATAAGAATTTATGCCGATGATCCGACGGCCGACCCAGCGAGGTGAGACAGCTTCTCGCAGGTTGCCAGCAGCAACTCGATGGTCCGTGTGATGTCGGGTGCCGAGGGCGCGTTGACGACGGTTATGTAGGGGATCGACAGCGCCGCTATGGCCTTGCCGTCGGACCCGCGCACCGGAGCGGAAAGGTTGAAGACACCCGCGGTCTGCATGGAAGCCATCATCTCGTAGCCGCGGTCGCGGATCTGGTCGAGACGGGCGAAGAACTCGGCCGGCTGCGCGGTCTTGTCGGTGCTGCGGACGTGCTCCGAGATCATCATCTGCCGCTCTTCCGGTGAACGGAAGGCGAGCAGGACATGGCCTGAACCGGTGTCGAACAGGCTGATGTGGGACCCGACCCGGATCGAAATCCCCCAGTAGTTCGGCGCCTCCTGCTGGCCTATCACCACGGCGGAACCGCGATCAAAAACAACGAGTTGGTTGGCCTGCTGCGAGGTCTCGGCCAGCTCCCGCATCAGCGGCGTCGCATAGGAAACCAGCCGCCGCACCGGCGCGTGCAATTGTGCCAGGCCAAACAGCTTGAGCGTCAGCGAATAGCGGTCGCCATCGAGCCGCGTGACGTAGCCGCGCCGCACCAGCCGGTCGAGCATGCGGTAGAATTCATTGGGGCTGCGGTCGAGCTTCTTGGCGATTTCCGCCTGGGTCAGGCCACCGTCCACGCCCGCTAGAAGCTCAAGGATGTCAAGCCCCTTGTCGAGCGCCGGTGCGCGATAACGCTCATCTTCACTGTCGTCCATGGCTCGTCCCTCCAGTGAATTCGTCTCTTCATATACGCAGGAACACAGCCTATGGAAATAAATTTCGCCTTGACGTACGGGTGAATGTTTTGTTTGTATATGAATGTAGCACTTCTTGTCACGTGACGAGTTGCGGGCGCACCCAGGGAGGATACCAATGAACAGACTGCTTTCCGGCGTATGCGCCGGCGCATTGATGCTTGCGTCAGGCGCAGGCACCGCCCTTGCCGGCGACCTGCCCGGCAAGTTCGACGGCGTTACCGTCGACGTGAAGCTGATCGGCGGCCAGCAATATGAAAAGCTCTACGAGCGCATTCCCGAATGGGAGAAGGCGACAGGCGCCAAGGTCAACATCCTGACCAAGAAGAACGGCTTCGACATCGACAAGGAATTGAAGTCCGACATCGCCTCGGGCAGCACCAGCTGGTGCGTCGGCTGGAATCATTCCTCCTTCGCGCCGCAATACACCGGCCTCTACACCGACCTCAGCAAGCTCCTGCCGAAGTCGGAGATCGACGCCTTCGTGCCGTCGACGATCAAGGCGGCAACCATCGACGGCAAGCTGGAAATGCTGCCGCGTGCGCAGTTCGACGTATCGGCGCTTTACTACCAGAAGAGCCTGTACGAGAACGCCGACAATAAGACCAAGTTCAAGGCCAAATACGGCTATGATCTGGTGCCGCCGGACACCTGGAAGGAAGTCACCGACCAGGCTGAGTTCTTCGCCAACCCGCCGAATTTCTACGGCACGCAGTTTGCCGGCAAGGAAGAGGCGATCAACGGCCGCTTCTACGAAATGGTCGTCGCCGAGGGCGGCGAATATCTCGACAAGGACGGCAAGCCGGTCTTCAATTCCGAAGCCGGCATCCGGGCGCTCGACTGGTTCGTCAACCTCTACAAGGCCAAGGCCGTGCCGGCCGGAACCACCAACTACCTCTGGGACGATCTCGGCCAAGGCTTTGCCTCGGGCACCGTCGCCATCAATCTGGACTGGCCGGGCTGGGCCGGCTTCTTCAACGATCCGAAATCGTCCAAGGTCGCGGGCAATGTCGGCGTCAAGGTCGCGCCGAAAGGCTCCGCCGGAGTGCGCACCGGCTGGTCGGGATTCCATGGCTTTTCGGTGACCGAGAACTGCCCGAACAAGGAGGCAGCGGCATCGCTCGTATGGTGGCTGACCAACGAGGACAGCCAGAAGCTCGAGGCCACCGCCGGGCCGCTGCCGACGCGCACCGCGGTCTGGGATTGGGACCTGCAGCAAGCCGCCAACGACCCTTACAAGAAGGAGGTTCTGTCGGCTTTCCAGGAGGAAGCCAAGCACGCCTTTGCCGTGCCGCAGACGCCTGAGTGGATCGAGATCTCGAACGCCGTCTATCCCGAGTTGCAGGCCGCGATCCTCGGCGACAAGACCTCCAAGCAGGCACTGGACGAAGCCGCCGCCAAGGCGAAGCAGATCCTGCAGGACGCCGGCAAACTGTAAGCATTGCTCACAAGATTGCCTCCCCCATCGTGAAATGAGGGAGGCGATCGCCTTTTGCCGGCGTTGCCCGTTTCATCATGTCGGGCCTCGGCCCAAAATCTGAATGCCAGATACCAGAGGAGCCCGATGAAGGGCCGCAAGCCATCCGCGCCGTTACTGCTGCTGCTTCCGGCCATCGTCGTTCTGGCGGCGGTCGTCGTGGTGCCACTGCTTCTGTCGCTCTATTCAAGCTTCACCCCGTTCCGCCTGACCAAGCCCGAGACGTTCTTCGTCTTCATCGGCCTCAGGAATTACCTGTCGATCCTGGCCAACACCGATTTCTGGTGGGCATTCGGCCGTACCGTTCTGTTGCTGACGATCGCGCTCAATCTTGAAATGCTGCTTGGCCTTGGTCTCGCCATGCTGGTTGAGAAGGCGACGCGCGGCCAGCGCATCCTGCGCACGCTGATGATGTTTCCGATGATGTTCTCGCCGATCCTCGTCGGCTTCCAGTTCAAGTTCATGTTCAACGACAATATCGGCCTGGTGAACAATGCGCTGCAGTCGCTTGGCATCACCAGCGACGCCATCCCGTGGCTGATCGAGGGCCACCTCGCCTTCATCGCCATCTCGATTGCCGAGATCTGGTCGTCGACGGCGATCTTCGCCATCCTGATCCTCGCCGGGCTGCTCGCCATGCCCAAGGAGCCGATCGAGGCGGCGCGCGTCGATGGCTGCACGCCGTGGCAGACATTCCGCTATGTGACCTGGCCGTTCGTCATGCCCTTCGCCTACATCGCCATGACCATCCGCTCGCTCGACGTGGCGCGTGCCTATGACATCGTCAAGATCATGACCGATGGCGGGCCGGCCGGCCGCACCGAGCTTTTGTGGACTCTGGTGGCCCGCACCGCCTACAGCGACGGGCGCATGGGCATGGCCAACGCCATGGCCTACTTCTCGATCCTGCTGTCGATCGCCTTCACCGTCTATTTCTTTAACAAGCTCGCGGCGGCGCGCACGCAAATCGGCGCGGAGTGGTGAAGATGGACGAGAATTCTTCCGCCCGCCTAAAGCGCAGGCTGCTTGATATCGTCTATCGCATCGGCCTGCTCCTGGCGATGCTGACCATCTGCCTGCCGGGCCTGTGGATCGTGCTATCGTCGCTGCGGCCGACGGTCGAGATCATGGTCAAGCCGCCGGTGTGGATCCCGCAGGACATTTCGTTCGACGCCTATGTCGCGATGTTCTCAGGCATCGGCAAGGGCGGCATCCCTGTCATCGAATATTTCCGCAATTCGCTGATCATCTCTGTGACTTCGACGGTTATCGCGGTCGCCATCGGCATGGCGGGCGGCTATGCCTTCGCGCGCTACCGTTTTCGCGGCAAGTCGAGCGTCTTCCTCGGCCTGATGCTGACGCGCACGGTGCCTGGCATCGCGCTGTCGCTGCCACTGTTCTTCCTCTATGTGCGGCTCGGCATAATCGACACGCATTTCGGGCTCATCCTCGCCTATGTCGCGCTCAACGTGCCGTTCACCATCTGGCTGATCGACGGCTTCTTCCGCCAGGTGCCGAAGGATCTCGCGGAGGCGGCACAAATCGACGGCTGCACGCGCTGGCAGGCCTTTTGGCAGGTCGAGTTCCCGCTCGCCGGACCAGGTATCGCATCGGCCGCGATCTTCGCCTTCCTGACTTGTTGGAACGAGTTCGCGCTGGCCTCCCAACTGACCCGCTCGGTCAGCGCCAAGACGCTGCCGGTCGGCCTGCTCGACTACACGGCCGAGTTCACCATCGACTGGCGCGGCATGTGCGCGCTCGCCGTGGTGATGATCATTCCGGCGCTCACCCTCACTTTCATCGTCCAGAAGCACCTTGTCGGCGGCCTGACCTCCGGCGCGGTGAAAGGCTGATCTCATGGCAACGGTTTCCCTCAAAGAGCTGACCAAGCGCTACGGCAATATGGAGATCGTGCATGGCATCGACCTCGATATCACCGACCGCGAATTCATCGCGCTGGTCGGCCCTTCCGGCTGCGGCAAGTCGACAACCCTGCGCATGATCGCCGGGCTGGAAGAGATCAGCGCCGGTTCGATCGAGATTGGCGGGCGCGTCGTCAACGATTTGCCGCCGCGTTCGCGCAACATCTCGATGGTGTTCCAGTCCTACGCGCTCTACCCGCATATGACCGTGCGCGAAAATCTTGGCTTCTCCTTGAAGATCGCCGGCGCCGCCAAGGACGACATGGATCGCCGCGTCGCCGAGGCCTCGGCCATCCTCGGGCTGGATGCTTTGCTCGACCGTCGGCCATCGCAACTGTCCGGCGGCCAGCGCCAACGCGTCGCCATGGGTCGTGCCATCGTGCGCGACCCCGATGTCTTCCTGTTCGACGAGCCGCTCTCCAACCTCGATGCCAAGTTGCGCACGCAGATGCGCACCGAGATCAAGAAGCTGCATGCCAAGGTGCAATCGACGGTGATCTACGTCACCCACGATCAGGTCGAGGCGATGACGCTTGCCGACCGTATCGTCATCATGCGCGACGGCCATATCGAACAGGTTGGCACCCCAGATGAAGTGTTCCGCCGGCCGGCGACGCGCTTCGTTGCCGGCTTCATCGGCTCACCGCCGATGAATTTGCACGAGGCGACGGTCGACGACGGCCAGCTGGTTTTCGCCAGCGGCGCCAAGCTGCCCCTGCCCGGTCAGTTCAAGGCCAATGTCGCTGTCGGCGACAAGGTCGCGTTCGGGCTGCGGCCAGACGACATCTATCCGACCGGCCATGGTATCAGTTCCGGCGGCGCGGCCGACGTGCATCAGATCGAACTGCCGATCACCGTCACCGAACCGCTCGGCAACGAGACGTTGGTGTTCGTCGAGTTCAACGGTAGTGACTGGGTGTCTCGCATGCTGAACCCCAGGTCGCTGAAGCCAGGCGAGCGCGTCGCCATGAGCCTCGACCTGTCGCAGGCACATCTGTTTGCCGCTGAGACCGGAAAGACATTGCGGAGCTGACCGACATGGCCAAGATCGAAAAGATAGAATTGCGCATGGTCGACCTTGTGCCCAAGGTCAAGCGCACCGACGCGATCCAGAGCTTCGTCAGCCAAGAGACGCCAATCGTCACCATCACCGATTCCGACGGCGCGGTCGGAACCGGTTACAGCTACACGATCGGCACCGGCGGCTCGTCGGTGATGCGGCTCCTGTCCGACCATCTGGCACCGCGCCTGATCAGCCGGGATCCTGATATGATCGAGGCGATCTGGCACGATCTCGAATTCGCCTCCCACGCCACCACTATCGGCGCCATCACGGCAATCGCCATCGCGGCGATCGACACTGCGCTCTGGGACCTCAGGGCGAAGAAACAGAACCTGCCGCTATGGAAGCTCGCCGGCGGCGCCAAGGACCGCTGCCCGCTCTACACGACCGAAGGCGGCTGGCTGCACATCGAGACGCAGGCGCTGGTCGACGATGCGGTGGCCGCCAAGGCCAAGGGGTTTCGCGGCTCGAAGGTGAAGATCGGCAGGCCGCATGGCTCTGAGGACCTCGCGCGGCTCTCGGCGGTGCGCAAGGCAGTGGGCGACGGCTACGAGATCATGACTGACGCCAATCAGGGTTTCTCCGTCGACGAGGCGATCCGGCGTGCGGCGAGGCTTCGAGAACTCGATCTCGCCTGGATCGAGGAGCCGCTGCCGGCCGACGACATGGACGGGCATGTCAGGCTGTCGAATTCGACGCCGACGCCGATCGCCATCGGCGAGTCGCTCTATTCCGTCAGGCACTTTCGCGAATACATGCAGAAAGGGGCCTGCTCGATCGTGCAGGTCGATGTCGGCCGCATCGGCGGCATCACGCCCTGGCTCAAGATCGCCCATGCGGCGGAGGCCTTCGACATTCCGGTCTGCCCGCATTTCCTGATGGAATTGCATGTCAGCCTGACCTGCGCTGTTCAGAACGGCAGGTATGTCGAGTACATTCCGCAACTCGACCAATTGACCGGCAAGCGCATGCGCATCGAGGATGGGCATGCGCTGGCGCCCGACGAGCCCGGTATCGGCATCGATTGGGACTGGGACGCGGTCAAGGCCATGAGCATCGCCGAATTCACCACGGCGATCACGACATAAGGAGCTGATATGCAGCGGATGGGATTTGTACTCGGGCTGAAGCCGGAGAAGGTCGAGGACTATGTTCGTCTCCATGCCGCCGTCTGGCCTGACGTGCTGACCATGATTTCGGCATGCAACATCAAGAACTATTCCATTTACCTGAAGCGGCCGGAAAACCTGCTGTTCAGCACCTTCGAATACCACGGCGCCGACTACGAGGCTGACATGGCCAAGATGGCGGCCGATCCGAGGACGCAGGAATGGTGGGCCGTCTGCATACCTTGCCAGGAGCCGCTGGCGACCCGCAAAGCGGGTGAATGGTGGGCTTCGATGGACGAGGTCTTCCACCATGACTGATGCCGGTTTCGACCCTGCCTCACTCGTCCAGGCCTGGGCCAAACCCTCACAACCCCGACCGATCGTCACTTTCGGTGCAGGGTCGATTGTCGGCGACGCGCATTTCCCGGCCTACCGAAAAGCGGGGTTTCCGATCGCCGGTCTTTACGATCCGGACCAGGCCAAGGCGCAGGCCCTGGCCGATAAATGGGAGGTGACGGCGTTCCGCTCGATGGAAGAAGCCGCTGGAGTTAAGGACGCGATCTTCGATCTGGCAACGCCACCGGGGCGGCACGCCGATATCCTGAAGGCTCTGCCCGACGATGCGGTCGCCCTGATCCAGAAGCCAATGGGCAACTATCTCGGCGAGGCAAGCGAAATCCTCGAAATCTGCCGCGCCAAGAAGCTCAAGGCGGCGGTGAATTTCCAGCTCCGTTTCGCGCCGATGATGCTGGCGCTGAAGGACGCCATCGCCAAGGGCTGGCTCGGCGAGGTCGTCGACTTCGATGCCTGGCTGGCGCTGGCGACGCCTTGGCAGTTGTGGGAATTCCTGGTCAAGGCGCCGCGTGTCGAGATCGCCATGCACTCGATCCACTATCTCGACCTGATCCGGCAGTTGCTCGGCGACCCCAAGGGCGTGCATGCCAAGACGCTCGGCCATCCCAGTCATTCCGTGGCGCAGACGCGCACCAGCGCCATTCTCGACTATGGCGACACGGTGCGGTGCGCCCTGTCGATCAACCACGACCACAAGTTCGGGCGCCGGCATCAGGCCTGCGAGTTCCGCATCTGCGGCACCGAGGGCGCCGCCTATCTCAAGCTCGGTCTCAATCTCGATTATCCCCGGGGCGAGGCGGACATTCTGGAAATCTATCCGAAAGGCGGGTCGGACTGGATCGCGGTGCCCTTGACCGGCGAGTGGTTTCCCGACGCCTTTGTCGGGCGCATGGCAAATGTCCAGCGCTTTGCATCCGGCGAAGACGCCGAACTGATCAGTTCGGTCGAGGACGCATGGAACACAATGGCGCTGGTGGAAGCCGCCTATCGTTCGAGTGCGGCGCCGGCGACGCCGATCGCGGAAAGGCCCTGATGGAACAGATCAAGTATTTCGAGGACTACGAGATCGGCTCGACGCGGCTGACCAGCGGCCGCACGATTACCGAGACCGACTTCATCGTCCATGCCGGTCACACCGGCGATTTCTTCCCGCACCACATGGACGCCGAGTTCATGAAGACAACACCGTTCGGCCAGCGCATCGCGCATGGCACGCTGGTGTTCTCGGTCGGCATCGGGCTGACGGCAACGGTCATCAATCCCGTCGCTTTTTCCTATGGCTACGACCGGCTGCGGTTTATCAACCCCGTGTTCATCGGCGACACGATCCGCACACGCACAACCATCGCGGCCAAGGAGGACGACCCCAAGCGACCGGGTTCCGGACGCGTGATCGAGCGCTGCGAAGTGATCAACCAGCGCGGCGAGGTGGTGCTGGCTGCCGACCACATCTACATCATCGAACGCCAGCCGGCCTGACGCAATGTCCGCCATGCGCCGGTAGCGCGCTTGGTGATGCGCTCCAGACCGAGCAGCAGGACCAGCATTGCCGCCACCAGGATCATGGTGAGTGCCGCCCCGGCATAGATGTCGCCGCGATCGGTCAGCGAGAAAATCGACACCGGCAGCGCCTGCTCGGCCTCTTTAAGCTTGCCACTGGACAGTGCGGGAACAGACCGCCGGAGGGCCTCGCATTCAAGCAGTTCGCGGACCGCGTAGATTTCGGCGATTTCGGCGCCGTCCATCCCAGCAACATGCGCGACCTTCGTGGGATAAATGGAAACAATGCCTTCCACCTACAATTGGCGAAGCGCGTCCCGGATGGGCATGCGGCTGAAACCAAACTGCCCGGCCGGGTCATCCTGGCGCAATGTGGTGCCGGCCGCCCTCAGCGATCCGCTGGCAATGGGCTCTCGCAGGACATTGGCGACCTGTCCGCCACAGCATGCGGTTTCTCGATCAGGCCTTCCGTGAATCCGCGCAATCGAAGCTCCTGTATCGGTGAGCCTCGGCCTAATGGAAAACCATCGAGGATATAAGTATCCCGTGTGCGAGAACGGTTTGATCTCGAGCAGAAGAGTGGGCCCCGCCCGGCATGGTCCCGGGCAGGAAATCATATTAGTCAATCGACCTTCACGGCGACCACAGCGGCGCAGTCGCCAGCCTTGACCAAGCCTGGAAAATGCCGCGCCGCCAGCATCCCCGACATTTTGGCCCGGATTTCCCGCGGCGCAACGCCGGTGCGGCCGGTGGAATGGATGCGGGCCAGCACCGCGCCTTCTTCGACAGGTTCGCCGAGATCGACCATGGTTTCGATCATGCCGTCGTCCTCGGCGAAGGAGAAGCAATCGCCCGACGGCATGTCGAGCCACTGTGTTCTGCCCGTCTCGACCGCACCATCGACAATGCCGGCATGACGCAGGACATTGAGGATGCCGCGCCGTGCGATCCGCACGGTTTGCGCCCGCGAGGTGCCGCCGCCGCCCAGTTCCGTGCTGACGAAGACCTTGCCCATTTCCTCGGCCGCCGTGTCGTACATGCCGACCGAGTCGATCTCGATCATGCGCATCGAGAATGGTGCCGAGAATGCCGCCACCGCATCGAAGGCTTTCTGTTCCAGCGCCTTGTCGGGCAAGGTGTGTGCGGCGCAGAACGGCACGAAGTCGAGCGTCCTGCCACCGGAATGGAAGTCGAAGACGATGTCGGCGCGGGGGAGCAGTTCGCGCTGGAAATAATCGGCGATCTTCTGCGTCACCGTGCCGTCGGGCCGACCGGGAAAGCTGCGGTTCATGTTGCCCTTGTCGATCGGCGAGGTGCGCGTGCCGGCTCGAAAAGCGGGATAGTTCATCGCCGGCACGATGATCACGGTGCCGCTGACCTGGCTGGGATCGAGCGTGCGGGCGAGCTCGTATAGCGCCAGCGGCCCTTCATACTCGTCGCCATGATTGCCGCCGGTCAGCAGCGCCGCCGGCCCTGTGCCGTTGCGGATGACACAGATCGGGATCATCACCGAGCCCCAGGCCGAATCGTCACGGCTGTAGGGCAAGCGCAGGAAACCATGCTGGACGCCGTCACGATCGAAATCGACGGTCGGCGCGACCGGCGACGGGCGAAGACTTGACATCGGGCTCAATCCTTCACCACCAGCTTGCGCGGCACATTGGCCAGGCACTCCACACCGGTTTCGGTGATCAGGATGGATTCAGTGATCTCCAGCCCCATCGTCTCCAGCCACAGGCCGGTCATGAAATGGAAGGTCATGCCGGGCTTGAGTTCGGTGCGATCGCCGGGGCGCAGGCTCATCGTGCGCTCGCCCCAGTCCGGCGGATAGGAAAGCCCGATCGAATAGCCGGTGCGGTTGTCCTTGACGATCCCGTATTTCTTCAACACGGCGAAGAAGGCATTGGCGATGTCCTCGCAGGCATTACCCGGCTTTGCGGCGGAAAGGCCGGCTTCCATGCCTTCCAGCGTTGCGTTCTCGGCATCGAGGAATTCCTGCGTCGGCTTGCCGAGGAAGACGGTGCGCGACAATGGGCAATGGTACCTGTTGTAGCAGCCGGCGATCTCGAAGAAAGTGCCCTCGCCCGACTTCATCGGTTTATCGTCCCAGGTCAGGTGCGGCGCGGAGGCGTCGGCGCCCGAGGGCAGCAGGGGCACGATCGCGGGGTAGTCACCGCCAATGCCGTCGACGCCGCGCGTACCGGCATCGTAGATCTCGGCGACGAGATCGTTCTTGCGCATGCCGACTTCGATCTTGTCGACGATGCGCTGGTGCATCGCCTCGACGATGCGAGCGGCCTTGCGCATNTAGTCGATCTCGGTTGGGCTCTTCACCGCGCGCTGCCAGTTGACCAGCGCGGTGGCATCGACGAAGCGGGCGTTGGGCAGATGCTTCTGCAGCGAGGCGAAGGCGGCGGCGGAGAACCAGTAATTGTCCATCTCGACACCGACGGTGAGCTTGCCCCAGCCGCGATCGGTCAGCACACTCGACAGGAAATCCATCGGGTGGCGCTCGGTCGACTGCACATAGTGGTCGGCATAGCCGACGATGTTGCCATCGGCGAGGTAGGCGGTGCGCTTGGCGCCGTTGGCGTCCTGTCCACGGCCATACCAGACCGGCTCGCCCGATGGCGGCACGATGACGGCCTGGTGGACGTAGAAGGACCAGCCGTCATAGCCGGTCAGCCAGGCCATGTTGGAGGGATCGCTGACGATCAAAAGATCGACGCCTTTTGCCTCCATGGCTTTCCGCGTCTTGGCGAGGCGTTCCGCATATTCGCTTCGCGAGAATTTCAGGTTCGGCTGCATTTTGTTGGTCCTCGTTTGTTGGGGCTGGAGCCCGTTTCAACTCCGTTGAATCTGGCTCCAGGGAATTTGTTGATTGAGCATGATCTGCGGGCAAAACCGGTTGCCATTTTCCGGATCATGCTCCCGCGGCCGGCGTCAGCTTTCAAAGATCGTTCCGGCTTTCGCGGCCAGTGCACGCTCGCGGGCGAGCGTGGCGATCGCTGTATCCTGCACGCCCGTGCCGGTCAGATCGGCGATGGTAATGTCGCCGGCCGAGCGCCGGCCGTGCCTCGCGCCGGCGATGATCTGGCCGAGCTCGGTCACCTCCACGTCTCCAGCCATCACGCCCGCCGCGATGGCATGGTGCAATTCGCCCAGGCGCCGCGTCTGTCTCGCGCTATCGGCGACATAGAGATCGGCCATGCGTAGTATCGCCGGCGCTATCTCGTTCTTGTGCTCGGCGTCCGAACCCATGGCGGTGATGTGCTGGCCGGCCGAGACAAACCCTGCCTTGATCAGCGGTTCGGTCGACGGGGTGGTCGTGACGATGATGTCGGCACCGGCAACAGCGTCGGCTGCGTCAGTCTCGGCGCGTACGTCGATGCCAAGCCTTTCGCGTAAGGCGACCGCGGTCACTTCGGCCTTGGCGCCATCGCGCGCCCAGATGCGGGCCTGCGTGATCGGCCGCACCAGCATCAGCGCTTGCAGTTGCAGCCCGGCCTGGACGCCGGCGCCGAAGATCGAGGCGACCGACGAGTCCGGCCGCGACAGATGCTTGGCCGCGACGGCTCCCGCAGCAGCGGTGCGAACATCGGTGAGATAGCCGTTGTCGAGCATCAAGGCCTCGACCAACCCTGTCTTCGACGACAGCAGCACCATCATCCCGTTGACGCTGGGCAGGCCAAGTTTGGGATTGTCGAAGAAGCCGGGGCTGATCTTGATGGCGAAGCCATCGATACCAGGCACATAGGCGGTCTTGACATCAACCTCGCCGCGATGCTGCGGGATATCGAGCCGCAGGATCGGCGGCATCGCCACCGGCAGCGTGGCGAGCGCGCGAAAAGCGTTCTCGATGCAGGCGACGGCGTCGAGATCGAGCGTCACGATTGTGCGCAGTTGAGCTTCGGTGAGGATGGTCATCCTGCTCATGCGGCGCGCTCCGAAATCGCTGGCATTTCCCCGCAGACGATTTTCCTGTGCAGTTGCATGTCGATGTTGCGGCCGGAAAGCACAACCACTACCGGCCCCTCCGCCTTGACCTTGCCGGCGAGCAGCGCCGCGATGCCTACCGCACCGGCCCCCTCGACGATCTCGCGTTCCTGTTCATAGGCGTGCCGAATGCCGGCAGCGATTTCGTCCTCGCTGAGCAGGACGACATCGTCGAGCAGGTTACGGCACATGGCGAAAGTCAGCCGGTTGTCGAGGCCGATGCCGCCGCCGAGCGAATCCGCCAGCGTCGGCAGTTNGGCACATGGCGAAAGTCAGCCGGTTGTCGAGGCCGATGCCGCCGCCGAGCGAATCCGCCAGCGTCGGCAGTTCCTCGACCAGCACGGGGCGGCCCGCATCGAGGCTGGCCTTCATTGCCGCCCCGCGCGCCATCGACACGCCGACGAGTCTTGCTCCGGGACGGATGCCCTTGACGGCGGCCGCCACACCCGAGGCCAACCCACCTCCGGACAGTTGCACCAGCACCAGAGCGGCATCCGGGACCTGCTCCATCACCTCCAGCCCGAGCGTGCCTTGACCGGCAATGATGGCCGGATGATCGAAGGGTGGCAGCATGACAAGCCCCTCCTCCGTCACCAGCCGCTCGACCTCCTGCTGGGCATCGTCCTGGCTGTTGCCGACGATACGGATTTCCGCGCCGAGGCGACGGATTTCGTCCAGCTTATTCTTGGGTACCAGTCGAGACATGCAGATCACAGCACGCATGCCCTCGAGCTTTGCCGCATGCGCAAGCGCACGGCCATGATTGCCGGTCGATGCCGCGACGACGCCGCGCGCCTTCTCCTCGGCATCAAGCGAAGCGACGGCGTTGGAAGCGCCGCGCAGCTTGAAGCTGCCGGTGGTCTGGCGGTGCTCGAGCTTGAGCTGAACCGGAACGCCCAGCCCTTCGGAGAGACTTGCAGAAAGCACGATCGAGGTGCGCTCGATCTTGCCGGCAATTCGCTCGCGCGCGGCACGGATATCGCCAAGGGTCACGGTCGCCATGGTCGTCAACCGCGCGGCAAGGGCAGCGTCATCAGACGGCCGAATTCGGGATGGGCTGTCTCATCACCGGAAAGGCGCAGACAGTTCCAGGCGGTCGCCTGGTTGCTAGTTACCACCGGGCGGCCGATCGCCTGTTCCATGCCGGTGACCGCGAGCGCGCCGCGCAGCGCCGTGCACGACACGAACAGCGCGTCGGCTTGCGGATGCGTCGCCTGACGCGCGAGATCGACGAGGGCTGCCGGGGAAATGCGCGCCATCTCGCGGTCGTCCTCGAAGCCGAGACAGGTGAAGCTTAGGACTTCGAAGCCACGTTCGGCGAAATAGGTCGCCATCGGCCTGGAGGTTTCGACGGTATAGGGCGTGAGGATGCTGATCCGGCGCACGCCGAAGGCGTTCAGCCCGCGCATGCCAGCCATCGGAGGAGTGACAACGGGTATACCGGGTTTGGCGGCCTGGATCGCCGTCTCGATCTCGGCATCGCCAATCACCACCGAGGCCGACGTGCAGGAGTAGCAGATGGCGTCGAGCGGCTCGTCTGGCAGGATCAAGGCAGCGCCCGCCGTCAGCGCCGGCTGCATCTTGCGCAGGTTCTCAGGCGTCGTCGGGTTGGCGTAGGGAATGCGCGCGACATAGACGCCGATGCGTTCGCTCGCCACCATGCGGCGAAAATCCGGCTCGGTCGTGTGGTCGGTGGCCAGGATGATCAGCCCGACACGCCGCTCCAGCGGACGCTCATCGAGCGCTGGCCGGCCGGGCACAAGCTTGATCTCGGACAAGGGCTTCATCTTTTATCTTTCGATCTTGCCGTAGCGGCGTTCCAGCCAGCGCAGCAGCACGACCGAAATCAGGCTGATGGCGAGGAAGAAGGCGCCGACCAGCGTGATCGGCTCAAGGTAGCGATAGTAGGTGTTGGCGACGCTTTTCGCCTGGTTCATCAGTTCCAGCACTGTGATCGCCGAGAGCAGCGGCGTCTCCTTGAACATGGCGATGAAGTAGTTGGCCAGCGCCGGGATCATCGGCGGAATAGCCTGCGGGATGATGATGTGGGACCAGGTCTGCCGCGCGCTGAGGTTGCACGCCTTGGCGGCCTCCCACTGACCACGCGGCACATTGTCGATGCCGGCGCGGTAGACCTCCGCGGTGTAGGTGCCGTAGTGCAGGCCAAGTCCGATGACGCCAGCGACCAGGGGCGGCAATAGAATGCCGATGTCGGGCAAGACGTAGAAGATGAAATAGAGCTGCACCAGGAGCGGTGTGCCGCGGATGAATTCGGCCACCCAACCGACGGTGCGGGACAACGCCTTGTTGGGCGAGCGGCGCGCCAGCGCGATGCCCAGACCGACGATCGCGGCCAGCACCGAGCCGAGCAGCGTCGCCAGGATGGTGATCTTCACCCCCTGGATCAGCGTCGGCAGGATCTGCCGGACAAAGTCCCAGTCCCAATCCATCAGCGGACCCAATTCATCAGGAATGCTCTGGCCATCAGACNCCCCATGAGATGAGCAGCGCCAGGATGAAATAGAGGATGAGAATGGTGGTGAACGGCACCATGGTGTTGCCGGTTTGGGCACGCACCACCTGCGCCTGGAACGTCAGGTCGGCGAGCGAGATCAGCGAGACCACCGATGTCGCCTTGAGCAGCTCGATGGCATTGTTGCCGAAGGTCGGCAGCATCACCAGAAACGCCTGCGGCAGGATGACGTGGCGCATGCCTTGCCAACGGCCGAGATTGAGCGCGATGCAGGCCTCATGCTGTTCGCGGCCGATCGACTGCACGGCGCCGCGCACCACCTCGGCTGCATAGGCGCCCACATTCAAGCCCAGCGCCAACACGCCGGCCTGCAGTGGGGTCAGTTCGAAGCCCACCAGCGGCAACACGAAATAGGCGAAGAACAGCTGCACGAAGATCGAGGTGCCGCGGAAAAACTCGATATAGGCCGTGGCCAGGGCCCGTAGCACGAAGAAGCGCGACAGGCGCCCCATGCCGGCGAGAAAGGCCATGATCAGGGCGAGCACCGACCCCATCAGCGTCAGCTCGATGGTGACAAGCGCTCCCTGCAATATCAGGCCGAAATAGCCGGACCACTGGGTCATGGATTAGAAGTTTCCCTGCATTGATCGCCAGGCGGACGAGGGGCGGAGCCAATTCTCGGCGCAGCCCCTCCTAGTGCCATGACGACAGCCCTTCGCTGTCGCTTCGGGCGTTCGTTATTCGAAAAAGCCAAGCAATTGGCTTTTCGTCCGCTGAGCGGACCACGCCTCACCCTCGTGAACGGGGAGGAGGAAAAGAGAGCCCCTATTTCGCAGCGCAGAGCTTGTCGCGCGTGGTCGACATAGCCGCCGCCGCCGAGAAGCCGTAGGGCTCGATGATCTTTGCGAACTCACCCGACTTCTTCATCTTGGCGAGTTCGACGTCGAAGGCGTCACGCAACGTCTCGTCGCCCTTCTTGAAGGCGGCGCCGTCACAATAGACCGGCGCGCCCTGCACCGGGGCGATGACTTCGAGGTTCGGATCGGCGGCCTTCTTCATCAGGTCGTTGATCGAAAGCACAGGCAGCGAATAGGCGTCGATGCGGCCGTCCTGCACCATCTTCAGGCCGCTCTGGCCGTCCGGCACGACGATGACGCGTTCGCGTGGCACGCCGGCATTGAGCGCAAGCTTCTCCTCGGTGCCGCCGCCCGGCGCGCCGATGGTGGCGGACGTGTCCTTGGCGACATCCTCGTAGCTCTTGAAGCCTTTCGGATTGCCCTTCTTCACCAGCATCGCCTCGGCGTCGCATAGAACCGGCTCGGAATAGGCAACCGCAGCGCAACGCTCCGGCTTCATGAACAGGCCGGCGGTGACGACGTCGAAGCGGCCGGCCTGCAGGCCGGGAATCATGGCGCCATATTCCGAGATCGAGGCAGCGACATCGGCGACGCCCAGTCGCTTGAATATCTCGCGCGCGACGTCGGGCGCGGCACCCGAAACCTTGCCGTCGGCGGCGACAGCCGTATAGGGCGGCTCATTGGCGATCGCCAAGCGTGCGAAGCCTTGCGACTTCAGCTGTTCGAGCTTGCTGTCGTCGGCCGAACCCGGGATCGAGGCGGCCAGAACCGCCGAAAGCGCGAGACCGGCAACGCCGGCCAGAGTGCCAAGTTTCTTCATTGTTCCCAACTCCTTGTTCTTGTCTTGATTTGCGTGATCTTAGGACGGCTCAACCGCCCATGGGGACGGCATTGCCGCCTTTGGCATGCGGTCAGACACGGTGTCCGGCCGCGATGATCTTCTTCAGGAACCCTTGCGTGCGCTCCTGCTTGGGATTGCGGAAAATCTCGTCGGGTTTGCCTTCCTCGACTATTCTGCCGCGATCGAAGAACAGCACCCGGTCGGCGAAGTCGTGGGCGAAACCCATCTCATGGGTGACCAGCAGCATGGTCATGTCGGTCTCGGCGCAGAGCCGCCACAAAACGTTGAGCACCTCCTCGACCAGTTCCGGATCGAGCGCCGACGTCACCTCGTCGAACAGCATGATCTTCGGCTGCAAAGCGAGCGCACGGGCGATCGCCACGCGCTGCTTCTGACCGCCTGACAGTTGCGCCGGCATCGCCTTCGCCTTGTCGGCCATGCCGACCATCTCGAGCAGTTCCATCGCCCGCTTCTGCGCGGCGGCGCGCGGGGTGCCCTTGGTCAGCATCGGCGCCAGGGTCACATTGTCGATGACGCTCTTGTGCGGAAACAGGTTGAACAGCTGGAAGACCATGCCGGTCTTCTGGCGCATCCGCGCCAGATGGCGCTCGTCGGCCGGCAGCAGCTGACCGTTGCGCTCCATGTGGTAGAGTTGCTCGCCGTCGATCTGGATGTGACCGCCGTCGATGCGCTCCAGCGTCATCAGGATACGCAGGATCGTCGTCTTGCCCGAGCCGGAGGGGCCGATCAGCGCCAGCTTCTCACGCGGCATGACCTGCATCGACNGCGCTCCATGTGGTAGAGTTGCTCGCCGTCGATCTGGATGTGACCGCCGTCGATGCGCTCCAGCGTCATCAGGATGCGCAGGATCGTCGTCTTGCCCGAGCCGGAGGGGCCGATCAGCGCCAGCTTCTCACGCGGCATGACCTGCATCGACAGGCCGTCCAAAACCTTGAAGCTGCCAAAGCTCTTCGAGATGCTGTCGACTTTGATGATGGGCGCGGTTGCGGACAAATGAATTTCCCCGTGCTGGAGAAGCCTGGTGCCCCTAACGATGCGGAACGCGTCAAATCATGTCAATTGAGAAAATAATATCATGACAATTATTCTGATTGCGCACATTTCCGGTCAATCACAGCCCGCTTATTAGACATGCCTTTGTCTTAGGATGCCTTGGTGTAGTTGAGCGGCATGCTCAGATTGCAAGCAGCAGATGCTCCGGATCGCCAAGCAAGAGCTTTGTGACAACGCCGAGACCTGCGCGCAGTTCCCCCTCGGTGGTCGAACCCAGCGAGATGCGCACCGCCGGATGCCAGGGCGTGTCCGAAATACGGAAGGAGGTGGCCGGTGCAATGGCCACGCCCTGCAGCCGGGCCTGGGCGACAAAGCTTTCCTCGGAACGGTCGGCCGGCAGTTGCAGCCAGATATGCAACCCGTCGCGACGGGCACGGTAGTCGACGCCGGCCAGCACCTCGCCAGCGATGTCCTGCCGCCGCCGCAACGCCGCGCGCTGCCAGCGCACCAGCTCCATCGCGGTGCCGTCGGTCACCCATTTGGTGGCGATCTCGGCCACCAGCGGTGTCGCCATCCAGTTCGAGACGAGATGCCGGTTGGCGACGGCGGCAACGTAGCGATCGGGCGCGGCGAGATAGCCGATGCGCAGGCCGGGCACGGTGATCTTGGTGAAGGAGGTGACGTAAAGCGTCCGTTCCGGCGCGAAAGCGGCGACCGGCGGCGGCCGATCCTCGACCAACGGACCCAGCACGTCGTTCTCGATGATGGCGATGTCGTGCTTGCGCGCCACCGCCGCGATCTGCTCGCGGCGCGCCGCATCCATGAGCGTTGCCGTGGGATTGATTACCGAAGGCTGCACGAAGACGGCGCGGATGTCGGACAGCCGGCAGGCTTCGTCCAGAGCCTCCGGGATCAGGCCATTGCCGTCGATCGGCAGGCCTTGAAGGTTGAAACCGAGATAGCGCGCCAGCGGCACCAGCGTGTGATGGCCGATCGCCTCGGTGGCAACGGTGGAGCCGGGCGGCGCCACGCTCATCAGCGCCACCGTCATGCCGGCGGTGGCGCCATTGGTGAGGCTGATGTTCTGCGCGGAGGCGTCCAGCCCGCACAGCTTCAGCCATTCGACAGCCACGGCACGGTGGCGCGGGAACACCATGTTTGGCCGGAACGACAGTGCCGAACTCGACGGTAGGTTTTCGGCGAGCCAGCCCAGCGCCTGCTTCATCCGTTCCAGGTGCATCGGCTCGCAGACCGGCTTCAGGATCGACAGGTCGATGACTTCGCCCAGGCGCTCCGGCAGATAAGGCGGCTCCGGTTCGCGGCGCTGCGTCTGCACAAAGCTGCCGCGGCCGATCTCGCCCGAAATCAAGCCGCGCCGGATCAGTTCCTCATAGGCACGGCTTACCGTCTGCACTGAAAGCTTGAGGTCGTCGGCCAAGCGGCGATGGGTTGGCAGCCGCGCGCCGTTGGCGAGGCGGCCGTCGTGGATAGCGCGCGCGAACTGGTCGGCCAACGATTGATAGGCCGGCCGCCGGATGAGCGCGGGATCGGGTTGCCACAATGTCATGATTTATTAGAGATCGAAATCAGTGCAATTGACAATCGAAATAATGGGTAATCATGGTAGTCTGTACGAAAAAGTGGATACCGATGACTGCCGCGAAACTCGACGCGATCGACCTCAAAATCCTCGACGCGATTCAGCGTGATGGACGCATCACCAAGTTGGCGTTGGCCGAGCAGGTCGGGCTGTCGCCAACGCCGTGCTGGATGCGGCTGCGCAAGCTGGAAAAGGCCGGCATTGTCTCGGGCTATCATGCCCGGATCGCCATGCGCGTTGTGGCGCCAGTCGCCACCGTGCTGATGGAGGTGACGCTGGCCAGTCACCGCCAGGCCGATTTCGACCGCTTCGAGCGCGTCGTCCGCGATGTTCCCGAAATCGTCGCGTGCTGGTCGGTGGGCGGCGGCGTCGACTATGTGCTGAAGGTGATGGCGCGCGACATCGACGCCTATCAGCGGCTGGTCGACGGCTTGCTCGATCGCGAGATCGGCATCGACCGCTACTTCACCTACATCGTCATCAAGACGGTGAAGGATGATATCGCGCTGCCGATAGCGGACCTGCTGCCGGCGTCGACGTAGGCCGGAGAGATCGACTGCCCCCTCGTCGCAATAGAGAGACTCTCTCTACGGCCAAGCGTCCAAACAGCCTCTCTGTCTGCCGGTAATAGGTAGTCTCCCCGCATCAAACCGAACCGGGAGGCTTCGACCATGTCCGCGCATTTCGCCCGCTCGCATCGCCACGAAGCGCTCGACCGGCTGGCCGACCGCCGGCTGCTGCGCGAGCTTGCCTATGTCGACGGCCATTGGACGGCAAGCGAGGCAGCCGAGAGTTTCGAGGTCACCGATCCGGCGACCGGCACTACCGTGGCCTTCGTCGCAGCGCTCGATGCCGGCCAGACGGCAAAAGCCATCGACGCCGCGACGCGCGCCTTTCCGGGCTGGCGGGCGCTGCTGCCGCAGGAGCGCTCGAAAATCCTGCGAAAATGGTTCGAGCTGATCATCGCAGCGAAAAACGACCTCGCTCTGCTGATGACGCTCGAGCAGGGCAAGCCGCTCAAGGAGTCGCTCGGCGAAATCGACTATGCCGCCTCTTTCGTGGAGTGGTATGCCGAGGAAGCAAAACGCCTGAACGCTGAGAACGTCACCAGCCATCTGCCGAACGCGGAAATGATGGTGCGGCGCGAACCAATCGGCGTCGTCGGCGTGGTCACGCCGTGGAATTTTCCTTCGGCGATGCTGACCCGCAAGGCAGCCGCCGCGCTTGCCGCCGGCTGCACCATCGTTGCGCATCCGTCTTCTGAGACGCCACTTTCGGCGCTGGCGCTGGCCGAACTCGGCGAACGCGCCGGACTGCCGGCAGGCGTTTTCAACATCGTCACCGGCAAGGCCGCGACGATCGTTGGACGCATTTGCGAAGATGCGCGCGTGCGCGCCCTGAGTTTTACCGGCTCCACCGAGATCGGCCGGCTGATCGCCGCCCAAAGTGCGCCGACGATGAAGCGGCTGGTGATGGAGCTTGGTGGTCACGCGCCGCTGATCGTCTTTGCCGATGCAGATCTCGACAAAGCGGTGACCATCGCGATCGACGCCAAATTCGCCACATCAGGCCAGGACTGCCTTGCGGCCAACCGCATTTATGTCCAGCGTCCGCTCTATGACCGCTTCTGCGCCGCTTTCGCCAAGCGCATCGAGGCGCTGCGGGCCGGCAATGGCCTCGATGACGTCGACATCGGGCCGCTGATGCATGAGCGCGCCGTCAAGAAGGTCGAGGAACAGGTCGCCGACGCCGTGGCCCTCGGCGCGCGTTGCCTCGCCGGCGGCAAGCGCCATCAGGCCGGACCGCTCTTCTACCAGCCGACGCTGCTGGCCGATGTCGCCGAGGACGCGCTGATCATGCGCGAAGAGACCTTTGGTCCGGTCGCCGCCGTCACGCCTTTCGACAGCGAGGACGAAGTCATCGCACGCGCCAATGCGACCGAATATGGCCTGGTCGCCTATCTGGTGACCGAGAACGGCGCGCGCCAGCAGCGCATGGGCCGAGCGCTCGACTACGGGATGGTCGCCATCAACCGTGTGAAGATCACCGGCGCGCCGATCCCGTTCGGTGGCGTCAAGCAGTCCGGCATCGGCCGCGAAGGTTCGCGCCACGGGCTGGAAGCTTTCACCGACCTCAAATACCTCTGCCTCGACGTGGCGTAGGCTCGCACCCGGATCTCTTTCAAGGAGTTAAAAAATGCTCGACCAATCCAACGAACTCGCCGCATGGGATCGCGACCATTTCTTTCATCCCTCAACGCATATGGGCACCCACGCACGCGGAGAATCGCCGACGCGGATCATGGCCGGCGGTGAAGGCGTCACCGTCTGGGACAACAATGGCAGGAAGAGCATCGATGCGTTCGCCGGCCTCTATTGCGTCAATGTCGGCTATGGCCGCCAGAAGATATCAGATGCCATCGCGACCCAGGCGAAGAACCTCGCCTATTACCACGCCTATGTCGGGCACGGCACCGAGGCCTCGATCACGCTCGCCAAGATGATCATCGACCGCGCGCCGAAGGGCATGTCGAGGGTCTATTTCGGCCTCTCCGGTTCGGATGCCAACGAAACCAACATCAAGCTGATCTGGTACTATAACAATGTGCTGGGGCGGCCGGAGAAGAAGAAGATCATCTCGCGCTGGCGCGGCTATCACGGCTCGGGTGTGATGACGGGCTCGCTGACCGGGCTGGACCTGTTTCACAATGCCTTCGACCTGCCGCGCGCACCGATCCTGCACACCGAGGCGCCCTACTATTTCCGCCGCGCCGACCGCTCGATGAGCGAGGAGCAGTTCTCGCGGCATTGCGCCGACAAGCTCGAGGAGATGATCCTCGCCGAAGGACCTGAAACCGTGGCCGCCTTCATCGGCGAGCCGATTCTCGGCACCGGCGGCATCGTGCCGCCCCCCGCAGGCTACTGGGAAAAGATCCAGGCGGTGCTGAAGAAGTACGACGTGCTCCTGGTCGCCGACGAGGTGGTGACCGGCTTCGGCCGACTGGGCACCATGTTCGGCTCCGACCATTATGGCATCAAGCCCGACCTGATCACCATCGCCAAGGGCCTGACCTCGGCCTATGCGCCGCTGTCGGGCGTCATCGTCGCCGACAAGATGTGGCAGGTGCTGGTGCAAGGCTCCGACAAGCTCGGCTCGCTCGGCCATGGCTGGACCTATTCGGCGCATCCGATCTGCGTTGCCGCCGGCGTCGCCAATCTTGAACTGATCGATGAGATGGACCTGGTGCGGAATGCCGGCGAGACCGGCGCTTATTTCCGTGCCGAACTGGCCAAGGCCGTTGGAGGTCACAAACATGTCGGCGAGGTGCGTGGCGACGGCATGCTGGCGGCGGTGGAATTCGTCAAAGACCGCGACGACCGCGTCTTCTTCGATGCTTCGCTGAAGATCGGACCGCAAATTGCCACGGCCCTTGCCGCGAGCGGCGTCATCGGCCGCGCCATGCCGCAGGGCGACATCCTCGGCTTTGCGCCGCCGCTGTGCCTGACCCGCGACGAAGCCGACATCGTGGTGGCCAAGACCGCCGATGCCGTGAACAGCGTATTTGCCAATCTCTGAGACCGACCCATGAATGCCATGACCAAAACCCTCCCCGCCACCATGGCCGCCGTGCTGCTCACCGGGCACGGCGGACCGGAAAAGCTCGTCTACCGAACCGACGTGAAAGTGCCTGCGCCCGCGCCAGGTGAAGTGCTGGTGAAAGTCACCGCTTGCGGCATGAATAATACCGATGTCTGGGTGCGCCAGGGCGCCTATGGCACGGAAGAGGACGCGGCCGCCGTTTCGACATGGCGCCGCCAGGGCAACACGCTGACCTTCCCGCGCATCCAGGGCACCGACACTGTCGGCACCATCGTTGCCGTCGGCGAAGGCGTTTCGCCCGATCGAATCGGCGAACGGGTGATGGTCGATTTCTCCATCTACAACCGCGACGACGATTCACTGGCCGACATCGACTATATGGGCCATGGCCGCGACGGTGGTTATGCCGAGTATCAGACCGTGCCGGCCGACAACGCCCATGTTGTCGACACCATTTTGAGCGACGTCGAACTCGCCACCTTCTGCTGCGCCTATCTCACCGGCGAACAGATGCTGGAGCGGGCCAACCTCAAGGCGGGCGAGCGCGTGCTGGTCACCGGCGCGTCGGGCGGCGTCGGCTCCGGCATCGTGCAACTGGCGCGGGCGCGCGGAGCCATTCCTTTTGCTGTCGTGGGCAAAGGCAAGGAAAAGGCGGTGCGCGACATCGGCGCAGAGGCGGTCATCACCCGTGGTGTCGCTGACCTGCCGCAAGCCGTGACCGAGGCGACCGGCGGCCAGCCGATCGATGTGGTCGCCGACCTCGTTGGCGGCGCCATCTTCAACGATCTGCTGCGCATCCTGAGGCCCGAGGGCCGCTACACCACGGCCGGCGCGATCGCAGGTCCGGTCGTCCAGCTCGATCTCAGGACCATGTATCTGAAACAGTTGCAGTTGCACGGCTCGAGCCAGGGCACGCGCGCCGATTTCCGCCGTATCGTTCGCTACATCGAAGAGGGCAAGATCCGGCCGCTTGTCGGCGGCGTCTACAAACTCTCCGATTTCCACCGCGCGCAAGCCGATTTCATCGCCAAGGATTTCGTCGGCAAGCTGGTGGTGGTGCCCGACGCCCTCGCGAGGTGACCTGTCGAAACCTGCATTTCACCTGAAGCTCCCCTCGCCGCTGCTGTCACAACCGCAATGGCTTGCGGACCAGCCGGTAAGCCGCCACAAACGGTGACGCCCGCCGCGCCGTCGGCCCGGGCAGACGGTCACGGGATACAGGCGAGACATGACAGCCCGAATGATACTCCTCGACGCCAAGCCGCTTGGCGTCGAGGATGTCGCCGAGATCGCGCGGCGCAATGCGCGGCTGATGTTGGGCGAGCAGGCGATACGCCGGATCCGGACGAGCCGCGCGCTCATCGAGCAGCTGACGCAACTCGGCAAGCCGATGTACGGCGTCACCACAGGCCTTGGCGCCTGTGTCGACACCCCGCTCGCGCAGGCCGATCTGATCGCCTTCCAGCACAGCGTGCCGCTCAGCCACAGCATGGGCGTCGGCCCGGCCCTTCCGACCGAGGCGGTCCGCGCGCTGATGGCCGCGCGCATTTCGGGCATGGCCGCCGGCGGCACCGGTACTTCCGAACGCGTGGTGATAGGCCTTGTGGCGGCACTCAACGCCGGCGTTCATCCGGTGATCCCGACCTGGGGATCGATCGGAGCTGCGGACCTCGCCCATCTCGGCCACATGGCGCGAGCGCTGCGCGGCGACGGCGAGACGGAGTTCCAGGGCAGGATCATGCCGTCGGCCGAGGCGCTCGCGCTGGCCGGGCTCGAACCGCTCGACCTGCGCGAGAAGGACGGCCATGCCATCATCGTCGCCAACAGCCTGTCGACCGGCACGGCGTGCCTCTGCCTGGAGGATGTCGCCCACCTCATCGACTGGTCGCTGGCCGCGGTGGCGCTCAACCACGAAGCGTTCCGCTCGTCGCTCACCGCCATCGATGAAGCTGCGCTGTCGGCGCGACCAGCGTTCGGCCAGCGGGAGATCGGGGCACGGCTGCGGGCGGAACTCGCAGGAAGCGGGCTGTGGAAGGAGAACGCCGCGCGGCGGCTTCAGGATCCGCTCAGCTATCGCTGCGTGCCGCAGGCATGGGGCGGCCTGTTGCATGCGTTCGAACAGGCAAAGCTGGCAACGGAGATCGAACTGACCCATTCCGGCGACAACCCGGTGATCCTACCGGAGGACGGACGCGTCGTCTCGAACGGCAATTTCGACCTCACCGCGATGACGCTAGCCTGGGAGCAACTCGGCCAGGCGCTTGCGCATTGCGCCGTGGGCACGGCCAATCGCTGCATGAAGCTGATGTCGCCGACCGTGGCGGAACTGCCGCGCTTCCTGTCGGCCAGGGGCGGCAGCCGCCAGGGCTACGCCGAATTACAGAAACCGCTTGCCGCGCTGGAAGCCGAGATCCGGCATCTGGCCAATCCGATTTCGCTCAGCCCGCTTGCCGTATCGGATGGGATCGAGGATCAGTCGTCGATGGCACCACGGGTGGTGGCCAAGACAGCCGAGATTGTCGAACGCCTGCGCTATCTCGTGGCGATGGAGCTGATCTTCGCGGCGACGGGCGTGGAGTTGCGCGGCGTCGTCGCCAGCATGGGCGAAGGACCACGGCGCACCTATGCCGCCGTGCGTGCGCTCGTCAGCCCGCTCGACGACGACCGCGAGATGAGCGCGGACATGACGCGGGTCGCCCGGATGGTGGCGGGTCCCCGAGACTGAGTTCCGGCTTATCGCTGGAAAGGTCCTCTGAGGTTGAGGTTCTCGGCCAGAAGACAGAAGCGGTCGATCAACCGGACAAGGTCTTCGCCCTGCTCGGCGACAACGGCGCCTCGCTCGGCAGGCGAGGTATCGGAGAGAGCCTTCCACAACCGGCCTTGGCGATCGCAGAGATCCGCCAGCTCGGAACATTGGCTAGCGGTCAGTTTCACGAGCTGGCCGGAGGTCACCGGTCCAATGCCTGGAGGCGTGGTTGCTCCAAGGGAAAGATAGGCCGGCGGCACGCTGCCTTTTGCGTTCGTCACCGACTTTCGGCTGATGACATCGAAGATCTGGTCGACGGCCTGCTTGGCGCCGGCGACGCGCGAGGGATGATCCGTATCGGCTGCCGCATGCGGGAGGAGCTCAAGCCTGGCGCCATGCTTCTCGACGAGGCCGAGATAGGGCAGCATCGGCCCGGAAAGGCGTCCGGTCGCGGCATCCTTGAACAGGTCGGCATCGATGGCGGCATGACGCACCCTGCCCGAGGACAAGGCTTCGCCGAGGGCCGCAACGTCGACAAGCTCGCCGCGATCGTAGTTGATCAGCACCGCGCCTCTGTTCATGCGCGACAGGACATCCGCGCCGATGAGCCCGGCATTGGCGTAGCGGCCGGTCTGTGCATCCTGCTTACCCAGGCCGACATGAACACTCAACACATCGGCACCATCAGCCGCATCGACGAGGTCCGCCACATAGACAAAGCCTTCGGCCTCAATCCAGTCCCGATGCCGGGGCCGTGCGTGGATCACCACGCGCATACCGAAGGCCCGGGCCAGTTTGGCGACCTCGCGGCCGATATTGCCGTAGCCGACGATCGCGATCGTCTTGCCTTCGAGCTTTTCGGTCGGGAAATCGCGCAGCTCCCTGCCGGTGTCGAAGGCGCCGTGCGCCACCCGGTTGTGAAGCAAGTCCACCGGGAGATCCGGCAGCACTTTCAGGATCGCCTTCATCACCATCTGCGCCGTGGCGCGGCTGTTGATGCCGGGCGTATTCATCAGCACGGCCGTACCGCCCTCGCCGCTGCCGCCGCCCCAGGAATGCGAGCCCATATTGCCGGTGCCGGCGCCGATGCGCACGCCGGCGAGCGGAAAGACGGTTTCGGCGGGCAGGAAGGTCGCGGCGGCGATGACGGCATCATAGCGTCCATCGCCGGCGACTTCGATCAGCTCTTCGCGGGTACTGAGGTCCGGCTGATAGAAGAAATGCACGCGGCCACGCTCAAGCCCTGCTTTGTCGCCAAGCACAGCCGCATGAAAGCGGCCGCCCTTGGCTTCGATATGCGCACGCACCTCCGAAGGGTCGGGCTTTCCGTCGGCATCGAAACGCAGCCCGATCAGATCGCAGACCAGCACGGCGTAGGCGCGTTGGGGATCGACCGGTTCAACGGCGCGGGTGTCGGTATTTGCGATCACGTCGGTTTCCCTCATGCGAGAACGGAGTCCTGCTGGTCCGGCAGGCTTTGAACAATCAGAACCTATCCGCCCGGAACGGCGCGAGATCGATCACCGGCGGCAGACCAGCGGCGAGTTGCGACACGATCTCGCCGTTCAGGTACAGTGCGATGCCGCCATTGGCCCTTGAACGGGCAGGTCGGACGCGCGTAAAATCGCGCTATCTGATTGAGTCTGCTACATTCGTTCGGGCTAATGCCCGGATCGGTCTGGGTATTTCCTTGCACACGGATGCGACCAGCGCGGCCAGGCGCGGCAAATCATTTGCCCATGTGGCGGAAGCCTCCTGGGGCAAGGGCCTCAGCACCTTGCTGCGCATCGTGCGCATGACGCTGCGCCATCCCTGGCAGGTTGCCATCACCCTCATCTCGACCTTTATCGCGGCGACGCTGCAGCTCTTCATTCCGCGTCTCCTGGGGCGCGCCATAGACCAGGCGCAAGGAGTGATGGCGGCCGGTGCCGGCACCGCGGCCGAGCAGGCGCTGTGGAATACGGCGCTGACGCTGTTGGTCGTCAGCATCCTGCGCGGCCTCTTCACCATGGCGCAGAATTACTATGGCGAGGCCGTCGGCCACCGGACAGGCTATGAGCTGCGGCTCGCTTTCTACGAGAAGATCCAGCGGCTGAGCTTTTCCTTCCACGACAAGGTCCATACCGGCGATCTCATCACCCTCGGGCTGCTCGACCTCGACGGCGTGCGCATGTTCTTTTCGACCGGTATCCTGCGCGTGGTGCTGCTTGGCGTGCTGATCGGTGTCGGCGCCTATCTGTTGATCAGCACCGATCTCGTGCTCGGGTTGTTGAGCCTCAGCTTCGTGCCGTTTGTTGCCTGGCGCTCATCGGTGACGCAGCTCCGACTGCGCAGCACCTGGCTGACGCTGCAGGAGCGGCTGTCGGTGCTGAGCCGAGTGATGGACGAGAATCTCGGCGGCATCCGTGTCGTGCGCGCCTTCGCGGCTCAAAGGCATGAACTGGCAAAATTCGACCGTGCCAAACGGGACGCACTGGACCTCGCCAATGAGCGCGTCGAGATCCGCGTCTCGAACACCAGCGCCATGAATTTTTCCTTCCTTGCCGCCATGGGCCTGGTGCTCTGGTTCGGCGGCCAGAAGGTGATCGCGGGTCAGATCAGCGTCGGCACGCTGGCCCAGTTCCTCACCTTCATGACGATATTGCAGATGCCGGTGCGCCAGCTCGGCCTGATGGTCAACTCCTTCGCGCGCGCCTCGACCTGCGGCACGCGGCTGTTCGAACTGCTCGACGCGGAGCTCGACATCGAGGATGCGCCCGACGCAAGGGAGCTCGTCATCACCGAGGGCGTGCTGCGCTTCGACAATGTCGGTTTCCGCTATGAGGGCGCGGGCGAGCGTCCGACGCTTTCCGGCGTTTCCTTCGAAGCCAGGCCCGGCGAAACCGTCGGCATCGTCGGGCCGCCAGGCAGCGGCAAATCGACCATCGCGCATCTGATCCCGCGCTTCTACGACGTGACCTCGGGCGCAATCACCATCGACGGACAAGACATCCGCAAGGTCACGCTGCAATCGCTGCGCAAGGCGGTCGGCGTCGTGCAGCAGGATGCGTTCCTGTTTACCACCTCGATCGAGAACAACATCGCCTACGGCAATCCCTGGGCGCGCGAGACCCGCATCGGCCAGGCCGCCGAATATGCCCAGCTGCACAATTACATCATCGGGCTTCCGGCCGGCTACACCACGGTCGTAGGCGAACGCGGCGCCTCGCTTTCCGGCGGCCAGCGGCAGCGCCTGACCATCGCGCGCAGCCTGATGCTAAGACCATCGGTGCTGGTCTTCGACGATTCCACGGCCGCGGTCGACGCCGGCACCGAGCAGCGGATCCGGGTGGCGATGAAGCGCTTCGCCAGGGATCGCGTGACGCTCATCATTTCGCATCGGCTGAGTTCGCTGATGCATGCCGACCAGATCCTGTTCGTCGAGGGCGGCCGGATCGCGGAACGCGGCACGCATGAGCAATTGCTGGCGCTCGACGGTCGTTACCGCGCGCTTTACGACCTGCAGTTGCGGCCGGACGACGATCGGCTCGAGGGAGCCGCCTGATGTCGACACAGGACGACGAGAAGGAAGACACAAGCCGACGCCCGACCAAGGCCGTCGTCGGCTCGCACCGCGATGAGGAAGAGGTCTTCGGCAAGGCCTACGATCCGCGCATCGTCAGGCGCATCTGGAGCTTCGTCAGACCATATGGGGGCCGGATCTTCATCTCGGTCGCGGCGGTGCTGGTGTTCACGCTGACGCAGTTGGCGATTCCGCTGGTCATCCGCTACGCCATCGATCACGGCATGGCGCCAGGCAGGCTCGACCGTTCAGTGATGATCACCGCGATCGCCGTTTTTGCCGCGATCATCCTCATCAACTATGCCGCCAGCCATGTCCAGGAGAGCGTCGTCGGCAAGGTGGCGGAGAACGTGCTGTCCGACCTGCGCCGCGCCATGTTCAGCCACCTGCAGCGGGTCTCTCTGGGCTTCATGGACAAGACCGAGGTCGGCCGGCTGATGTCGCGCCTGCAGGGCGACGTCAATTCGATGCAGGAATTCCTCGAGACGTCCGTGATGTCGGTTGGCGACATCGTGCTTCTTTTCGGCATCGTCACCGTCCTGTTGTGGCTCGACTTCCGGCTCGGGCTGCTGACGCTGTCGACCATGCCGGCGCTGTTCATCGTGCGCCTGTTCTGGCTGCCGCGCGCCAAGGTCGCCTTCATGGCCGCGCACGAGACCAACTCCATCGCCAACGGGGCGCTGGCCGAAGGCATCCACGGCGTGCGTACGGTGCAGAGCCTGGAGCGCCAGCACGTCAATTTCGATCTCTATGACGAGAAGGTGCTGGCCAATCTCAACGCCCATCTGCGGTCGGCGCGATACGCGCAGGTGATGGTGCCGATCGTAGACACACTGACCGGCATCGCCATGGCGACCGTGATCGTCGTCGGCGGGTCGATGGTGCTGTCGCACAGTCTCGACATCGGCGTGATGGTGGCGTTCCTGTTCTACATCCAGCGCTTCTTCGACCCGATCCGCTCGCTCACCATGCAATACAGCGTCATGCAGCGCGCCATGGCGTCGGGCCAGCGCATCTCAGAAGTGCTCGACGTGCCCGTGGATGTCAGCGACAAGGAAGATGCGGTGGCGCTGTCGCGCGACATGGACGGTTCGGTCGAGTTCCGGAATGTCACCTTCGGCTACCGGCCTAACCAGCCGGTGCTGAAGAACATCTCCTTCCGCGTCAGTCCAGGCGAGACGGTCGCGCTTGTCGGACCGACCGGATCAGGCAAGTCGAGTTCGATGGCGCTGGTGCACCGCTTCTACGATGTCTGGTCGGGTGAGGTCCTGGTCGGCGGCCATGACGTGCGCGACCTGACGCAGGATTCGCTCGGCGATCAGGTAGCCATGGTGCTGCAGGAGCCGTTCCTGTTCTCCGGCACGGTGCTTGAGAACATCCGCTATCACAAGACCGGCGCCAGCCGCGAAGAGGTGGTGCGCGCCGCACAGGCCGTCGGCGCGCATGACTTCATCGAGCAACTGCCTGACGGCTACGACACCGAACTCGAGCAGCGCGGCGGCAATCTCTCGCTCGGCCAGCGCCAACTGATCAGCTTCGCGCGGGCGCTGGTGGCCGACGCCAAGATCCTGGTGCTCGACGAAGCCACCGCCAGCATCGATTCCTACACCGAGATGCTGATCCAGAAGGCATTGATCAAGCTGCTCGAAGGGCGCACCGGGTTGGTCATCGCGCACCGGCTGGCGACCATACGGGGCGCCGACCGCATCATCGTGCTGCAGAATGGCGAGATCGTCGAAAGCGGCAACCATGAACAGTTGATGACGAGAAAAGGTCTTTACGCCCGCCTCTACAACATGAACTACGCTTCCTTCGACGACGTTTCCGAGGAAGAAATGGGAACGGACGCTTCGGTCGGCAAAGCGACGTGACCGGTGCCGGCAGGGTGCGAGCCGACGGATTGCCTGATGCCTCCGACAAAACCTATTTGCGAGATCCCATGACGTTGCCGCCAACGAGTTCCGGCGTCAGGACGTGGCTTTGCCCGCAATGAGGCCCAGCAGCATCGCGGCGATCGACACGCCGAGCGACACGCTGAGCTGTTGCAGCACGCCGCCAAGGCTGGTGGCGTGGATGAGCTTGTCGCGAGCGCTTGCGGGACCATCCAGTGGACGCTCGGCCCACGGCCCGTGATCCCTGTCCGCCGCGGGGCCGACGAAGGTTGCTGGCATCACGCCATTTCGGGACGTCTCGACGCCTCGCGGATCGCCTTGTGCACGCCGCGTTGCAAATCCATGAAGGCGGGGGTCTCCATGACCTCTTCCCGGCGCGGGCGTTCGATGTCGACGTTGAAGGTCTGCATGATGCGTCCCGGGCCGATCCCCATGACGACGATGCGGTCCGATAGGTAAACGGCCTCCTCCACGTCATGCGTGACGAACAGCACCGTGAGCCGGTGCTCCTCCCAGATCTGGGTCAGCAGTTCCTGCATCTGGTGTCGGGTCAAAGCATCGAGCGCGCCGAAGGGCTCGTCCATCAGCAGCATTTTGGGGCGATAGGAGAGCGCGCGCGCGATGGCGACGCGCTGCTTCATGCCGCCCGACAGTTCGGACGGGAAGCGATCGGCGCTTTGCGTGAGCTTGACGAGGTCGAGATGCTCGAGCGCGATCTCGCGGCAGGCGGCGCGATCATAGCCGGCGGCCTTCAGGGCAAACTCGATATTCTGCCGCGCCGTCAGCCAGGGGAGCAACGTATAGGACTGGAAGACAACACCACGGTCGAGGCCCGGCTGCAGGATCGGCGCGCCATCGATGCTGAGATCGCCGGCGTCGAAATCCTGTAGTCCCGCGACGATCGACAGCAGCGTGCTCTTGCCGCAGCCCGACGTGCCGACGAGGGAGACGAACTCGTTGTCGGCGAGGTCGAGATTGATGTCCCGCAGCACTTGCGTGCGCCGCTCTCCGGTGCCGAAGCTCTTGTCGAGACCGGCGATGCGCAATTTGGGAACAGTCACCGGCGGTTCCTCATTGCGGGTGGCCTTCCTGTCGGAACAGCACCTTCTCCAGGGCCTTCATGGCTTGGTCGGTGATGAGGCCGAGCACGCCAAGCAGCAGGATGTAACCGATGATGGTGTTTGTCTGGAAATAGCGCTGCGACACGGTAATGCGATAGCCAAGGCCGGATGTCGCCGCGACGAGTTCGGCCAGCACCAGCCAGGTCCATGCCCAGCCGAGGCTGATGCGCAGCGTGTCCCAGATGCCCGGCAGGGCGCTGGGAACGACGATGCGCGTCAGGATCTTGCGGTCCGGCAGGCCGAGCGTGCGCCCAAGGCCGATGAAGTCGGTGGGAACCCGTTTCACATTGTCCATGATCATCAGCACCTGCTGGAAAAAAGTGCCGATGAAGATGATCAGGAATTTCTGGGTATCGCCGGTACCGGCCCACAGGATGGAGAGCGGCACGAAGGCGACAACCGGCATGTAGCGGATGAAATCGACCAGCGGCTCGATGGCCGCCTCCCAGGAGCGGAAACTGCCGATCAGCACGCCGATCGGTATGGACAGTGCCGAGGCGAGGAGGAAGCCGATGGAAATGCGGTACATCGAGGCCCTGAGGTCGAGCCACAAGGTGCCGTCGGCGGCGAGCTTGGCGATCTGGGTCGCAACGCTGCCCGGCGACGGCAGGAAGATGGGTTTCACCCATCCCAGCCCGGTCGCCGCCCACCAGGCGAGGCCAAGGCCGACAAAGACGGCCACCGCTATCGCCAGGAAACGCGACCGGGCGATGGGCACGCCGATCCCGGAGGACCGGCGTCGCCTTGCCTGTTTTGCGGCGGGCGCTCGTGCCGGGCGGGCCAAGCCGGTTTTCGCGGGAGGCTCTCCGGACATCCGCGTTACCACCGCGATCCGGATCTCGTCACCGCGCCGCCTTGACGAAGGACGGATCGATCATCTGCTCCGGCGTCACATCGGCCTGCAGAAGCTTGGCGTTCTTGGCGGCCGCTTCGACATCGGCGAATGTCTTGGTGGTAAACTCTCCGGTGAGCGCCGTCTTGTTTTCGGCGAGCGAATAGTAGCGCACCCCGTCGAAAGCGGTGTTGAGGTCCTTGACGTCGGAACCGACCGCCTTGGCGATGATGGCGCGGCCGCCGGGGGTGTCGGCGTTATAGTCCTTGAGCGCGGCGTCCCAGCTCTTGATCATGGCCAGCACCTGGCCGGGTCGCGATTTAATCACCTCATCGCGCACCACCAGCACGTCGCTGATCAGGCCGGGATCCTCGCCGGCGGTGAACAGCAGCTTGACGTCCTTGTTCTGCGCCATGGCGACAGTTAGGTACGGCTCGTAGGTGACCGCGACCGGCACCTGGCCCGCGATCAGGGCGCCGCCGGCGTCGGCGGCCGGCATCGGAACCGGCTGGATATCGGCGACCGACATGCCGTTCCTGGCGAGCGCGTATTTGAGCAGGATGTCGCTCGTCGTGCCTTCCTCGAAAGCGACCTGCTTGCCCTTGAGATCGGCGATGGAGGTGACATCCTTGCCCGCGACGATGGCGTCGGCGGTCATGGAGACATCGAGCAGCAGCACGATCTTCACCGGCAGACCGGCCGCAACCATGCCCATCGCCGTGTGGGTGGCGATGTTGGCGGCGTCGAGCTGGCCGCTTGCGAGCGCCGCGTTGATATCCTTGTCCTCGGCAAAATTGACGATCTGGACGTCCGACAGACCGTTTGTCTTGAACAGTCCCTTGGCCTCGGCGACGTGCCACTGGCCATATCCAAGCCACGGCTCGATGCCTATCTTGAACGATCCAGCTTCAGCTGTCGTCGGGATGGCAGCATCGGCTGCGTGGGCCGCCGGGGCGGTGGCGAGCCCGATCGCGGCGGCCATCACGAGCGCGCGAAATTGTCCTGCTAGGTTAAGCGTCATCTTTCGTTCCCCTTGATGATCAGACCGCTTTTTACCCAGGCATCCGGTCTGGTGAGACTGCGGGGTTCTGCTCTTGCGGCACTGTGCCTCGGCGTCTTGCCCGCCACTTCATGGTTGAAGCGCTAACATATTTCAGCGGCAGCGGCAGCGGATGTCAAGGCTGAAATACATACATGCATATACAAGTTGGAGGGACTCAAATTTCAGGTTGATCCAGCTCGGCGGCTTGCATTGGCTCGTCGCCTTCAGCTCGCTTTGGAAGGCGAGTAGCGGCTGCCGAGCGAGTAGCGGCTGCCGGCATAGGTCAGCTTGCTGATCGTGGCCACGACTGCCCCCGTCCATGTCCTGCGATGCAGGAGAAGGCAGCAACTGCCGACATCGATGCCGAGATGCTGTGCCGTCTCCTTGTCAGCCGGGATCGCGGAGATGATATGCTCGACCTCGGTCACCGGCGTCTTCTGCATCAGGTAGTCATAGGTCGCGGTCTTGGTGAAGTCCTGCTTGTCGTAGTCGGGGATCAGGTCCGGATTGACGAAACGCTCTTCCAGTTGCACCGGCAAGTCGTTCTCGAAATTGACAACGACGGAGTGATAGATCGAAACCCGCTTCGCAAACTCGAACGACAGTGCCAGTTCCTTGGTCGGCATCATCGCTTCGAGAACGAGAACTTCGGAACGATGGCTGTTGCCGCGCTCGACGATCTCCGCCGCGATATTGTTGATCTCGATCAGCGTCGACTGCGGCCGGGGCGGCGCGATGAATGTTCCCACACCTTGCAGCCGGATCAGGAATCCCGCCGAGGTCAGCTCCCGCAGGGCCCGGTGAACCGTCATCCGCGACACGCCCAGTGAGGCCACCAGCTCATTCTCGGACGGCAGCTTGCGGTCCTTGCCCCACCGGCCCGTCCCGATGTTGGTCAGGATGTAGTCCTTCACCTTCTCGTAGAGGGGGCTTGCCGTGTCGGGCAAATCGATCATTTCAAAAACCCTTTCCGGCAGGTTGCCGCATGCGGATGATTGTTTTCAAGCCATCGCTGCTTCCCGCCAACAGCCGCTCATAGGCGGCTGGAATGTCGTCCAGACCGATCTCGCAATCGACAAGGGCCAGCAGCGGTTCACTCAGTTCACCCAGCATCCGCACAGCGTCGGGCAATTCGTCCGCGAAAGCATGGCAGCCGAGCAACGCGATCTCGCGTTCGACAAGAACATTGGGGTCGATGTCGAGGCGGCCATGGAAGATGCCGACCATCGCTATCGCGCCACCAGGATCGAGAACGCCGAGTAGCTGGCCGAACGCCGCGACGCTGCCGGTCGCCTCGACGGCCGCCAGCAGCGGGACGCTGGCGGTAGCGGCTGCAACGGCATCGCGGTCGAGACCGACAATCGTGGCGCCCGTCACCCGCGCCACGCGGGCGCAGCGCGCCTGGTTGCGGTCGGCGACAAGCACCGTGCCGGCGAAGGTTCGCGAAAGCAACAGCGCGGCAAGACCGCCGATCGGCCCGCAGCCGACGACCAGAACCGAACCTGCCGTCTTCGGCAGACGCCGCACCGCGTGCAGCGCGACGGCAAGCGGCTCGGCCATCGCCGCGACACGCTCGTCAAGGCTGGCGTCGATTACATGCAGCAGACGTGCGGGCAATACCGCCTGTTCGGCAAAACCCCCGTCGCAGATTTCACCAACGAAGCCCAGCGTGACGCAGAGTTGCCGCTTGCCGGCACGGCATTGCGCGCAGTCTCCGCACCAGAAACGGGAATCGGCGACGACCCTGTCGCCGACGGCGATGGTATCGACCCCCTCGCCCAGGGCGATCACCGTGCCGGTCAACTCATGGCCGGCCGTCGAGGGCGACCGGCTTATCCATTGACCGGTGCGGAAATTGTGCAGGTCCGAACCGCAGATGCCGGCGGCATCGACCCTGAGCTTTACCCAGCCNATGCCTGGCGCGGCGATGTCCTCGACGCGCAGATCGCCCTGTCCATAAAGTCGTGCCGCCTTCATCGCGATCGTCTCCGCTCAACCGGCGAGATAGCGGTCGCGGATCTCCGAGACCGCGTTTTCGTGCGAGCTGAACCCCTCGTAGCGGGCGAGCCGGCGAGCATGCTGCGCCAGTTCCGGATAGGCGGCCGAGGTGACATAGCCGACCGAGGAGCGCTTGACGAAATCCGTCACCGAAAGCGGCCCATAGGTTCGCGCCCAGCGGCTGGTCGGCAGCACCGCATTCGGCCCCAGGACGAAGTTGGCAAGAGTGACCGGCGTATGCGGGCCCATGAGGATTTCGGCCGCCTCGGTGATGGGGCCGAGATGCGCGAACGGCTCCTTCGACAGGATTTCCAGATGTTCGGGCGCGTAGTCGTTGATGAAGCGATAGCTTTCCTGCAGCGACGCCGTCAGCACGATGCCGCCGCGCTTTCCGGTCAGCACCGCCCGCGAGAATTCCACACGCTGTTCGGTCATCCGCGACCAGTGGTCGGGAAGTGCAGCAAGTGCTGCCTCGGCGACCTTGCGGCTGTGCGTCACCAGATAGGCTGAAGAATCCGGCCCGTGCTCGGCTTCGATCAGCAGATCGAGCGCGGCAAGGCCTCCGTCGACACTGTCGTCGGCAAAGATGATGGCTTCCGACGGTCCGGCAGGCAGGCCCGTATTGATGATCGAGGACAGCACGCTCTTGGCCGCCACCACCCAGGGGCTGCCCGGGCCGACGATCTTGAGTGCCGGCTTCACCGTCTCGGTGCCGTAGGCGACGGCGGCAACGGCTTGAGCGCCGCCGCACTTGTAGACGGTCCCGACGCCGGCAAGGCGAGCGGCGACCAGCGTGGCCGCGTCCACCGACCCATCCGGGGTTGGCGGCGTCACGATCGCGATCCGCGGCACGCCGGCAATCACAGCCGGAACCGACGTCATCATCGTCACCGACGGAAAGGCGCCCTTGCCGCGCGGCACGTAGAGCGCGACCGATGCGATCGGCGTGTACCTGTCGCCGGCATAGGCGCCTGGCCGGATCTCCTTGAGCCACATGGTTTCCGGCTTCTGCTCCTCATGAAAATGCCTGATATTCTCGATGCCGAACCTGATGCTCTCCACGACATCCTTCTCGACCTTGTCGAAGGCCGCGTCGAACTCCGCTTCCGACACTTTCAGTCCGCCTTCCGCCACATTGGCCTTGTCGAACTCCCTGGCGAAGCGGATCAGGGCGGCGTCACCCTCTTCCCTGACGGCCTGGATGATCGGGCGGACCTTTTCGACGAAGGCCGACAGATCGCCCTCGGCGCGTTTCAGCAGACCGGCCCGTTGCGCAGTATCTAGGGATGACAGATCGTGGAAGCTGATGTCGGACATGGGGTGCTCCTTCTGTTCAGAGCAATGCGCCGGCCGGTCACATTGCGGAAGACTTTGTTCCCGAACTGGGCGAGCCGCCTCAGATCGATGCGAGGAAACCGCCATCCACCGGAATGGACTGGCCGGTAATGTAGGCTGACGCGTCCGAAGCAAGGAACACGGCGACGCCGTGCAAGTCGCGCAGATCGCCGAAACGATGCTGCGGGATCTTGCCGAGCATGGATTGCCGCCACGCCTCGTTGGCGTAGAACACCTCTGTCATCGCTGTCCTGAAATAACCTGGGGCGATGGCGTTGACCCTGATGCCAAGCTGCGCCCATTCCGCTGCCAGCGCCCGGGTCATGCCGAGCAGGCCCGACTTGGACGAGCCGTATGGCACCGCCGTCGGAATGCCGACTTCTGAAGTCAACGAGCAGAGATTGATGATGGCGCCGGGCCGCCCGGCGTCCCGCATCTGCCGTGCCGCCGCCTGAGCGCAGAAGAACGCGCCTTTGAGATTGGTGTCGACGATCCGGTCCCACAGCGGCTCGTCAACGTCGAGCGAGGGCCGGACCTCTTCCAGTCCGGCATTGTTGACGAGAATGTCGAGGCCGCCAAGCAGGCGATCTGCCTCGGCAGCAGCCGTTCGGCACTGGCCGACATCGGTTACGTCAAGCGCAATGGCGTGCGCAACCCCGCCGGCCGCGCGGATGGCCGCCGTCGTCCCATCAAGCGAGTCCAGGCTACGGGCCGTGACCGCGACGTCGGCGCCGGCCGCGCTCAGCGCCTCGGCGATGCTGCGGCCAATGCCACGGCTGGCGCCGGTGATAAGCGCCTTCCTGCCGGAGAGGTCGAAAAGAGAAGCGTTGCGCATGTGATCCTCCTTGGCCGCTCCTTGGCGCAGAGACTATCAGATCGATTTACATGTACAAGCATGTACAAACAACTTGATTGCGATAGCAGGACGTCATCCGTCGCACGCGCGATCACATAATTGGCTCCTCACGACATGCCACGGGCGGCAGGCCTGTCGTAAATGTCGTGACCTCCCGAAAACATGCAGGATTGCTGGCGTATCCAACACGAGAGTCTGGGTCTGCCGCGCGTGCAGGATATCGGCCATTGAGAGCTATCGTGCCCTCAAGCCGGCCGCCTTGTCGTGAAAGCCTCCGTCCATGAACGAAAGCAGCCCGCCCCTGAGCCTCTATCGCGATACGGCTGGCAGCATCGGCAATTACCCCTCCCTTGCCGGCGCGCGGCGGGCGAGGGTCGCCATCGTCGGTGCTGGCTTCACCGGCCTGTCGACCGCCCTGCATCTGGCGGAAGCCGGCGACGACGTCTGCGTGCTCGATGCCTATCAGCCGGGATGGGGAGCGTCGGGCCGGAATGGCGGCCAGGTCAATCCGGGCCTCAAATACGATCCCGACACGATTGAAGCGATGTTCGGCCCCGAGCTCGGGGCGCGGATGATCGACTTCTCCTACGGTGCTCCGGATTTCACCTTCAACCTAATCAAGCGCCTGTCGATCGATTGCGAGGTCCGGCAGAACGGCACCATACGCGCGGCCATCTGGCCGAAGCCGGAAGCCGCGGTGCGGGCCACGGCCAACCAATGCGAGCGGCGGGGGATGCCGGTCGGCTTGCTTGACGCAAAGGCGATGGCGGCGCGAACCGGCACGGACAGATACATGTTCGGCATGTTCGATGCTCGGGGCGGCGACCTCCATCCCTTGAAATACGCGCTTGGCCTGGCGGCCGCCACGCGGAAGGCCGGCGCGCGGATATTTGGCGGCAGCGAGGTTCTCTCGCTCAGCAGGCAGGCCGGGCGCTGGGTCCTCGAGACCGCAAACGGATCCGTCAGCGCCGAGAAGGTCCTTGTCGCGACAAACGGCTATACGGGAAACTTGTGGCCGGGCCTAGAGCAGTCGCTGGTTCCGGTGTTCAGCGCCATCGCGGCGACCGAACCGCTGTCGCCCACGGTCGCGGACGCAATTCTTCCCGAAAGACCGGTCGTCTACGAGGCCGGCAACATCACCGTCTACTACCGCATCAACGCCCAGAACCGGCTCCTCATGGGCGGACGGGGACCGATGAGGCCCATCGGCGATGCTTCCGCCATCCGCTATCTCACCGATTATGCGCTACGGCTCTGGCCGGCGCTTGCTGGAACGGGGTGGACACATGGCTGGAACGGCCGGGTTGCGATCACTAAAGACCATCTTCTGCACGTTCACGAGCCGGAAGACGGCGTGCTGATCTGCCTTGGCTACAATGGCCGCGGTGTTGCCATGGCCTCGGCGATGGGCAATGCGCTGGCAAACCGCCTGCGCGGCGACGAGACCACTCCCTTCCCGATGCCGATATCGGGACTGAAGCCAATCCGGCTCCACCGCTTCTGGCCGCTTGGCGTCAGGGCGGCGATCATTTCGGGCCGGGTGAAGGACCGGTTCGGCCTCTGACGGAAGAGCACGCCGCTATGCTCCGGTCTTAGCAGCGGATAATCTTCGGGCGTGGTCGTCCGTGCATGCGGAGCATCAGCGTCCACTGATTGCGACCGGGCGGCCAGGCGGTGCAATGGAAGTCACCCTGCGGCGCACAGGCGCGTTCGACGGCCGGGCTTCAGACAAGCGCCTCAGCGCGCGCCAGCGGTCGGAGCGGGATATGTTCCGAGCACGCTACTCGGCGGCTATCCTGGCGTGCTGCCGGCCAAACAGCGCTACACCGACATCGTCCACGGCGAGGCCAATGCGGGCCCGGATCGCTTCGGATGCCAGCACGCCATCAGCGAAATCCTTCTCCGAGGCGTATACGGCCGTCGGCAGCGCAAAGGCTTCGAAAAAGCCGAACAGCGGCCGCAGCTGATGCTCGACGATCAATGCATGGCGATCGCCGCCGCCGGTCGCCGCCAGCAGCACCGGCTTGCCCCTGAGGGCAGCCGGATCGACGAGATCGAAGAAATGCTTGAACAGACCGGTATAGCTGCCCTTGTAGGTAGGCGAGCCGACCACCAGGACGTCGGCGGCCAGGATCCGCTCGAGGATGGCGCGAGCCTGTACGTCCAAGTCGCGCGTGGCTTTGGCATTGCCAAGGCTGGGACCGAGATCGACGATGTCGTGGGTACTGGCGGCGAGGCCGTATCGTCCGGCGATCTCCGTCACGATATGGTCCACGAAGCCACGGGTCTTGGAGGGCCGCGTGAAGTTGCCGGAGAAGCCGACAATGGCCGGATTGGTCATGATGGATGCCCTGTGATCTTTTCGAACCAGTTGGCCAATGTCCATAGTTTTTATAGACATTGCTGCCGAACAAAAGGAATTCACGGTCGCCGTGTGCCGAAATCGGGAAAGATTTTTTCTCCCGCGGAGCCGCCTTTGAAAAAGCCGCGAGGTTGGCAGCGCGCAAACGTCGTTTGCGATCGCCCGTCTGCATGCCGGATGATGACGTCACCCGATCCAATGTACTTGGCAACTGTCGCACGCGAAGGGCGATGCGACCGTTGCCGAAAAGGGGTGACCATTACCGTTTGTTCGGAACCTGATCGCCCGGCCGCTGTTTTCCGTTCAGTCAAACATGGAGGACGCCATGGCACGCGACAGAACCGAATATGAAACCGGCGCACGGAAGTATCCCGCTAGGACCGGCCCGGATCCGAACGATGATTTCTCGTCTGACGCAGCGGGCAACAAGCCGCCGGCAGGTGGAATGGGGCTTACGCGACCGGCGGATCAGACAAATGAACAGACACATCAGTCAGAAGGACAGAACCCGCCTCGCAGGGTGACGCCCAGCCCCGCGACGGAGAAGACATCCGGCGCGGGTCCGGCGATCTCCGAGCACTCGAAGGACGCGAAGGCTCCAAGGTCGGGCCGCCAACCCGGCGCCTACGTCAAGGACTGACACGGACGGGCGGCGATACCTTCTGACAAGCCTCTGCGTCGCGCAGACCTGCCGGTCTGCCGCGCGTTGAACTTTCTTCAGCCGAGGAGACGATCATGCAGACGAAGTCACAAACGGCCGGTGAAGCCGCCAAGCAGCGCCATATCCAGCGCGGCATCGATGCCAAGGACAAATCGAAGCGCAACGGAAAGACGGAGCACGCCATGCAGGCAGGCGCGCGGACCTATCCCGAGCCGCCCTTCCCCGAGCAACATCAGGCGAAACCCGGGCATGAAGCGGCGATCGAGCCCGCTCCGCTCTACGATGCACCCTACTATGTCGGATCAAAGAAACTCGAAGGGAAGGTGGCTCTCATCACTGGTGGCGACTCGGGCATCGGACGCGCGGTGGCGGTGTTGTTCGCCCGCGAAGGCGCCGACATCGCGGTCGTCTACCTGGCCGAGGACAGAGACGCCGAAGACACAAAATCCGCTGTTGAAAAAGAAGGCCGGCGCTGCATCCTGTTGAAGGCCGACGTCAGTGAACGCCAGGACTGCCACGATGCCGTGGCGACCACGGTCGAAGCATTCGGCCGCATCGACGTGCTGGTCAACAACGCCGCCTTCCAGATCCATTCCAGCGACTTCAGCGACCTGACCGAAGAACATTTCGACACGACGCTGAAGACCAATCTCTACGGCTATTTCCATATGGCGCAGGAAGCCGTGCCGCATATGAAGCCGGGCTCGGCGATCGTCAACACGGGTTCGGTAACCGGCATAGAAGGCTCGAAGCAGCTGGTCGACTATTCGATGACCAAGGGCGGCATCCATGCCTTCACGCGAGCGCTTTCGGGCAACCTCATCGCCAAGGGCATCAGGGTGAACGCGGTCGCGCCTGGCCCGGTGTGGACGCCGCTCAATCCGTCCGACAAGGAAGCCGACGACGTCTCGAAATTTGGCGCCGACACGCCGATGAAACGGCCGGCCCAACCGGAGGAACTGGCTCCAGCCTATGTGTTCCTCGCCTCCCCGCACTGCTCAAGTTACATCACCGGCGAGATCCTGCCGATCGTCGGCGGCTACTGAGGTCATCGCAATGTATTTCATTGCCTTGGCGACCGACTATGATGGGACCCTCGCACATGACGGGACGGTCTCCAACAAGACGCTCGCCGCGCTGGAGCGGTTCAAGAAAAGTGGCCGCAAACTGCTTCTGGTCACCGGCCGCGAGTTGCCCGACCTTAAGCGCGTGTTTCCCGATGTCGGCCTGTTCGACAAGGTCGTCGCCGAAAACGGCGCCCTGATCTACACACCGGCCAGCGAGGAAGAGCGGGCGATCTCACCATCGCCGGAGCCCGAATTCGTCGCCAGGCTGAAAAAGCAGGGGGTGAAGCCGCTTTCGGTGGGACGGTCAATCGTCGCCACCTGGGAACCGCATCAGGCGACCGTGCTCGAGGTCATCAAGCAGATGGGGCTCGAACTCGAGATCATCTTCAACAAGGGCGCGGTAATGATCCTGCCGAGCGGCGTCAACAAGGCCACCGGGCTGGCGGCAGCACTCGAGGACCTTCGCCTGTCGCCGCACAATGTTGTGGGTATCGGCGACGCCGAGAACGATCACGCCTTCCTGAAAGCCTGCGGCTGCAGCGTTGCGGTAGACAATGCCATTCCCGCGGTCAAAAGCACCGCGGACCTGGTCACGCGCGGTGCACGCGGCAAAGGCGTCGAGGAATTGATCGTCAAGCTGATCAAAAGCGACCACGGGATCGTGCCGAAACGTCACGACGGGATTGTCCTGGGATCGTCCGGTGGCGACGACATCTATCTGTCGCCGACCGAAAGCGTGCTCATCGCCGGCAGTTCGGGCATCGGCAAATCCACTTTGGCCACCGCGCTGACAGAACGCTTCGTCGACAGCCGATTTCAGTTTTGCGTCTTCGACCCGGAGGGTGACTATGACGGCCTCGAGGGCGCCGTTCGGCTGGGGGATGCATCGAGCGCGCCGACAAAGGCACAGGTGCTCGACCTGATCGCCAAGGCCGACAGCAATGTCGTCGTCAACGGGCTGGCGCTGCGTGTCAACGAACGGCCTGACTTCTTTGCCGACCTGCTGCCTGGCCTTGGCAGTTTCCGTCGCCGCACCGCAAGGCCGCATTGGCTGGTCATCGACGAAGCGCACCATCTTCTTCCGAAGCGGCGCGACGACACCCGCGCCGTGCTCTCCCTGGAATTGCCGGGCACGATCCTGATCACCGTCCATCCCGAGGCGATTTCGACCGACGCCCTGCGTCTGATGACGGCCGTCATCGCCCTTGGCCCGAAGGCTAAGGACGTGGTGAAGACCTTCTGCCATGAGACCGGCATCGAGCCGCCGAAGGACATTCCCACGCCCAAGGGCGATCGGGTTCTGTTCTGGCGGCCGGGGGCGCGCAAAAAAATCACGACGGTCAAGGTCATAGAACCTCGCCAGTCTCTCAAGCGCCACAGCCGCAAATACGCCGAGGGTCGACTCGATGAGACCGGCAGCTTCTATTTCCGCGGTCCCGACGATGCGATGAACCTCAGGGCCCATAATCTGATGATCTTTGCTCAGATGGCCGAAGGCATAGACGACAAGACCTGGGAGTTCCATTTGCGCGCGGGCGACTATTCGAAATGGTTCCGCCACCAGATCAGGGACAAGGACCTCGCCCGCGAAACCGCCGAGGCGGAAAAGGACAGCAAGCTGTCGGCGGACGAGAGCCGCAAACGGGTGCTCGATGCCGTTCGGCGGCGCTACACGGCACCCGCGACTGCGCCCGAGGCGTAACAGCCCGACAGGAGGCGGTCATGAGCGATGACCGGCATGGCAAAGACGATAAAGACGGACGCGGCGAAAATGGACTGTCGTCCCAGCGCGCCAAGGCGAGATCATCCTGCGAACCCGCACGCGCCGGATCATCTTCGTGGCAGGACTGGTCGGCATCCTGACCCTGGCGGCGGTGGTCAGGTTCGCGATCGGTTGAACCTACCTGGCTGCAACAGCCGCCGCGATAGGGCGTATCGGGCAAGGCTGACCGCGCTTGGAACCCGGGCGCCGGCTTGGCGTTCAACCTCCATCGAGAAGGAGAAACGATCATGCCCCGAGGCGAGAAATCCAAATACACCGACAAGCAGGAACGCAAGGCCGATCATATTGCCGAAGGCTACGAGAAGCGTGGCGTCTCCGACAAGGAAGCCGAGCGACGCGCATGGGCGACGGTCAACAAGGACGATGGTGGCGGCAAGAAGGAAGGCGGCTCCGGGCGTGGCAAGCACACGGGGCACCCAGCGGCGCACAAGGGCGGCAAAAGCGGCGGAAAGGCGTCCGCTTCCCGATCGGCCGCCAGCCGGTCCGAATCGGCAAAGAAGGCGGCGGCGACCCGCAAGAGGAACGCCGAACACCACGCCCACTGACCGACCGCGAGGATTGGAACGCCGGCATGAAATCGCGACTCGTCAACGAGGCCAATGGCCAACGGACATTTGTCGTGGTGCTCGACCCCGGCGAGGAAGCGTTCGCGGCGCTGACCAGCTTCGCGGTCGAGCAGAAGATCGGTAGCGCCTCCCTGACGGCGATCGGCGCGTTCCAACGGGCCACCGTCGGTTGGTTCGACCTGGAGGCGAAGACCTATCGAAAAATCCCGGTCGACGAACAATGCGAGGTCCTGAGCGCGATCGGTGATGTCGCGACGGGCGATGATGGCAAGCCAAGCCTTCATGTCCACGCGGTGCTTGGTTTGAGCGACGGCGCGACCAAAGGCGGCCACCTGCTCGAAGGCACCGTTCGGCCGACATTGGAAATCACCGTGGTGGAAGCGCCGGGTCACCTGCGCCGCCGCAAGCGAGCTGAATTCGGTGTGGCTTTGATCGATCTCGGTGCCTGAAGCTCCTGCGGCTGGCGGGCTTCGCCGCTGGCGCCGTGCCCCAGAAAGTAAAGGCAATGACGGACAGGTTTGCCCTACCCCTGGACACGCCCCCCATGGAGGCCAAGGCAGCCGACATCCTGCCGGATGGGGAAGGCCTTTGGCAATACGAGCCCAAATGGGACGGGTTTCGCTGCCTCGCCTTCAAAGGCGACACGGATGTCTACTTGCGCGCCAAATCCGGCAAACCTCTCGGCCGTTACTTCCCGGAGCTCGTCGCCATGCTGCGGCAGGTCGAGGCCCGCAATTTCGTCGTCGATGGCGAGATCGTCATCGAGCTCGAAGGCCAGCTTTCTTTCGACGCGCTACAGATGCGGCTTCACCCAGCCGAAAGCCGCATCCGCAAGCTGAGCGCGCAAACGCCTGCCCGGCTGATCCTGTTCGACATGCCGGTCGCGCCAGGCGACACGATCCTGCTCGGCGAGTCGTTGACGCAACGACGCCTGGCAGTCGAGGGCTTCGTTCAGGACTGCGCCAAGCCTGGGTTGCGGCTCTCGCCCCGCACGACCGATCCGGCGACCGCCAGACGCTGGCTTGAGGAAGCCGGCCATGGTTCCACCGACGGCGTGGTCGCCAAATTGCTGGCCGACCCCTACCGGCCGGGGGAACGCGCGATGGTCAAGGTCAAACGGCTGCGTACGGCCGACTGCGTGGTTGGAGGATTCCGCTATCTGACCGGCGGCAAGGAGGTCGGCTCGCTCCTGCTCGGCCTTTATGATGAGAGCGGCAAACTCGACCATGTCGGTTTTACCTCGACCATTGGCAGGGATGACCGGGCTGGCGTCACCCGAAAGCTGGAAAAGCTGCGTGGCGGGCCCGGCTTCACCGGCAAGGCGCCGGGTGGGCCTAGCCGCTGGAGCACGCAGCGCAGCGGCGAATGGGAGCCCCTGCGGCCGGAACTGGTGGTGGAGGTCCGCTTCGACCATGTCACCGGCGACAGGTTCCGGCATGGCACCAAACTGTTGCGCTGGCGGCCGGACAAGGCGCCGCGTCAATGCACCATGCAACAGATCCAGTGACGGAGTTCGCGCCGCGGACACGCTTGCGCGTCATTGCGAGATGGCTGGAACAACCGTCCTCACAGCAAGTTGTGCTCCAGCTACACCGCTGGTGGGCTTCACGACAATTGGAGATAAAATCATGGCGACTGCGAAGAAAGCGGCAACGAAAGGCCTTGAAGCCCTGTTCCTCGACGGGCTGAAGGACATCTACTACGCCGAGAAGAAAATCCTGAAGGCACTGCCGAAAATGGCAAAAGGCGCCGAATCCGAAGATGTTTCGGCAGCATTCGAGAAACACCTGCAGGAGACCGAGGGCCAGGTCGACCGCCTCGAACAAATCTTCGAACTCCTCGACAAGCCGGCCCGGGGCAAAACCTGTCCGGCCATCGACGGCATCATCGAGGAGGGTTCGGAAATCCTCCAGGAATATAAGGGCGACCCGGCGCTGGATGCTGGGCTGGTCGGGGCGGCGCAGGCCGTCGAACACTACGAGATCGCGCGCTACGGGACGCTGATCGCCTGGGCCGAACAGCTCGGCAAGAGCGACGTGGTCAAACTCCTTAACGAGACCCTCGAGGAGGAGACGGCGACCGACGAGGCACTTTCCAGCCTTGGCGAGGGCGGTGTCAACGAACGTGCCCTGGAACAGGCCGCCTAGCTGGCGAGCTGTTGCCCCGGGCGCTTCAGGCGATCCGGGGCAAACTCCCCGGATTTCGGAGAACGACGATGGACCCCCGCAAAAGTGAGCAACCCACAGTTCAGAACGAAGACCCGACGGAGACTGAAGGTCCCACGGTAGAGCAGCAGGATTGGGACGCGCTCGCAGGCGCGAGAATCCTTCCGGATGACGTCGAGGTGGAAGACGAGGCCGACGGCGAATTGCCCGAGGAAGATGACGACAACCCCTACCAGGAAAGCGACGAGGCATTGCCCGACGATGTCGAGGAAGCGGTGCTGTCACGCGATCCTTCAAGGGAAGGCGGCCGCTTCGACGAGGAGTGACCAAACAGAGGGCGGATTCCGCTCAGCCGACCGCATGCATCGGGGGCTCTTCGTTCTCGTCAGGATTGGGCAACGGCGCCTCATCGGGCAATCCTTCCGGCTCCGGTTCGCCCATCGGCTTGGGCTTCCAATTGGGAGCCGGCATGGGTACGTCGCGGTTAGGGTCGGGTTCTCTCGGATCGGGCATCAAATCTGTCTCTCTTTCGGCTTAAGCATGCGGCGTCGACTCTGGCGCAGCACTATCACTCCGGAGCCCGTCCCCAGCGCTCGCGACGGGCACGCAGCCACACAGGTTTGCCACCAGCTCTCACATGTTCATGGGTTCCGCCACGCGTCGTGCCGACGCTGTCGCCGCCTTGTTGGCGCTGATTGTCACCGGCTTCCTGCCGCTGACGTCGGTTCTTATCGTCCATGTTCTTATGGCTTTGCTGGCCTGCTTTCACGTGTTGTTCGTGGCTACCGCCTTGATTGGGCATCTTCATCTCCATTGAGTCGTGCGAGACGACCACCCGCCTACGGGACGAAAGACGCTGGCGGCCCGGACGTTCCCTCACGTAATAATTCGTGAATCAGACCGCCCATGGGTAAGCCCGATCAGGCGATAAGCTGCTCGATCCTGATGGGAAGATCGCGGATTCGTTTGCCAGTCGCATGGTATACCGCGCTCGCAACGGCGGCCGCCGTGCCGACATTGCCCAGTTCTCCGAGGCCCTTCACGCCTGCCGGATTGACCTCTCGGTCAATCTCCGGAACCAGGATCACTTGGAGATCCTTGATGTCGGCGTTGACCGGCACGAGGTAGTCCTGCAGATCTCGATTGACGTATCGCGCATAGCGGCTGTCTACCTCGGTCGCCTCATGCAGCGCCTGGCCGATGCCCCAGATCATTCCGCCCATCAGTTGGCTGCGCGCCGTGCGCGTGTTCATGATGCGGCCGGCGGCAAAGGCCCCGACAATGCGCGGCACGCGGATTTCCCTGGTAAGGCGATTGATGCGAACTTCGACGAATTCCGCGCCGAATGCATATTTCACCGAATCCTCGTCCTGCTCGCCGCCGTGAAACTCCGGCTGGCCGGCATAGAGCTTCTTGAGCGCTTCGGGGCTCGCCCCCTTGGGCGCATACTCGGCATACTCCTCGATCGCCCCCACCCGCAGGGTTTTCAAGACGTCCTCGACCTTTGCCGAAGCGCCGCCCTTGGCAATGATTTTGCCATCGAGGATATCCAGTTCCTCATTGTGGGCGCCGGCAAGCGGACCACCTTCGCCGATCGCCGCGGCAAACAGCTTCGTCCTGATCGCGTCGCAGGCCTTGAGTACCGCCGAACAGACGCTTGCGGTGGAGATAGACCCTCCCGACACGGGCGCCGGAGGCAAGGTGCTGTCGCCCATCTCGACGCTGACCCTGTCCATGGCGACACCGAGGCGCTCTGCTGCCATCTGGCCGGCGACCGTGCGCACCCCGGTGCCGATTTCATGCGAGCCGCTCTGGACACGTACATCGCCGTCGACGGTCAGCCACACGCGCGCAGCGCAGGGAGCCGATGAGGTCGGATAGATCGCCGTCGCGCAACCCATGCCGATCAACCAGTCGCCGTCGTGCATCGATCCGACCTTGGCGTCCCGCTTCGCCCAGCCGAATGCGTCCGCCGCCTGGTCGTAGCATTGCATCAGCGAGCGGCTCGAGAACGGCTTTCTCCCGATCGGTTCGGCTTTTGGCTCGTTCACCCTTCGGAACTCCACCGGGTCCATGGCCAGCGCCACCGCCATCTCGTCCATGGCATTCTCCAGCGCATAGACGTAAGGCGTTTCGGGAGGCGAACGCATGTAGCCGGGCGTGTTGCGGTCCGCCTGGACCAGCGACACCTGCGTAAGCACCGCGCCGTAATCATACATACGGCCGGTCGCCGACGTTCCCCCGACCACATAGGGATCGGGTCGCGATGTCACCTCCCAGCCCTCATGCGCGAAAGCTGTTATGCGGCCGTCCTTGTCGGCGCCCATTCGGATCCGGTGTCTGGTCTCGGCGCGATAGGTCTGGGTACCAAACGCCTGCATGCGGCTGACCACGCAACGCACCGGCCGGCCGAGACGCCTTGCAGCGACCGCGACGATCGCCGTGCGGGCCGTCATCGGCCCCTTCGAGCCGAATGCGCCGCCGATGTATGGGCTGACGATGCGCACCTTTGCCGGATCGATCTTCAACTGCCTGGCAAGTTCGGCCTTCCAGCCGGTGACGTTCTGGGAAGGCTCATGGATGGTGAGTTGATCGCCCTGCCACATTGCCGTCGTCGAAAACAGTTCGATCGGGTTGTGGTGCTGCGTCGGTGTCGAATAGCGTGCATCGATCCTGACCGGAGCAGCGGCATAGGCGGCGTCGAAATCGCCAGACTTGACGTCTTCCTTGAACATCGGGCTTTTGCCCGCGGCGGCAACGGTCGTTGCTCCAGGGCTGTCGAAGCCCGCACTCGGTTTCTCCTCGGCGTAGTCGGCGCGGATCAGCAGCGCAGCTTCCTCCGCCGCCTCGAAGGTCTCGGCGACCACCAAGGCAATGATCTGCCCGTCGTGGAAGACCTTCCGGTCATGCAGGGGCGCGATCGAGGCGGCGGCGGTGTTGCCGAATTTCGGCTTGTCCACCGCGTCCATGTCGCCATAGGTCACGATGTCGAGCACGCCCGGCACCGCTCGGGCATTGTCCAGGTGAAGTGCCGTCACCCTGCCCCTGGCGATACTGCTGGTGGCCAGCGCGCCATAGGCGACGTTGGCCGCCGGGAGGTCCGCCGGATAAGTCGCCTGACCGGTCACCTTCAGCCGCCCGTCGATGCGCGGCAGCGGGGCACCCATGTTCTCCTTGGGCTGCGGAGCGGCTGCGTTCATGATCACACCTTCATGTCACGGGTTTCGAGGAGCACCCGCACCAGCGTCCTTTTGCCAAGCTCGATCTTGAACGCGTTGTGGTCGCGCGGCCTGGCATCGGCGAAAGCCGTCTCCGCGGCCGCCCGCGCCGTTGCCTCATCCAGTATCTTGCCGTGCAGGACCGCTTCCGCTTCCCTCGCCCGCCACGGCACCGTGGCGACGCCGCCAAGTGCTATGCGTGCCTCGCGAACGTTGTTGCCGTTCATCACATCGGCCAGGAACACGCGGATCTCGAATTCGAGTGCGGCCGGCCCGAAATTGGTGAACAGCACGAAGGGTTCCGGGTTCTTCAGCACCAGCGCATGGCCGCGCGCAATCTCAAGCNATCTCGTCAGCAGCGAGACCGGTCTCGACATGAGGGGTATCGCCGGGCAAGCGATGCAGGTCGGCGAACCGGATTTCGCGCGCGCCACGCGAACCCTCGACATGGAGGTTGGCGTCAAGGGCAATCAGTGCCTGGGCGAAATCACCATGATAGGTGGCGATGCAGGCGTCACTGACGCCCAGCACCGCGTGTTGCCTATTGAAACCGTCCATTGCCGCGCAGCCCGAACCCGGCTGGCGCTTGTTGCAGGCCCATGAGATCTCCCTGAAATACTCGCACCGCGTCCGTTGCAGCACGTTGCCGGCAAGGCTGGCCATGTTGCGGAGTTGACCGCTGGCTGCCAGCCTGAGGCTGTCGGCAATGACCGGATAATAAAGCCTGACGTCTTTATCGTCAGCCGCCTCGCCCATCCGCACCAGCGCCCCGAAACGAACCCCTTCGGCGGTGACGCGGATTTGCCGAAGCGCCGGCTCGGAGAGACGATTGAGATCGAGGAGGCGGCTCGGTTGGGCAACGTCGAGCTTCATGTAGTCGGCTAGATTGGTGCCGCCAGCGATGAATTGCATGTCTGACTGGGTCGGCGGCCGATCCGGCGCGGCAAAATTCGAAGCGAGGGCGACAGCCGCCGGGATGTTGGCCGGTTGCTCGAGAACGAAAGGACGCATGTCAGGCTCTCCCGGTTTCGTCGCGAGCCTGCACGATCGCCGCCACGATGTTGGGGTATGCAGCGCACCGGCAGATGTTGCCGCTCATATATTCCCGGATATCGGCCTCGGAACCGGCGTGGCCTTCGTTGACGCAGCCTATGGCCGACAGAACCTGGCCCGGCGTGCAATAGCCGCACTGGAAGGCGTCATGGTCGATAAAGGCCTGCTGCATCGGATGCAGGGCGCCGTCGCGCGAGGCGAGCCCCTCCACGGTCGTCACATCCTTGCCCTGCATCATCACCGCGAAGCTCAGGCAGGAGAGGACCCGTTTTCCGTCGACGAGCACGGTGCATGCGCCGCATTGCCCATGGTCGCAGCCTTTTTTCGTCCCGGTCAGCCCAACGTGGTCACGCAAGGCGTCGAGCAGGCTGGTCCTAGTGTCGAGCGAAAGCTCGTAAGCCTGCCTGTTGATACGAAGCGAGGTGACGACCGGCTCCCGGAGCTTGGAACGGGGCGCGGCCACTTCATCCGCCTTGGCCTTAGGAGGCAGGAGCGGTGCGACCGCAGCGGCCGAAACCGTGCCCGTCATGAAACGTCTCCGGCTGAGGCCAATTGGCTTTGAGACGAGGGTTTCGGACATGGCTCCGCTCCTGACTGGTTTCGCCGCTAACCTTTTACTCCGGGCATTGTTCCGAATGCAGCGCGACAAAACCCTGCCTGATCGCGAAAGGGTGATTTGCTCCCGCGGGTCGGTGAGGCACGGCTAAAACCGATCGAAGCGGCCGCAACGAGGCTTCTAGAGAGTGGATCGATGTGGGGAAGGCTCGGACTCGCACCGCTGCCGCTGATCCCGACGGCGGCGACTTGCCGGCATGGCGACAAGCAAGAAGAACGAAGGTCGAGGCGGCATCCTACTCCATGACATGTGGAGTGTGCCGCTTGTCCTCCTTGGGATCGACGTCAATACGTGCCTTTTTCGGATCGAAGGCGCCATGACGCGCGATCGCCAGGGCCGCGGTGTCCGGCGTCTCATATGCCCACATGAAGTCATCGGCCGAGCCGCCGACAGCATGAACGCGCCAATAGCTCGCTGTTCCCTTCAACGGGCATTCGCTGGTGGTGTTGGTCTTCTCGAAGAGGTCGAAATAGATATCCTCGAACGGGATATAGAATACCGGCTCATGGCCCTCCTCCCGAAGAATTTTCGCACGGTCGCTTGCGGCGACTATCGCGTCGGAGAAACGGACCGTCACCGTGCCGAGGAATGGTTCTATGCTCATGCCGCCGATAGGGCGCCTGGAAATCGCTTCTGAACCTTGCATCTGAATTCTCCTTGGCCAGCGTCTTGATGGTTGGATGACATTTGTCTTCCAAGCGTGAAGTCGAAATGCGCAGCAGTGGATTGAGGTTCCGGTCCCTCCGTAAATCCTGGCTTGTGCAGTCATCAGCCTAGCCGCGCCGGGGAAATGACCGGAGCCTCATCGTTCAGGCCAGCCACGCAAGTAGCAGCGGCGTATCGCAATAGGAAATCGGGTTCATTTGGTCGCCGGGGCAGTTGGCTGATCGCCACCGGTCGTCGACTGCGGTCTGGCGTCCTGGTCGACCGGCGGGTTCTTGGTGACGGTGTCGGTGTTGGCCTTCGTCGGCTCGGTGCTGTTGTCACATGCGGTGAGCGCAAGACCCGTTGCCAGGACCAGAAAGGACAGGAACCTCGTCATCGCCATCTCCTCGGGCTGACACTCGACAAACGAGGTTCCGCGATTCTGGTTGCCACCGTGGCCACGCCTTCCAAGGGGGAGCCGTTCCCTTCATCGATCGTTTCCGCGATGTATTCAGTAAGATCGCCCACCTCATCCTGGATGTCCTGCGCCGCGATCCCCTCGTCTTGCGCATCCGCCACGCACTGACTTGCGAGTTCCTCCGCGACATCGATGCCGGACATAGGGATAGACTTGTCAACGACATGTTCTTCGATCCAATCCCCAATGAAGTGGGCTGTTCGATTGACGATCAGGTCGGCGTCCTCGGACAACGCCGCTTCGCGCCTGAGCTTATCCCTGGTTGTCGTTCTCATCGGACACACCCGTTCACTTGACCAATTTCAAACGCCGCTCGGCCGCAAAAGATGCAGGTAAGGAGGAAAATCATGATCGGCCGCACGGCGGGAACGGGTGTCTTTGTCCCGCGTTGTCAGCCACGCTTTGGACGTCCTCGAACCCGGTAATGGCTTTGAAACCACAAAGAGGTTCTCCGCCGAACGACAAGCAGCCCTCGCTGATCGATGAGGAAGCAGCCAGCCGCGCGGCCTCGACAACCAAGGACGGCAATGCCCCAGCAGGGCGGGAGCCAGGAAGCCGGGGGCGCGACGCCACATGGCCATCTCAAATCACTGGGCTGGGGTGGAAGGACATCTTCTGGCGACTTTGGGAAGAGTTCAACAAGGACCGGGTTCTGCTGGTGGCTGCCGGCGCGACCTTCTATCTCCTGCTCGCCTTGTTTCCCGCCCTGGCGGCCTTCATCTCGATCTATGGCTTCGTCGCGGACCCGGTCACGGTCGCCGACGATGTCGCTTACCTCCAGGGATTGTTACCGCAGGGTGGGCTCGATCTCATCCGCGATCAGCTGCAGGCCTTGGCCCGCCAGAAAGCAGGCGCTCTCGGCACAGGCTTTTTCATTGGGCTGACAATCGCCCTCTGGAGCGCCAACAGCGGCATGAAGGCACTCTTCGACGCGATGAACATCGCCTACGAAGAGCGTGAGAAACGCTCGTTCCTTGTCCTCAATCTGATGTCGATCCTGTTCACGGCCGGAGCCCTGCTCATCGGCATCGTGCTGCTGCTTACGGTGGGTGTTGTTCCGGCGCTGTTGCGCTTTTTCTACCTTGATGCCTGGACAGAAACCGTGGTTGCGGTATCCCGATGGCCCATCCTGGTGGTGTCGATCCTGACCGGCATTTCCTTGCTCTACCGTTTCGGGCCAAGTCGGGAACATGCGAAATGGCGATGGTTGAGCTGGGGAGCGCTTGCGGCAACCGCGGCATGGATCATCGCGTCGTGGCTGTTCTCGTTCTACCTCCAGCATTTTGCCAACTATAACGCGACATACGGCTCGCTCGGTGCCGTGGTCGGCCTGATGATGTGGACATGGATTTCAGTCATCATCCTGATCGCCGGCGCCGCCATCAACGCGGAAATGGAACATCAGACAGCCTGTGACTCGACCACAGGCCCTGCGGTTCCCATGGGTGAGCGCGGCGCGGTCGTCGCCGACACTTTGGGCAAGACTGCGGACTGACGGAACTTTCAGGTAGATTGCGCCATCGCCACCCGCACGAGCGCCAAGGCTCTCCCGCTCAGTCGAGCCTCAAATATTGGCCCGTTGTGTCGGCGTGGGAACGGCCCAGATCCGTGGGCGTTGCAAGGCCATGATCTACACTATTCGCGCGGGCTCTCCAGCCGATGACTCGACCTTGATCCGCCACTATAGAGCACTGTGGGAAAGCCATGGTGTCGATGCGGCCAATATCAAAGGCGACGCCGAGGCGGTGACCGCGGATTTCATAAAATCGGGCCGCCAAAACAACGAACTGGCGACCTTCCTTGCCGAAGCCGATGGAATTTCCCTCGGCTCGCTGGCTTGCCAGATCCAATATCTTCCCTACCCCGATGTCGCATCGTCCAGCCAAGATACCTGATCATGGCGGTGGTGGCGATCGGCCTGTGGCAATAGCGGGGCGTCTGGACCCCCTGGATGACGGGAACCGATCGCCGGTCAGCGCCGCGATCCAAGCGGAACGGATCGTCTCCTTGCCGGTTGTGGAGGAAAGGAGATTTCCAATGTCTGACGGTATCATGTGGCTAATCGTTGTCGCCGGCGGGCCAGCGCTGCTGATCATACTGATCGCCTATGTCCTGGTAACCCGCCGTAACCGTGGTCCGGTTGAACGCAGGGAAAGCGACCGCGCTACCGACCAGCTCTACCGCGAGGACGATCGGCGATAGCTTGCGCATTGGGCGGTGTAGGAGGTCGTCGCGGACATGCAACGACCTCCCGCTGGTCTCACCGCATCAAGCACCGCCTCAAGAATGCAAAGAGCCTGTTCCCGCTGATCGTTGCACGGACCCGAGCCGCGGCCCATCGTGCTTTCATGGTGGCACCGACGTGGCAATCACAGACAATGTCGTGGAGTTGCCAGTCGCTCAATTCGAAGAAGCGCTTTGCCTCGCCATATGTGTCGTCCCCCAGACCCGATGCACGCAAGATCGGGTCTTCGAAGGCAACCGCGAGTGCCGATCCTTCCCCACGTGCGATGGCGCGTGCTTCGGGACGCAAATGTTCCGTGCCGGTTAGCGCACCGAGGCATCGTTCGGGATTTTGCTCGAGAAGTTCAGCCCAACGCGCGATGCGTTCATTACGTGTCATTACCGAAAACGGCGCCAGCGGCTCAATCCTGGCGACGGTTTGGAGCTGGTCGAGTGTCTGATGTTTCATGGTCGGCTCCTGTCTGAGAGGGAGAAGCACCCACGCCTTCTGAAGAATTATCGCCCGGCGGAGCTTCGACAAGACGGAGGTTTGACGAATTCGCCACTGGCGACGAACTCCAAAATGATATCGCCGGCAAACAACCGTGGTCAGCTCGCACTACTGCGCCGCCACTTCCTGGCGGAGCCTTCAAACTGAATGCTCGCACGATGCCGTGGCGTCAGAGTTCCAGCAAGGCATAGGGGCGACCGTTCGGTTTGGCCACGTGCATGGCGACGTTGTAGACCTTGGCGCCCCCAGGCGTGTGGCCTTCGTAGGAGCCGCGATGCGCGTGACCGTGCACGACCGCGCTGACCTTGAACCGATCGATCGTCTCGGCAAGGCGTGAAGAGCCAAGAAACGGAAATATCTCCAGCGGTTCACCCTCGACGGTTTCAGCGATCGGCGCGTAGTGGAGGACCACGAGCGTCCGCTTCGCCCGTACCTGGCGCATCGCGTTTTCGAGGCGCATCGCCTCGTTGACACTTTCCGAGACCATCGCCTTGATCGTGGGTTCGCCGAAGGAGCCGAGCATGCGCGATCCGAAGCCGCCAACGAACCCTTTCACGCCGACGAAGCCGACCTCCTCGATTTCGACCGCATGGCCGTCGAGAAGGTGAACATGCGCCTGGCGCAGGATGTTTGCGACGTCGTCCACCGCGCCGGATTCGTAGTCGTGATTGCCGAGCACCGCCACTACCGGGATCGAGCAGTTACGCAGGTCCTCGGCGAGCATCTCCGCCTCACGAGGCTTGCCGAGATTGGTGAGATCTCCCGTCAGGACGAGAATCTCGGCTTCCCTGGATATCTCGCCGAAGAGATCGCGATACGAGGTTCGGGGATCTTCCCTGACATGCAGATCCCCCATGGCGGCAACTTTAAGTGTCCGTGCGCTATCCTTCGGCGCGACGTTCTCCAGGCGGTCAGGCATCACGAAAATCCCCCACACCTCCGACGCCGGCGAAGCCCCATTCCTTGACATCAATCTCGTAGTCGGATTGCGACAGCAGCCGCCCGCGGCAGATCTTCATCCTGGGGGACGGCAATTGCCGTTGCTTTGCGAGGCGGTCGAGCAGTTCATCGAGGAGCCATGCCGGGATGTGATCGCGCTCGCTTGGGTAAATCCATCTGAAGTTGATGAGCTGCATCAGCAGGACCTCCCAATGAACCTCCAGATAGGAAAGCAGCCGGTGCCAATCTATCTGGTCGTGTGCCTTGAGGATCGTGTGGGCGATATCGGCGCCGTCGTGCCGGCCCCTGTCTTGAATGAAGCATTTGGACCAGATGAGTTCGGTCGGTCCGATGATCCGCACACGGCTGCCCAGCAACTCGATCTGTCGGGCATGTTCCAGCCATCGATCGCCGACAGGCATCATGCCGTTGGCCGATCCGAAGATGACGTCGAAGAAATGCCTGCCCTTGAACACCTTGCCAAGCCACCGGTCGTCCTCGATTTCGACGGCATATCCAAGCTCCTTGAAATGGGCGAGGATCCGCGCGTAGTCACCGGCCTTGCAGAAGATATCGAGATCCTTGGTCTGGCGAGTGACGCCGGTATAGGCGCTTACCGCATAGGTTCCAGCAACCAGAAAGGGAATGTCCGTGGCGGTGAGTTCGCGGATCGCTTCCATGTAGAAAACTTCCGCCCCGGCGTGCTTAAGGGTCGGCGCCGCCTTTGCATTGATCAACGGGAGCGAAACCAGAACGTTTTCGCGTGATCGATCCGTGGTCATCAATGATTGCTCCTAGCCCGCCAACCGACAAGTCGGCCGCTGGGACAACAACGTCGACCCCTCCATGGTTCCTCCTTGCGGGCGGGGTGTCCGGTTGGTCACGGAGCGATCCGTTCTGAGCGGCTGAGATTCCGCAGGGAATATGGCCTCAAATGCGATCGAACCCAACCCGATACCCTCGAGATGGGTTCGATGGTGCTTAAACGCCGCAAAGCGCCCCGGCATAGCGCGGCAAGATCGATTTCCGCGATCTCGTCGCTGCGTGCCAGTCAGAGGAACGTGAGCGCTTTCAGGGTCGATTGATTGCGCGTCCGCCGTCGCGATCGATCTCGCCCGGCACGTATTCGCCAGCATTGGCATCGAAGCCGGTCCAGCCATCGGCCTCGTACGATCTGCGGCGTTCGGCCAGGTCCACCGATCGGGATTGCCCCAAAATCTCCTCGGCATTCGGCACAAGTTGGTCCTCAACCCTAGCCGTCACCAAGGTACCGCCGCGGCGTACACCTTCCGCATAGACGTGTGCATCGCGCTCGGGCACACCCGACTCCGTCAGACCGCCGATGATGCCGCCGGCCGCTCCACCAGCCACGGCACCGGCAACCGCGCCGGCGGCGGTGGCGGCGAGCCATCCGGCCGCGACCACCGGGCCAACACCCGGAATGGCCATGACGCCCAGTCCCGTGAGCAAGCCCCCGGCGCCGCCGATCACGGCTCCGATTCCGGCACCGCTGCCAGCGTCTTCAGCGGCCTCCGAACGATTTGTGTCGTACCAGTCATCCGAGTTGTTGGCGACGATGCTGATATTGGAATGTGGGACTCCCGTCGCCTCAAGCTCGCCGACCGCATCGGCCGCGTCGTCATAATTGTCGAACAGTCCAGTTACCGTCTTCATGTGATTTCTCCTGATCCACGCTCACTTGCTTGCGGCAACGATGTTGCCCTGGTAGTCGAGCCCGACGTTTAGGTTTTCGCCTCCCTTGGCCGCTTGGCCACGCCAGATGCCCTGATCGTCCTTGGTCAGCTTCGATACGTTCGAATATCCCGCATTCTCGATCCGGCTCTTGGCCTGGGATTCGGTGAAGCTGTTTGCGCCGGGGACAAGAGCGGCGGCGTTGGCAGTGTTGTCGGTCTTCACCGCCGGCGTTGTCGCTCCCGTAATGGAATCTTGCCCGGCGGCGATCTTTTCGATCGCCTGCTGGTGCATCTTCAGCGTGCCGACCGTTTGCTGGGCAAAAGTCTTGAGCGCGGCGTTGTCACCCCCGCTTGCATAATCCTCGAACAGCTTGACGGCTTCGTCATGCGCCTTGCGCTGCGCGTCGACATAGGCCGGATCAATCGGCCCCTGCCCGTTCTTGAGCTTATCCAGATCGCCCTGATGCTGAGCATCGAGCGCTGAGGGCACCTTCAGTTTTTGTTCACCGGCGACCGCTTGCAGCTTGGTGTTGGCGGCGCCGTGGTCCCGGATCATCATCTGGGCAAAATCCTTGACGCGCTGGTCCTGGGCCTTGCCCAAGGCAATCTGACTCGAGTCCACTTCAAACTTGCCGCCGACGGCAGCCCTGTCGACAAAATCCTGGGCGCTGTCGGCCGCGAAGGCAGGCATTGCGAGAACCGTGGAAGCAACCGCGAGGGATGCGAGAAGGTGTCGTGTTTTCATTGGCTTTGTCCTTGTCAGTGAGCGAATTTGCGCTGCGTCCTAACAAGCCAAGATGCGCTTTGTTCCGCTCTCCAAGCCCCATGCACCAGACCCCGGCAGAGCCAGAAAACCATGGTGGAGACGAGTGGCTCAGGCGTCGTTTATTCCAAATTCCAACGCCAGGTGCACTGGAACAAATCGACCGTCGCGGCGTTAGAGGCCGTCCGCGGAAGGGCTTCGTGGAGCAACAGGGGAAGGTCTTGGAGGGGCGGGTGCGCACAGGCCATTTCAGAAAGCCGATCGTCATTCAACCTGGCCGCATAGACCGCGACAGGGTTGTGGTCTCTGTGTCCGATGCCGCCGAAGTGCTGCTGCGGGACTGGCCGAAGCCGACCTCGGAAAGGCGTCTTGCGGCCATCAAGGCCTGCCTTGCGGTCATGCGTGGCGAAAAGCCTCCAAGGGTTGCACGGCAGGCGTTCATCGTCGCGGCCAAGGACGCCAGGATTCTGCTCGGCGATCAAATTTAGCCCTTGGGCCCATGTGCACCGCAGCCGCTGATTTGGTAGAGCCTGGTTCGAACGAGAGGTCAGTGCCAAGATGTCAATTCCTACACCGGTCTCTGCCAGAGGCGAGATCCAGTCGGGAGAGACGCAGGACAAAACGCCGGGCTTCGATCCTGCCGTTGCTCCGATGGAGACCGATGCCGAGGCGGCGGACACACAAAATCCGCCCCCAACAGAGCCGCCACGTTCCCGCCGGCCGAAATTCGAAAATGAAGCGAGCTTCGCCAACGCGATGCGGCCGGTCGAAGGCGAGCCGGAACCGCGGCCTCGCAGCAACTGGCCGCTGTTGGTCGTTGCAGCCGTCGTTTTGGTAGCGGCCGCGGTTTTTCTGGCGGCGAGCATGCTACGGTGACGGTGACAAGGTCTGCGAGGAAGCGCGGCGACGGCCTATTCGGGAAGATCGGGTGCGCTCTTCATACCGGGAAGTTCGGTCATCGGGCACAGCAGGCGCGGCCGCGCAGGATTAGAGATGTCGAGCTTGTCCCAGGGGATGCGGTATAGGCCACCGCGACGGCGGAGCCCAAAAAGATCGAGCACGGCCACGCCTATGGCCGAGGCCGAAAGACGCTCGAAAGCAGCGTAGACGCCGACATGGAATTCGGTAACGACGAAATCGTCGCCATCCGGTTCGGCGCGGATTTCCTCGATATAGCCGATGCTCTTGCCCCGCTGCGAAAGCACGCGTCGCCCAGCCAGATGNGGTTCGGCGCGGATTTCCTCGATATAGCCGATGCTCTTGCCCCGCTGCGAAAGCACGCGTCGCCCAGCCAGATGTTCGAGATTGACGATGGTCATCATCAAGCTCCCGGAATGCGTCCGATGACATGATCGCGCAACCAGTCCTGCCAGGCGAAGATCGTCGTCCGACGCACATCGATATCGAACTCGATGTCGACGCCGATATCCTTCACCTTGTGCCAGGCGATCCGATGCGGCTCGCCATGGCGCTTACCACCCAGCTTTGCCGCGAGTTGCGCCATCCATCGTCCCGGCCATGTGCCAAGGCGACGCGCCAAAGTGATGGAGCCGAGTTCGATCGCGACGATCCTTGGGGGCTTGCCCTGGCGCAATTCGGCCACCAACCCGTCGACCTTGCCGATTTTGACCTGGCGGCGGTCGACCACCTGCTTGTCCAGGAGATCACGCAGCAACTCCATCAGGTGCCTCCGAATATCTGCAGCGGGATCGTCACCACGGCCAGCACAAAGCCGAGCGCGATGATGAAGATGACCGCGGCATTCGAGAGAATGCCGTTGCGATGCTCGCCGACGTAGCGTTCGTCGTTCAACAGAAACAGGAATGGAACCACCGTCAACGGCAGGCTGGCTGCCGTCAGCGCCATGGAAAATATGGTGAGCCTCAACGGATCGACACCAAGCATGATCGGGAGGGCCGCAAGCAACAGGGATACCGTATACACGGCGCTGAAGCCTGGATCGTCGCGCGGCTTGCGGTCCTCGCCCCAGGTCCAGCCGAAACCTTGCGCCACGAGGTAAGCCTGTTGCAGCGCGACTTCGAGTGCAGCGCCAAAGCAGGCAATGGCGAGAGAGGCTACGAACAGGATGAAACCCCAGAAGCCGAATACCGGGATCAGCATCAACGGCATTTGGTGATAGTCGTCGACCTGGTTGATGCCGTGCGTCGCCAGCACGAGAGCGGCCACGATCAACACGCCGATCGAAATGGTGCCGCCGAAGGTCATCCCCAGTCCCGCTATGGCCCGATTGGCGCCGAGATAGCTCTTGTCCCACTGGTCCTCGATAGCCCCCGAGGAATAGAACATGAACAGGTAGGGCGATATCGAGGCGCCGAGAATGCTGACCGCCATGAACCAGTAATTGGCGGTATCGTGGGCTGGCAGCGAAGGCACCGCGCCAGCCGCGACCGCCGTCCAATCGGGTTTCAGCATCACGGCCGCGACCACGAAACACAACGTCACCAGGCCCAGCATCGACACGCCTTTCTCGATGAAACCGAACGTGCCTTTCCAGAGCAGCAGCCATGCCAGAAAAGCCACCGGCAGAGCCCACCACTGGAAGCCTATGCCCGAGGCAAGTTCGAGTGCGATGGCAACGCCGCCGATCTCGGCGGAGAGCACCATGAGACTGAGCAGCAAGGTGGCAAGCAACGGCCACACAAAGACGTTGAAACCAAATCTCTCGCGAATGCCGTCGCAGATCGTGTGATGGCTCACCGCGGCGAACCGGCCGGCCATTTCCACCAGAAAGATGATGCAGATGGTGCCGAGGACCACGGCCCAGATCAACTGGAAACCGAAGGTTGCGCCCGCTTGGGCCGCCGTCGCCATCGATCCGACTTCGAGGAAGCCGCCAACGCTGGTAACCACGCCGAGCGATATTTCCACGAGCTTCTTCATGGCTTCGGCGCGAAATATCTGGCATAGGCGGTGGCAAGCGTGCGCGAGCCCTGCCGCAGATCCTGCCTTGCGTTTTGGACCTCCGCTCGACTGTCCGCCTGCAATCCCGCCTCGGCGCGAGCCACCGCGGCCGACAGATCCTTGACCGCTGCCGCCAAAGCAGATTGCTCGGCGGATTCGGCCGTCCCGGCCGATCGGATTTGTGCCTCGGCGTCGGCCAGGGTCTTGCCGGTCGACCGCAGCGTGCCGGATGTGTATGCGAACGGCGCCGCCCCATCCATCCAGGCATCGAGCACCATCGATACGGTCTGTGCCGCGGAGGCCACCGTTTGTGATTGCTGCTTGATCTGGTCGGAAGACGAGCATCCCGCCAAGACGCCCGTGAGCAACAGCACGCACAAACAACTCAGCCTGGGATAAGGGCCACTAAAGGTCAAAGCCGGCGTTTTATGCGCCACGAGACTGGTCTCCCCGAGCCGATGGAAGTCGCGGTCGGCGTGAATTGATCTAGAGCGCCCGGTTTGCCCGTCAATCAAACGCCACCGCTCGGACAGGCGCCGACCGCGGGACATGAGGACCAGCGACAGTGGCCCGCAGGCCACGACAGAACCAATTCAAGCGGAACAAAGCATCGATTGTGGGATTGGAACAGGGGGGAAAGTGGCGACCCGTCCTGATCGTCGACGTGATGGGCTGCTGGCACAGAGGATTCCGCAATGCCTCGTCTGATAGTCTGGATAGCCATCGTGGCAGTCGTCGTCATTGCGGCTTGGTTGTGGTTCGGCAGCCATAGACCGAGCAATGATGGCGGCAGCCAGCCCGCGCCCCACGCGATCGACCAGAACGGCTAGTTCAATCCTGCTCTGTTGGGTCTGTAGGGTTCTCGATCCTGTATTCGTGGACCAGGCCAAGAACCTGTTTTCTCACTGTCTCGCGCGCTTCGGGCTGAATGAAAACCATCAGCTGGTCGACGGTTTCAACGACGGGCCGCGGCAGGTCCGCAACTGCGTCGGTGAGCTCGCTGCCATGTTCATACATGTTGTCCGTCAGCTTCTTGTCCAGATCGGAAAGTATACCCATCACCAAGCTCCATAGCTTTTGCTCTCCATCCTGATAAAGGTCAGTCCAGCGGAGATGTTCCGAGAAGCACGCAAGCTCCTGTCGTCGGTTCGATATGCGAAGCGCGAGCCAGAGCCAGTGGGAAAAACCAGCGGCCAACCAGACCGAGAGCAGAAGAAGCGTCAGACACAACACGGTGGATGACAGACAACGCCCTCGGCTGTGATATGAAAGACGGCGGGACTGTTGACCAAGTTGCGGCTGTTGGCGAGCGGTGAATCACTGCTGCGCGGGCATCTCGGTATTTTCCTTGGGGTCTTTCTTGACTCCCGCGGCCGGTGAGGTGTCGGCCGGAGCGTTGCCGCCCTGGTTCTGTTCAGGCGCTCGTTTCAGGGGCGAGGTGCGCCACCCCATATCGACGTAGAGAAAGCCGATCAGGAAACCGACAATTATGACCCCGGCTATCACCAGCGAGAGTAGTGCGTTGCGTCGTTCCATCCTGCGGCTCCCTTAGCCTGCCGAACAGCCAATGACGAAAATAGTTCCACAGCCAGGTGGCACCGAGGCCGGGCACCGGCCGTCGCCCCAGCAGCGTGGCAACTTAAGGGATCGAGCGCGGCCGGGTCGCGCCAGCGCCGCGCGCTTCGCGGGCTCCGGAAGGTCAAGGAGGCGCGAGGTTTGAAATTCGCATTCGCAAGAGCGTCATGAAATCTGCCGNCGCGGGCTCCGGAAGGTCAAGAAGCGCGAGGTTTGAAATTCGCATTCGCAAGAGCGTCATGAAATCTGCCGTTGCCGATCTGTCGAAACCAGACGCGGCGTCGCTTTGCTGTCGGCTCATGCGCGACTTACGACTCTCGCCGGCGTTACAACCCGACAAGCAACAACGCTGCCCCTAACCACCAGACGGCTTCGGTAATGCCGGTTGCCTCGGCTGCGTGCCTTGCTGGTCCCCGCCGGTACTGGACTGCGGTGTCGGATTGGTATCCGTGGTTGGATTCTTGTCGACCGGCTGGCTGTTCATCGTATCCGTCTTGGATTTGACCGGGTCGGCATTGTTGTTGCACGCCGCCAAAACGAGCAACGCCGACGCCGACCAAATCAACCACATCGCTTTCATACTGACTTTTCCTGGATGAGTTCGGGTGAAGCAGCCTGCAAGGATCCTATCCGGTCGAACCGGATGGAAAGCCCTTGTTTGACGGCACTTTTAGCCAGCAAATGATCCAGCTCGCTATCGTCGATGGGGCTGCGAACCACCTGACGAATGGCCTTGCACGCCAGCTCGGTCGAGACGAAATCATATCTCCTGCTTCTGGCGGATACATATTGTTCGACCAGCATCTTCACGCGCCTGAGCGCGATTTCATCGGCATATCGCATTTCGTTTCTCCTGCGGCCGAACTGCCGAGTGTGTGGGTTGTTCCCAGATGAACTCAAGACATGACCGCCAAGCTGGTGAGAAAGCCCGCGCCTCCCGGCAGGGGAGCGCGCGGGCTGATCAGGCTGAGGGGAACCCGATCGCGCGGCGTCAAACTAGGGGAGCGACGACGCCGCACGACACCGAACATGGATCGACCTCAGTTGTTCCACTTCGCCGTCCCCGAGTCGTTCGCGCCTGAACGCGCCAAGGGAGTCGACTGGCATGGTCCTCCGGCAGCCAGCATTTCGATCTGGTCCACGCGGAACAATCAGGGACCCCGCTGGTTCGGCCAGAACGGTTTTCGGAGGACATGATGACCAATGCAAAGCTGGCCGTGGTGACGGGCGCATCGAGCGGCATCGGCAAGGAACTTGCCAAACTATGCGCCAAGGACGGCTATAACCTGATCATAGCCGCCGACGAGCCCGCGGTCCAACAGGCGGCCGAGGCTCTGGCTTCGCATAATGTGACTGTTGAAGCCATCGAGGCAGATCTGGCATCCGTCGAGGGCGTCGATCAACTCATCATGCAGATCGGCGATCGCGACATCGACCTTCTGTTCCTGAACGCCGGACGCGGACTCGGCGACGGCTTTCTCGACCAGGATTGGCAGAAAGTTCGCCGGGTCATCGACACCAACATTACCGGCACGGTCTACCTCGCGCATGAACTCGGCGCCAGGATGGCACGCCGCGGCCGTGGCCGAATTCTGTTCACCGGGTCGATTGCCGGCTTCATGCCCGGCACTTTCCAGGCGGTCTACAACGGCACCAAGGCGTTCATCGATTCCTTCTCGATCGCACTGCGCCATGAGATGCAGGACACCGGCGTCACAGTCACGGTGCTGATGCCCGGGGCGACGCAGACGCGGTTCTTCGAACGCGCAGAAATGATGGATACAAAGGTCGGCACCGATGAGAAGGACAATCCGGCCGACGTCGCCAAAACCGGCTATGAGGCGATGATGGCGGGAGAGGAACAAGTGATCAGCGGCTGGACGAACAAGTTGCAGGTCGCCGCCGCGCATATCACCCCGGCAGGCACGCTGGCCGAACAGCACCGCAAAATGGCCGAGCCGGGTTCGGCGTCCAGAGACTGATCTCTTCCTGTCCGCGAACGCAGGCCCTTTATGAGTATCGCAAGATAATCGTCGGTGGCAGCCCACTTCGGCTGAACGATGAATTTGCCGACACCTCAAAATAGTCAACGCAGGAGCAACACGATGAAAGCCCTCACATGGCACGGCAAAGGCGATATACGCTGCGATCAGGTGCAGGATCCGTCCATCGAGGATGACCGTGACGTCATCATCAAGGTCACCTGCTGCGCCATTTGCGGCTCGGACCTGCATCTGATGGACGGCTACATGCCGACCATGGAATCGGGCGACGTGCTTGGACACGAGACCATGGGAGAGGTCGTGGAGGTCGGCCGTGGCCATTCCAAGTTCAAGAAGGGCGACCGCATCGTGGTGCCGTTCAACATTTCGTGCGGCGAGTGCTGGTTTTGCCAGAAGGGGCTGTTCTCGCTTTGCGATCGGTCCAATCCCAATGCCAAGCAAGCGGCGGAGGTGATGGGACAATCGCCGGCCGGCCTGTTCGGCTATTCGCATCTGGTCGGCGGCTATTGGGGCGGCCAGGCCGAATATCTGCGCGTTCCATTCGCCGATGTCGGCCCGATCAAGGTGCCGGAAGGCATGGATGACGAGCAGGTGCTGTTTCTTTCCGACATCTTTCCGACCGGCTACATGGCAGCGGAGAACGCCGGCATCGAGCCCGGCGACACGGTCGCGATCTGGGGCTGCGGTCCGGTCGGCCAGTTCGCCATCCAGAGCGCATGGATGCTCGGCGCCGGTCGCGTAATCGCGATCGACAAGGTTNTGGCCATGGCTCGCGAGCATGGCAAGGCCGAGACACTCGATTTCAGCAATTCAAATATCTACGACGCCCTGATGGCGATGACCGATGGCCGCGGGCCGGATCGCTGTATCGATTGCGTGGGCACCGAAGCCGACGCCGGCGCCAGTGCCGACTCCATGCTCGACAAGGTCAAGGCGGCTGCCTTCCTCGGCACCGACAGGCCACATGTGCTGCGCGAAGCAATCTACTGTTGCCGCAAGGGCGGCACCATTTCGATCCCCGGCGTGTATATCGGCCTCGTCGATCATATCCCCTTTGGCGCCGCGATGAACAAAGGCCTGACGTTCCGTATGGGCCAGACCCATACGCAACGGTATCTCGAACCGCTTTTGGCCAAGGTCCAGACCGGCGAGATCGACCCGTCCTTCGTGATCACGCACAGGGCCGGCCTCGAAGCCGGGCCTGATCTCTACAAGACGTTTCGCGACAAGCAGGACGGCTGCATCAAGGTGGTCATGCGGCCGCATGGGTGAGCCGTTCATCGGCACGAGAACCGTTTCGTCTTCGCTCGTGCCCTCCCGTTGACGGCGTCGGTGCCGTCGCGGTCGCGGAACTTTCAATCTTGCCGATGATTGAGATCGTTTCGTGCAAGGAAAGGAACCATCATGGCCAAGGAAGATTCTGCCTCGAAACCCGCCGTCCGGTCACCGAACGCCGAGGGCCTGCCGCACCCAAGGAGGGATGCCAGCGACACGGATGCCGGTGCAAAACCGCTGACGCCAAGGACCTCGGGCGCGTCGCGTCCGTCGAGCGTTCCATTGGACAATCCGGTCGCCAACCGAAATGCCGGTCGGCCGCGCCAGGCGAGCACCACGCCCCGGCCCACCGACAAGCCGCTGGATTGATCGCGACGGGCTGGCTCTTTAGATCATGACGACTTCTTGGCGCGAAGCGACGCCAGGTCGGCCACGGCAGTGAGGATAGCTGCTTCGCTTGCGGGTTTTGCCACGAATTTGCAGTTTCGGAACCGGGCGGGAAGATCGCCCCGCCCATATCCCGTTACGAACGCGAAAGGAGTGCCGCGAGCCAGCAATATCTCCGCGATCGGCAGGCTCGTTTCGGCGTTAAGTTGAACGTCCAGCAATGCCATGTCGACCTTGTCGGCCTCGACCAGCCGAAGTGCGGCGGCAACGGACGAAACAGGCCCGACCACAGGATAGCCCGCTGCACGCAAGTCAGACGCGACGTCCTCCGCGATCAGCCACTCGTCCTCCACCACCAGAACGCGAGGTCTGTCGCTCACGGCGCGTCCTTGTGGTTTGCCGAAAAAGCGATCTGGACATCGAGGCCCTCCTTGCGGAAGGAGGTGTCGACCTGGCCGCCGAGCCTGTAGCCGATTTCCCCCTTCAACAGGTTCAGGCCGAAGCCGTTGTTCAACGGCTCCTTGACCGGAGGGCCGTCCTTTTCGCGCCAGCCAAGCGTGAAATTATCGCCATCCATCGCCCATCTGACGCCGATCCTGCCTTGAGGCTTGGACAGGGCGCCATACTTGGCCGCATTGGTTGCCAATTCATGGATGGCCATGCTGAGGGAAAGCCCCTGCTGCGGGCCGAGTCTTACGTCGTCGCCATCGAGTTCGATCCGTTCGATGCCGAACGGCTCGAGTTCCTGGTGGAGCAGTTCCTTGACCGAAGCTTCTTTCCACCTCTCGCGGGTCAGCAGTCCGTAGGCCCGGGACATGGCATGCAGCCGGCCGATCAAGGCCTCCGCGAACTCTTCCTTTGTATCCGAACTGTCCCGCGTCCGGTTGGCGATGCTGGCGATCACCGCCAGCATGTTCTTGACGCGATGGTTGAGCTCCGAGATGAGCACCTGCTGATGCTCTTCCGCCCGCGCCAGGGTGGTAACGTCGACAAGTGTCACCACGACGCCCTGTATCCTGTTGCCCTTGTCCCGATAGGGATTGATTCGGACCATGTGAAACAGACCCCTGGAATCGCGCGCAAGATGGTGGTTCAGGATCTCGCCTGTCTCGAAAACCTTGTCGATGTGCTGCTTCAACTCAGGATAGTCGAGTTGGCTCGAGAGATCCGTCAACGGCCGGCCGACGTCGGAGGGGCGCAGACTGAAGAAGGATGAGGCCGCCGGCGTGAAGGTCCGCACCACAAGACTGCGATCGAGAAAAATGGTCGCGATGTCGGTGCTTTCGAACAGATTGCGCAGATCGCTGTTGGCGTGATCGAGCTCTTCTATCTTGCTGGTCAACTCCGCGTTGATCGTGTTGAGTTCTTCGTTGAGCGACTGCATCTCTTCCTTGGACGCTTCAAGCTCCTCGTTGGTGGATTGCGCCTCTTCGTTGACGGAGACGAGTTCCTCGTTCGACGATTTCACCTCTTCGAGGGCCGTCTCGTATTCCTCTATGGTGGATTGAAGACGCTCTCTTGTGTCTCGCAGTTCCCGCTCGAGATCGGCGGTGCTGTCGCTGTCACGGCTGCCATCGTCCTCATCGGACCGGGCCATGGTCGGGCCAGACGGCTCGAAGAGGACAAGGTAAAGCGGCTCACCATTGCCCCTCTCAGCGAGCGGTTCGATCGTCAGCCTGATCGGTTGGACGCGTTCGTCGTCTTCCTCGACGGCGAGGTTGTCCCGCACAACAGTGCGGCGTGTCGTCGTCGCCTCCCTCAATGCGGCGCGCAGGTCCAACCGAAGCCCGCGGCGCGCCATTGTCAGCAACTGCCGGCTGGGGATGCCTTGCGGCGCTTCGAGGTATCTGCCGGTCCTCGCCGAATAGTAGACGACGTCGCCTTCGGCGTTGACGAGGACATGCGGCGGCGCGAACCGCTCCAGCACCTGCGCCTCGACAGCTTGGCGCAGCGGATATCCGATCGTGCCCTTCTTCAAGCCAGCGGTTTCGGCGGGAAAGACGCCGGAAGGGACATCCCCAATAAGGGCCGGCAGCCTAATATGTGGCGAGGCATGCTCCCGTGCCTGGAAGAGGCGATGTTTCTTGTCGACGGTGGCAAACAGATTTTCGTGCTGCCCGACGCTTTCGGACGTGCCGAGGAAAAGATAGCCACCCGGCTTCAGCGAATAGTGGAAGACAGGAAGAACGCGGCTTTGAATGGCCGGGCCGAAATAGATCAGCAGGTTGCGGCACGAAACCAGATCCATGCGCGAAAAGGGCGGATCGCGGATGACGCTATGCGGCGAGAAGATGCACAGTTCCCGGATCTCGTTGCTGATGACGTAGCTCTCGCCATCGCCGTTGAAAAACCGCTGTTTGCGCTCCGGGGAAAGACCCTGCATCAAGGCTTCGGGATAGCGTGCCGCGCGCGCCACCGCCAGGGCCGGCTCGTCTATGTCGGTGGCGAATATCTGGACGCGCGGAACGGCAGAAAGCGTTTCCATGTGTTCACGCAGCAGGATGCCGATGGAGAACACCTCCTCGCCGGTGGCGCAGCCGGGAACCCAGACCCTAACCGTGTCGGTGGCGGTCTTGCCCTCGAACAGCCTCGGGATGATCTTTTGTTCCAGCAATTCGAAGGCATCGGGATCGCGAAAGAAGTTAGTGACATTGATCAGCAGATCGCGAAACAGGTTCATCACCTCGCGAGGGTCCTTCTTCAGCCAGTCGATATAGGCGCTGATGGACTGAATCTGGGCGATCTGCATGCGCCGCTTGATCCGGCGTAGGAACGTCTTGGTTTTATAGCCTGAAAAGTCGTGGCCGGAGTGGCTGCGTAGAATGCCGTATATCTGTTCGCGGACTTTATCTATGTCGGCCGTATGGTCGTCTTCTTCGTTCGTCAGCCCGTCCAGCGTGTCGAAGCCGCGGGCGTAAGCCTCGAGCTTCGCCCCAATCTCCTCGGCGGGCACGGCAACATCGATGAGCCCGCTGGCAATAGCGCTCTGCGGCATGTCGGGATTGCGCGGACCGTAGCCGTCCGGCGCTTGCGCCACGGTGAGCCCGCCCCGCTCCTTGATGGCCTTCGCACCCAAGGTTCCATCGGAATCACCTCCCGACAGTACGACGCCGACCGCGTATTCTCCCTGGTCTTCGGCGAGTGCGCTGAAGAAGATGTCGATGGGTTTGCGCTCCTGGGTAAGCCCATTGGGCCGCCGCAGGTGCAGCACGCCATTCTCGATGACCAGAGTGACGTTTTCCGGCATCACATAGACATGGTCGGGTTCAACAGCCACGCCGTCCTCGACCACCACGACAGGCATCTCGGTGTAGCGGTCGATGACCTCGTGCAGCAGGCTGTTGCGCTTGGGACTGAGATGCGTGATGATCACGAACGCCATGCCGGGCCGATCGGTGATGCCCTTGAAAAACCCTTCCATTGCGGGAATGCCACCCGCGGACGCTCCAATGCCGACGATGGGGAACTTGATTGATCGGGTTGTCACGGCATGTCCCCCCTTTCGCCCGACCGACATGAAGTCTCTCAAGGTCGGATCGGACAGGACACAACCATATAGCGCGCAGGGAGGATGGAACAAGTCAGCATGCATGACGTTGAACCCGATATCCATGGTGGTTCAATGACAAAACGCTCTGCTGGCCTGAAACTCCTGGCGCCAATGGTGCCGGGGGCGCCTGAATTAATCGAAGGTCTCGATGGGCCCGTCCCGGATCGCATGCTGGCGCTTGCGAAACGATTGCAGGCGGCGCTGGATGACAGGAAAGCGGAAGTGGCTTCTTTGCATCCTAAACTCCGTTCGAAGAAAGGATGACGACGTGCGCGATCTGCGGGGGTTGCATATTCTGATTGTTGAAGACGAATGGTCGATGGCGGGAGATCTTGCGAGGTTTTTCAGCAACATGGGTGCTATCATCCTCGGGCCCGCGGCTACCGTCGAGCAGGCGTCTGAACATACCGATCAAGCCGAAGCTGCGATCCTGGACGTCAATCTTAACGGCCGACGCGTGTTTCCGATCGCCGACAAGTTGATGCGCCGCGGTATCCCGTTCGTATTCTTCAGCGGCGACAACGACATCGCCATCCCCGAGCATCTCCGTTACGCCAGCAATTTGCGGAAATCCTCGGGCAGCAAGGCTGTGTTCAATGCCCTTTTTCCGCCGCAGGGGTCCGAACAAGCGGACATCTCCGTGCCCTCCCCGCCAGACGACGTTTTCACTCTTTTGCCCAAACTGCGCCTCGCGGCGCGTCTTCTGCTGGGGGACGTCAACGCATCGGACCGGCTGGTCGAGAGGACACTCGAGCAAGCGATCCGGGACGTGGACCACCGGCAGCTTGGCCAGTCCACCGAAAACTGGCTCAACGACGTCATGCGAGAAGTGGCAAAAGCCCACGGCGCAAAGCTGATGCATTGAATTCTCCTGGGCCGAAGCCAAGGCGCTTCCCTGGGGGATTGCTGGATCGCTTTTCTGGCTCAGGGCCCGAAGCAATGGGGCCGTCGATTGTTCCAGCGAATTTCGAGATTTTCTAGGGCCCGCGGCACCGGTCGTAGGCCAGCCTTTCTCAACTCTTGCGATCACGCTCGACGAATTTGTTGAAACGGCTGGATTTTCCGTCGCTGGTCTTGGCCTGATAGAGGAAGGCCAGATCATTCTCGTCGAATATCCGGAAGAACTCGTCCCAATCGATAGGGTCGAATGCTTCCTCGGGCTCGCCAAAGTCGATCCGCAAGATGCCGCCCTCCCCCTTGGTGCGGACCACCGCCGGACGACCTTGTCGCTCCTCGGCCCATTTGCGAATTTCGTCGTGATTGGTGGTCGTCTGGGACTGCGACATTGAAATCTCCCTTGATCATCGGCTTCGCCTTTCGGCGTCACGGCGGCTGTCGAGCGCCCTAACAGCATACCGGCGGCAATGTTCCCGCATTGCGGCCCGATGGCGTTGCGCTTGCTTTCAGACGAAGCCCGCGAAGGGAACTTTGTTGAAGCACAGGGAACAAACCTTTTGCCGAAAAGTTCGGGGCGCCGAGGTCACTTGTCCGAGGAGTCGTCGTGAAACGCATATTGGTTACAGGAGGCTGCGGCTTCATCGGCCGCCACGTCACACAAGAACTCATCGCTCAGGATTATTCAGTTCGTATTCTCGACGCCCTGCTGGAGCAGGTGCATGCAGGCGAAGCAGTCGCGCTTCCCGCCGGTGCCGAACTGATCAAGGGCGACATTCGCGACCGCGAGGCCGTTGCCGAGGCGCTGGAAGGCGTCGACGCTGTCATTCATCTGGCGTCGGAAGTCGGCGTCGGACAATCAATGTACGAGATCGCCCGCTATGTCGGCACCAACGATTTGGGCACGGCGACACTGCTTGAAGCGCTGATCAAGCATCCGGTCGAAAGGATTGTCGTCGCCTCCTCGATGAGCGTCTATGGCGAGGGCCTCTATGCCACGCCCGAGGGCCAGCGCATCGACAACGCAAGGCGCAAGACGAGCGACATCAAAAGCGGACAGTGGAATCCGCTGTCGCCGGAAGGCGAACCCCTTTCGCCGCTGCCTACGGATGAAGAAAAACCGGTCGACCTCGCCTCGATCTACGCGCTGACGAAATACGCCCAGGAACGCGCCGTGCTGATCTTCGGCGAAGCCTACGGCATCGATGCGGTCGCGTTGCGCCTGTTCAATGTCTTCGGTGCCGGCCAGGCGCTATCAAATCCCTATACCGGCGTGCTGGCCAATTTCGCTTCACGTCTCGCCAATGGCCAACGGCCGATGATCTTCGAGGATGGCGAACAGAAGCGCGATTTCGTTCATGTGCATGACGTCGCCCGCGCCTTTCGCCTTGCGCTGCAGCAACGTCAGGCAAAGGGCCACGTCATCAACATCGGCAGCGGCCGCGCCTATGCGATCAGCGAAGTCGCGCGATTGCTGGCCGAAGCCATGGGAACCCCGAACCGTTCGCCCGACCTGCTCGGCAAGGCGCGCTCCGGTGACATTCGCAACTGCTTTGCCGATATCTCCAAGGCACGTGAGTTGCTCGGTTTCGAACCCGGCCTGCGATTGGAGAACTCTCTCGGGGATTTCGTTTCCTGGGTGCGCAACACGGCCGCCGTCGACCGCGGCGCCGAAATGAAGCGCGAACTCGAAGAGCGCGGGTTGGTGTCATGAGCCCGGGCGCACGCAACCGACGCGAAGCGCCGGTCGCCATCATCGGCGGCAGCGGCTTCATTGGATCAAACCTTGCCGACAGCCTGTTGTCGGATGGCGAGCCGGTGCTGGTGGTCGACAATCTCAGCCGTCCCGGCGTCGAACAGAACCTGGAATGGCTTGCCCAGAAACACGGTGGCCGCCTAACAGTCGAGACCACCGATGTGCGGGACGCCAATGCCCTGGCGCCGGTTCTGATGAGATCCAAGGCGATTTTTCATCTGGCCGCGCAGACGGCCGTTACCACGAGCCTGGTCCGGCCGGACGAGGATTTCGACATCAACCTTCGCGGCACGTTCAACGTGCTGGAAGCGGCGCGGCTGAGCGGCGAGCGCATCCCGGTGATTTTCGCCAGCACCAACAAGGTTTACGGCAGCCTCCCCGACATCGCGGTTCGCGCGGACGACGACCGCTACATACCTTGCGATAGCGCGATCCAGGCCGGCGGGATCAATGAGGCCCGCGGTCTGGATTTCTGCACACCCTATGGCTGCTCCAAGGGCGCGGCGGACCAGTATGTGCTCGACTACGCCAAATCCTACGGCATGCTCACGGCGGTGCTGCGGATGAGCTGCATCTACGGACCGCGCCAGTTTGGAACCGAGGACCAGGGTTGGGTAGCGCACTTTCTGCTCAGCGCCCTGACGGGACGGGAAATCACCATCTATGGCGATGGCAGGCAGGTGCGCGACATCCTGCACGTTTCCGATGCTGTCGCCGCCTACAGGGCCGTGCTGGACCGGATCGAGATCACCAAGGGCCAGGCATTCAATCTTGGCGGCGGACCAGAAAATGCGCTCAGCCTGCGTATGCTGTTGAGCGAGATCGGCAGCCTGACCGGCCGCGAACTCTCGGTCCGCCACGATGGGGAACGGACTGGCGACCAGCCCTTCTTCGTCGCCGATACCCGCAAGATCGAGACCGCGCTTGGATGGAAGGCCCGGGTTGCGTGGCGCGAGGGCATTCGCGATCTCGCCGACTGGCTGCAGCGCCACCGGCTCGAGCCCCGCCCCGAAGCCGTGAGGTACGTCGCATGAGAATAGCCCTGGTCAACCCGTCCTGGACATATGACGACAGCATCTATTTCGGCTGCCGCCAACCGCATCTGCCGCTGGAACTCGGCTATTCGAAAGCCCTGCTCGAAGCGGCCGGCCATGAGGTGCTGATGCTGGATGGGCAATTGCAGAAGCTCGATAATTCCGGGCTCTGCGAACGCGTGGTTGATTTCGCACCGGCAATGACGGTCGTCAGCACCGCGCCGACCTATCTGTTCTGGCGCTGCGCACCGCCCGAATTGCGGGTGCCGGCCGACTTCCTCAATCGTCTGGCCGGGCGTGGCGGACGCACGGTCGCGGTCGGCCCACATGGTTCGGCGACGCCGGCGCCGACCTTGCGCAAGCTGGGCGTCGACATTGTCGTGCGCGGCGAATGCGAGGAAGTCGTCGCGGAACTTGCACGACGCGACGATTGGAGCGCGGTACCCTCGACCGCCTATCTGCGGGACGCCAAGCTGGTGTCCAACGGCGGCGTCCATGCCAGTTCTTTTGTCGATCACCCGCCGCTGGAATGGCCATCCTACTGGATTGCGGCCCATTCACACCACCATCACCGGTTCGATAACCAACAGCTTGGATTCGGCGCCGAGGTCGAGGCGTCGCGCGGCTGTCCCTACAATTGCAGCTTCTGCGCCAAGATCGATTTCCGCGATGCCTATCGCCGCCGCAACCACGAAGCGGTGGTAACTGAAATCGATCGGCTGATCGCCCAAGGTGTCGGCTACATCTACTTCATCGACGAAATCTTCCTTCCGCAAAAAGCGTTGCTGGAGGCGTTGGTCGGCCGCGATGTGAAATTCGGCGTCCAGACCCGCATCGATCTGTGGAAACCCGAGCTGCTGGAACTGCTGGGCGCGGCAGGCTGCGTGTCCATCGAAGCCGGCCTCGAAAGCCTGACGGTGGAAGGGCGGGCCATGCTGGCGAAGCGTTGCCGGCTGGGCACCGAGGAGCTTGCCGCGCTACTGGTCAAGGCCAGACGCCACGTTCCCTTCGTCCAGGCCAATCTGATCGGCGTCGTCGAGGACGATCCTGCCCTTGTCGATCACTGGCGCGCCCACCTGATCGACAATGGCGTGTGGGCCAATGAACCCGTACCGCTTTATCCATATCCGAGTTCGCCCAGCTATCGCGAGCTTTGGGGCGAACCCGACGACCTTGCCTGGGAGCGCGCCCATGACCATTACCTCGCATCGTTCCAGAAGTTCAGCGACATCCAGGAAAAGCGCCCGCGCCCGCTGGCGGAACTGGAGGCGGCATGTTGCGGACACTGACGCCACGCAAGCGCCGCATCCTGATGACCGTCGACGCCATGGGCGGAGTATGGCGCTATGCGCTTGATCTCGGCCGGGAACTGGTCAATGGCGGCGACAGCGTTGTGTTCGCCGGTCTGGGGCCGCAACCATCCAAGCAACAGGCCGAAGAGGCACGGTCTTTCGCGACGCTCACCTGGCTGAATACGCCTCTGGACTGGATGACCCGCAGCGCCGGCGACCTCGACGGTCTGCCGCTGGAATTGCGTGCGCCCATACGCGACTACGCCATAGACCTTGTCCATCTCAACGGACCGACGCAGGCCGTGGGGTTGGACGCGCCTTGCCCAGTTATAGCGGTCTCGCATTCATGCGTGACGACATGGTTCCATTCCGTCAAGGGCCAGGCGTTGGATGGCGCATGGAGCTGGCAGAAAGAGCGCAACAGGCGCGGCTTCGACAGGGCCGACGCAGTCATCGCCCCAAGCCGCAGCCATGCCGAGATGCTCGAGACCTGCTATGGCCCGATCGCACGCGTTCACGTCGTCGGAAATGCCGCACACCCGGTCCCGACAGCAGAAGCCCGCCAGCCGCTCGTCTTCGCCGCCGCCCGCTGGTGGGACGAGGGNGGAAAGAATGTGGCGGTGGTCGACCAGGCCGCCTCGTTGACGCAATGGCCTCTCTTTACAGCCGGTTCGCTTCACGGCCCGAACGGCGAGCGCGCCATCGTCAAGCATGCCGTTCCTCTCGGAGCACTGCCGCATGACGAGGTGCGCTCCTTGATGGCCCGCGCCGGTATTTTCGTGTCTCCGTCGCTCTACGAACCGTTCGGCCTGGCGGCGCTGGAAGCGGCCATGTCGGCGACGCCCCTGGTGCTCTCGGACATCCCGACCTATCGCGAGTTATGGGATGGGGCCGCGATGTTCTTTGACGGGCGCGACCCGCATGATCTCGCTGCCTGCATCAATCGTCTTTCCAGCGATGCCGGGCATAGGCGAGAGCTCGGCCACGCCGCCCTCCGCCGAAGCCGCGGGTACACGCTGGCGAGGCAGGCAGCGGCCATGCGCGATGTCTACGAAAAGGCGGCGCTGGCCGTTGCGGAGCGCTGATCATGCGCTTCTTGTTCTACACCCACTCGCTCGTCTCCGACTGGAACCACGGCAATGCCCATTTCCTTCGAGGCGTCATGCGCGAACTGGTGGCGCGCCGGCATCAGGCCATCGCTCTGGAGCCGGCGGACGGCTGGAGCCGATCGAACCTGCTGGCCGAGAAGGGATCCTTCGCGATCGAACGTTTTCGCAAGGATTTCCCCGAACTGATGCCGGTGACCTATGATGCCGGGTTCGACCATGAAGCCTGGATCGCCGAGGCCGACGTGGTGATCGTCCACGAATGGACCGACCCGAAGCTTGTCGCTCGCATCGGCCGTGCCCGGGCCGATGGCGGCGAATTCACCTTGCTGTTTCACGACACCCATCACCGCGCCGTGTCGGCCACCGAGGCAATCTCGGCGCTCCGCCTGGAACATTATGATGGCGTTCTCGCGTTTGGCGAAGCGCTGCGGGAGAGCTATCTGCGCGCCGGCTGGGGCAAGCGTGTCTTCACCTGGCATGAAGCGGCGGACGATCGCCTATTCAAGCCGCACCCGGAAATCCACGCGACGTCCGACCTGGTCTGGATCGGAAACTGGGGCGACGACGAGCGGACGGCCGAGATCCAGGAGTTCCTGATCGAACCAGTGCGCGATCTCGGTCTTCGGGCCACTGTTCACGGTGTCCGCTATCCCGAGCCGGCACTTGCCGATCTGGCCGCCGCCGGTCTGCGTTACGAAGGGTGGATCGCCAATGCCGACGTGCCGAAGGCGTTCGCCGCGCATCGTGTCACCGTGCACATCCCGCGGCGTCCTTATCGTGAAGGCTTGCCTGGAATTCCGACAATCCGCATGTTCGAGGCACTTGCCTGCGGCATCCCGCTGATTTCAGCGCCTTGGTCCGATGTCGAGCAGCTTTTCAGGCCCGGCGTCGACTTCCTGTTTGCCGAGGATGGATCGCAAATGCGGCAACACCTCCAGGCGGTTTTGGCCGATCCGGATTTTGCGGCCTCCCTGGTGACCTCGGGTCTTGAGACCATCCGCTCACGGCACACCTGCCGCCACCGCGTCGACGAGTTGGTCGACGTGCTCAGGCAATGCACGACCCTGCACACCGCCGAGCTGACCTCCGCAAAGGAAGCCGCAGCATGAAGATCGCATTCTATGGATCGAGCCTTTTGTCGTCCTACTGGAACGGCGCCGCGACCTATTACCGAGGTTTGCTGAAGGCGCTTTCGCAACTGGGCTACGAAATCACCTTCTATGAGCCTGACGTATATGACCGGCAAAAGAACCGCGACATCGAGGCGCCTGACTGGTGCTCGGTCGTCGTCTACGAGGCAACCCACCATGCCCTGATGCAGGTGGCGGCGCGTGCCGCCGAGGCCGATATCGTCGTCAAGGCGAGTGGCGTCGGCTTCGAGGACGAGGCGCTGCTGCGCGCCGTGCTCGACCACGCCCGCAGCGACGCGCTCATCGTATTCTGGGACGTCGACGCGCCGGCGACGCTCGCCCAGCTGCGCGACGAGCCGGACCACCCGCTGCATCGTGCGCTGCAAGAAATCGACCTTGTGTTGACCTATGGCGGTGGCGATCCCGTGGTCTGGGCCTACCGTGCCATGGGCGCGAATGAGTGCGTGCCCATCTACAATGCGCTCGATCCCGAAACGCACCACCCGGTCGCCAGCAATGCGCGTTTTGCCTGCGATCTGGCGTTCCTCGGAAACAGGCTGCCGGACCGTGAAGCGCGTGTGGGATCGTTCTTCCTCGATCCGGCAAGCCAGCTGCCGCAACAACGGTTTCTGCTCGGCGGATCTGGGTGGGGCGACAAGCCGCTCCCCGCCAATGTCGGCTGGCTCGGCCATGTCGGCACCCGCGATCACAACGCCTTCAATGTCACGCCAAAGGCGGTGCTGAACATCAGCCGCGACAGCATGGCCGCGAACGGTTTTTCACCCGCCACGCGTGTCTTCGAGGCGGCTGGCGCCGGCGCTTGCCTGATCACCGATGCTTGGCTCGGCGTCGAGCTGTTCCTGAAACCCGACGAGGAGATCCTTGTGGCGCGCGACGGCGGCGATGTCGCCGAAATCATGGAGGCGCTGACCCCCGCCCGGGCAAAGGCGATCGGCCAGGCCGCACTTCGGCGCGTTCTCGCCGATCATACCTACGCATTGCGGGCGGCCGTGGCTGATGCGGTCTTCAAACGGCATTTGACGCAGGGGACCGTGGAGGCGGCCGAATGACCAGGCAGTTGGACATCGTCTTTCTCGGCCTGTCGCTTTCCTCGTCCTGGGGAAACGGCCATGCCACCACTTTTCGAGGTCTGCTGAAAGGTCTCCACCAACTCGGCCATCGCGTGACTTTTCTGGAGCGCGATGTGCCGTGGTACGCCAATCACCGCGATTTGCGCGATCCGGATTTCTGCGCCTTGCGCTACTACGAAACCGTGCACGAACTGCAAAGCGACTACGCACGGTGTCTGCAACAGGCCGATGTCGTGGTGATCGGCTCCTTCGTGCCGGAAGGGCGCGCGGTGATCGACACCGTCGCTTCTCTTAGCAAAGGACAACTCTGCTTTTACGACATCGACACTCCGGTGACCCTGGCGAAGCTGTCGGCGGACGATTGCGACTATCTGAGCTGGCGCCAGATCCCCTACTTCGACATCTATTTCTCTTTTGCCGGCGGGCCGATGCTTGCCGAACTGACACAGACCTTCGGCGCACGCCGCGCCGAGCCGCTCTACTGTTCGGTCGACCCGGAACGACATCACCGCACCGCCGATCCGATCGGCTGGGACCTCGGTTATCTCGGCACCTACAGCGCCGACCGGCAAGCCACGCTCAATGCGCTTCTGCTGGAGCCTGCACGGCGCATGCCGGATCGGCGTTTCGTCGTGGCCGGCTCGCAATATCCGTCCGATATCGACTGGCCCGACAACGTCGAGCGCATCGAACACTTGCCGCCGGCCGATCATGCCGCATTCTACAGCCGTCAACGCTACACGCTGAACGTCACACGCAGTTCCATGATCGCCGCGGGATGGTCGCCCAGCGTGCGGCTTTTCGAAGCCGCTGCTTGCGGCACGCCGATCATCAGCGACCGCTGGCCAGGCCTCGACAGCTTCTTCCCCGCATCGACGATCCACACAGCCAAGAAGGCGGACGAGATCGTCGCGATCCTGTCCCGGGAATCGACTCGTACACGTCTCGCCATGGCCGACCGGGCACGCGAACTCGTTCTTGCCTCCCACACCGGTGTGGCCAGGGCTCGCGAATTCCTCACGGCGCTTACGCAAAAGGGGGCGGTGGTCCTCGATCTCGATATCGGAAGTGCAGCATGACTGGCAGACAGGAGAAAATCGCGATGCGACAAACAAAAAAAGCGCAAAGGGCAAAGACGGTGCTCGTCGCCGGTGGCGCGGGCTTCCTCGGTTCGCATCTTTGCGAAGCATTGTTACGCGATGGCTGGCGTGTGATCTGCGCCGACAATTTTCTTACCGGTCGCATGGAGAACATCAACGCGATCATGGACCAGCCGGGTTTCCGGTTGATCGAGCAGGATATCTGCCGTCCATTGGACCTTGGCGAGCCGGTGGATCGCATTTTCAACCTGGCATGCGCCGCCTCACCGCCGCGTTACCAGGCCGATCCGATCCACACCACGCGAACCTGTGTCATCGGAACGCTGAACCTGCTCGAACTCGCGGCCCGCAACGACGCGCGATTGCTGCAGGCCTCCACGAGTGAAGTGTATGGCGATCCGGAGCAACATCCGCAGAGGGAGGATTATGTCGGCCATGTGAACTGCACCGGCCCACGCGCCTGCTACGACGAGGGTAAGCGCACGGCCGAGACACTTTGCTTCGATTATCTGCGAGCCGGCAAGGCCGATGTTCGTGTCGCGCGTATCTTCAACACCTACGGGCCGAGAATGGATCCGGCGGACGGCCGCATCGTCTCGAACCTGATCATGCAGGCGCTCGAGAAGCGCCCGTTGACGATTTTCGGCGACGGCATGCAGACGCGATCTTTCTGCTACGTCTCCGATCTGATCGACGGGTTGATGGGTCTTATGGATATCAATCCCAATCCGGGCAAGCCGGTCAATTTGGGCAATCCCGGCGAATTCACCATTGTGCGACTGGCGGCAATGATCAAGGCTATGACCGGCACCAAATCGGATATGACGTTCCTGCCGCTGCCGCAGGATGATCCTCGACGCCGGCAGCCCGACATCTCGCGCGCGAAAGCGCTGCTCGGCTGGACGCCAAGAGTGCCTCTCAACGAGGGGCTCGCCCGAACGATCAGCTATTTCGTCGCGCTTGAAGGCGGCTCGATCGGCGATCAAATGGCAGAACGCTCCACAAGAGCGAGACCCACGTCAGGTGGGCTGCAGAACCTCCCTGCCTGATGCCGGACCACAGCCACATCTTCGCACGGATTCGCGCGGAACATCGGCGCAAGCTTGTGGTTTGACGAGAAGACCAGATATGGAGGACCTCCTCATGCACCCCAAGCGATCTCGGACCGATATCGACAAGATGGCGGAACGAGAGACGGCCGCGTATTTGCGGCGAGCCTCTATCACCTATCTGGAATGCTGTGTCAGCCTGATGATGACGCATCTGCAGCGGGAGGAGGTGGCTAGTATTCTCGAGCAGGAAGCAGACATGTTGCGAAGGCTGGACTGACGGCGGCTATCCCCCCCTGGCCTTGCCCAGGAACCGTGTCAGTCCTGCCGCATATCGGTTTGCCGTCTCCTCGAGCCTTGCTTTTTCCCGGCCATTCTCGGATTGAGCGGCCATGCTCCACAGCCCGAGCTGAAACGCCAAATAGCAAGGTTTGAAATAATCGATGAGCCCGGTCTCGATGCGGCTACCCATGCCGCCGATCAACGTCGCCGCCTCGGCTTCGGACAAGTCATATTCTACGCAGGCGCCTGCAATATCCCATTCTATCGGTTGGCAGCCGATCAGATCGTGTCCTCGGCAATGGTCGACAGCATCCGTCTTGATCAGCGTGCCATCGGAACCGACCAGAAACTCCCAGGGATGCAGCCTGCCGTCGATCTCGGCCCGTTCCAACACCTCTGTGGGCGTGTGCTTCGAGAACCAGGTCCGCAGTCTCGCCGCCCGGCTTTCGCCCAAAGCTTCGGAAGCATTGTGAACGGCCATTTCCGCGAGGGCGAGCAATGATGCACCGGCTTCGCGGGTTCGCAGATTGGTCGCGCGCCAGACTAGATAGCGTGTGAACGCCGTGATAAGTCCCTGCCTGGACAGCGGTAGCTGGTCCATCGTCGTGCCATCGGCCCACCGTTCGACCAGAAAACCGTGGCAGAACCCGATGACGTGCGGCCCGAATCCGGCTTGATGCAACATCTTGGCGGCTTGCGTCTTGCGCAGCCCGGTTTCGCCGAGGCCGACAAATTTGACAAGCCAGCGATCTTGACCCGCGGAGGCCAGGAACTTTCGCCGTTCGGTGCCACGTGTGCTCGGTGGCCAGCGCTTTTCGTCGGTATAGTGAAGGGGTCGCCACGCGCCGCCGGATATTTCGGTCAAGCGCAATTTCGGACTGCCGACCGCCTCGGCTACCCAATCGCGCAGTGTTGGACTTTGCGAGCTTTCGGGAAAGGTGCGTTCGAACGTCATCGCCACATGCTTGCGGCAGCGCACCCATGTCTCCCGAACCTCCGGCGACGCTTCGGCGCCCGGATCGCCCGAATGGCTGGGGAACAGGTGAATGCGGTCCGTACCGATGCCCTGTCTTCTCAGCCACGCGACGACGGCATGGACCGAACTTCCCGACAGGCCAGGACCTTCGTCGACGACGGCGAAGCGAGCCGACGGCTCGTTCCTCCAGGCCGCGACCAAACGCGGATCGGCATTGAGGCACCGATCGAAAGGATGCCCGATCGGGCGCACGCTAATGGGCGCCGGCGCACCGATCGCGGCCGCCACCACGGCCGCGAGCCCCAGGCCGATGCTGCGGATGCCGATCACGCATGTGTTCGCATCGAGACCTGATATCCGCGCCGCGCCGAGATAACTCTCTGGATAAAGCGCATAGTGCGCGTAGCCCTCGGCCGAACCGGTCAAAACCTCTGCCTTGCAATCGAGCCCGGCCAGCATTTGGAGAAGTCGCGGGTCGATGCCACCATCCACGGCGAACCCGTTTCGCCACGACCTCGCCACCTCTGCCGCAAGCCCGACCAGTAGCCTGGCGCCTTGCCGTTGCGAAGGCGAATTGGTGTCGACACCCCGGGCCTTGAAGTCGGCATCGGCGAGCCCCTGGACCAGTTCCGACACGCTGACGAACAGCCCGACCAATGCGGCATGGCGCCGGATGCCGCAAGGCAAGCGATCGAGGCCTTGCGCCATTTCGATCGCCGCCTCCTGAAGCTGTCGTGCGTTCTTGGGGCGCTTGTGGTCGCCGTAGACGATCATTAGTCGATTTCCCATGCTTGCCGTGCGGCAACGCGGCGCGTGCAGCTTCGATCCATGCTGCTTCGCGCAATTTTTGACCAAGCCAAGGAACATTCCGGCACGGTGGCGGTTCGGCGCAAGGAACTTACCTTTGAACAGCATAGGGCGGCAGTTTCGTGGGATCGAAAAAAGTTCGTGTTGGTATCGTTGGAGTGGGCAATTGCGCATCCTCCCTGGTGCAGGGCCTTTCCTATTATCGTCATGCTAAAAGCAACGAACCGATCCCGGGGCTGATGCATGCCGATCTCGGTGGCTATCACGTCGACGACATCGAAATTGTCTGTGCGTTCGATGTCGCAAGAAGCAAGGTCGGCCGTGACGTCGCGGATGCGATCTACGCTCCCCCCAACAACACGTTCCGCTTTGCCGACGCGCCAACGACCGGCGTTCGCGTCGAACGCGGGCCGACGCTTGACGGGATCGGCAAATATCTGCGCGACGAAATCGAAGAAGCGTCCGAACCGGTTGCCAATGTCAGCGAGATCCTGCGCGACAGCGGAGCCGATGTGCTGGTCTCCTACCTGCCGGTGGGTTCGGAGGAGGCGACGCACTTCTATGCTGAATGCGCGCTCGAGGCCGGCTGTGCCTTCGTCAATTGCATACCGGTTTTCATCGCCTCGCGTCCGGAATGGCGCCGGCGCTTCGAGCAACGCGGGCTGCCGCTGGTCGGCGACGACATCAAGAGCCAGGTCGGCGCCACCATCGTGNTGAATGCGCGCTCGAGGCCGGCTGTGCCTTCGTCAATTGCATACCGGTTTTCATCGCCTCGCGTCCGGAATGGCGACGGCGCTTCGAGCAACGCGGGCTGCCGCTGGTCGGCGACGACATCAAGAGCCAGGTCGGCGCCACCATCGTGCACCGGTTGCTGGCCAATCTCTTTCGCGAGCGCGGCGTGCGCATCGATCGCACCTATCAGCTGAATTTCGGCGGCAACACCGATTTTCTCAACATGCTCGAACGCGAGCGGCTGGAATCGAAGAAAATCTCCAAGACGCAATCGGTAACCAGCCAGCTGGATGTTCCCCTGGAACCGGGCAACATCCATGTCGGACCCAGCGATCATGTGCCTTGGCTCACCGATCGCAAATGGGCCTACATCCGCGTCGAAGGGACAACCTTCGGCGGCGTGCCGCTGAATGCCGAGCTCAAGCTGGAGGTGTGGGATTCGCCCAATTCAGCCGGCGTGGTGATCGATGCGGTGCGCTGCGCCAAGCTTGCGCTCGATCGCGGCATTGCCGGGGCGCTGACGGGTCCTTGCAGCTATTTCATGAAATCGCCTCCCGAACAGTTCACCGACGCCGAAGCGCGCCAGCGCACGCTCGCTTTCATCGCCGGCAAGGACGAGCCATTGCTGGATGCCGCGGAATGACGACGACCTTCTTCTTGATCCGCCATGCGGCGCACGACAATGTCGGCTCCTACCTCGCGGGGCGCATGGCCGGCGTATGTCTCGGCGAGGCCGGCAAGGCTCAAGCCGAGCAGCTTGGCGGCCGCATGGCCCGTGAGACCATTGCAGCCATTCTATGCAGCCCGCGCGAGCGCACGCAGGAGACGGCGGTGCCAATCGCTCTCGCTTGCGGTGTCGGCGAAATCGCGATCTGCGCCGAACTCGATGAGATCGACTTCGGCGACTGGTCGGGGAAGACTTTCGACGAATTGAACGGCGATGCCAGTTGGCGCGCGTGGAACGATCAGCGGCAGGAGGCCAGGACTCCGAGCGGCGAAACCATGCTGGATGTCCAGCAGCGCATCGTCTCGCTGATGAACGGCGTCCGCGAGCTGCATCAGAACCAATGTGTCGCCCTGATCAGCCACGCCGATGTGATCAGGGCCGCCGTCTGCAAGGTGCTTGGCTTGCCGGTGGGCGACTGCTTTCGCTTCGACATCGATCCCGCCTCGATCACGACGATCGTATCGGGCGACTGGGGCTCGAAGCTTCTGCGATTGAACGAAGCTGCCTGACGAGGAAATTCCCGATGCGGATGGTCATTTTCGGTCTCACCGTCACGTCTTCATGGGGAAACGGCCATGCCACGTTGTGGCGTGGGCTGATCCGCGCCCTCGCCCGGCTGGGCTGGTCGATCACCTTTTTCGAACGCGACACTCCTTATTATGCCGGGACCCGCGATCTGGATCAGCTCGACGGAGGCAACGTCGTCATCTATCCGGACTGGGAGGACATCCGCCGCGTCGCGGAACGGGCGATGAAGCAAGCGGATGTCGTGGTCGTCACCTCTTACTGTCCCGACGCCGTCGAGGCTTCGCGCCTCGCGCAGCAGGCAAGCCGCGGACTGCGTGTCTTTTACGATCTCGATACTCCAGTCACGCTTGCCCGCGTCGAACAAGGTGAGCGTCCGCCCTATTTCGGACCTGAAGGCCTTGCCGACTACGACCTCGTCCTGAGCTACACCGGCGGCCCGGCAATCGAGGCGCTGAAGACGGTGCTGGGGGCGCGCCGCGTGATGCCGCTCTACGGGCATGTCGATCCGGACCAGCACCGGCCGGCAGAGAAGCGGGCCGAATTCGCCGGTGATCTGTCCTATCTCGGGACCTACGCGGCGGATCGCCAGGCCGGCGTCGAAACGCTTCTGGTCCGCCCGGCCGCGCGCCTGCCCGACCAGCGCTTCATCATCGGCGGCGCACAATATCCGCAGGAATTCCCATGGAGCGACAACATCTTCTTTGTCAGACATCTGCCGCCCGCCGACCATCCGGCGTTCTTCTCCTCGTCGCGACTGACACTGAACGTCACCCGCGAAGCGATGGCGCAAAAGGGCTGGTGCCCGTCGGGACGGCTCTTCGAAGCGGCCGCGTGCGGAGCTGCCATCATCACCGACGCATGGCCAGGGCTTGTGGAATTCTTCGAACCCGGCCGCGAAGTGCTGTTGGCGCGCGACACGGATGATGTTGTCGCGGCACTGCAATTGCCGGAGTTCGAACTCGACGGCATTCGAAGGCGAGCCCGCGAGCGGGTCTTGGGAGAGCACACTTCCGCCAAGCGCGCAGCGGAACTGGACAAAATCCTGGCCGATGCCTTGCGAAACCCAGTCGGCGAACCGATGAAGGAAGCAGTCTGATGTTGGGCATCGTGCCCGCTGCCGGACGCGGCAGCCGCATTCAACCGCTCGGCTTCTCGAAGGAGTTGCTGCCGGTCGGCAGCCGGATCGACGGACAGACCGAACGCCCCTGCGCCGTGAGCGAGTATCTGGTACGACGCATGGTCCAGGCAGGCGTCGACAAGATTTGCTTCATCATCGGATCGGGCAAATCCGACATCCTCGAATATTATGCCGCCGGCTACGGTGAGGCGGCAGCGCTCTTCGTGGTGCAGCCCCAACCCGTTGGTCTCTGCGACGCGATTTTCCGGGCAGCGCCCCTCGTCGCGCCCGACGAGGTCGTCCTCGTCGGGCTTCCAGATACGATCTGGTTTCCCGAGGACGGTTTCTGTCACTTGCCTGACGATCAGCTTTCATTTCTGCTCTTCCCGGTGGATAGCCCGGAATTCTTCGACGCCGTCGTTACCGATGATGACGAGCGGGTGATCGAAGTCCAGGTCAAGCGGCAGGACGCCGCCACGAACTGGGTGTGGGGCGCGTTCAAGATGCCCGGCCATATCCTGCATCGGCTTGCGGCACTCTGGCGCGAGCGGGATGGTCGTGACGAATATATCGGCACGTTGATCAACGCCTACCTTGCGGGCGGAGGTGTGGCCTATGGTGTCAAGGCAGGGTCCGCTTATGTCGATGTCGGTACCTTCAATGGTTATCGCACAGCTCTGCGGTTGCTTGAAAGCGGTGTCCCGTCAGCTCATCACCAGCCCGCAACGATCATGCCCGGCGCGCATTCGCATGTGCCTGTCGTTCCGGGCGAAGGAGCCTGACCATGTTGCATTCCCATGCCGAAATTCGCCGGCGCATCGACGCGCTCGGCCCGTGGTTCCACAACATGGACCTGGCCGGCGTCGAAACCGCGCCCGACCACTTTCTCGGCAACTACCCGCTGATCAAATGGCGCAAATTCGCCGATGCCATACCCGCTGATCTGACCGGCAAGACCGTGCTGGATATTGGCTGCAATGCCGGCTTCTACTCGATCGAGATGAAACGACGAGGCGCCGCCCGTGTCCTCGGGATCGATTTCGACGAGGCCTATCTGGCGCAGGCCCGCTTTGCCGCCGAGATCGCGGACTGTGATATCGAATTCCAGAAGCTGTCGGTCTACGACGTCGGTGCCCTGCGCGAGACATTCGATGTCGTGCTCTTCATGGGAGTGCTTTACCATCTGCGCCACCCCTTGCTCGCGCTCGACCTAATCCGTGAGCACGTCGCCGGCGACCTGATGATCTTTCAGTCCATGCAGCGCGGCAGCAAGGACCTGCCCGAGTTGGAAGAGAACTATCATTTCTGGACGCATGAGTTGTTCGACCAGCCTCAATTTCCCAAGCTGCATTTCATCGAACACCGCTATGCCGACGATCCGACCAACTGGTGGATACCGAACCGGGCCTGCACCGAAGCGATGCTGCGCAGCGCCGGTTTCGAAATCGTTCTGCATCCCGAGCAGGAGGTCTATTTCTGCCGCGCTGCCGGCGATCCGGCCGGCGGCGGCGCGATATATCCGTCGAAAGGAAAGCTCCATGATTGAAGCCGCGATGATCTGGAACGAGCCCAACAACAAATCGCATTGGGACCCCGAGCTCGACCCCGATTGGAGCCGCTTTGCCAGGATGGCAGTCCTGTCGGCGGACGCGATCGCGTCCGAGAACCCGGCTCTGACAAAAGTGCTTGGCGGCATCTCGCCGATAGACCCCGGCTTTATCACGCGCATGAAGGAATTCGGCGTGCTGGACCATGTCGACGCCGTCGCGGTTCACGGCTTTCCCCTCGACTGGAACCTGTGGCAAATTCAGGAATGGCCGCAGAAGATCGGTGAGATCGCGACCGTCACCGACCTCCCTATCTGGGTCAGCGAAGTCGGCGTATCGACCTTCGGAGCCGAGGAAATACAGGTCTGGGGGCTCAAGCGCACCGCCGAATTGCTGCTCGGCAACGCACCGCGGATCCAGTGGTACAGCCTCTATGACCTTCCGCGTGAATGGGAAGCAACGACGCGGCATCGCGAAGCGGAGGGATCCTCCTATTACCGTCATTTCCACATGGGGCTGCTGCGCCAGGACGGTACGCCGAAGCCGTCGCTGGAAGAATTCCTGCGCTACACACCCGCAATGGGCCTAGTGCAGTGGTTTCATTTCGAGGACCCGCGGCTGGACGATGCCGTCGCCTGGATGAAGCGGCTCGGCGTGACCAATATGCGCACGGGGCTTTCCTGGGCCGACAGTTTCAGGCCGAATGCGTTGGACTGGTTCGACCGACAGATGGAAGCACTCGCCGCTTTCGACGTCACGGTCACCTTCTGCTTCACGCCCGAGCATCGCGGAATGATGCCTCACCACACCAGCCCCCCGCTGGTACCCGAGGAATTCGCCGAGTTCTGCGCAACGATGATCCGCCGCTACGCGCCCGGCATGACGTCCGCCTCGCTCCCGACGCAGCGGGCCTCGGCTGCGTGAGGCTCTCATGCGACCCGATCCGCGATCGTTGGATATCCTGACCGAAGTCGAGGCCGCCTGCTCCGCCGCCAATTCGCTGCCTCCGGCAGAACGGCCGGGCCGGCCATGACGCTCACCGTCCTCAATGTCGCCTATCCCCTCGCGCCTGTCGGACCGGATGCGGTCGGGGGTGCCGAACAGGTCCTGACGATGCTCGATCGTGCACTGGTTGGCGCGGGTCATCGGTCCATCGTCGTCGGCTGCCGGGGCTCCAGTGCGAGCGGCACGCTTCTGGAAACACCGGCGGAAGGCGGCGTGCTCGACGAGGCGGCAAAGAGCCGCGCGCAGCAGGCTCATCGAACCGCGATCGCCGCTGCCCGCGCCAGGTGGCCAATCGATGTGGTCCATCTGCATGGCATCGACTTCGATGCCTATCTGCCCGACGATGGCCCGACCTTAGTGACCCTTCACCTGCCGCTGGACTGGTATCCGGCCGGGGTACTGCGCCCGACGCGCGACGACCTGTGGCTTCATGCAGTCTCGGCCGCTCAGCAGAAAACCGCGCCACCCGGCGCCAGACTGGCGCCGCCAATTCCGAATGGAGTAGACATAGAGGCGCTCAGCCTGCTGCAGCCTAAGCGCGACTTCGCACTGGTTCTGAGCCGTATCTGCCCAGAAAAGGGCATCCACCTGGCGCTGGACGCGGCCAAGCAAGCAGGTGTGCCGCTGGTTGTTGGCGGCAAGGTCTATCCCTATGAAACGCACACGCGGTACTTTCGCGACGAGGTCCAAGCTCGCCTCGATGGCCGCCGCCGCTTTCTTGGTCCGCTCGGTTTCACCGCCAAGCGGCGCTTTCTCAACGCAGCACGCTGTCTGGTCATACCGAGCCTCGCCGCCGAGACCAGCTCCCTTGTCGCCATGGAGGCGCTGGCCTGCGGCACACCGGTGATCGCCTTTCCGAATGGTGCGCTTCCGGACGTGATCGAGCACGGCAAGACCGGTTTTCTCGTCAATACGGTCGACGAGATGGCACAAGCCATCGTTGCGGCGTCAAGCCTGGACGCCGGGACATGCCGGGCCGAGGCGCGACGGCGGTTCTCGCTGGAGGGAATGATCTCCTCTTACATGGATGCCTATCAAGCGCTGGCAGGACTTGGCACCGATGCCGGGCGCCTCGCCGTCACGCCGTGAGCAAGCCTGTGTTGCGCGGCGAGATCATCGATGATCCGGCGCAATTCGATACGCTTGCGCCGGATTGGTGGGGATTGTGGGAGCAGAGTTCCTCGGCGACGCCGTTTCAATCTCCCGCGTGGCTGGTGCCATGGTGGCGCACATTCGGGCCCGGCGACCTGGCGACGGTCGCGGTCTGGCGCGGAGGCGACCTGATAGGTCTGGCGCCCCTTTATCTAGAGCACGGAACCGCCGGCTCGAAACTTCTTCCGGTCGGCATTTCGCTCAGCGACTATCTGGATATCCTGTGTGTTCCCGGCATCGAGAACCAGGTCGCAGCCATTGTTGCCGAAAAGATCCTCTCGGTCGGCTGGTCGCAGTGGATCCTGTCGGATTTACCGGAGGGCAGCGCCGCTCTTGCGATTGCGCATCCCGATCTGAAGGCGGGGCGGCCAGCCACTCATGGTGCTTGCCCCGTGCTGGCCATCGCCGGAGACGATACCCTTGCAGGCTGCGTACCCTCCCGACGCCGGCGCCAGTTGCGACGGGCGCAACAGGCCGCATCCAGACGCGGCCGGATCGCGTTGTCGTCGGCACGAGGCGATCCTCAAACCTTCCTCGATCAGTTGATCCGCCTGCACGACGCGCGCTGGGCCGGACACGGAGGTGGCGTGTTGGCCGACGCCGCTGTAGAGGAATTCCACAGGCGCTCATTTCCCTTGCTCGACGCTCGCGGCCTGGTCCGATGCTGGCTTTTGGCAATCGATGGCAGGACGGTCGGGGCCTATTACGGCTTCCACCATCGGGGTCGTGCCTATGCCTATCTCGGGGGCTTCGACCCCGCCTATGCCGAAGAGAGCCCAGGGGCGATCCTGATCGGCCACGCGATCGCGGAATCGATCCGCGAAGGTGCGTGCGAGTTCGATTTCCTGCGCGGCCAGGAAGCCTACAAATATGGCTGGGGCGCCATCGACAGGTGGACGATGCGCCGGGCCTGGACGCGGAGTTGATACCATGCCTGCGACCAGGCCAAAATCCGCTCCGCGCCGCACAACGATCAGATCGGCTGTTGAAGACTGCATGGCGGATGGTGTCTGCGCCGAAGCAGTCGTCGCCAGGCTGGCGCTTCACCTGCAGACGGGGATCAGGGCGGCGGAACTGGCAAAGATCGTGCTGGAAACCATCCCGGCGAATGCGCGAGACGCGGAACGGCTGCAAGAGATAGCCGGGTTGCTTCGCCGCAAGCCAGATGTCTTTGCCACATTGCGAGCGACGGGAGCTGCCGTTCGGCACACACGCGACGAGGGGGAGACCGGTGCCGCCGTCGTCACGCGGCTGGCCTCGAGCTTCGATGCGGCGGCAGCGATTTCGGAGACAGCAAGTGTCCAGCTCGCATCCCTAGGGGATGAGGAAAGGCTCTCAGCCACGACCGACGAAGTCGTCGCCTGGCTCAAGCAGCAGGACTTCTCCGGAACCCACCGGGATATTCTGGACATTGGTTGTGGCATCGGCCGTTTCGAGCATGCGCTTTCCAACTCCTTCAACCGCATGATCGGCATCGACATATCCTCGCGGATGATCTCCATCGCCTCCGAGCGGTGCGCCGCGCTGGGCAATGTCGAGTTGCGACAAACCTCCGGTCTCGATTTGAGCGAATTCGACGACGGCAGTTTCGATTGCGTGCTCGCGGTTGACAGCTTTCCTTATCTGGTTCTGGCCGGCATGGCTGAGGGGCATTTCGATGAGATCGCACGCGTTCTGAAACGGCCTGGCTGGCTCGCCTTGCTGAACTATTCCTATCGCGGATCGCTTTCGTGGGACCGCGCCGACATCGGCCGCCTGGCGGAAGCTCACCAAATGCGGGTCGTCATCAACGGCGAGAAGCCGTTTCGGTCATGGGATGGCGAGGTTTTCCTACTTGCTCGAGGCGGCGGAACATTACTGCGCGCCGCCAGTTCGGACGTCGAACCAGAGGCGCCGAAGAGCGGCACCGACCCGAAGGAGGAAAGCATGGCACCCGGCGGCAAGAAACATCGGCCGCGGGAAGCAGCATGGCGATGACCGCGGGCTGGACGGTGATCGCATCAAGTCCGATTAATATCAGGATCACGCCACCGACCAGGCGCCGAAGGACTGAACGCGGTCGCTCCACTTCCTTGGCCTGCAGCACGGAGGGCCAAGGAAATAAACCTGTGCAAGGATTGCCGGCAACCCTGCCGGCGGCGGACATCGCCTTGTAATGTCCGGCATTTGTCACCACACTAAAGTCAGGGACTGCTGGTTATCAAGAGAATATGGATGTCTCATTCGAGCGACGATACCGCGGACCCGCAATTCGGTCTGGCCATGGATCAGGAGATCACTTCTCTCCTGGACGCCATAGAGCAGGAAAAAATCCCGGATCGTCTGACCAGGCTGGCCATGGAGTTGCAAAACGCGCTGGTTGAGAAACGTCGACGTGACGTGCAGAACTGACTATCTGCGGCTGTCACCCTCTATATCGAGTTGACCATCCGATAGATGATTTCGTCTCTCAATCAGTGTCTGCAACGAAGTCTCCCCAAGCAATTCGAGAATATTGGCGCGGGCACGGTTCAGCCGACTTTTTACCGTCCCCACCGCGCAGCCGCATATCTCGGCCGTTTCTTCATAACTCACTCCCAGAACGCCAATCAGCATCAGGACCTCGCGTTGGTGTTCCGGTAGCCTTTGAATGGCGGCGTGGACTTCCTTGCTCTGAACGCTCCATTCCTGGGTGGCTTCCGAAATTGGTCGGGACGACGCGCAGTCGAGCAGGCCTGGCGCTTCCCGGGCAGCGATCTTGACCCGGGTGTAGTAGGTGTTGCGCATGATGGTGAAGAGCCACGACTTCATGCGTGTGCCGGGTTCGAACTTGTCGATGTTGGCGAGACCCTTGGTCAGTGTCTCCTGTACCAGATCGTCGGCATCGTCGGGGACGCGGCAGAAGGTTCGCGCGAAAGCCCGCATGGCGGGTATGAGCTCAACGATGGAAACTTCATTGGTTTCTTGGTCGGCCAAAATGTAGCCTCCGGATGACAATGGTCCAGCTCCCAGAAGAAGAGTGTATGAACGCAGCCCCTGCTAAATGCATGGAAGTTTGGTTCGTTCCTCGCGCTGAAGACAACTCTTCAGAAATTCGGCGCAGCGCGACATCTCACCCAATCGGTCTGTGCCGTCGCCGAGATAGGGATGCCGCCTTGCCGATGCACGCGAGGCGCACCGGTTCTTCACGGGAACAAAGCCGCGCACCGGCAGTTTGACGTCCTGAGTACTTCCACCCCCTCCGGCATCAAACGAGGTATGTCATGGCCAAATCCGCCCGTCGTTCCGCTCGCCAATCGGCAAGTGGACAGGAACCGGATAGCGCGCGCGGAAACGGCGGGGAATTGCACCAGATCGCCGGGGGTGAGACGCCCACTCTGACCACGGCGCTGGGAACACCCGTCTCCGACGATCAAAACACATTGCGGATCGGCGAACGCGGACCAGCGCTGATCGAGGACTCTCATTTTCGGGAGAAGATTTTCCACTTCGACCACGAACGCATTCCCGAAAGGGTCGTTCATGCTCGCGGCTACGGCGCGCATGGTTACTTCGAAACCTACGAGTCTCTGGCCAAATACACACGTGCCGATATTTTCCAGAGGGCCGGCGAAAAGACACCGGCCTTCGTGCGCTTCTCGACGGTTGCCGGCAACAGAGGCTCGTTCGATCTCGCCCGCGACGTCCGCGGCTTCGCGGTCAAGCTATACACCAGGGAAGGCAATTGGGATCTGGTCGGCAACAATATCCCGGTCTTCTTCATCCAGGACGCGATTAAGTTTCCCGATCTGATCCATGCCGCCAAACAAGAGCCGGACCGGGCCTTTCCTCAAGCCCAGACCGCTCACGATAATTTCTGGGACTTCATCAGCCTGATGCCGGAATCGATGCACATGGTGATGTGGATCATGTCGGATCGCGCGATCCCGCGCTCCTTCCGCTTCATGCAGGGCTTTGGCGTGCACACGTTCCGCTTGGTCAACGCGAAAGACGAGTCCACCTTCGTCAAATTCATCTGGAAGCCAAAGCTCGGCATGCAATCGGTGGTCTGGAATGAGGCGGTCAAGATCAATGGCGCCGATCCAGACTTTCACCGTCGCGATCTATGGGACGCCATCCAGTCCGGCAATTTCCCGGAATGGGAGTTGACGGTGCAATTGTTCGATCAGGCGTTTGCCGACAGCTTCGACTTCGACATTCTGGACGCAACCAAAATTATTCCTGAAGAGGTGCTCGAACCGATCCCGGTCGGGCGGCTGGTGCTTGACCGGATGCCGGATAATTTCTTCGCGGAGACCGAGCAGGTTGCCTTCATGACGCAGAATGTGCCGCCCGGAATTGACTTCTCCAACGATCCGCTTCTGCAGGGCCGCAACTTCTCCTATCTCGATACCCAGTTGAAACGGCTGGGCAGCCCGAACTTTACCCATCTCCCGATCAATGCGCCGAAATGCCCGTTCGCCCATTTCCAACAGGACGGACACATGGCTATGCGCAATCCGGTCGGTCGCGCCAACTATGAACCGAATTCATGGGGGCTGGGACCGCGCGAGGATCCGCAACGCGGCTTTCGTTCCTTCGCCGATGCCGAGGAAGGGCAGAAGGTGCGTCTGCGCGCGGAAAGCTTCGCCGATCACTACAGCCAGGCCCGGCAATTCTTCAACAGCCAGACACCGCCGGAGCAGCGCCACATCGCCATGGCGCTGACCTTCGAATTGAGCAAGGTCCAGGCACCGGCGATCCGCGAACGCATGGTTTCGCATCTGCTCAACATTGACGAAACCCTGGCGACCACCGTCGCCGACAAGCTCGGCATTCGGAATATGCCCGACCCCGCGGAGGCAGCCGTTCCGACGCGCGACGACCTGCCGCCTTCGCCGGCGCTCAGCATCATCGAGAACGGGCCTGACAGTTTCAAGGGCCGCAAAGTCGGCGTCTTGCTTAGCAATGGAACCGACACCGGGCTGTTCGAAGAGCTCCGTTCCGCCATCGAAACGGAAGGCGCGGTGATGGAGGTGATCGCGCCCAAGGTGGGCGGCGTCGACGCGGCTGACGGCAGCCACATCGAGGCTAGGCACATGATCGACGGCGGCCCGTCCGTGTTGTTCGACGCCGTGGTACTGCTTCTCTCCGAGGAGGGTGCCGAGATGCTGCTCGACGAGGCGGCCGCGAGGGACTTCGTGTCAGATGCGTTCGCCCATTGCAAATTCATCGGCTTCACAGCGGCAGCCCAACCTCTCCTGGCAAAGGCGGGCGTAGCTCCCGATGCCGATGAGGGGCTGATCGAGCTTGATACCGCAGGTTCCGTGAAGACGTTTATAGAGGCGTGCCGCAAACTGCGGCTGTGGGCACGGGAGACCGCCGTCAAGCTTTGATGCGCAGAGCTATGCGTTGTCACACCGGCGCATGGCTGCAAGGCCCGGTATGCAGCCATGCCCGGGCCCTATGGTTGGCGGGCCTCTCTGGCGGCCTGTTCTCGCTGCCGTTTCAGGACCTCGTCGGTCCCGACCAGCTTCTTTGCTCCGCCTGGAATTGCCGTGGACACCACCGCGGGCGGGTCGCTTGCCGGAAAAGAATCCTCCAACCCTGCCTGCAGTTGATCCTCGAGCGTCTGCGGTTCTTCGGAGCGGCCGGGCGTCCTGCGTGTATCTATCTTCTCCAGCGACTGTTTCTTCTTTGGCGACTCATTGGCTTCCCGGATCAAGGCATAAAGCTGCTCGATCGCGAATTCCTTGATCGTTTCGAAATCGGACCGATCGTCCTGCGTCGCCTCTATCTGGTCGACCATGGCCTTCTCGAACCGCCCAAGGCTTTCACCGCCGCAGGCGTGAGAAAGGCGCAGCAATGCCTCGTGCAGCATCATCGGGGTGAAGTAAGCCGACGCTTCAAGCCTGAGTTGTCGCAGACGATCCGGAGTGGCAGCCTGGAATTTTGACATGGACGGTGTCCTTTCTCTCACGAGCGTGTCAACGACAGTTGATCGCCGATGTTCCACCACGCCTGAACATACTTGATGTCCAGCGACCTACCGGAACCAGCTTGCCGCCCTCTGGAGCAGTCCATTATCTGCGTGACAGGTCATGAGAAGCCGGTTCTCCTGCAAAGGGGCCCGACGACGCTTCCAACATGTCACGATTTCTTGTGATGAAGGAACCAACTCGGGATTGACCGGTTCGGACCTCATCCACCGGAGCAATCCTGACATGGCAAATGCAGCAGAAATTCTCGTCGATACACTCATCGCCTGGAACGTCGAGGTGGTGTTCGGCTTGCCGGGAGACGGCATAAACGGCGTCATGGAGGCACTGCGCACCCGGCAGGACAAGATAGCCTTCGTGCAGGTCCGGCACGAAGAGTCGGCCGCCTTCATGGCATGCGCCTATGCCAAATGGACGGGAAAGCTAGGCGTCTGCCTAGCCACATCCGGGCCGGGCGGAACGCATCTTCTGACCGGCCTTTATGACGCCAAGCTCGATCAGGCTCCGGTGCTCGCGATCACAGGCATGCAGTTCCACGACCTGATCGAGACGTTCACTCAGCAGGATGTCGATCTGACGCGCGTGTTCAACGATGTCTCCGTCTATAATGCCCAAGTCGCCGATGCCGCGCATATGGAAAACGTTGCCAGCCTCGCCTGCCGAACCGCGCTGGCGCGCAAAGGCGTCGCCCATCTATCAATTGCCAGCGACATCCAGGAGCAAGAGGCCGAGCCCGCCAAGCGCAGCAAGCGCAATCGTCCGGCGCACACGCCGCAGCAAATGTTTTCCGGCCACAGCATGCCGCTGGACGCCGAACTCGACAAAGCTGCCGCCATTCTGAACGAAGCCACGCGGGTGACGATCCTGGCCGGGCGCGGCGCGCTCGGCGCGGCCGCGGAACTTGAACATACCGCGCATCTGCTGCAGGCGCCTGTCGCGAAGGCCTTATTGGGCAAGGCGGTCCTTCCAGACAACCATCCTCACACGACCGGCGGGATCGGCATCCTGGGAACCCTGGCTTCGCAGGAGGCGATGGAAACCTGCGACGCGGTGCTGATCGTCGGCTCCAGCTTCCCCTACATCGAATATTATCCGAAGCCCGGGCACGCCCGTGGTGTCCAGATCGACTGCGACGCGCAGCGGATTGGCCTGCGCTTTCCGGTCGAGGCCGGTCTTGTCGGAGACGCCGCCGAGACATTGCGCTCGCTCAATCAACGTCTGACGCAGAAGCCTTCCGGTGAATTCCTGCAGCGCTCCCATGAAACGATGAGAAGATGGCGCGAGATGATGAGACAGTCGGAGGACGCGCGGGCGCAACCGTTGAAGCCGCAAACCATTGCCCGTGCGTTCGGACAAAGACTGGCCGACGACACGGTGTTGGCCACCGACTCCGGTCAGAACACGGAGCTTGCCGCCCGCCATGTCGATCTGCGGAGCGGCCAGGCGTTTGGCGTGTCCGGAGCGCTGGCATCCATGGCCAGCGGCCTTGCCTACGCCATCGCCGCCGGCATAGCATTTCCCGGTCGACCGATCGCAGCTATCGTGGGCGATGGTGGTTTTGCCATGCAACTCGGCGAATTCTCGACGGCTGTGCGCTACAAAATTCCGCTGAAGACGCTAGTCATCAAGAACAACATGCTCAATCAGATCGCCTGGGAGCAGATGATGTTTCTGGGTAACCCGCAATTCGGTTGCGAACTGCAGCCGATCGATTTTGCCATGGCGGCGGAAGCGATGGGCGCGAGCGGTTTTCGCATCGAGCGGCCCGATCAGATCGAAACCGTTCTCGACGAGGCCTTCGCGGCCGAAGGTCCGGTTGTGATCGAAGCACTGGTCGATGCCTATGAGCCACTGATGCCGCCCAAGATGCCGTCGGACTACGCCAAGAACTTCCGCCAGGCCTTGCCACAGACGCCGGGGCACGAACGCATCGAAGAAAATATCGCCCGGGAGCCGGCGAAGTCGATGATGGAGGGCTAGAGCAATTCCAGTGAAAGTGCGAAGCAGTCTTGCGTTCAACTTGCAGCCCCGCTGATGTGAATCCGGCCGGCCTGATCTATGGCCGAGCCGCACTGCTCCTGGCCGCGTTCTGGATCAGAACAAGCGGGCGGCGGCGGGCTTCGCACCTGCCCATCGGCTAGGCCCCGCTCCCGTGGGTGTGCTGAAGAATGGCCGTCCCACATCTTCCAGTTCGCCTTTCTCGGGTGCAGCAGTGTTGCCAAGCATCCTTTTGCAACCAACCGCGTTGTGGCCTTGGCAACGATGGTGGATCTTTCATGGCAGGTTGCGCGCGTCCGTTTACCCGCCTTCGTAAGCGGAAACGACCGCTGATGCCGCTCCCCTTCCCACGGCCGAAACAGTTGGCCGGGACGGCGCCCATGCTGGTCCTGGGCGGATGCAGCGACTGGCAGTCCACGCTCCATCCGCAGGGTGCGAATGCCCGAAGGATATTCGACCTGATCTGGTCCTTCAGTGCCGTTGCGGCGGGCACATGGCTGCTTGTCATGCTGGCCTTGGCGGCAGCGCTTCTGCGTCGCCGACTGGTCGAGACGACGCGCTTGCCATTTGAGATCGATTCCCGACAGGAACGTCGGTTTACGGGCGTTGTCGCAAGCGCCATCGCGTTGACCGTTCTGGTGCTCGCCATACTGACGACAATGAGCTTTTTCGCGGGCAAATCCATTGCGTCGCTCAGCGGAACGGAAACGCTTACCGTTCGGGTCACCGGGCATCAATGGTGGTGGGAGGTCCGTTACCCCCAGGATGAACCGTGGCAAGCGATCGTCACGGCAAACGAAATCCACATCCCGGTTGGAGAGCCGGTCAAGGTCGAGCTCGATTCGCTCGATGTCATTCATAGCTTCTGGGTGCCAAGCCTTGCCGGCAAACGGGATCTCATCCCGGGCCGGCCAAGCGAGCTCACGCTTATTGCCGATAAACCCGGACTCTATCGCGGCCAATGCGCCGAGTTCTGTGGCTACCAGCACGCCCATATGGCCATCACGGTCGTCGCCGAAAGCCGCAAAGCGTTCGATGCGTGGCGATCCGGGCAAGGGGCCGCCGCGCCGGCGCCCGCCGGTGACGAAGAACACCGCGGCCAACGGGCTTTTCTTTCCACCGGCTGCGCCCTCTGTCACACGATAAGAGGCACACCGGCCAGCGGAACGCTCGGACCTGATCTTACCCATCTTGCAAGCCGACACGCTCTGGCCGCGGATACTCTGGCCATGACCCCCGGGGCGCTTGCTGCCTGGATAGCCGATCCACAGTCCATGAAGCCGGGGGCCAAGATGCCGCGCATTGCCCTCAGCGCCGACGATCTCAATGCCGTCGTCACCTATCTTGGAACCCTGGAATGAGCGGCATTGCGGGAAACCCGGCCGAGCATAAACAGCAGGCCGTGAAAGGCGTACGGGACACCGGCCTGGAAGAGGCGAGGCTGCGCGCCTTTCTGGCGCATGCCTGGAGAACGCCGAGAGGCCTCCACGGCTGGCTGGTCACCGTCGACCACAAGCTGATTGCCCGACGCTATATCGCGACGGCTTTCTTCTTCCTCATCCTTGCAGGTCTGTCCGCCCTTGCGATGCGGTTCCAGCTTGCCCAACCCGAGGCCGGCTACATCGGTCCCGATCTCTACAACCAGCTGTTCACCATGCATGGCACGACGATGATGTTTCTGTTCGCCGTGCCGGTGATGGAGGCGTTCGCCATCTATCTGGTGCCGTTGATGATCGGCACCCGCAATGTCGCCTTCCCGCGCCTCAATGCCTTCAGCTACTGGGTTTATCTTTCCGGCGGGCTGATGATCTGGATCGCTTTTACCTTCGAAACCGGCGCCGACGCCGGCTGGTTCTCCTACGTTCCGCTCGCCGGGCCTGAATACGGCATCGGCAAGCGCCCCGATTTCTGGGCGCAGATGGTCACTTATACGGAAGTGTCCGCGCTCGCGGTCGCCGTCGAGATCATTGCGACAGTGTTCAAACAACGCGCGCCGGGCATGTCGCTCGACCGCATTCCGCTCTATGTCTGGTCGGTCCTCGTCACCGCTTTCGTCATTCTGTTCGCCATGCCCGCGGTGATGGTGTCGAGCACGATGCTGATCCTCGACCGGTTGGTCGGCACGAAGTTCTTCGACCCCGCCGCAGGGGGCGATGCACTTCTGTGGCAGCATCTGTTCTGGTTCTTCGGCCATCCCGAGGTCTACATCATCTTCATTCCGGCGACAGGTTTTGTCTCCGCGATCCTGCCGACCTTCGTCCGCCGCCCGGTGTTCGGCTATCTCGGGATCGTGCTGTCGCTGGTCGCGATAGGCTTCCTCTCCTTTGGCCTGTGGGTACACCACATGTTCGCCACCGGTCTGCCGCAGCTCGGCGAGAGTTTCTTCACCGCGTCCTCGATGATGATCGCCATTCCGAGCGGTATTCAGATCTTCTGCTGGATTGCGACGATCTGGGGCGGCCGGCCAATCTTGGCCACGCCCATGCTCTTCGTGCTCGGCTTCATCTTCACTTTCGTGATCGGCGGCCTGACCGGGGTCATGGTCGCCTCGGTGCCGCTCGACCTGCAGGTGCACGATACCTATTTCGTGGTTGCCCATTTCCACTACGTGCTGGTCGGCGGCGCCGTCTTTCCCCTGCTCGGCGCCGTCTATTACTGGTTTCCCAAGATCACCGGCCGCATGCTGTCCGAGAGGCTCGGCCGCTGGAATTTCTGGCTGGTCTTCCTCGGCTTCAATCTCACCTTCTTCCCCATGCACATTCTGGGCCTGCAAGGCATGCCGCGCCGCGTCTACACCTATCCGCCGGCGAGTGGCTGGGGCGAGATGAACCTGTTCATCAGCCTCTCGTCACTGGTGGTGTTCGCCGGCTTTGCACTTTTCTTCCTGAACATCCTGCTCAGCCTTCGCAACGGCCGCATTGCCGGAGACAATCCCTGGCAAGCGAGCACGCTCGAATGGGCGACGACCTCGCCGCCGCCTTCCTACGACTTTTCGCGGCTGCCGGTGGTAACCCATCGCGAACCGCTCTGGGCGGAGCCCGACACCCTCCCCGTCGTCGAAGGCTTGCGCGTCGATGCCCGCGAGGTGCTGGCCAGCACGGTCGCCGACGCGGTGCCGCGGCTGAGGGTGCCATCGGCCGACAATTCGATTTGGCCGTTGCTGTCGGCCATCGCGGTTGGCGGCGCATTTCTCGCCTCGATCTTCACGCCATGGGCGGTGGTCTGGGGGACGATACCAGCTTCGGTCGGCTTCATCTGCTGGTTCTGGCCGAAAGGCGAACCGGAGGACGAGGAATGAGGCATCGTTCTGTCGCCGATGTCAGCCACCTGCCCACATATGATTTCGGGGCGGCGAGCCCTATGTGGTGGGGAACCCTTGCTTTCATCGCCCTCGAGGCGACAGGTTTTGCGCTGGCGATCGGCTCTTATTTCTATCTGGCCGTGCTGGCCCCGCACTGGCCGATCGGAGTGCAGGCGCCGGATCTGCTGCCGGGCTCTACAGTATTGGCTATTCTGCTCGCGAGCATCGTACCCAACCATATGGTCGACCTTTGGGCGCGCCGTCAGGACCTCGCGAAGGTTCGCCTTGGCATGGTCGTCATGTCGATCGTCGGAATTCTTCCGCTGATCGTTCGCATTTGGGAATTTCCGGCGCTGCGGATTTCCTGGGATCAGAACGCTTACGGCTCGATCGTCTGGTTCCTGCTCGGGCTGCATACGACGCATCTTCTCACCGATGTCGGCGNCGTCATGTCGATCGTCGGCATTCTTCCGCTGATCGTTCGCATTTGGGAATTTCCGGCGCTGCGGATTTCCTGGGATCAGAACGCTTACGGGTCGATCGTCTGGTTCCTGCTCGGGCTGCATACGACGCATCTTCTCACCGATGTCGGCGACACCATCGTCCTTGCGGTTCTCATGTTCACGCCAAAAGGCAAGGCGGGCCGCCGCTTCAGCGACGTCTCGGACAACGCCTTCTACTGGGACTTCGTGGTTGTCTCATGGATTGTGCTCTATCTCGTCATCTACTGGGTTCCGAGGATGTGACATGCAGGCGACCCGCACCGGCGTTTCCTGGGCAGGCCTGGTCAGCGGACCAGCCGCGTGGGCGATAACGCTGCAGCTCGATTATTCCATTGCATTCTGGCAATGCCACGCCGGATTTCGTCCCACTGCCTTGTTCTCGCTGACGGGTGCGGCTGTCGCCATGGCAGGCGCGGTGCTGTCGTGGCGCGCCGTTCGCGACCGAAGCCATGGCACGAGCCCGGCCTCGAAGGCGCGCACGCGCGCGTTCCTGGCCAGGACTTCGGTTGGCGTTGGCGCGCTGTTCACCCTCGTGCTGCTGGCACAGACGTTGGCCGGGCTGACGTTCAGCGGGTGCGAGCTGTGAGGATGCCGCGGAGCCTGCGATCGGCGATGCGCCGTAGCAGGCGTGCGCTCTGGCTTGCGGCGGTTGCTCCAGCCCCGGCCGTCATCTCCCGGTCGATCGCGGCCTTGCTGGCATCGTTGGCGCTTTGCACGCAACCGCGGGCGGACGAAATCCGGAAGGGTGAATATCTTGCCAGGGCGGCCGACTGCATCGGCTGCCACACATCCAACCCGAGCCGCCCGTTCGCCGGAGGCTATCGCGTGCCGACGCCGTTTGGCGACGTCTATTCCACCAACATCACACCGGATCTCGACACCGGCATCGGACGTTATTCCGCGGACGAGTTCGTGCGGGCCGTGCAGAAAGGGGTGAGGCGCGATGGAGCCAATCTTTATCCCGCCATGCCTTATGACAGCTTCGCCGCGATGAGCCGCGAGGACGTGCTGGCGATCCGGGCCTATCTTCTGGCGCAGCCACCGATCTTCCAGCCGCGCCCGGCAAACATCCTGCCTTTTCCGTTCAACCAGCGCTGGACACTGGTGCTGTGGAAGCTCGCGAACTTGCACAGCGGCGGCTTCGCACCGGATCGGAGCCGAACCGCCGCATGGACCAGAGGGGCCTATCTTGTCGAAGTGCTCGGCCACTGCGGTGCCTGCCACACGCCGCGAAATGCGACATTCGGCATGGATGAAAATCGCGCATTTGCCGGCGGCAATGCCGGCATCTGGCGAGCCTTCAACATCACCAGCGACAAGATCGCAGGCGTGGGTGGCTGGAGCGATGAAGAGCTGTTCCGCTTTCTCAAGACCGGCGCGGTGCCACGAAAGGCGTATGCAAGCGGTCCGATGGCGGAAACGGTCATGAACAGCCTGCAGCATCTTTCGGATGACGACATCCATGCCATGGCCGCCTATCTCAGGGACGTTCCTGCCCAATCCGGAGACGAAAAGCAGCCGCGCTTTTCGTGGGGCAATACGCTGGGGGTCGCGGATAGTGCTGGAAGCAGCGGGGCGGCGCAAGGCAGCGGGGCCGCGGCCGGCGGCGATCTCTATCGGTCGCTCTGTTCGGGATGCCACGGGACGAATGGAGGCGGATCAGCGGACGGCTCCGCTCCATCACTGACCCACAACACCTCCCCGGGCGCTGCCATGCCCGACAATGTCGTCATGACGATCCTTGAAGGCGTCAAGGCCGGTGACGTCGCGGGACGCAAATCAATGGCGGCCTTCGGCGGCTGGCTGGACGATGGCCAGGTGGCGATACTTGCAAATTATGTGACCGCGCATTTCGGAAATCCAGACGCCCGCGTTACGGCGGCCGACGTGCGTCTGATGCGGGCAGGCACGTCGACAGGGCGGACAGTCATGATCCTGGCGGGACAGGCGCTGGCGGCCAGTGGCGCCGTATTGCTGCTTGCTCTGCTTACTTTGCTGGCAAAGCGCCTGCGCTCAGCTCATGTGCGCCCATAGAGATAGGCGGTCATATCGCGCATATACTCTGCAGCAAGAACACCGCCCGATAAGTCGCCCCAGGGCGAAGAGCGACTTCGGGCGGCGCTCCGAGCCTCTGGCTCATTTGTTGCAGTTCTGCACGTTCGACGTCGTGTTGCCGCTGGCAGTGTTGTTGTCGATGTCATTGCCCGCGGCATCCTTGCAGCGGTCGGTCATGCCGTTCGACGAGTTTGTCGAATTTGTCGTGCTCGGGTCGGCGGGCGTGGTCGTCGCACCGGAGCCTGTGCCGACGCCGGTGCCGGTCGTGGTCCCATTGCCACCACTGGTGGCGCCGGACGTCGAGCCTGAACCATTGCTGGATCCGGTGCCGTTCGACTGTGCCATTGCCGACGTGGCCAGAGCGACCGTAAGCACGGTTGCGGAGAGAAGTTTGGTGATCATTGGAGCATCTCCTTTGCTTGTGTACTGCCTCCACCAAACCTGTCTTTCCCGGATATGTTCCGAGTGAAACGTTCTTCAGCGAAATTCTTGCGGGCTGAGTTGTGGTGCCGATGCGGACGCTTTCGACGCGCCTGGGTTTGCGTGCAGGGGTCGGCGATGGGCATGTCAGCTGACCGGAACGGCAGGTCCGTTCGGACGGGATCACGACCGCGCCGCAACGTTCGGTACGATCTTGCCATTGCAGATGGCGACGATGGATTAGTTGAGCTGGCCGAGGATTCCAGAGCTGTTGGCCAGGACAAAACTCCAGTAGATCTGGAGCACTATCGTGCAGATCGCGGCCAAAGAAATCGGCACTCCGAAAGGCACCACACCCCTCTTGTCGAGATGCTGGACGTAGACGCGGAAGGCACTTTGAGGCAGCAGGAGCGGGTTCTTCACGACCAAGGCCGTGGCGAGCGCGAAAACCATCAGCAGCAGCGAAAATACCGTCAGGCCACTACCGCCGATCAGAAGCGGCACGACCGCCAGCAGCTTTACGTCGCCGGCGCCGATCTTGCGTAGCAACCAAAATGGGAAGAGCGCCAGAAACAGCAACACGCCGGCCACCGCGCTCAAGCCTATATCCCACCAGGACCGGGATTGAAGCGACAAAAGCAGAAGCGATCCGATCCCGAGGCACAGCAGCAACAGGACGTCACGGTTCGATATTTTCTGGGTGGTGAAGTCGAGCCAGGCAATGCGTGCGAGCAAGCCCGCGGCCAATACCTTCAGCAGCATGGCTTCGGTTAGCAGCACGTTCAGCGCTCGATGTTCTGCACACTGGAGGAGAGCAGCTTCAGATTGTTGGCCACGGTTGGATCGTTGGGCGCCAACTCATAGGCTTTCAGGAAATTGCCGCGCGCGTCCTGCAGCTTGCCGCGCAGCAGATCGGAATAGCCGACATTGTTGTAATATTCAGGGGACGGCCCCATCAGCTTGAACGCACGCCCATAGGCGCGGTCGGCAAGGTCGAAGCGGTGGATGCGGTCACAGGAAGCGGCCAAACCCATCCAGGCGCCGCCGTCATTGGGCGCCAACTGCGTCGCCTTGAAGAACAAGGCACCGGAATTGCCGTAGTTTTCGGCGCGGAACTGGTTCTTGGCCTCCGCCACGGCCTGGTCCGAGGCGTAATATTCGACGTCGCCGACGGTCTTCAATCCGTCGAAGGCGTCGCCAAACGACGTCACGTCGCCTTTCGAGGGTTCGTTGGTGCGCACGACACCGCCAGTGGCGTCCACGCCGTTTGTCTGGCAGCCGGCTAGGGCTGCCATCAACAGACTGGCGGCGACGACGGTTGCGAGGCGCATTGGCCCGGTCATTTTTATCCCCCAAGAGTCCTGCAACTCTATCTTAGAATCAAAGCATATACTCATTTAGAAGAAAATGCCCTTCATGCGAATGATTACCGGCAACATGATGACCATCATGACGACCGGGAAGATGCACAATCCCAACGGGATCATCATTTTGACGGGAAGAGAATTGGCCCGTTCCTCGGCACTCAAAATTCGTTGCCCACGCATCTCCGCACTATAAACACGCAAAGCGTCGGTGAGGCTGGTGCCCAATTCTTCCGACTGGCGAAACAGGACGGCAAGCGCTCTCGCCTCATCAAGGCCAATGCGGTCCGAGAGTTCGCGCAATGCCTCTCGCAGCGGCTTGCCGGCGCGCAGTTGCAAATTCATGATCGAGAGCTGGATTCCAAGCCATTTGTGGGTGGCGGCCATTTCATGGCTGACGCGTTCGACTGCCCCCTCAAGGCTCATGCCGGCATCGGCACAAGTGATCATCATATCCATGAAGTCGGGGAAGGCTCGACGATAGATTTGTTTCTGGCTGTTTTCGAAACGGTCGAGCAGAATGGAGGGAAACACCATGCAGGCGAGGCCGAACAGGGCAGAACCAGCAAGGGTGATGAAACCCGGCAGGTGCGGCGGCAGAACCCGCGACAGGAGTGCATACATTGCCAGAAAACCGACGCAGACCGCGACAAGGCGGGACAGCGTATAGATCAGCGGGGCGCTCGATTTATAGAAGCCGGCGCGAAACAGCTTCGCTTCCAAGGCGTTTGGCTCTTCCCGCTCCTTCTCGATCGACTTGAAGTAGGCATCGACCGGCCGTTGCGCGGCAAGCTTGGCAAGCTGGTCTTGTCCGAGCATCGATCGGCGGTCTGTAATTCCTTCGCCCATCAGGCTCTGCGCGACGAGCTTTCGTGTCTGCAGAGCCGGCAGGAAGACAAGCGCGCCGAACAGGAAGAATGACACCGCCGCTACAAAGACGGCAATGGACACCAACAAGCCCAGATTCTGAATGTTCGAAAACAATTTTGTTCGTCGCCCCAGTCAAAAATCGAAAGTAACCATCCGGTACATGATGAAGTCGCCGAGCAGCGCCCACAACCCAAAAAGCAGGAATATCGGGAAGACGAGCGGGTTGCCCCAGACTCCGCCGTAATAGGCTGGAGCAAGGATTTGAAGTGTGAAGAACATCACGATAGGAAACAAGGAGATGATCCACGCGGAGACGCGACCTTCGGCCGAAAGCGCCCTGATTTTCATTCGCAATTTGTGCCGTTCACGCATAACCGAGGAAAGATTGGCCAGAATTTCGGTCAAATTGCCGCCCGTCTTGGCCTGGATCGACAGCGATACCGACAGCAGCTGAAGGCCCTCGAAGCCGACACGCTGCGAAAGCTTTCGCACGGCCTGCTCGATGCTGAGGCCAAAGGTGATCTCGTCGGAGACGATACCGAACTCGGTACCGAGCGGATCCGGCATCTCGCGCCCCACAAGACCAATCGCGACGGAAGCGGGATGTCCGGCGCGCAGCGAGCGAACAATCATGTCCAGCGCATCCGGCAGCTGTTTGGCGAACTTCCGGATTCGCCTATTGCGGGCACGCCGGAGAACGAGAAGCGGCAGGACAAGCCCTAGAACCAGAAAGACAATGAGCGATGCCAAAGCGGAAAAATTGAAGAGTACCAGCAGCAACGCCACCGCCAGCCCTGCAAGCAGAAATGTTGCGGCGAAGGTCAACGGATTTCCGGTGATACCGGACTGAGTATAGAGCCTGTTCAACCAGACCATACCGAAAAGAAAATCGCCCGAGTCCGTGAGCCCGCGCTCTCGCAGCAATCCCTGTAACGTTTGTTCGGCCGGGACGTCGCCAGCGAGCCGCTTCAATCGGCGATTGACTGCTAGAGACCGGGAGCGGCGGCCGGCAAATGAAAGATACAGGGCTTCGCCGGCCAGAATGACCGAAGCTGCCGCCAGCATGTAGATGAAGTACAGCAGAGCTTGACCGGTCGGCATCAGAGGGCGACCTGCGGGTTGAAGGCGTCCTTGGCAAAATGATGGCCAAGCGTCGCGGCCTCCGGAGCGAAACGCGGACGGACACCCGTTGCGCGGAAGTCTCCGACGACCTTGCCCTCGGCCGTGACCTCACGGCGGACGAAATGATAGATTTCCTGCAGCTGGACGACATTACCCTCCATGCCAGTCAGCTCCGATATGGAGGTGACACGCCGGCCGCCGTCCGAAAGACGTTGTGTCTGGACGATAATGTCGATGGCGGAAGCAATCTGCGCCCGGATTGAATCATGCGTCATCGGCATGCCGGCCATGCCCACCATCTGCTCCAGCCGCGAGATCGCGTCGCGCGGCGTGTTGGCATGAATTGTGGTCATCGAGCCCTCATGGCCGGTGTTCATCGCCTGCAGCATGTCGAAGGCTTCCTCGCCGCGAACCTCGCCGACGATGATGCGGTCCGGCCGCATGCGCAACGCGTTCTTCAGCAATTCGCGCTGGCGAACCTCGCCCTTCCCCTCGACGTTGGGTGGCCGCGTCTCCAGCCGGCCGACATGCGGCTGCTGCAATTGCAGTTCGGCCGCATCCTCGATGGTGATCAGTCGTTCTTTCGAGGGTATGTAGCTCGACAAGGCATTGAGCAACGTCGTCTTGCCGCTGCCGGTGCCGCCCGAGACCAGGATCGATTTGCGCGCCTGGACGGCGATCCGCAGCAGCTCGATCATCGGCGGGCGGATCGAATTGAATGCCATCAAACGCTCGAGCGAATAGGGGTTCTTGGAGAATTTGCGGATCGACACCAGCGGACCATCGACCGAGATCGGCCGCACCGCGATGTTCACACGTGAGCCGTCATCCAGGCGGGCATCGACCATCGGCGACGATTCATCGACCCGACGGCCAATATTCGAGACTATCTTGTTGATGACGCGCAGCAGATGCGCCTCGTCACGAAACCGGATGGCCGTCTCTTCGACCAAGCCGTGCCGCTCGATGAAAACCCGCTTGTGGGTATTGATCATTATGTCTGTGATCGAATCATCCTTGAGCAGCGGTTCGATCGGCCCAAGCCCGAGCATTTCGTCTGCCGTGTCGCTGGTCAGCTGATCGAGTTCGCGTGCATTCAACGGCACATTTCGATTTCGGACGAACTCGCGCACAATGGGGCGGATCTCATTCAGGATCTCGTCCTTGGAAGCATTTTCCAGAGCGGTCAGATTGAATCGATCGATAAGATGCCGATGAAGATCAACCTTGAGCGTCAGAAAATCGTTGCCATGCGATTCAATTTCGACTGTCGGGGAAAGAGCCAAAGCGGCAGTCGGTCCAGTCAGCGGCTCGGCCTTTGTCACGACCTGCTGCTCGCTTGGTCCCTTGATAAACCGCCCCAGCATAATCCCTTATACCCCTCCAGCGCACATTAGCGGAAACTAAACGTTAACCAAGCGACGCACAAGCGCCAGGGCGCCTCACGTGCCGGCAATACTTTCAACATAGTTAAGGAGCGCCCCGAAAAAATATCGTTTTTATTTATGGTCCCCGCGCTGCCTACCATGGCTGAGTGGATAAACTTCCAGGAGCGCCGTGTGCCCTTGGTGCTCTAACATGGGAATCCGCTCCATATCTGGCTATAACCCCCTAGATATAAAGGGATATGCTATGTTGCTAAATTAGTTTTGGTTCTATTAGGACGCATGCATAATTGTGAACGAATGGTTAAGGGCGCTTGAAAAATTAGACGAATCAAGCTCTTGCTCAAAATGAAGACCGCTCTCTTTTCCAAATTTCATGTATTGGGAAGTTAAGTAACTGTTAATCCCGTTTGACTCCGCAATTTCTCGGGACCTAGGATCGAGATGACGGGGGATGCTTGGGTATGGAGTTCATCCTTGGCTCTGTCTCGTCGGGTTCCAACCTCCAAAGGGAGAAATTGACATGAAGAAGCTCATGACGATGACCCGGCAGTTCCGCGACGACGAAAACGGCGCTGCCATGGTCGAGTATTCCATCCTTATCGGCATTATCGCCGTTGCATCGATTCTGACTGTCCTTGCCATCGGCGGCTGGGTGAACGGTCGCTTCTCGGCACTCTGCACCGCCCTCGACGCGCACCCGACTGGCAGCTGCAATGCTGCCACCGGCGTCGGCGGCTGATCGCCTGACACACTCAGGCCCGGATCGTTCGAGCCGGGCCTGAATTCGATCGCAGCGGGCGAATCCCGCATTGGGCTTGAGGCTTGGGGCATGCGCGCCAATACGCTTATCATGATCGTTCTCGCCGGCGTGTTCGGCGTTCTGGCAGTTGTGCTGGTCAATATCTGGCTGGCCGGCCAGCGCAGCGCCATGGCGCAAACGGGCCTCGTTCAAGGCAGCACAGTCGTCGTGGCGGCAATGCCGCTGAAGTTCGGCGATACGCTAAGCGCAGACAAATTGCGCGAGGTCGCGTGGCCGGCCGGCGCAGTTCCAACGGGGGCCTTTAAGACCACGAAGGAGGCTCTGGCGGGCGAAGGTACGAGGCAGGCGCTGCAGGCAATTAGCACCAACGAACCTGTGCTCGCCAGCAAGATCACTGGCCCTGGCCAGCGCGCCACGCTTTCGGCAGTGCTCAGCGAGGGAATGAAGGCGGTTTCCATCAGGGTGAACGACGTGCTCGGCGTTGCCGGTTTCGTCTTCCCAGGCGACCGGGTCGATGTCTTGCTGACCCGAACTGTTCGCGGCGACGATGGCGCGGACAAGAGTTTTGTCGACGTGCTGTTACAGAGTATGAAAGTGCTCGCCATCGACCAAGTCGCCGATGTGAGCAAGGACAGCCCTACAGTGGTGAAATCCGTGACGCTCGAGGCCAGCACCAAGGATGCACAAAAGTTAACCCTGGCTGCTGGCGCGGGCCAGTTGTCGCTCGCGCTTCGCCAGGCCGCCGCCAGCAAGGGCGAGACGACCGAACGCGTAACGCTGTCGGATCTGACCGGCGAAACGCCTGACGACGTTGCCAAACGGCAGGCCGACCTCGACAGGAAAGCCGCCGAGGATGCGCTCGCGGCGGCTGAGCGCAAACGCGCCGATGACAAGATCACCGGACTGACACAGGCCGTGGAGCGGGTGGGAAGCCGCCTTGACGAACTCGGGAAGGTGGGCCCGGCCCCTGCAGTGGTAGCGCCGGCTCCTGCACCAGAGGTCGTCAAGGAAGTGATCAAATATGTGCAGCCGGAGCCGCCGGCACGCGCCACCGTCGGGGTTTTCCGGGGCGTGAAGCTCGAAACCTATGACGTGCCGCGACAACCATAGAAGAAGTGCGCGATTGAATCGGGCTGCCACCGGCAGCATTGGGGAGACGGGGAATGAAGGGGTTTTGGTTAGGGATGGCGACGGCCGCGCTGATGGCGCTGTTGTCGAGCGTCGGGGCCGATGCCGCCGACCGTTTCATCGACGTGTCGAACCCCAGCGTCCATCGTATCTTCCTGCCGATGTCGCAATCGGTGACGGTCCAAGTGAATGCCAATCTCGGCGATATCGTCGTCGGCGACGAGAAGATCGCCGATGCCCAGCCGATGACCGACCGCACGCTCTATGTCATCGGCAAGGGCGCCGGCACCACCACGGTCAATCTGTTCTCCACCGATAAGCGTTCGCTCGGCGCCCTGCAGATCGAGGTCGGCGTCGATGTCAGCGACATGGCGGCGGCTATCCGGCAGGTTGCGCCAAGGGCGCGCATCGAAGTCGGTTCGGTTAATGGCAGGGTGCGGCTTGGCGGTCATGTCAAGGACGGCGCGACGCTGGCGGCCATCGTGGAAGTTGCCCAGCAATATGGCCCCGACGCCATCATCAATTCCGTCACCGTCGACGACAGCCAGCAGGTCAATTTGGAAGTGCGCGTGCTGGAAGCCAAGCGCAATGCCGGCCGCGATCTCGGCGTGTCGATCAGGACCAAGAACAGCAGGGGAACGACCCGCACCGGCACTGGCATTGCGGCCGTCGATGAAGATGGCGTGGTGGCAAATCCGGCAGCAGACCTAGTCACCGGCCTGCTGTCGAACAGCAATCCGTTCGCAGCGCTGATCACCCGCGTCATCGACAGCAACATCAAGGTCGATTTGATCATCGAAGCACTTGAAGCCAAGGGCGTAGTGCGCACGCTTGCCGAGCCCAACCTCACCACGCTTTCGGGAGAACCGGCCAGCTTCAACGCCGGCGGCCAGGTCCCGATCCGCAGCGTAGACGCCAACGGCCAGGTCCAGATCGAATACAAGCAATTCGGCGTCAATCTTCAATTCACGCCGGTGGTGCTCGCAGACGACAAGATCCATATGAAACTTGCGCCGGAGGTCAGCGACCTGACCGGCTTCACCACCGCCGGCGACCCGATCTTCACCAACCGCAAACTCGATACCGTCGTCGAATTGCGCGACGGCCAGAGCTTCGCGGTCGGCGGACTTCTGTCCAGCAAGACCACCAAGCTTCAGAACCAGGTGCCCTGGCTCGGCCAGGTGCCGGTCATCGGGGCGCTGTTCCGCAATTCGAGCAACCAGAAGGAAGAGACCGAACTGGTCGTCATCGTCACGCCGCATATCGTACGGCCGGTGAAGCCCGGCGAGCAGTTGGCGACGCCGTTCGACAAGACGCGGCCCGCAAACGACCCGGAATTCTTCGTGCTCGGCCAACTCGAGGTGAACAAGGACATGATCCGCAAATACGAAACGGGCGACGGCGTCACCGGCCCCTATGGCCACATGCTGGACTTCAAATCGAAGGACAAGATGCTCTATGTCAAGAAATAGTGGCTTGATCCTCATTCTGTGCACCGGCCTGCTGACGGGCTGCGCCGCGGACTATCTGAACCACTACGACTCGGTGACATTGGCCGCCGGCGATACGCAGAAATTCAACTCAATGCTGCAGACGGTCGACCCGCTCAACCCGGTCTCGAAGAACACACACATCGAAGGCGACGGCACGCGGGCCGCCGCTATTGCGCATAACTACAAGTTTCCACCACCACCACCACCGCCGCCAGCGATCACGGTAAACGTCGGCGGGTCGGGTGTGACGCAGTGAACTGAACGGAAGGATGCGGAGGGCGCCGGGCATGCGAGGGGCTCTGGCGCAAGAAAGTAGAGAGTAAGGTCATGTTGGGGACCATTCGTGCATTCTGGAACGATCAACGCGGCGTAGCGATGATCCTCGTGGCTATAATGCTGCCGGTGCTTATCGGCTTCGCCTTGCTGGCCATCGATATGAGTCGGGCTAACGGGCTGCATAACGATCTGCAGAAGGGTGTCGATGCGCTTGCGCTTGCGACGGCCGCGGAACTGGATGGCAGAGCGGATTCGATCACGCGAGCAAACCTGGCCGCGACGACCCTTCTGACCAACACCACCAAGTTTTCTACATCCAATAATGACCACACTCTCGCCCTGGCAGATGTGACCATGAAGTATCTGACGGGGATACCCGCCAGCGACAGCATCGGGTTGGATGCCGCCGGTGTCGACGCCAATGGCCATGACTGGTCAAGCACCGATCCCAAAGCCGTGACATTCTCCCTAGTGACAGTAAACCCGTCCGGTGACGCGGATGGTGCCGGTGCTTTCGCGGCGATTTTTCCGGCAAGCTTTGTCGGCGGCAACAACACCTTAGATATTCGGCCACAGGCTGTGGCCGGATTTGTCCAGTCGATCTGCGAAACGGTGCCGATATTCATGTGCAATCCGTTCGAGACAACCGATCCGCTGACCAGCAAGACCATCCAGCAGGCTTTTGCCGCCGGGCTCACCTATAGTCGCGAATATCGTATTCTCAAGGTCGACTCGAACCCTGGTCCCGGCAATTTCGGACTGGTCGACAACAATCTGGCGTCGCTGCGGGACGCCCTCGCAATCGGCACCGCCGGCACTTGCTACCAACACGATGCGCTCACCACGAAAACCGGCGTCACCTTGGGGCAGGTCAACACTGGACTCAACGTGCGCTTCGACATCTACAGTTCCTCGCTCAAACAGAATGACAGTAATTGGCAATACCGACCGGCCAGCAATGTTCGCAAGGGAGTAGACAAGACCTCCAACTGCAACAAATACACACCCAATACAGACGGGACGGCCATGGCGCTTCCGCCGGGCAACAGTTTCGATTCCACCACAGGGATGACGAACTCGACCTGGGACCGCACCAATTATTGGCAGATCAATCACGGTGCGGCATACCCCAACGTGCCTAGCACTACAAACCCGACCGGCGCCGCTGTGCCGGCTTCCAGATATGACGTCTACAAATATGAGATGGCGAACGGGCTCGTCGGAGACAAGTCCAAGGCGCCTACAAAGGAAACGGGCGTTCCAGCCTGTTTCAAAGGCACGACGCCGACCTCGGATCCCGATCGCCGTTTGCTCAACATGGCGATCGTCGATTGTATTGCCAACCAGGCAAAGATCAATGGCCATATCAGGCTCAAGCCTGACGGCTATGCCAGTGTCTTCATAAACAGCCCCATCCAGAAGCAGGACAACAGCAAGAACGACGAGGATTCAACGGCCGGCGAGAAGCCTATCAGCCTTGAGATCGTCGACGTCGATGGAGGGTTTGCGAACAACACCCTTCTAGACAAAGCATTCCGCAACGAAGCCCAACTGTATCGGTAAAGTCGACATGACCAGGTTCGACAAAATCATCCGGTGGTTTCAAGGCGACGAAAGTGGCGCCGCTTTGGTGGAAGCCGCGATCACCATACCACTCGTGTTGCTGTTCTCGGCTGGTGTGTTTGAGTTCTCCAACGTCCTGAACACGCGCCTGCTTCTCGAAGCCGGCGTTGAGGATGCGGGCCGCTACATGGCACGATGCAGCAGTGACTGGGAGACCTGCAAGGGGCGGGCTAAAAACCTTGCCGCCAATGGGGCGGTCACCAACGGCAGCGCCAGGGTGACCGGATGGCTGCCGGCGACAGTTGAGATCACCAAGGCGCGCTCGCTGAACGCGGTTGATGTGGCCACGGGCACGCAGCTTTATCTTAGCAGTAAGAGCACTGTCGATGTCGTGGACGTCAGTACCTCCTATTCTTATCCGGACGTCGGCTTCTGGTCATCTCTCGGCTTTGGTGCTCTCACGCTGAGCGTGTCCCATCAGGAACGAGTCATTGGATGGTGACGGAGCGCATCAAGTTTTGGGTCAACCAGTCCGGAGCGACTATGGTCGAAATGGCCATAGTGATGCCGCTACTGTTGACGCTTCTGCTTGGCTTCGTCGATTTCGGCTACGCCTTTTATCAATGGAACGCTGGCAACAAAGCGGTACAATCCGGCGCAAGACTGGCGCAGATTTCAGCCCCTGTCGCCATCGGGCTCCCATCTGAGACGCTAACGCAAAGCGATATCACCAAAGTCGGAGCCGCGGTGCCGGCCGGCACGTATGACTATGTTTGCACAGCGAGCGCCGCAGGCGTCGCCTGCTGCAGTGTCGGAGGAGGCTTGTGCAAGCCCGCGAATGCGAGTCAAGCGGCGTTCGACGCGATCTATGACGGCACCGCCAACCGCGCCGGAATGCACAACTTCCTGCCAATGTTGACGAAATCCGAAGTTATAATTGAATACGCCGCATCCGGTCTCGGCTATTGGACGCGTCCCAGCGGTCCGGTGCCGACCATCTCCGTCAGCATCACCAATCATCCCTTCCAATTCTTCTTCCTGGGTGGGCTGCTCGGGTTCGGAAACATCACCATGCCCTCCATGCTGAGCACGGTCACGGGCGAAGACATGAAAAGCACGTATCCATGAACGCCATCAGCACCAAGGTTACCCCGACCAAGCGAAAGCAGGTCGCGCTGTTTTCCTCCGATCCGAATTTCAAGCGCGACGTGGCGACGCGGCTCGATGCGCTGGCGATCTATGACGTCAGGGTCGCCGAGACGAGCGATTTCCTCAAAGGTCCTCCGGCCGACACGCGTCCGGGCATCGTCATCCTCGATCTCGGCAAGGGCGAATTGCTTGGCAATCCAGGCATCGTCGAGGCGCGCGCGCTGTGGGCCACCGTGCCGCTGATCGCGGTTTCCGACGAGTTGACGTCGGAGCAGACGCGCGTCCTGGTGCGCATGAATGCCTCGGACTGGCTGCACAAGCCGCTTGACGGCAAGGAACTGCTCAACGCCGTCACCTTCCACGACAGCGGCAACCAGGGCGCCAAGAGCCGCATCATCACCTTCATCAGCGCCAGCGGCGGCGCCGGCGCCACCACGCTGGCGCTTTCGGCCGCCGAATTCCTGGCCTCGAAATCGACCGAGCGCGCGGCCTCGACCTGCCTGGTCGACCTCGACTTCCAGAGCGCCAATTGCGGCGCCTATCTCAACCTGTTCAACCAGTTCGACCTTGCCGGCATCATCGGCCAGCCGGAACGGCTCGATGTCGAACTGATGGATGTCATCAAGCTGTCGCGGCCTTCCGGCCTGACGCTCTACGCCTTCGAGCGGCCGCAGCTGCCGTTCGAGCCGCAGGGCGCCGATTTCGTCTTCCGGCTGCTCGACCTCGTCGCCTACCGGTTCGACGACATCGTCATCGACCTGCCGAACATCGAAACGCCCTGGCACAATTCCGTGCTGTCGACGAGCGACGAGATCTTCATCGTCTTCGAGCTCAATGTGGCCTCGCTGCGGCAAGGCAAACGGCTCTACAAGAAGATCCGCGAGCTGCGCGGCAATGCCGTCTCGATCACGCTGGTCGCCAACAAGCACAAGCGCAAATGGTTCGGCAACCACTTCTCGCGCAGCGAGCTGGAGAAGATCTTCAAGGCGCCGCACATCAAGTCGGTCGGCCTCGACAATGCCCTGCTGGCCGACGCGCTGAACCGCGCCATGCTGCCTTCCGAAGTGGATGGGCGGGCGCGCTTCAGCAAGGATCTGAAGAAGATGTTCCGCGAGCGGCTCGACGATGCGGCCCGCTAGCGGCCATCGCTTGCGGCTGACAGCCGCCTGCCTCCTCGGCCTGGCGCTGGCGCCCGCGGCCGGACAGACCGCGTGGGCGGACAGCCGCCCGCCTCTGCCGGCCATGGGCCCCAGCCTGCGCAAGATTGTGGCGTTTTCCACCGCCGAGAAGACTGGGACCATCATCATCCGCAAGCAGGAAAAAGCGCTCTACCTGGTGACCGGCAATGGCGAGGCCCTGCGCTACCGGATCAGTGTCGGACGCGATGGATTTGGCTGGACGGGTACGGTCCAGGTGGGAGCCAAGACCGAGTGGCCGGCGTGGCGACCGCCCCGGGAAATGCGCGCCCGCCAGCCGGAATTGCCTGACATGGTGCCCTCGGGGCCGTACAATCCGCTCGGTGCAAGGGCGCTCTATCTGCTTCGGGACGGCCGCGACACGCTCTATCGCATCCATGGCACCAACGACCCTTCGGGCGTGGGTTTCGACGGCACGTCGGGCTGTTTTCGCCTGACGAATACCGATGTCATCGATCTTTTCAGGCGCGTGCCTGTCGGCACCAAGGTGGTGGTCCAATGACGACGATCAGCGATCCCGACGACCTTGTGATAGCGGTCGAACCACTGTTGCTCGACAGGGAGAAGAGCCGGTCCAGGCTCGCAATTGCCGTCTCTGTCGGCCTGGCGCTGTTTGCCCTTCTGAACGCCACCGCGGCCGTCTATCTCTACCACGGCATCAACGATCTGCGCGCGATCGAGGCGCGGCTGGAGGACCTCGGCCAGTTCGAGCAGCGGATGAGCGCGCGGCTCGACACCGTCAACAATGGATTTCAAAGCCGGTTCGAGGCGCTGGACGACCGGCTGCGGGCGAGCTTCGGCGAGGTCAACGCCAACATCGCCCGGCAGCCACCGGAGATGTCGGGAAATCACGGTGGCGACGAGCCGCGCGTCGTCGAACTGGCCTCACCCGCCGAAGATACGGCGGCGGTCGCCAGCGCCGCCGACGCGGAGCCCGCGATCGAGGAAATGCCGCGGGTAACGCGACGGCGATCGGCTCCGGCGGCGCCTCCCGCGCCGAGCTCCAACTACCAGCGGAGCGTGTCACCGGAAGGCAAGGTCACCTATCACAAGATAAACTAGGTCGGGATAAACTAGGTCGGACTTGGGCGTGGCCGCGTAGCTGCGCTAGAAATCCCGCTGCAGTGCCATGATCCGGACGCGCCGCGATTCAACGCGCATGCCGAGTTCACGGACATAGGCAAGGTGGCAATAGGCGCAGGCGGTGACCCCGATGACCGCCAGCAGGCAGTTCAGCCAGGTGAAGTCCATCATCAGCGAGAACCGAAAGCCACTCGGTGCCGTGAACGCGGCGATGGTGCTGGCGGTCTGCGAGCGGCCGCCGATGAAGATCATCGACGCCGCCAGGATCAAGATGCCATGGTTGGCGAGAAAGAAAGCGGCCGACCTTCTGGCCCGGCTTGCCATCCAGCAGATCCCCAGGGCCGCGCCCAACAAGGCGAAATCCAGGACCATCGACCCTCCCAGATAGACATCGACCTGCTGCCAGACCATGCCCGACGAGGGATGCAAGGCGAGCCAGATCTTCCACATATCCGGGCTTGCGGGGTAGGTTCCGAGCAGGAGCGTCGCCATTCGCTCGGTCGCGAGGATCAGCAGGACACAGGCAGGAAAGGCGAAAAGCACTAGTGGTTGGCGCTTCATGGTACCTCGCAGTCTGGCGGACAGATTACGCGCCATGGGTTGCGCAAGGCTTAACGGGAAAGGTTAGGCTGAGACAGGACCGATCAAGCGGCTCGGATCAGGTCGTACAGCCAAGTGCCCCCTTTTGTGTGCCCGACACCCAAATCCCGGACGCTGTCCATGTGATTGCGTCCCTCGACGATGCTGCTCGAAGCCGTCAGGCCCTGCTCCGTCAGGCGATCGGCAAACAATTTGGCCTGCAGGTGAAACGGTTCCGTCTCCCGCTCGCCGACCAGCAGCGTGACCTTTGTCCGCGACGAGTGGGATTTGCTCATCGGCGAATACGCCTCAACTTCCGTGTCGGTCAGGCGTATCAAAGGCTCCAGGAAGGATTGCTGGAGGGGCTTCAAATCGTAGAGCCCGCCGAGCAGAAGTGCCGCCGACGGGGGATGTGCCGACCCCTCGTCGAACAAAAAGGTCGCCAAATGCGCCCCGGCGGAATGACCGCTGACGCTTAGCCGACCGGCATCGCCGCCATGGCTGGCGATATGACCCAGCACCCATTGCCTCGCGCGCCGGACCTGGTCGACGATTGTCGCCATCCTGACGGCAGGCATCAGCGCATAGTCGATCACGACCGCGATTGCCCCGGCGCTCGTCACCGTCTCGGCGATGTAGGAATAGTCGCTTTTGGCGAACATGCGCCAATAGCCGCCATGGATGAAGATGTGCACCGGGAGATCCCTGCGCGCTCCGTCCGGAAAGAACAGGTCGAGGCGTTCGGCCTCGTGCGGACCATAGGCGATGTCCGCCAGCATCGGCAGCGAAGCCCGCGTGACGGCGCTGCGGGCGACGATGTCGGCCACGATGTCATCGAAATCGGCAACGTGGTCGCGGGTGCGAAAAGGGTCCTTCGACATGGAGCCGGCTCAGAAGGTCACAGCGATGTATTTGGCCTCCATGAACTCGGCGATGCCGTGATGCTGGCCCCCTTCCCGCCCGAGGCCACTCTGTTTGACTCCGCCGAAGGGCGCGGCGGGATCCGACATCAGGCCGCGGTTGAGGCCGATCATGCCGGCCTCGATCTCGGCGGCCACCCGCATGCCGCGCGCCACATCGCGGGTGTAGAGATAGGCGGCGAGGCCGTATTCGGTGTTGTTGGCGTGGAAGATGGCCTGCGCCTCGCTCTCGAAGCGGGTGATGGGCGCCACTGGGCCGAAGATCTCCTCATGCGCCATATCGGCGTCCGGCGAGACTTCGGACAAGACGGTCGGCGGATAGAAAAAGCCATCACCTTCAGGCACCGAGCCGCCGCACAGCGCCTTGGCACCACGGTTGACCGCGTCCTTGACCAGCCGGTCGATCTTGTCGACCGCCTTCTTGGTGATCATGGGTCCACATTCGGTGTCCGCCTTGGTGCCGGCGCCGATCTTTAGCGCAGCCATGCGCTGCGCAAGGCCGTCGGCGAACGCATCGTGGATACCCGACTGGACGTAGATGCGGTTGGCCGCCGTACAGGCTTCGCCGGCATTGCGCATTTTGGCGATCATGGCGCCGTCGATGGCCGCATCGAGATCGGCATCGTCGAAGACGATGAAGGGTGCATTGCCACCAAGCTCCATGGAACAGGAAGTCACATGTTTGGCGGCTTCGGCGAGCAAGGCCCGGCCGATCCCGGTCGAACCGGTGAAGGAGAGCTTCCTGACGCGCGGATCGGCCAGCATGGCCGACGTCAGGGTGCCGGGTGTCGATGTCGTCAGCACGTTCACGACGCCGTCCGGTACGCCGGCTTCGCTGTAGAGCGCGGCCAGCGCATAGGCGGTCAGCGGCGTCTCGCTGGCCGGTTTCAGAATGACCGTGCAGCCTGCCGCCAGTGCCGGTGCGATCTTGCGCGTCGCCATCGCGGCGGGGAAATTCCACGGCGTGATGAGGATGCAGATGCCGATCGGCTGGTAGTCGACGACGATGCGGTTGGCGCCAGACGGGGCGGTGCCGAACTCGCCGGTGATACGAACCGCCTCCTCGGCGTTCCAGCGGAAGAATTCGGCTGCATAGGCGACCTCGCCGCGCGCGTCGCGCAGGGCCTTGCCGTTCTCCAGCGAGATCAGCATGGCAAGCGTCTCCGACCGCTCGACCATCAGCTCGAAACAGCGCCTGAGAATCTCCGAGCGCTTGCGCGGCGCTGTCTGGCGCCACCCCTTGGCGGCCTTGGCCGCTGCCTCGACCGCTGCGGCGGCATCCTCCAGGGTCGCATCGGGGACCGCCGCGATCACCGCGCCGGAGGATGGATCGGTGACCTCAATGAGCCCGCCGTCGGACGACGGCCGCCATTGTCCGCCAATGTAGAGCCGGTGCGGAAAGCCCCGAACGTCGTACGGATCCTGATCGAGAGGGAAGGCATTGTAGGGAAGGTTCATCGTCTTGTTCCTGACGTTCACATGGCGCAGGCGGTGAGATCGCCGTCATAGGCCGCCTGGACAAGGCGGCGCATGGCGGCAAGGTCGAATGGGCGCGGGTTGTTCTTGATCAGGCGATCGATGCCGAGCGCCTGCTCGGCGGTCCAGTCGAGCTTGTCGGCCGGGAGTCCCAAACCGGCCAGCGTCGGGGTGATGCCGATCGCCGCAAACAAGCGCCTGATCTCCTCGATGGTCGCGCCCGCCATTTCGTCGACGCCACGACCATTCGGCTCGAGGCCAAGAGCAATCCCTATCTCGGCGATGTCACCCGCGGCCACACGGCTGTTGTAGCTCATGACATAAGGCATCATTGTCGCCACCCCCAGCCCATGCGGCGTGTGGGTGAGCGCGCCGGCCGGGTATTGCACCGCGTGCGCCGCCGCCGTGCCGGCGGTGCCGAACGCGCAACCCGCAGCCAGCGCTCCCATCATCACGTCGGAGCGCGCCTCGGCGTCGCCGCCGTCGATGCACGCCTTCTCCAAGCTGCGGCCGAGAAGTTTGACGGCCAGCAGCGCGAAATGGTCGGTCAACGGCGTCTTGCCGATGAACACGTGGCGCTGCGGCAGGCTGAAGTCCCCGTCCCGGCGCATGGCCGTGAAGGCCTCGATCGCATGAGTGAGCGCGTCGGCACCGGCAACCGCGGTCAGGCCCGGCGGACAAGTCATTGTCAGTTCGGGGTCGCAGACGGCAACGGCAGCAATAAGATAGGGGCTCGATATGCCGACTTTGAGCGTCCGGTCCGGATCCGATATCACGGCGACAGGCGTCACCTCTGATCCTGTACCAGCCGTGGTCGGCACGGCGATCATCGGCAGGGTCGGCCCCGGGACCTTGAACTCGCCGTAGTAGTGCCGCAGCTCGCCGCCGTGGCTGATCAGCAAGGCGGCACATTTGGCGAAATCGAGACAGCTGCCGCCGCCGATGCCGATCACCATGTCTGGCCGGAAGCCCCTCGCTTCCTTGACGCAGACCGCCACCGAATCGCGCGGCACGTCCGGGAGGACACCGTCGTGAACCAGCACGTCGATTGACGCCGACCGCAGGGATTTCATCATTTCGGCGAACACGCTGGTGCCGGCCAAACGCTGGTCGGTGCAGACCAGGGCGCGGCGGCCATGGCGGCCGGCCACGGCTGGCAGGGCATGACGTTGTCCCGTTCCGAATAGAATTTCACGTGGGAGCCGGAGGGCTGTGAGAAGGCTCATGACAGGCTGCATCCTTGAGGGTGTCGGAGAAACTCGCATTGCAATCCGCACCGAAGGATCCTGAACTGAACGGCGCCGATAAAATCGTATAGGATATAGTATTGCATCGGTCAAACCCTCGTGTTAGCAATCTCCTGTCGAGAGGCGAAAGAATGCAACCTGTCAGCTTGAGCAATAATGGTGAAACGCCCACGGGAGCGGGCCGCATTCAGCGTGCCGGCAGCCTAGCCGAGGACGTCTACGAGGCCATCTTCGCGCAGCTGATGTCGCTGAAGATCGCGCCCGGTTCGCGCATCACCGTCGACAATCTGGTCAAGGAATTCGACGTTTCCCATACGCCGATCCGCGAGGCGCTGGGCCGCCTCGAAGGCGAAGGACTGGTTCTGAAGACGCACCTGATCGGATACCGTGCCGCGCCGCAGATCACGCGGCGCCGTTTCGACGAATTGTACGAAATGCGTCTCCTGCTCGAACCGCACGGCGCGGCGAAAGCCGCTGCCACGATGGATGAGGCCAAACTCGGCACGCTGCTGAAGGCTGCAGGCGTGATGTCGCGCCGCGAGGGCAAGGACGAGCGCCTGCGCTATTCGAACTTCGCCAGGCAGGACGCGATCTTCCATGACAAGATCATGGAATACGCCGAAAACGAGCTCATCCGCGAGACGCTGGGTTATCAACACACGCACTTCCACATTTTCCGCCTGATGTATCATTCCCGCGTGACCGTGGAGGCGCTGGACGAGCATGAGGCGATCCTCGCCGCGTTCGGCTCTGCCGATCCGGATGCCGCCGCGAAAGCAATGCGCGCTCACATCGAGCACTCACGCGATCGCCTGCTGCCGGCCTTCGATTGAGGCCTGAACGAATGTCCGTTACCGCCAATATTGCCGGAGAGGGAGGAAGTGCGCTGCCTGGCGGCAATGCGCCAGGGGTCCTGGAGCCGGTGCTGCGCGCTCAGGGTCTCTCGAAGCAATATGGGCCGGTGACCGTGCTCTCCGACGTCACGCTCGACATCCTGCCGGGCGAAATCCACGCCATCATCGGCGAGAACGGTGCCGGAAAATCCACTTTGATGCGGCTGCTTTCCGGCTATGCCGAGCCGACCCGCGGCACCTTGTCCATGGCTGGTCGGCCGGTGACGTTCGCCAAGCCCGACCAGGCCCAAAAAGCCGGCATTGCCCTCGTCCACCAGGAGATCCTGCTCGCCGAAGCGCTTACGGTGACGGACAATCTATTTCTCGGCCGCGAGCTTTCGCGCCGCCATGTGATGGACGACCGCGCCATGCGGCGCCTGGCAGCCGAAAAGCTGGCACGGATCGGCTGCGCGGTCTCGCCGACCGCGCTGGTGCGCGACATCTCGCTGGCCGACCGCCAGCTGGTCCAGATCGCCCGCGCGCTGCTCGACGACTACAAGGTCGTGATCTTCGACGAGCCGACCGCCGTGCTGACCGGCGAGGAAGTGGATCGCCTCCTCGAAATCGTCCGGCAGCTAAAGGCCAACGGCACGGCCGTCCTCTATATCAGCCATCGGCTGGATGAGGTGCAGCAGCTTGCCGACAAGGTGACCGTGCTGCGCGACGGCAGGATGGTCGGCACCTGTCCGGGCACGGCCCTGACCCAGATGGACATGGCACGCCTGATGGTCGGCCGCGAGCTTGCAACGCTCTACCCGCAGAAGAGCGCACCGTCCGATGAGCCGATGCTGAGCGTGAAAAACGCCACCGTCCCGGGCTACGCCGAAGACGTCTCTTTCACCGTCCACAGGGGCGAAATTCTTGGCTTTGCCGGCATGATCGGCGCGGGCCGCACGGAATTGTTCGAAGGGCTGGTGGGCCTGCGTTCGGCCGACGCCGTGATTGAACTCCAAGGTCGGCCCGTCCGGATCCGCTCGCAACGCGAAGCGATCGATGCAGGCATCGGCTACCTGACCGAGGACCGAAAGAGCAAGGGCCTGCTCCTCGAGGAACGACTGGCGCCCAACCTCACGCTTTCCGCACTTGAACGGTTCCACCCCGCACTGGCTCTCAGCAGACGCCGCGAGTCGGTCGCGCTGACAGAGGCCGTCCGGAGCTACGATATCCGGCTCAAGAGCCCTGGCGTGAAGGCGGGACAGCTTTCCGGCGGCAATCAGCAGAAGCTGCTGCTCGCCAAGGTGCTGCTCACCGACCCCTCTGTGGTCATCATCGATGAACCGACCCGCGGCATAGATATCGCCAACAAGGCTCAGATCTACGCCTTCATCCACGCCATCGTCGGCAGCGGCAAAGCCTGCATCGTCATCTCGTCGGAAATGCAGGAGCTGATTGGCATCTGCGACCGCATCCTCGTCATGCGGGAAGGCCGCCTGACGGGCGAGGTCCAAGGCGCCGAGATGACCGAAAGCAATGTGGCGCTGCTGGCGACAAGCGGCCCGAAACCGAGGCCGAAGGCCGAGGGAGGAACAGAATGGCTGTCATGACCGGATCCCCATCCACGCATCGCGTCGGTGATTTGAACATCACCTGGACCGACGTGGGTCCCTTCCTGGCATTGGCCGCCCTGCTGGTGGTCGGCTTTCTCATCAATCCAGACTTCCTCTCCGCGACCAACCTTGCCAACGTCATCACCCGCAGCGCCTTCATCGCCATCATCGCGGTCGGCGCGACGTTCGTTATCTCGTCGGGAGGGCTCGATCTTTCCGTCGGCTCGATGGCCGCCTTCGTCACCGGCATCACCATCATGTTCATGAACGCCGTGGCGCCACACGCCGGCCTGTGGGCGATCCCGGCTGGAATGCTCGTGGCGATCCTGGTCGGTCTTCTGTGTGGCCTCGCCAATGGCCTGATCGTCACCATAGGCCGGATCGAACCGTTCATTGCGACGCTCGGTACAATGGGCATTTTCCGCGCGTTGATCACCTATCTGACCGACGGCGGCACGATACCGATAGACCGATCGCTGCGCGAAGCCTATCGGCCGGTCTATTTCGGCACCGTCGGTGGTGTCCCTATCCCGATCCTCATATCGGTCGCCGTCGCCGCGATCGCATCGTTCGTCCTCTACAAGATGAAGTATGGGCGCAAATGTGCGGCGGTCGGCGCAAACGAGGACGTCGCGCGCTATTCCGGCATCTCCGTCATCAAGACGCGCACCATTGCTTACATCGTCCAAGGCGTCTGCGTGGCCGTCGCCGCGATCTGCTACGTACCGCGACTGGGTGCCGCAACGCCGACCACCGGGCAGCTTTGGGAACTGCAGGTGATCACCGCCGTGGTGATCGGCGGCACGGCGCTGCGTGGCGGCAAAGGTCATGTCTGGGGAACCGTCGCCGGCGCCGTCATTCTGGAGCTGATCGCCAATCTCATGGTGCTGTCGGACTTCGTCTCCGAGTACCTGGTCGCCGCGGTTCAGGGCGTCATCATCATCATCGCGATGCTCATTCAGAGGTTCTCGAATTCGAAATAGCCCCGCGTCCGGACCACACGGGTGCGTCTTTGCAGGTCCAATCTGGGAGAAGAAAATGTTCAGTAAAAAATGGATGGCTGCGGCCGCGCTCGGCTCGCTGCTGCTGACGGGCCATGCCATGGCCGAGGACAAGAAAGTCATCGCCGTTTCGATACCGGCCGCCGACCACGGCTGGACCGCCGGCGTCGTCTATCACGCGCAGACGGCGGCCAAGGAAATCAACGCGGCTTTCCCCGGTGTCGAGGTCATCGTAAAGACGTCGCCGTCGGCGGCCGATCAGGTGTCGGCGATCGAGGATCTCTCCGCCTCACGCAAGATCGATGCGCTGGTGATCCTTCCTTACTCCTCGGAAGAATTGACCGAGCCGGTCAAGGCCATCAAGGAGAAGGGCACCTTCATCACGGTCGTCGACCGCGGCCTGACCGACCCCACCATCCAGGGCCTCTACGTCGCCGGCGACAACATCGCCGTCGGGCGCAACACCGCGAAATACATGATCGACAAGCTTGGCGGAAAGGGTGACCTGGTTGTCCTGCGCGGCATCCCGACCGTGATCGACGACGAGCGCATCAAGGGCTTCCAGGACGCCATCGCCGGGACCGGCCTCAAGGTTCTCGACATTCAGTACGCTCATTGGAACAGCGACGAAGCCTTCAAGCTGATGCAGGACTACCTCGCCAAATATCCGCATATCGACGCGGTTTGGGCGAACGACGATGACATGCTGCTGGGGGTGATCGAGGCGGTCAAGCAGTCGGGCCGCACCGACATCAAGCTGGCGCTTGGCGGCAACGGCATGAAGGACATCGTCAAGAAGGTCATCGACGGCGACAGCATGACCCCCGTCGAGACTCCCTACCCGCCGTCCATGATCAAGACGGCCATATACATGACCATGGCCAATTTGGTTGGCCAGGCCCCGGTTCGCGGCGCCGTCAAGCTGGACGCGCCGCTGATCACCAAGGACAACGCCAAGGAATACTTCTTCCCCGACTCTCCGTTCTGAAGAACGCAATCAATGCGTGGCGCAGCATGACTCGCCCCGCCCCTTTCACACGACAAGAGGACATGATCATGTCAGGCAAGAAAATATTGATGCTCACCGGCGAGTTCACCGAGGAGTACGAGATCTTCGTCTACCAGCAAGCAATGGAAGCCGTCGGTCACACGGTCCACGTGGTCTGCCCGGACAAGAAGGCCGGAGACCTCATCAAGACCTCCCTGCACGACTTCGAGGGCGACCAGACCTACACCGAAAAGCTCGGCCATTTTCAGGTGATCAACAAGACGTTTGCTGAAGCGGAAAAGCAGCTCGATCAATACCACGCCGTATATTGCGCCGGCGGCCGCGGCCCGGAATACATCCGCACCGACAAACGGGTGCAAGCCATGGTGCGCCACTTCCACGATACCCAGAAGCCGATCTTCACGATCTGCCATGGGGTCCAGATTCTGATTGCCGTGGACGGTGTCGTCCGCGGCAAGAAGGTCGGCGCGCTCGCCGCTTGCGAACCGGAAGTGACGCTGGCCGGCGGCACCTACATCGACCTCTCGCCGACGGAGGCCTATGTCGACGGAACCATGGTGTCGGCCAAGGGATGGACAGCCCTCGCTGCCTTCATCCGCGAATGCCTGAAGGTGCTCGGGACCGAGATTCGCCATAATTAAACAAGGTCGGCGCACGTCAACAATGCGCCGGCTTCTGTTGTGATGAGACGTGCAACCACGAGTCTTTGAAGTAGGCCCTCGGTCGATGAGATCGAGGGCCACCGTCGCCGGTCAATCGAAGAATCCGGCGTCCTCCGCCAGCAAATACTTCCTGGCGCCTTCGGCGTCGATATCGAGGCCTAGCCCCGGTGCTTCCAGCAGATCCACCATGCTGTCCTTCACGATCTGCTTGGGCAGGCCGATGACGATGTCGTTCCACCAGGGGTCCGAGGCACTGGGGTATTCGAACGCCACGTAATTGGCGGGCAAGGTGGCGCAGACGTTGATCAGCGCGCCGAGGCCCAGCAGGCCATTCGCCGTGCCATGCGGCGCCATCAGGATCGAGTGCATATAGGCGTGCTCGGCGACCCATTTGAGCTCGGCAATGCCGCCGATGTCGGCAGGATCGGGGCCGATGACGCGCACCGCCTGCGTCTCGATCAGTTCCTTGAAATTGTGCCTGAGGTAGATCTGCTCGCCGGTATGGATCGGCGTCGAGGTGGAGGTGGTCAGTTCCCGGTAGGCCTGCGGATTGACCCACGGTACATAGTCGCCGGTCAGCATGTCCTCCAGCCACATCAGATTGTACCTCTCGACCGCGCGGGCGAACCTGATCGCATCGGGCAGCATCCAGCCCGGGCCGCAGTCGAGCGCCAGGCTGACCTTGTCGCCCAGCACTTCCTTCATCGCGATCACGCAGTCGAGCATGTGGTTGAAACCGCGTTCGCTGATCACGCCCTGATCCATGGCACCGTGATAGCCGGCCTTCTTCTGCGTCACGCCATAATGGAAGTCCTCGATAGTGTCCTTCATGTTGGAGTGGAACGAGATTCCTTGCTTAACCATGAAGAAGTTCTGCGGCTGCTCCATCATCCATTTGACGTCCGCGGCGTAGTCCTCCGGCCGGTCGCCTGTGCGCTTCTGGCGGATCGAGCCGTTATAGACGCGCACCTTGTCGCGCACCTTGCCGCCGAGCAGCTTGTAGGCCGGCACGCCCGCGGCCTTGCCGGCTATGTCCCAAAGCGCATGTTCGATAGCGCTGACCGCCGCGCCATAAGGCTTGAAAGAACCGCGTTGGCGGATCTTCAACATGACCCGCTCGACATCGGTCGGATCCTCGCCGATCAGCGCCTCTCGGAAATGCAGCACAAATGGCTTGAGATAGGTCTTTGTGAACTCGACTTCGCCCAGACCGTAGAGGCCCTCGTCAGTGACGACGCGAACGATGGGATGCCGCCCGATGACGGCGCAGCGCAGGTCGGTGATTTTCATGGCGCAGCCCTATCTCACGGACGAGAAAGCTGTCGGCGCGAGCAACTGGCTGCTGATATTGGCAACGATCTGCCCGTCGCGCTCGGACTCGTCCCGAGCCCTGTGCCATGCCGGATCGGTGACGAAAGCCGTCCATTTCGCCTCACGCTCGGCCAGTGATTGCCAGGCTAGGAAATAGGTGAGGCGATTGCTGTTTTCGCCGATCGCCGTGGTGAAAAACCCAGCCTGGCGGATGCCATGCCTCTCCCAGATGGCCAGCGTTTGGTCTGAAAAGCGCTTGAGCAAAGCCGGCAGCCTCCCCGGCAGGCAGTCATAGATACGCAGTTCGTAGATCATGGTTTCGTCCGTTTCTTTCTACGCCTCTCCCTTGGGAGAGGTCGACACGAATGGTCGGTCGTCGGCCTGTGAGCCTGGCGGGAATGATGGCAGGGGATCTGGGCTAACTCCAGGTCCGGTCCCAGCTAGATTCATTGTCCCAATGCTCGGTGGATTGCCATATTCCCGTGACACCGGGCTGCACGTGCTGGCTGATCACCTCGTCGACCACATCGTCTATGCCCAGCCCCGGCTTGTCGGGCACGGTGACGAAGCCGTCCTTGACGAGCGGCTTGGGCAGGCCAGTGACGATATCGTCCCACCAGTCGACATCGGCGGAGTGGTATTCGAGCGCCATGAAGTTCTCGGTCGCGGTGGCGACATGCGCGGCGGCCATCGCGGCGATCGGGCTTTCGGCCATATGGATGGCCATGGCGACACCGTGATCCTGCGCCATGTCGCCGATCTTCTTGGTCTCGAGAATACCCCCACTGGTGAGCAGGTCCGGGTGGATGACGGAGAGGCCGCCGCTCTTGAGCAGCGGCTCGAAGCCTTCCCTGAGGTAGATGTCTTCGCCGGTGCACATCGGCACCGTGGTGGCCCCCTGCAATTGCCGGTACTGCTCGGTGTGTTGCCAAGGGATCACATCCTCCAGCCAGGCCGGGGCGTATTTCTCGATGCGACGCGACAGGCGTATGCCGTCCTGCAGCGAGATGTGGCCAACATGGTCGATGGCGAGCGGGATCTCGTATCCAATCACCTCGCGAACCTCGTGGATGTACTGCTCGAGCAGGTCGATCCCCTTTTCGGTGAAATGCAGGCCGGTGAACGGGTGCTGCACGTTCTGCGCGTCGTAGGCGAGATTGCGGGCCTTGCGCTCCTCCAGCGTGCCGCCACGGCCGCGCGGATTAGCATGAAACCCTTCGAGCGCGCCGGCGGGCGCGGACACGGCGCCCGGGACATGGGCGATCTGCATCAAGCCCAGGTCCATCTTGAGGAAGGTGAAACCGCGGTCCATGCGCTGCTTGAGGCGCTTTCCGGTTTCGGTGCCGCTCGGTTGCTCGGCATCGGTATCGCAATAGACGCGCACCTGATCGCGGAACTTGCCGCCGAGCATCTGGTAGATGGGAACGCCATAGGCCTTGCCGGCGATATCCCAGAGCGCGATCTCGACCGCCGAGACGCCGCCGCCCTGCCGACCGTGCCCGCCGAATTGCTTGATGCGGCGAAACAGGCGATCGATGTCGCAGGGGTTCTCGCCAAGCAGCCGGCTCTTCAGCATCAGCGCGTAGGTGGCGCTGGCGCCGTCGCGCACCTCGCCAAGCCCGACGATGCCTTGGTTGGTATAGATCTTGAGCAGCGCCGAGGTGAACGGCGCACCGACGATCTCGGCCACCCGCATGTCGGTGATGCGAAGCTCGGACGGCTTCGAGTTGGTGTTGACCCGGTTGAGGGCCTCGTCGGCTCCATCCGTCTTTGGCATGACTTATCCTCGTTCTGATTTGCGGGTTGTCGCCCGCATGCCGCCGATAACGCTGCTAGCCCAGTTCGATCTCATGGGCTTGCAGGTAATCGCGGTTCATCTCGATGCCGAGACCCGGCCTCAACGAGAGCTTGAGGCTACCGTTCGAAACATCAAGCGGCTTGTCGATAAGATGATCGTACTTGCCCAAATTCCACTCCGACGTTTCGAGCTTGTAGAAGTTCGGAACGGTCATCATCACCTGCGCACCCGCAACCACGTTGATCGGTCCCGCGGCGTCATGGGGCGAGACTGGGATGTAGTAGGCTTCGCACAGAGCGGAAATCTTCTTGAGTTCGGTAATTCCACCGGTCCAGGTGACGTCAGGCATGATGTAGTCGGCGAGCTTGTTCTCGAGAACCGGCACGAAATCCCACTTTGTGTGGCCACGCTCGCCCCAAGAGATAGCGGCACTGACCTTCTCGCGAACCTGCTTGAGGGCGTTAAGGCTCTCGGGCGGGCATGGCTCCTCGAACCAGTCGATCTGGCCGGCTTCCTCGAGGCTCCGACAGAGGCGAATGGCGGTCGGAACATCGAAGCGGCCATGCGCATCGATGAGGATGTCGATGTCTGGACCCGCCGTTTCGCGGATCAGAGCCGTGAGTTCGGCAGCCTCGCGTTCGTCCTTGCGGGTCATGCCGCCGTCGAGATAGCCGTCCCGCTGTTCGCGCGACACACCGTCGGCATCGCGACCCTGGTGGGGGAAGGGGTCGAACTTGAGAGCAGTATGTCCAGACTCGACGATGTCAAGGATTTCGCGCACCACAGCGTCCTTGCTGGTGAATTTGGCCTGGTTGGGGTGGGTGTAGAGCGCGATCTCATCGCGGACCGGCCCGCCCAACAGTTCGTAGATCGGCTTGCCGAGGACTTTACCCCTGATGTCCCAGAGGGCTATGTCGATCGCGCTCACGCATTCGACCGCGGCGCCGCGGCTACCCATATAGGTGAAGCCGCGGAAGATCTTGTGCCAGAGGCATTCGATACGCGCCGGATCTTCGCCTGTCACGGCGGCTCCGATCTGTCGAAGGATCGTGCAGAGGGCGCGGTTGGCGAGCTTCGTGGTGGTGGTGATCTCTCCCCAGCCGCTCACTCCCTCGTCTGTCGTCACCTCGACGAACAGGAATTCCCCCCAATAGGAAGCACCAGACTTGATCAGCCACGGCCGAACGCTCGTGATTTTCATTTCAACTGCCTTTTCAGTAATGGTCAACCACGCTGTTCCAGACCCGACCCCTCGTCCTATCCGGCCCGAGCGGCGTTGCGTGCACGCATCTGTTCGAGAACATGCCGGCCGGAACCCTCGACATGGCGGGAGATGAGTTCGGCCGCCTTGTCGGCCTCCCCCGCCTTGATGAGCGCAATGAGTTCGCGATGCTCACGAATGATCGCGGCACGCCGCGCGAGCGTGAAATTGAAACGCCGGCTCACCGCTCGCAGCACTTCGCGATGCTTCCACCAGAGCTCGGCGGCATGGCGGTTATAGTGCCGCTGGTACATCACCGTGTGAAATGCGGTATCCAGTTCACTGTGCCTGAACGTGTCGGCGAAATTGTTCTCTTCGATCAGGCCTTGGATACGTTCGAGTTCGGCGATGTCCTCGCCGGTGGCCATACCTACAAACCATCGCGTCAAGGCTGGCTCGATCAGAACTCCTATCTCGTAGATATCGCGGACGAAATCCTGATCGATGGGCCTCACACGCGCCCCGCGGTTGGGAGAAAAGATGACGAACCCCTCGCCCCGCAACAGTTGCAGGGCCTCGCGCACGGGATTGGTCGACGTGCCGTGGCGGCGGGCGAGATCGGTGACAACAAGCCGTTCGTTGGCGGCGAGCCGTCCCTCGATGATGTCTTCCCTGATCAGTTCGTAAAGCGAGGCACCCTCGCTGGAGGCTCCGATGGCGTCGATCCCCGGAGGTGGCTTTGCTTTGAAATCGTCTGTTTCGGCCAAGGGCCGGCTCCCCAAATTAATACACAGTCTGTCCGATATCACGCACGGTTCCCACAAACAATGTACGATCTGGTGCGTTGACAGGCAATCCAGGTTCTGAAAACGTACTAAGCGGTCGAGAGGATACACCGTACTGCAAGAACCATCCTCGCGATCGCAGGGCGGAGAACCAGGGAGGATACCTATGACGAGGATCATGCTCGGCAGTGCGGTCCTGCGCGGCACTGTCGTCCGTATTTTGACGGCATCACTTATGTCCACATCGGCGATGGCTGCGCCACCGGTCGACATCAGCAAATGGTCGCCCGAATATGTGCGCTCCATCGCGGGAACACAGGATTTCGACACGGCCGCCGATTGCGCCAAGGTCACCCCGCTGGACTACAAGGGGCGACTGACTTTCTGGTATCAGGGCGTGTTCGAGGGCGATCCCGACCTGCTGCGCCAGTACTACAAGGATTTCTTCGAGACTTTCCGCAAGACCTATCCGAACATCAAGCTCGAGGAACAGGCCCTCACCTATAACGACCTTCTCGACAAATTCCGCACCGCGCTCCTGGGCAATGCCGCGCCGATGGCGGTGCGCCTGCAAATCCTGGGCGGTACCGAATTCGCCTCGAAAGGCTATCTGCAGCCGCTCAAGCCGGAGGATGTGGGCTATTCGACCGAGGATTTCTGGCCCGGCGCCATGAAGGCCGTGACGTGGGATGGGGTCACATACGGCGTTCCAACCAACAACGAGACGATGGCCTTCATCTGGAATGCCGACATCTTCAAGCGTGCGGGTCTCGATCCGGACAAGGCTCCCGCAACCTGGGACGACGTCGTCAAATATTCCAAGCAGATCCACGACAAGCTCGGCATTGCCGGTTACGGCCTCGTGGCTCGCAAGAATGCCGGCAATACACCCTATCGCTTCATGCCGCAGCTGTGGGCCTATGGCGGCGGCGTCTTCGACGAAGCCACCGCGAACCCGACTTACAAGGAGGTGGAGCTCGACAGCCCGCAGAGCAAGGCGGCGCTGGAAGCCTCATACGACATGTATGTCCGAGACAAGTCGGTTCCGGTTTCGGCACTTACCAACCAGCAGGCCGATAACCAGCCTCTGTTCGTCGCCGGCCAGCTAGGCATGATGATCTCGCACCCGTCCGACTACAACGTCATGCTTGACCTGCAGAAGAAGGCGACGGGCACCGACAAGGAAAAGGCGCAGACCGTCATCGACAACATGCGCTACGGCCTGATTCCGACTGGCCCCGACGGCAAGCGCGCCGTCGTGTTCGGCGGCTCGAACATCCACATCCTGAAGCCCGAATATGTCGAGGGCGGCAAGGTGGACGAGCCGGCCGCCAAGGCGATGATCTGCATGTGGACGAGCCCTGAATGGTCGTTGAAGATGGCCTATGCCGGCTCGAACCCGGGCAATCTCAATGGCTTCAAGACCAAATGGATGAAGGAACGTCTGGACCATATCAAGTTCCTCGATGTCACGACCTCGATGCTGCCCTATGGCATACCCTTCCCGGCGCTGCCGGAATCCCCGGAAATTATGAACATCATCGTCCCGGACATGCTGCAGAATGCCCTGACCGGCGCGATGACCGTCGACCAGGCAGCGGACGACGCGGCCAAGAAGGTGAAAGACCTGATGGGCGGGCTCTAGTCCCAATCTGACCTGCGACCCACCGGCTGCGCCGAGAGCGCGGCCGGTTCGTTCCGAAAAAAGGGCACGCCACAGTGACGATCGTGACCGGCAAGGCCGAGGCTCGCCGAAAATCGCAACCCGGCAGGTCCGGCGCGCTGCGGAACATCTGGACCCATCGCGCCGACTACGCATACGTGCTCCCGGCGATCGCCGTGATGCTCGTCGTCATCGCCTATCCAATCTACTACACGATCGAGCTGTCGTTCTATAAGACGCCGCCTGGCCTGCAGCTCCGCGACAAGACCTTCATCGGCTTCAACAATTACACCACCATCCTCACCAGCGATGTGTTCTGGAAAGTAACCTGGAACACCCTGATCTGGACATTCGGATCCACTTTCATCTCCTTTGTCCTGGGGTTTGCCACGGCGCTGGCGCTGCACCGAGACTTTGTCGGCCGCGGCGTCCTGCGCGCCATCCTGATCATCCCCTGGGTGATCAGCGCCGTTGCCGCCTCCTATATCTGGAAGTGGATCTACCATTCGGATTTCGGCATCATCGGCGCTGTGCTGGTCGGCCTCGGATTGACCGACCGGCCACCCAATTTCATCGACAACGTCAGCACGGTGCTGCCCTCCCTGATCGTCGTCAATATCTGGCGCGAGTTTCCGTTCGCCATGATCATGATGATGGCCGGCCTGCAGACGGTCCCCGAGCAATTGTTGCGCGCCGCCAAGGTCGACGGGGCCAGTGCATGGCAGCGCTTCTGGCACGTCACTTTCCCGCACTTGCGCAACGTTTCGGTGGTGACGATCCTGCTGCTCGCGGTGGCCAACTTCAATTCCTTCATCATCCCCTGGATCATGACCGCAGGCGGACCATCGAACGCATCGCATATCTGGATAACCCATATTTACGAGCTCGCCTTCGGCCGCCAGCGCTGGGGCGTGGCATCGGCCTATTCGGTGCTCCTGTTCCTCATCCTGATGACGCTGGGCTATTTCTATGTCCGGGCGCTAAGCGGCAATGAGCGGAAAGAGGGGAGCACATGAGCAGGCTTGCGGAGACAACCTCCCGAGGCAGGCCCCATCGCCGCATGCGCGTCGACGGATGGCGCTGGGCCGGGCGCATCTTCCTCTTGTTCATGCTGATTTACACTGCGGTGCCGATGATCTGGATGCTGATCACCTCGATCAAGTCCGGCTTCGCGGCGACGCAATTCCCGCCGCAGTGGTGGCCAAACGAGCCTACGCTTGCCAGCTACAAGAAGCTGCTCGATCCACAGAACAGCGTCGGCCAGGACTTCCTGCGCTTCTTCTGGAACAGCCTGTTCGTGTCGACCGTCACGACAATCCTTTCGGTGATCGTTGCCGTCCCCGCGGCCTATGCGTTTTCGCGCTTCACCTTCCCCGGCCGGAACTTCCTGTTCTTCGCCGTGCTGCTGCGCAACATGTTCCCGGCGGTGATCTTTCTCGTGCCGCTCTTCATCCTGATGCGCGCGATCGGGCTGGTGAACACGCATGGCTCGCTGATCTTGACCTATCTCACGTTCGGCCTGCCCCTGGCGATCTGGCTGCTCAAGGGTTTTTACGACAACATCCCGGTGCAGCTCGAGCAGGCGGCGCGTATCGATGGGGCAACACGGTTCCAGGCCTTCATCATGATCGTGATGCCGCTCTCGACGCCGGGGATCATCGCCACCGCGATCTATTCCTTCATCGGCGCGTGGAACGAGTACATTTACGCTTACACGTTCCTCTCCAAAAATGAACAGTTGACCCTGCCGGTCGGCATCCAGCGCTTCTTCTCGGAAAACACCACGGACTTTCCGGGCCTGATGGCGGCGAGCTTCATGATGAGTGTGCCTGTCGTGGTGCTGTTCCTCGTCCTGCAGCGATACTTCGTACGCGCCCTGACAGAAGGCGCGGTCAAGCATTAGGGAGTTGCCGATGGCCCACGTGGTCCTCAAAGATCTCGTCAAGACCTATGGCGGCTTCAGGGCGGTCAACGATGTTTCACTGACGGTCAACGACGGCGAGTTCGTTGCGCTTGTCGGCCCTTCAGGCTGCGGCAAGACAACCACGCTCAACCTCGTTGCCGGGCTGACCCCGATCACATCGGGCGACATCCTCATTGGCGACCAGGTGGTCAACGACCTCGACCCCAAGGACCGGGACATCGCAATGGTGTTCCAGAACTACGCGCTTTATCCGCAAAAGTCGGTCTACATGAACCTCGCGTTCCCGCTACAGATGCGCAAACTGCCCAGGGACGAGATCGACAAGAAGGTCAAGGAAGCGGCGCGCGTGCTCGACATGACGCACCTGCTCGAGCGCAAGCCGCGCGAACTTTCGGGCGGGCAGCAGCAGCGTGTGGCGCTGGGCCGTGCGCTCGTGCGCGATCCCGCCGTGTTTCTCATGGACGAGCCGCTCTCCAACCTCGACGCGAAACTCCGCGTACAGATGCGCTCGGAGATCAAGCGCTTCCACCAGGACCTCAAGGCGACGATCATCTATGTGACGCACGACCAGCTCGAAGCCGTCNTGGGCCGTGCGCTCGTGCGCGATCCCGCCGTGTTTCTCATGGACGAGCCGCTCTCCAACCTCGACGCGAAACTGCGCGTACAGATGCGGTCCGAGATCAAGCGCTTCCACCAGGACCTCAAGGCGACGATCATCTATGTGACGCACGACCAGCTCGAAGCCGTCACCATGGCCGACAAGATGGCTGTGATGAACGGTGGCTTCCTGCAGCAATACGATTCACCGGCGCAGGTCTTTGCCCATCCGGTGAACATGTTCGTCGCCAGCTTCATCGGCAGCCCGGCAATGAGCCTCATTCCGCTGGAGACATCGACGGCAAACGGCAACACCGTGTTGACCAGCGCGGAGGGCTGGAGCCTCGGACTCTCGCCGCGCAACGTCCAGAAGGTCACGAGGGCAACGACCAAGAAAATCGTGCTCGGCGCACGCCACTCGACGATCAAGCTCCACAAGAGCTCGGTGCAAGGCAGCATCCCGGCCAAGGTCTACACGGTGGAACCAACCGGAGACGTCACCTTCGTGCAGGCGTTCCTGTCCGGTGCCATCGTCAACGTCAGCGTGCCGCCCAACGTTGCCGTCGCGCCCGACGAGCGGATCTGGCTCGAGTTCGACCAGGAGCGGATGCATCTGTTCGACGGTGAGACCGAGATGGCTCTCGAGGCCGACTGAGACAGGGCGGATGCGTGTGGGACGCGGGCGTGGATGACTACGAAACTTAAGATCACGGCGATCAAATCCTATCCGGCATGGGTGGGAACGCGCAATCAGATGCTGGTGAAGGTCGAGACCGACCAGGGCATTTTCGGCTGGGGCGAGAGCGGCCTGAGCGGCCGCGAGAAGGCCGTGGCCGGCGCGATCGAGCACTATCGCGAGTTTCTCGTCGGCCGCGATCCCATGCAGATCGGGCGGATCTGGCAGGAGATTTATCGCAGCCAGTATTTCGAAGGTGGGCGGGTTCTGCAGGCGGCCATTTCGGCCATCGATATCGCCCTTCACGATATCAAGGGCAAGGCGCTGGGGGTGCCGGTCCATGAGCTGCTGGGCGGCAAACAGCGCGACCGGATCCCCACCTTCGCCTCGACTGGAGACGAGGCCGAGGGCGATGTTGCCATCGAGCGGGCCCGCGAATTGCGCGCACAAGGCTGGCAGGCGATCCGCTTCTTTCCCGTGGGGCAAAACAGCAGGGACGTGTTCGAGCCACGCGAGTCGATCGGCGCTACCGCGACCATGCTGAACAAGGCGCGCCGGGCGCTGGGTAACGATGTCGTCCTCGGCATCGACTATCATCATCGGCTGTCGGTGGCGGAGGCGGCGAGCTTCTGCAACAAACTCGACCGCGGCGTGCTCGATTTTCTCGAGGAGCCGATACGCGACGAGACGCCGGAAGCCTACGAATCCCTGCGCACGATGACCGACATCCCCTTTGCCATTGGCGAGGAATTTGCCAGCAAGTGGCAGTTCCTGCCCTACATCGAGCGCGGCATCCACCAGTTCAACCGGCTCGATATCTGCAATGTCGGCGGGTTCACCGAGGCGATGAAAATCGCCGGCTGGAGCGAGGCGCACTATGTGGACCTGATGCCGCACAATCCGCTTGGTCCAGTATGCACGGCCGCGACGGTGCATCTGGCCGCCGCTGTCCCCAACTTCGCGTGGCTTGAGACCAGGGCTCCCGAAGCAAGGCTTGGCTTCGACAATTCCGAATTTTTCCCGGTGCAACCACGGCTCGACGGCCCCGACTACCCGGTGGGCGATCTGCCGGGGCTCGGCGTCGAGGTCAACGAAGAGGCCGTCCAGGCGCAGAGCTTCCATTTCTGGGAAGCGCCCCACCTCAAGCGCCGCGATGGTTCTGTCACGAACTGGTAGTTCCCTTTCAATCGGAGTCCACAATGACGCACATTTCCGACATCACGCGGCCGCCGAAGGATCTGATCGACGCGCTAAAGGAGATCGGCGCCGCGACGGTTGCCGGCACGCTTGGCCATATGGGCTTCCGCAATCCGCATATGGTCGGCCCGGTGGCGCAGAACCACGGCAGATCGATCGTGGGGCCGGCACTGACGCTGCAGTTCCTGCCGCAACGGCCCGATCTTTTCAACGAGGGAGAATATGCCGATCCGGAAACACAGCTGCACCGGCATGTGCTGTACCACGCACAAGAGGGGGATGTGGTCGTGGTCGATGCGCGCGGCGACATGAGTTCGGGCGTCTTCGGCGATATGATGTCGACGTATTTCAAGGGCAGAGGCGGCGCGGGTATCGTCATCGACGGCTGCATGCGCGACCGGCCCAATGTCGAAAAGCTCGATCTGGCCTTATGGCTGCGCGGCTGGACGCCCAACTACCATGTTCAAACCAGCATCTATCCCAATGCCGTCAACGTTCCGATTGCCTGCGGCGGTGTCACTGTGATCCCCGGCGACATCATCGTCGCCGACGATGATGGGGTGGTGGTGCTGCCCGTTGCGATGGCCGCGAAGGTGATCGAAGAATCCAAGAAGCATCACGATTGGGAGGAGTTCTCACGCATGAAGCTCATGGAGGGCGGCTCGTTGCAACGCTATTATCCGCTGCACCCAAGTGCGACCGAAGAGTACGAGGCCTGGCGGGCAACCAACCCAAAATTTTGATGGACGATCGAGACCCCGAAATTTCTCGTGGAGGGCAAGCGAACCGCCGGGTCTCGGACGGGCGTTAGTCACGCGTTACGGACAGTCCCGCGATGAGCGGAGCGTAGGCGGCGAGCCTGCGCGATACGAACTCCGTGAAAAGCCGAACGCGCTTCGTCTTGCGTGTCTCCCCCTGCGTGAGAACCCAGAGTGTCCCATGCATGGGCAGGTTGGCGCCCGGCACCCTCACCAGCAGGGGGTCGATATCTCCGACAAAGCACGGCAGTTTCGTCATCCCGATCCCTTGCTGCACCGCGATGATCTGCGTCTCGGCATCCGGAGTCCTGAACGGAGCTCCGATGGCGTGAACTTCTCCCTCGCGCGCCCAGTCCGGAATTCCATGATCGTCTATTACGATCCACCGGAGGGGATCAGGCGTGCCCGCACGCAAGGCGGCCAGTCGATTGCGAGACATGTAGACGCCGCTGAACACCTCCGGTCCCTTCAGGCCGTGAAGATTGAGCGGCAGGGTCTTGCGGTCGGCGACAATGCGGATCGCGACGTCGGCCTCTCGGTTAGTCAGATTCGCCACCTCGCCAGTGGTCAAGATTTCCATCTCGATGTCCGGATGCATACGCGCGAAGTCGGCGAGATCCGGCATGAGCAGGTGTGTGGCGAGGAACGGTGGAACTGTCACCCGCAAAAGCCCGCGCGCGCTCTGGTCGCGACCGAAGACGCGCGTCTCCAGCTGGTGCGACGACGCTTCCATCTGGTTCGCGAGTTCGAGGACCTCCTCGCCCGCAGCCGTCAGGCGGTAGCCCGATGGCAGCTTTTCGAACATTTGCGCCCCGAGGCGTTCCTCGAGTTGAGCGATGCGTCGCAGCACGGTCGAGTGATACACCCCGAGGCGCTCGGCGGCGGCCCGTACCGAGCCTCCGCGCGCGGCGGCAAGAAAGTAGCGAACGTCATCCCAGTCAATCATGGTGCATTCCCGCGCCGCCAGCTGCGCCTTCCGAAGCCCATTCTAGCACGCTGAGCTGTCATGCGCGCGGCCGGTGCGGCGTTCAATCTTCTGGCTGGATCGTTTTCGCACCACCGATATGCACGATTCCGCACTCACCGCCCGACTTCGGCGATCCCATCTTCAGGCTCTCGGGTTGACCTACCGCACAGCCAAAGACCCGAGATGGCGAAACGAAGGACGCACGACATGAACAGACTGAATGGAAAGACTGCAGTGATCACCGGCGGCGCCACCGGCATCGGCCGCGCCGCTGCAAAGCGCTTCGTCGAGGAGGGCGCCTTCGTCTTCATCTTCGGCCGCCGGCAGCAAGCGCTCGATGGCGCTGTGGCCGACCTCGGACCCAATGCCCGTGCGGTGAAAGGCTCGGTCTCGGATGAGGCCGACCTCGACCGGCTCTACGCTACGGTCAAGGCCGAGCGCGGGAGCCTCGACATCGTCTTCGCCAATGCCGGGGCTGGAGCCCCGCTTCCGCTCGGCCAGATCACCGCCGAGCACATTGACGAAACCTTCGACACCAATGTGAAGGGTACGATCTTCACGGTCCAGAAGGCGTTGCCCCTGATGGGCCCGGGCGGTTCGATCATCCTGACCGGGTCGAGCGCCGGCACCACGGGCGCCCCGGGGTTCACTGCCTACAGCGCGAGCAAGGCGGCAGTGCGCAACCTCGCGCGGAGCTGGGCGGAAGACCTGAAGGGCACCGGCATCCGCGTAAACGTGCTGTCGCCCGGGGCGACGGCGACCGAACTCGCGAAGGAAGCGCTGGGCGAGGAAGGACAGAAGGCCTTCGCCTCGATCACTCCGCTGCAGCGCATGGCCGATCCGGCGGAAATCGGGGCGGTGGCTGCCTTTCTCGCGTCGTCGGACAGCAGCTTCATGACCGCCAGCGAGGTCGCCGTCGACGGCGGCCTGGCGCAACTCTGACGCCGGTGCGTTCCCGCGCCTGGCCCAAACAACGAAGGATAAAAGATCATGAAAAAGCTACAAGATAAGGTCGCTGTCATCACCGGCGGAACCAGGGATCGGGTTGGCGACAGCCAAGCGCTTCGTTGAAGAAGGCGCGCACGTCGTGATCACCGGACGACGAGAGACAGAGCTGAAGGAGGCCGCAGCCTTCATCGAGAGAAACGTTACGCCGGTCGCAGGCGACGTGTCGCGCTTGGAGGATCTGGACCGGGTCTACGCGGTCGTGAAAGAGGAACACGGCCACATCGACATTCTCTTCGCGAACGCGGGAGCGGGGACAATCGCACCGCTCGCCGCAGCGACAGAGGCCCATTTTGACCAGACCTTCGATGTCAATGTGAAGGGGCTGTTTTTCACGGTACAGAAGGCGCTTCCACTATTCAGTGACGGCGGTTCGATCATTCTGACCTCTTCGGTCTCCAACGTGTTGGGGCTGCCAGGGTTCAGCACCTACGCTGCGAGTAAAGCGGCGGTGCGAAACTTCGCGCGCGCTTGGACACTGGAGCTGAAAGATCGCAAAATTCGCGTGAATTCAATGAGTCCCGGACCAATCGAGACCCCGGCATTGGCGACAACGACGGGCCTTACCCCCGAGCAAGCCGAGCAGGCGGCCGCCCAGTTTGCTTCACAGGTCCCAATGGATCGCAGGGGCAAGCCAGAGGAAATCGCGGCTGCCGTCACGTTCCTTGCCTCTGACGAAAGCTCTTACATCACCGGCGTGGATTTCGCCGTCGATGGAGGCATGGCCCAGGTCTGACCTCGGCACCACACAAGATCGGAGAAACATCATGAGCTACGCAATTATCGGCTTCGGCAATATCGGCCGAGCCCTCGCCAAGGCATTTGCTCGCAAGGGTATCGAGGTATCCGTCGCAACCACGCGCGACCCGGAAAGCTTTACGGCCGACGCGGCCGCGATCGGGCCTACGATCGTCCCCAAAAAGCTGGCGGACGCGGTCAAGGCGGACATCATCTTTTTGGCAGTCCGTTTCGAGTCGCATCCGGATGTCGCGAAGGCGCTGTCCACCTGGAAGGGGAAGACCATCGTCGATGTGACCAATGCCTACGGCGTGCCCCCCGAGGACCTGGGAGGACAGCCTTCTTCCAAGTTCATCGCGCAGGCTTTCGCTGGTGGACGACTGGTCAAGGGCTTCAACCATTTGATCGCTGCCTCCCTTGACCAAGATCCAGCAGTGCATGGTGGCAAGAGAGTCGTGTTCCTGGCGAGCGACGATAACGCTGCCGCAGCGGAGATTGGTACGCTCGCGGAAAATCTCGGCTTCTCGCCGATCAAACTTGGCGGGCTTTCGGAAGGTGGGCTGCTGGTCCAGGCGCGCGGAAATAGTTGGGGTCATCTGATCTTTAAGGACCTGGTCAAGTTCGACTGACGAACACGACGTGCCCACCGGCAGGGTCACGTGATCCGGTCCGAGCGAAATAGGGAAATTCCCATGACTATCGAGAAGACCGTCCAGACCGTGAAGGACTTCTTCGCCGCGATCGGCCGCGGCGACAGGAAGGCTCTGCTGGCGCTGGTCGCCGAAGACATCGAGTGGATCATTCCGGGCGAGGACTGGCCGCTGGCCGGAACGTACCGCGGACACGCGGGGCTGGCGAATTTGCTTGAGACGGCATCCAAGTCGATAGAAACGTCCACTGAACCCCGGGAGTTCATAGCGCTAGGAGACCGGGTTTTGGTCGTCGGCTCCGCGAGGGGAAGGATCAAAGCCACGAACAAGACGTTCGAGGACGACTGGATCTTCGCCATCACGGTCCGGGACGGCAGATTGACCAACATCCGGGAATACGTCGACACACAAGCACTGGCACGTGCCTCGCAGATGGACGCGTCCGGACCGGCGTAGCGCTGGCCATCCGCGGCCATCGGAATGGGGTAGACGGCGGATCAGCGGCGGCTCGCCCCCTCGAATGCTCAATCGAAAGGAGATCTCGATGTACGACCAATCCAAGCTATCCGAGTTGATCCGGTTCGCACGCGCAGATGCGGGCTTCACCGTCATCGACGTCTACCCGGGCGGCGGCGACTGGACCCGCGTCTTCTCAGACATCGTGGGACCCCAAGGACGTGTCTACAGCTTCGTGCCGGCCGAAGTCGCTAATTTCAAGGACGATCCGGTCGGCCGCATGCGGACGCTCGCGAAGGAGCCGGGCCGAGAGAATGTCGAAGCCGTCTCAACGGACCTTGTGGCGATGCCGGAGGTCACGCAGCCAGCTGACGTTATATGGCTGCATCTGTTCTATCACGATCTCCACACCGCTCTGATTCAGGCCAGGGGCTTGACGGCGGCCGACTTCAATCGAGCCGTCTACGAGCGGCTGAACCCCGGTGGTTCCTACGTCATCGTGGAGCACGCCGCCGCCGTTGGGGCCGGCACGAGCGAGGCACAGTCGCTGCATCGGATCGAGCCTGCATCCGTTCGCGAGGAGGTGGAGGCGGCCGGTTTCGTCCTGGACGCGGATAGCACCATGCTGGCGAACAAGGACGATCCGCACTCGATCAAAGTGTTCGATCCTTCGATCAAGGGCAAGACCGATCGCTTCGCCTATCGGTTCCTGAGGCTCTGACAGTGAGTGATCCGCCCCGCGGTGGGCTCAGCTCCCGCAACCGTGAAAGCGTTGCCGCTTCCACACGGAGGGGCCTTGGCCGTCCGTTCTCTTGAGCAAAGGTGCGGGCGTAGCGCAGCCCTCTTGAACACGGATCGGAGAGGATTGTGAGGTATCTCACTGCCTATCCGGCGTGATACGCGACACGCGATGCCGAATGCGCTCACGCCCACTCTTTTGTTGCACCAAGCCGGCTACGCGAACGTCCATCAAGGACCGCTCTTTCGCCCGCTTTGAGGTCTCGTTGCCCGCGAGGTAGACTGCTCGCATGACCTTCAGCCTCATCTTCCTCGGGACCTCGGCCAGCGTGCCCTCGGCCGAGCGCAATCACCCGGCGCTGCTCGTTGAAGCCGGCGGTCAACGGGTGCTGGTCGATTGCGGGGAAGGCACCCAGCGTCAGCTTCTGCGCAGCGGCGCCGGATTCAGGCGACTTGATCGCCTGCTCCTCACCCACGCGCATTTCGACCATGTGCTCGGGATTCCAGGTTTGTTCTCGACGCTTCGGCTTCGGCAGAGCGAGAACCATGTGTCCATTCATGGCAGCGCGGACACTCTTGACGTCGTCGCCCGCATGCTCGCTGGCCTTTGGGGTGAGGGACGCGCGCCGATCCCGCTGCAACTCGTGCCGCTTGTCCCCGGACGCGTGTTCGAGGTGGATGAGTTCACCGTCGATTGCTTTCAAGTTCGCCATCGCGACACTGACAGCTATGGTTTCGTCTTCGAGACGCCGGCGCGTCGTCACCTCCGTTCGGAGCGCTTGGTAGCTCTCGGTGTGCCAGACGGTCCGATCCGGAAGGATTTAGCCGAAGGCCGCACAATTTCTCTCCCCGACGGCCGAACGATTGCTCCCGAAGCAGTCCTCGGAACACCCGAGGCTGGCAAGAAGCTGGTCATTGTAGGCGACACCGAAACCACTGATGGAATGGCCGACAAGGTGAGCGGCGCCGACCTGCTTGTCATCGAAGCCACATTCCTGCAACGAGATGCAGCGATGGCGCGCGACTACGGACATCTGACAGCTGCGGAGGCAGCATCGCTGGCAGCGGCCAGCGATGTAAAACAGCTCGTTCTTACGCACATCTCCGGCCGCTATCGCGACGATGAAATTCTCGCGGAAGCCGTTCAGGCGTTTGCGAACAGCCTTGTCGCAACGGATTTCACCACCCTCACCGTCTAAGTGGCAGAGCCATGACATTCAGAATTGGCGTCATCTCGGACACGCACGGCTTGCTGAGGCCGGAGGCGGCGCGTTGCCTGGCCGGGGTCGACCACATCATTCATGGAGGAGACATCGGTCGCCCCGAGATCATCACGGCGCTTCGCTTTATCGCGCCGGTTACCGCGATCAGAGGAAACGTGGACACCGGTGGCTGGGCGCTGCCATACGCGGAAACCGAGCTCGTACGTCTTGCCGGGCGAGCAATCTACGTGCTTCATGATCTCAAGACGCTGCAGATCGACCCGGTTGCCCAAGGCATCGATTTGATCGTGTCCGGTCACTCGCATGTGCCGAGGAGACAGTGGATGGCGTGCTTTATTTGAATCCGGGCAGCGCTGGCCCACGACGGTTTAAGCTGCCTGTCACACTTGCGACGGTCGACATTACTCGAGACAGCATAGAGCCTTCGATATTGAGCTTGGCAAGCGGCTGAACCAATTCAGCGCCGACACCACGCCCGCGACTATATCCGACTGTCTCCTCGATTTTCACAACCACTTGAAATCGCCGTTAAATATTACCAATCGCCGCGCAAATACCGACACCGGGATCCGTCAGAAAATTGCGCTTTTGATTTGAAGGAAAATCGACACAAACAAAATTTTGAGGTTTTCACCAACTATCGAGACCAATCGGACGATTCTTTGCACAATGCGATGATCGACAGCGCGTCCCAACCGCGTAGAAAAGTACCGATCAATGCTCCAACGGCGGTGCCATCTCGGGGCTCACGCAACAGAAGGCAGCATAGGGATCGGCACCATCGCCTTCAAATAACGTTCTCAAGCGGCCAGGCGTCGGGAACCCGATTGCCCGTTGGAAACGGATCGGTTGGGTCGAGCATGTCCTGGTGGATACCTGGTATCCACGCGCTTTCTGAAATGACCGGGACGATTCCGGCTCTGCCCCCAACATCGACCTCCGACTCGATCTGACAGTCAATTCGGAGCCGATTATCAGCCTGCCTACATCGCTGTTGAATAGGAGATATGCGTACGAAGGCAGGTGCATTTGACCTGGGCGGTGGTCTGCTCCGATAGGGGACGGGTCCCTTGCCCTTCCCGGAGCCGCGTCAAGCGCTGCGCGAAATGGAAGCCTTACGCGATTGTCCGCACGACACCGCCGTCGACACGCAAGGACGTGCCTGTTGTCCCCGACGCCTGCTCCGAGCAGACATAGACGACCAGGTTCGCGACCTCTTCAGTTGTCGTGAAGCGATTGAGGAGTGTTGTCGGGCGCAACGTCTTCAGGAACTGCTGCTCGGCTTCCTCTTGCGTAATGCCCTGCGCCTCCGCGGCCGCCTTCATCCAACCGCTCATGATCTCCGAATTCGTTGGACCAGGGAGAACCGAATTGACGGTGACGCCCGTTCCGCCGACCTCCTCGGCCAGTCCCCTCGCGATGGCGAGCTGAGCGGTCTTGGTCATGGCGTAATCGATCATGTCCTTGGGGATTGCGAGCGCAGACTCGCTGCTGATGAAGACGACACGCCCCCAGCCGCGCTTCGCCATGCCCGACGCATAGTGGCGGGAAGCGCGGACGCCGCTCATGACGTTGAGCTCGAAGAGGTCAATCCACTCCTTGTCGGCAATATCGAAGAACGGCTTCGGGCGCCCCGTGCCCACATTGTTGACGAGGATATCCGCATCCGGCACCCGCGCGAACAACTCGGCCGCGCCTTCCGGGGTGGCAAGATCGGCGACGACACCGACGAATTCGCCTTTCGGGAAAAGCGCGTGCAACTCGCGAAGCGTTGCGGCGACCCTGTCCTCGCGGCGACCGTTGATGACGACCGAGGCGCCCGCACGCGCCAACCCTTCGGCAATGGCTCGGCCAATGCCCGCCGTAGACCCAGTAACAACCGCCTTGCGTCCGGTACTATCGATTTCCATGGCACATTTCCTTTCAAGCGTTGGTAGACGCTTCATTTAAGTCATGTGAAAAACATTGATAATAACGCTGATTTCCATAAGACTGATGCCTTGGGAGAATATAATGGACCGATTTCACGAGTTGAATGCCTTTATCGCGGTGGTCGAATCGGGCGGCTTTTCGGCTGCTGCGCGTCGGACCGGCGAGTCACAGCCCGCTGTCAGCAAGGCAATCGCGGCACTCGAGAAACGCCTCGGCGTGGCGCTGTTCAATCGGAGCACCCGCAGCGTGACCCTGACGGACCAGGGGCAGCGATACTATGACCGGACGAAGCCGCTGGTTGATGAAATCGACGATGCCGATAGCGAACTCACGAGCAGCACGCAGACTGTTTCGGGCCTGATCAGGATCAGCGCGGCCTCCACATTTGGCCGCCTGCATATCCTGCCGCTGATACCCGAGTTGTTGTCGCTTTATCCCGGCCTTCAGGTGGATCTCGTTCTTTCGGATTTCGTGCGAGACATGGTGGAAGATCGGATCGACCTGGCGATCAGGGTGGGGCCTGTCGAAGACTCGGACGCGGTTGTCCGCCGGGTGGCGGTCACGCCCCTCGTTTGCGTCGGATCCAGTCGCTATTTCGAGAAGCATGGGATGCCGAAGTCCCCCGCAGACCTGAGTGGGCACAATTGCCTTCTATACGGTGGCCTGACGGAATTGGCGAAATGGCCGTTTACAGGCCAACACGGACGGTTCAGCGTGACCGTTCGCGGCAGCTTATCGTCCAACAGCGTCGAAACGATCCGGGCTGGAGTTCTAGCCGGAGTCGGAATCGGCCTCTTCGCCAAGGTCTCGCTCGCCGATGAGCTCAATCATCCTGACGTGATCACGATACTCGACGACTTTCTCGACGACGTCAGAGACATCAGCCTCGTCTGGCCGAAGCGTCGGTTCGTGCCGGCACGCGTACGCCGCGCGACCGACTTCTTTGCAGCAGCCGTCCCGCAGCGTCTCTAGCCTAGGCCGAAGTAACGCCTATCGTCATCGGTGGGGAGGCTTCGCCTGCAGCGCGAACAGTGCAAAGCTGTTGACTGACGCGTTCCAAGCAGCCTTCACACCAGCACCTAGCCAGCACTCGACACGCTATGACCGTTGCTCAAGCTTTCTTCAGCAACGGGCCAAATTCGACGACTTCATTGAGTGCTTCAACAATGAGCGGCGGCACCAGGCGCTCGACATGCACTGCCCGGCCGGGCGCTACACGCCGTCACCACGCCGCTACACTGGCCTGCCTGACCTCGATTACCCGTTTCACGACAAGGCCGTCACCGTCACCACATGCGGCCGCATCTGTTTCGACCGAAAGAAGATCAATCTCAGCCTTCTTTGCCGGCCAGACCGTCGGCATCAAACAGGTCGAGGACCATATCTGGCCGGCTTCCTTCATGGATTATGATCTGGAATACTTCGACGATGAGGCATGCAGGCTCGAACCACTCCAAAACCCCTTCGGGCCAAAGTGTTGCCCATGTCTCCGGTATAAACCGTAACCCATGTGTCCGGAACGGACCCGGGGTATCTGACGCATCCGACGGGATTCGAACCTGTGACCTGTGCCTTCGGAGGCAAGGTTCACTCTGTCACAAATTGGAAAATCTTCGACTAAGGTTGTGTCTCCGATAGCAGAAGAACGCCTCTTCGATAGTGGGTCTCGGGATGCAGCGCTCTACCGCTACCAATCCCCGACCGGCGATGGCCCCCCTTTCAATACATCACGAACGAGGCAGTCGATCTTCCATTTCAGTCGAACCATCGGCGTAGGTGGACCTGTCCCTTTCACAGTCGAAACCGCCTTTTGCACGACGTCCGAGCTGAGGCTCTTTTCGCATCGCATACAATCGCCTTTAATTTCGGCTCACAGCTGAGGAGTACGAGATGACAAGGTCGAATGAAGAAGCACTGAAGCGTACAAACCGGAGACACCAGCTTCGCGAAATGGTGCCGTTTGCAGACAGTACGATCTACGAAATGGAACAGCGCGGCGAATTTCCGCGACGCTTCGCTCTAAGCCCGAGATGCGTAGTCTCGCGGCGTCCGTTCAGCGTTTGGGTAGGCCTGAATCACTCCCACTCGATTGTGCCAGGCGGCTTCGACGTGACGTCATACACAACGCGGTTGATGCCGCGGACTTCATTGATGATACGCGTGGCGGCGGCGCCCAGGAAGGCCATGTCGTAGTGGTAGAAGTCAGCCGTCATGCCGTCGACGGAGGTCACGGCGCGTAGCGCACAGACGAATTCGTAGGTCCGGCCGTCGCCCATGACGCCGACAGTCTGCACCGGCAGCAGCACGGCGAAGGCCTGCCAGATAGCGTCATAGAGGCCGGCCTTGCGGATTTCGTCGAGATAGATTGCGTCGGCCTCGCGCAGGATCTCCAGCTTTTCCCGCGTGATGCCGCCCGGGCAGCGGATGGCGAGGCCGGGGCCTGGGAACGGATGGCGTCCGATGAAGCTTTCGGGCAGGCCGAGCTCCTTGCCCAGCGCCCTCACCTCGTCCTTGAACAGTTCGCGCAACGGCTCGACCAGTTGCATGTTCATGCGCTCGGGCAGGCCGCCGACATTGTGGTGCGACTTTATGGTGACCGAGGGGCCGCCGGTGAAGGAGACGCTTTCAATGACGTCGGGATAGAGGGTGCCTTGCGCCAGGAAATCGGCGCCGCCGAGCTTCTTGGCCTCATCCTCGAACACTTCGATGAACAACCGGCCAATGGTCTTGCGCTTCGTTTCCGGGTCGGACTCGCCTTCCAGCTGCGAGATGAACTTGTCCGAGGCATCGACCAGGATCAAAGGCAGATTGTAGTGCTGGCGGAACATCGCCACCACACCAGCGGCCTCGTCCTTGCGCATCAGGCCATGGTCGACGAGGATGCAGGTCAGCTGGTCGCCGACCGCCTCGTGGATCAGAAGGGCAGCCACCGAGGAATCCACGCCGCCCGACAGCGCGCAGATGACCTTGCCTTTGCCGACCTGCTCGCGGATCGCCTCGACCGCGTGCTCGCGATAGGCGCGCATCGTCCAGTCGCCTTCGATGCCGGCGATGTTGTGGACGAAGTTCCTGAGCAGCCTCGCACCATCCGGCGTATGCACCACCTCGGGGTGGAACATGATGCCGTACATCCTGCGCTCGATATTGCCGAAGATGGCGAAGGGCGAGCTTTCCGATTTGCCGAACACCTCGAAGCCCGGCGGCAGGGCGATGACGCGATCGCCATGGCTCATCCACACCTGATGGCGCTGGCCAGTGGCCCAGAGGCCCTCGAACAGCGGACTGTCCTTCTCGATTTCGACAAAGGCGCGACCGAATTCGCGATGGTTGGAGCTTTCAGCGACACCACCCATCTGCACGCACATGGCCATCTGGCCATAGCAGATGCCAAGCACCGGCACGCCGGCATCGAAGACGACCTGTGGCGCGCGCGGGCTGCCGATATCGGAGGTCGAAGCCGGGCCGCCGGACAGGATCACCGCTTTTGGGCTGATGCGCTTGAATGCCGCCTCGGCCGACTGGAACGGCACGATCTCGGAAAACACGCCGGCCTCGCGGATGCGGCGGGCGATGAGCTGCGTAAACTGGCTGCCGAAATCGACAATCAGGACGGTGTCGGTGTGATTGGCTGTCGTCATGGCGAGCCTTTAGAGAAAGAAACGAGTCAGTGCAATGGGTTGCGTCGCCTGACTCTCAGAGCGGTGTCGCCTCGTCACGAGATGAATCCTGCCGGAGCAAGCCCGAACCGATCGCCTGTTCGAGCCGCATGACGGCGTCGGCCAGCTTTTCATCGATGACGTGCAGATATTCGGTCCAGTCGCCGACGTGCCTGAGATCAGCCGCGCCGTCGGAAATGCCGCGGAGCCCGATGAGCGGGATGTCGAAAAGCTGACAGGCGCGCAAGCAGGCGAAGGTCTCCATGTCGACCATGTCGGCTGCGATCGGGTCATACGCCGCGCCGGTAATGACGGCACCGCCGGTCGACAGTGTCGCCTCCTTGATTTCGGGAATACGCAACGGCAACGGTACGATCACCGGGAGGTCGAGAAACGGCGTCGCGCCTTTTTCGAAGCCCAGCGGCGAGGCATCGATGTCGCGATAGCTCACCGAGACGGCCTGGTAGATTTCGGTCTGTTCCAGGGTCCGGCTACCAGCGGAGCCGAGCGATACCACCAGATCGGGCAATGCCTTGTCCGATTTCAACCAGGAGAGTTCAACGCCCAGCCGCACGCCGGCCTCGACCGGGCCCACGCCCGTCATCAGCGGCGTGAACAGCCGCTGCAGATGCGGGCCATACTCGGCCTGCGCCGCCATGACGAAGAGGACATCCTTGCCGCCGATGCGCACGACGTTGCCAGTCATGGCGATCCTCCTGCTTGCGTTAGATTATGACCAACGGCCTGGCCTCTGCCTGCGGCAGCCCCGTGCGACCGCCACGATGAATTCGCCTGCGGCGAACCGGCCACTCACCCAGCGATACCATCGCGGCCTAGCACCGTCATCATCGTCCCGGTCATGGTGGCGATCAGCTTAGCCTCGCCGTCGGTGGCGAAGGCATAGGCCTGGCCGTCGGCAACGATGATGGTGCGGCCCGGTTTGGTCACCGAACCGCGGAACAGAAAACGCTCACCCCGGCCCGGCGCCAGAAGGTTGACCTTGAATTCGATGGTCAGCACGCCGGAATTCTCCGGCATGAGCGAGAACGCCGCATAGCCGCAAGCCGAGTCCAGCGCCGTCGAAATGACGCCGGCATGTAGGAACCCATGCTGCTGGGTCAGCGCCGCCGAATAGGGCATCTCGATCTCGATGATGCCGGGGGTCACCAATGTCAGTTCGGCGCCGATCGTCGCCATCGCCTGCTGGCGTGCGAAGGACGCCCTGACGCGATCCTCATAGTCCGGAGCCGGTACGATCTTTGCTGCCATCGCCGTTGCCTTCACGTTTGCCGGGAAAGCTTATCGCAGAGGCATGAGCGGCAGGCAAATGCTTTTGCTGCACTGCAGCAAACCGCACACCAGCTAGTTCAACCAAAGAAGCGAGGCGTTGAGCAAGGTGGCGAACGCCACCCACGCCGCGTAGGGCACGAAAAGCCAGCAGGCGAGCCGATCGCGGGTCCAGACGCTGGCGATAAACAACACGATGACGGCTAAAAGAAGCATGATGATGACCAGAGCAGTCCCCATTATTTTTGCGCCGAAGAAGGTTGGCGACCACAGGAAATTCAGGACGAGCTGAGCGCCCCAGATCTTCATCGCGGTGCCGGCCGGGTCCCGCAACCATGTTCGCCAGCCGGCCACGGCGATCAGCACATAGAGCAGTGTCCAGGCAGGCGCGAAAACCCAGTTGGGCGGATTGAACGAAGGCTTGGCTAGCGATGCATACCAGGCACCTGGCAAGGTGGCGAAACCGATCAGCAAGCCTCCGCCCAGCACCAGGACGAGGAACAGCAGAAGCGACAGATATCTTTGCAAACATTCACCCTGTGGCGGCGCAACGCCGCTCATCCGCATTTGGGGGCGCTGCGGGCAGCTGTCAACGGCAGCGTCAGTTGGCCCGGCGCATGGCGCAAAAATAGAATCCGTCTGTGCCGCTCAGCGCCGGCGAGAGCGAAATGCCGCCCAGGGCCCCGATTCGTATCGCGGCGGTGTGGCCCGGAAAACGGCTGTCCCAGAGCTGGCGATGATCGACCGAGGCAAAGCCGCCGTGTCGCTCGAGAAACGCGGCGACCTGTTCGCCGTTCTCCTCGTCGAACACGGAGCAGGTTACGTAGACCAGCAGGCCACCGGGTTTGACGTAGGTTCTGGCGGCATCGAGGATCGTCGCCTGCTCGCCCTTGCGGGCGTCAAGCTGTCTCTGCGTCAGCCGCCATTTGGCGTCGGGACGCCGCCGCCAGGTGCCGCTGCCGGTGCAGGGCGCGTCGACCAACACGATGTCCATATAGCCGGCCAGCGGGGCAAGCTCGGCCGGCTTGGTGGCGACCTGCACATTGCGGTTTTCCGAGCGGCGAATGCGGTCGAAGATTGGTGCCAAGCGCGCCTTTTCGGCATCGTGAGCGAAGATCTGACCGTGATTGTCCATCGCCGCCGACAGCGCCAGCGTCTTGCCTCCGGCGCCGGCGCAGAAATCGAGCACCTGCATGCCTGCCGTCGCGCCGGCAAGCGCCGCCGCAATTTGCGACCCCTCGTCCTGGACCTCGAACCAGCCTTTCTGAAAGGCCGGCTCGGCTTGCACATTCGGGTGCCGGCCGTCGCCGTCGATCGGCGGGATGCGGATGCCGTTGGGTGCCATTCGTGCGGCACTGGCACCGGTCTGCGCGAGTTCGGCCAACACTTTGGCGCGATCGGCCTGCAGCGTGTTGACCCGGATGTCTAGCGGCGGACGTGTGGCGAGCGCCGCGCCCTCCTCGACCCATGTGTCGCCAAAGGCCCGCTGGAAAAGCGGTTCGCACCAATCTTGTATGTCGGCGCGAACAGCGGGCGGCGCGTCGGCAAGCCGGCGCTCCGCGATTGCCTTGAGTTCCGTGGCGTCCAGTAGCGGCGGCGCGAACTTGTCACCTTCGAGCGCTGCGTTGAGCGACTGCGCCGTCTGGCTCCATTCGAGCAGCAGCGCCCCGAAGCCGATGGCACGCGGCGTGTCTTCGCCCAGCAACCAACTGGCGGAGCGCTTGTGGCGCAGCGCGTCGTAGACGATGTTGCCGATCGCGGCGCGATCCCCACCGCCGGCGAAGCGATGGGACAGGCCCCAATCCTTCAGCGCGTCGGCCACCGGCCGGTGACGCCGACCAATGTCCTCCAGCACTTCAATGGCCGCAGCCAGCCGTCCGCCCAGTCGCATTCGTCATTCCATCAATCGATCACATTATCCCGATCTGCTCTTAGAGCCTTTCACGTCCGGATTGAACCCCGCCCGGTCTCGCCGCCAGCGCAAGCTGGCAGTGGTCGGCGAAACCTGTCCGACGGTAAATCTTCGCGGCGGTTAGCAGCACTTAGACTAGTAGATGCAAGATCTCTAATGTTCTCAACCGACGGCCGCAAGGATGGCGAGTGGCGCCAGAGCTCTGCTTTCCAAGTTTTTCGGTTGGGAATACTCTTGCCGCCATGATTCGCGGCGCGGAAAACGTGGACCGGCGGATCGTCACGAGGAGAGGGCAATGAAGACTTATCTGGCGGAAGTTCTAGGCACATTTCTGTTGGTGTTCATCGGTACGGCGTCCGTGGTGACGGGCGGCTTCGGCGGCGCGCTGCCGCTTGGCCAGGAAGGCATCGGTCTGGCATTCGGCATTGGCCTCATCGCGGCGGCCTATGCGATCGGCCCGATTTCCGGCGCGCATCTCAATCCGGCGGTGACGCTCGGCGTGTTCCTTGCCGGCCGGCTGCCGGCCAAGGATGTCATCCTCTATTGGATCGCGCAGATCATCGGCGCCATCATCGCCTCGCTGGCGTTGTGGATCATCGTTTCCGGCCAAACCGGCGGCCATACCGGCGGCTTCGGCGCCAATGGCTGGGACGAGACGAAATGGGGCATGAGCTCGGCGTTCCTATGGGAACTGATCGGCACCTTCACCTTCGTCACGGTGATCCTTGGCGTTACCGCTGAAAAGCACTCGACGGCGTTTGCCGGCTTGGTCATCGGCCTGACGCTAGCGGGCATTCACTTCGCCATGATCCCGGTCACCGGTACCTCGGTCAATCCAGCGCGCTCGATCGGCCCGGCGCTGTTTACCGGCGGTGCCGCACTCAGCCAACTCTGGTTGTTCATCGTGGCACCGCTGATCGGCGGCGCCATTGCCGGCGTCATCGCCAAGGCGCGCGTCTTCGAGAAGGATTGATTCCAAGGCCTGAATGCAAAAGGCGCAGGCCACGGCCCGCGCCTTTTTCGAAGGTTCTGAAGCTCGGGTTAGGCCGCGATATCAAACCTGTCGGCGTTCATCACCTTGGTCCATGCCGCAACGAAGTCCCGGGCGAATTTCTGCCCGGCGTCCGCCGATCCGTAGACCTCGGCCAATGCCCGCAGCTGCGCATGCGAACCGAAGATAAGGTCGGCACGGGTGCCGGTCCACCTGACTGCCTTGGTTTTGCGGTCGCGCGCTTCGTATACTTCTTCCGAACCCGGCTCGGACCCGGCGGCCGGATCCCAGACCGTGCTCATGCTGAGCAGGTTGGCGAAGAAGTCGTTGGTCAGCGTACCCGGCCTGTCGGTGAACACGCCGTGCCTTGAGTGCCCGGTGTTGGCGCCAAGCACTCGCAGGCCGCCGACAAGCACGGTCAGTTCCGGCGCGGTCAAGCCCAGCAACTGCGCGCGGTCCACCAGCATGGCTTCAACCGACATGGGCTGCTTGCCCCTGACATAGTTGCGGAAGCCGTCGACTTTCGGCTCGAGCGCGGCAAAGGAGTGGACGTCCGTCTGCTCCTGCGATGCATCCATGCGGCCGGGCGTGAACGGCACCTTCACGACGTTGCCGCCATCCTTCGCGGCCTTCTCGACCGCGGCGACACCGCCGAGCACGATCAGGTCGGCCAGCGAGACCTTCTTGTCGCCGGTCTGCGCGGTGTTGAACTCCGTCTGGATGCCTTCGAGCCTTGCAAGCACCTTCGACAGTTCGGCCGGCTGGTTGACTTCCCAGTCCTTCTGCGGCGCCAACCGGATGCGTGCGCCATTGGCGCCGCCGCGCTTGTCGGAGTTGCGGAATGTCGAAGCCGAGGCCCAGGCGGTCGAGACCAGTTCGGAAACCGACAGGCCGGAGGCCAGGATCTTGGCCTTCAGCGATGCGATGTCCTGCTCGCTGACCAGTTCATGGTCGAGCGCCGGGATCGGGTCCTGCCAGATCAGCTCTTCCTTGGGCACCAACGGGCCGAGATAGCGCACCACCGGACCCATGTCGCGATGGGTCAGCTTGAACCAGGCGCGGGCGAAGGCATCGGCGAACTGATCAGGATGTTCATGGAAACGCCGCGAGACCTTCTCATAGGCGGGGTCGGCCCGCAGCGCGAGGTCGGTGGTCAGCATGGCCGGCGCGTGATGCTTCGAGGGGTTGTGCGCATCCGGCACCGTGCCGGCACCGGCGCCACCCTTCGGCGTCCACTGATGGGCGCCCGCGGGGCTCTTCGTCAGCTCCCATTCGAAATTGAACAGATTGTCGAAGAAGTTGTTGCTCCACTTGGTCGGCGTCGTGGTCCACGTGACTTCGAGACCCGAGGTGATGGCGTCGCCGGCAATGCCTGACGCATGTTTGCTCGACCAGCCGAGGCCCTGCGCCTCGATGCCGGCACCTTCCGGCTCCGCGCCCACTAGCGAGGCATCGCCGGCGCCATGGGTCTTGCCGAAAGTGTGGCCGCCGGCGATCAGCGCCACGGTTTCTTCGTCGTTCATCGCCATGCGCGCGAAGGTTTCCCGGATATCACGGGCCGAGGCCAGCGGATCGGGCTTGCCGTTCGGCCCTTCCGGATTGACGTATATCAGGCCCATCTGCACGGCGCCGAGATGGCCACGAAGCTCACGGTCGCCCGAGTAGCGCTCGTCGCCGAGCCACTTGGTTTCCGAACCCCAGTCCACGTCCTGCTCGGGCTCCCAGACGTCGGCGCGGCCGCCGGCGAAGCCGAAGGTCTTGAAGCCCATCGATTCCAGCGCGACGTTGCCGGTGAGGATCAACAGGTCGGCCCAGGAAATCTTGCGGCCATATTTCTGCTTGACCGGCCAGAGCAGGCGGCGCGCCTTGTCGAGATTGGCGTTGTCAGGCCAGCTGTTGAGCGGCGCGAAACGCTGCTGGCCCGCTCCGGCACCGCCGCGGCCGTCGCCGATGCGATAGGTGCCGGCGCTGTGCCATGCCATGCGGATGAACAGCGGCCCGTAATGGCCGAAGTCGGCGGGCCACCAATCCTGCGAATCCGTCATCACTTGGTGCAGGTCCTTGATGACCGCATCGAGATCGAGGCTGGCGAATTCCTTGGCATAGTCGAAGTCCTCGCCCATCGGGTCCGACAGGTTCGACTGCTGATGGAGAACGCCGAGGTCAAGCTGGTTCGGCCACCAGTCGCGGTTGGTCCGGCCCGCGGATTCATGCGCGACAGGGCATTTGCCCGCGCTGCTGTCGTCGGTTTTCGCGTCCATCTCTCACTCCAATTTTGCCGAGGTTTGATTGCCGAGTTTGATTTTTTGCCGAGATTTTGGGGGCGGCCAGCGGCCCGCGCCAATCTGGAACCATTCCAGCCTAGGCCACGCCGATGATAAAAACAAATTGTCTTTCCTGTTTATTTCGATAGGATTTCCTTATGATGGCCTTGACCGTATGATCGGATTGACAGTTCGCCAGATGCATTATTTCGACGCGCTGGCGCAGACGCTGCATTTCGGGCGTGCGGCGAAACTTGCCGGCGTCAGCCAGCCGGCGCTTTCCTCCCAGATCGCCGAAATGGAGCAACGGCTGAACTGCCGGCTGTTCGAACGCGGCGGCAAGTCGGTGCGCATGACGGACGAAGCGATCGCCCTGTTGCCGCGTATCGAGCGCATCCTGGCTGACATACGTGACGTGGAAACGACGGCCAGGCGCGGCCGCACGGCCATGGAGGGACGCTTCCGGCTGGGCATCATCCCGACTATCGCGCCCTATCTTCTGCCGCGCGCCTTGCCCGAACTGAAGAAGCATTTCCCGGCCTTACTGCTCGAGCTGCGCGAGGCGGTAACCACCTCCCTGGTCGAGGACACCGCATCGCGAAAACTCGACGCCTTCATCGCCGCGCTTCCGCTCGACCATCCAGGACTGATCACCGAGGCGCTCTTTCCCGACCGGTTCTTCCTGGCCGTGCCGTCGGACGATCCGGCCTTTGCCTCGCCGCCGGTTCCACCCGAGAGCCCAGCGCTGGAAAGACTGATGCTGCTGGAAGAAGGCCATTGCCTGCGCGAACAGGCGCTGGCCGTCTGCGGCAATGTGCGGCCGGTGGCGATGGCAAGCTATGGCGCCACCAGCCTGACCACGCTCCTGCAGATGGTGGCGCACGGGCTCGGCGTCACGCTCATCCCCGAAATGGCGACTGGCCCCGCCGGCACCATCCCCGACCTCAAAATCGTGCCGTTCCAGGAGCCGATGCCGCAGCGCATGATCTGCCTAGCCTGGCGAAGCAACAATGCGCGGCACGGCGAATGCGTCGAGCTAGCCAAGATTATTCGGGGACTAGGCCCGGTGCTGTTGCCGGCCTGAGAGGTTGCCCTAACGCTCGTTACAGCACCCGCGACAGGAACTCGCGGGTGCGCGGCGACGCCGGGTTGGCGATCATCTCGCGCGGCGCGCCACCTTCGACGATCACGCCGCCGTCCCTGAAAACGAGCTGGTCGCCGATCTCGCGGGCAAAGCCGACCTCGTGGGTAACGACGACCATCGTCATGCCGCTCACGGCAAGGTCGCGCATGACCTGCAGGACTTCGCCGACCAGTCCGGATCGAGCGCCGAGGTCGGCTCGTCGAAGAGCAGCACCTTGGGCATCATCGCCAGGGCGCGTGCGATCACGACACGCTGCTGCTGGCCCCCGGACAATTCGCGGGGATAGCGGTCGACCTTGTCGGCCAAGCCGACACGCCGTTCAGTCCCCTGCTCGACCTCGCCGTGCGCGACTGGTCACGAACTTCGAAAAAGCTGGCGCGGGAGGTCAACCTGCGCATCGAACTCCTGATCCGCTCCTTCCGCGCCATGGGTTATCCGGAGGACGAAAGCCTGGTCAGGGCCCGCATCACCTATTTCCACCAGATCGGGCAGTGTGCGCTGTCCTTCAAGGAGGACCCGGCGGTGCGCCGCAGCTACCAGCCACTGTTCGGCGAGGTGCTGCTGGGGCCGCTGGTGCAGGAGCCGGGTTCGGCGCCACGGCCGGCGGAAATTCGGCGCGGACGGCGTTAGCGGACGACCTGTCCAGTCAACCCGCTAGGGGTATCGCAATGCCGGCATGGTGACTTCCCAACTGCCAGAAGGGTAGCTGGAACCGCTCGCGCTGCGCTTCGACGGTTTGAAAGCCCGCCGTCCGGATCAGGTGCAATGGATCGCGATTGAGGTGGCAACCCCCGGCGAGCCGGCCCCATATCAGGTTCAGACGCTCTTGCCACCGGCGGCAACGCGGCCCTTCGGCCTGGCCGTGCTCGATGAAGATCAGCCGGCCCGTGGGCTTGAGGATGCGCCGGATCTCGGTCAGCGCCGCCTCGGGGTCCGGAATGGTGCAGAAGGCATAGGTGACGACCACCGTGTCGGCGAAGCTGTCGGCCAAGGGCAGCCTTTCACCACTGGCCCGGATGCAGTCGACATCGAATGGCATGGAACGGCTCTTCGGTTCGGCAAGGCCCAGCATCGTGCCATCGGGATCGACGCCGACCAGCCGCTTCACCCTGGCGGCGTCGTAATAGGGAAGGTTCAGGCCGGAGCCGAAACCGACTTCGACGACGACGCCCCCCGCCCGCGGGATCAGACGCCTTCGCATGTCCGTGAAAGCGTGGGCCGAACAGCCGGCGTGGACGAGGTAGGGAGCAATGCAGCGCGCGTACCAGGAGAGACAGGATTGGCACATGTCTCAGCCTCCTTGCCGTGTGTTGGCGGTACCGACAGGGCGGGTGAGAGTATTGACCAGTGACATTTCTCGCTCCAAGGGAGTCTCATGATCGGGCCCGATCGGCCCGATGCCGTGGGAATGGATAGAAGGCCGGCGTCCCCTCAACGTCCCTGCATGGCCGTGGTCGGATCGATGGAGCGATTGGAATTCCGATTTCTGGGTTTTCCGGAGTTCCGCTTGAACGGCCGGCGGGTGGAACTCGCCCTGCGCAAGGCGGCAGCCCTCCTCATCTATCTCGCCGAGGCCAGCGGGCCGGTGGCGCGCGAGGTCGCCGCCACGTTATTATGGCCAGAAGCCGACGAGCAGGCCACACGCGCCCGCCTTCGACGTACGCTGTACAAAATCCGCATCGCGTTCGGCAGCGAGATCATCGTCGCCACAGGCGTCTCGCTAAGCCTGCACCCGGCGTTGTCCGCCGAGATCGACACCAGGATTTTCGAGCAGGCCTGCAACTCCGGCGCACTCGACAAGGCAGCCGAGATCTACAAAGACGATTATCTCGCCGGCTTCTCGCTGCCGGACTGTCCGCAATTCGAGGAATGGGTCTTCTTTCGGCGAGAGACGTTGCGCGGCCGCCTGGTGCAGGCGCTGGAGCGGCTGGTCGACGCCAAGATGGCCGACGGCCAGCCTCGCGGCGCGGTCGTTCACGCGACACGGCTGGCAGCACTCGACCCCTTGAGCGAAAGCGCGCACCGACATCTGACCCGTGCCCATCTGGCGGCCGGGGACAGGGCGGCGGCCGAGCGGCAGATCGGCACGTGCATCCGGCTCTTGCGGGACGAACTCGGTGTAGCGCCGGACCCCGCCACGCTTGCCATGCTGAGCCGGCCAACTCAGGACGCCGCCCTGGATGTGCCCAGGACGCGCTATGTCGCAGTGGGCGGCATCCACATCGCGTACCAGGTCCTTGGCAGCGGCCCGACGGACATCGTGCTTGTTCCCGGCTTCATTTCGCATGTCGAGCGTATCTGGGAAGACCCGGGTTGCCGCGCCTGGCTGACCGCGGTTTCGCGCCTGGGTCGCCTGATCCTCTTCGACCGGCGCGGCATGGGGCTTTCCGACCGAGCCGGTGCCCGCCCCACGGTCGAGGCGACGGCGCAGGATATTCTGGCGGTCATGAACGCGGCCGGCAGCCGCCGGGCCTTGCTGGTCGGCGCGTCGGAGGGTGGGCCAGGCTGTATCCGTTTTGCGGTCCAGCATCCCGATCGGCTGACGGGCCTTGTCTTGTGGGGCTCGCTCGCGAAGGGCAGCCGCGCACCTGACTATCCCCACGCCTTGACCGTCGCGCAGTATGATCTGTGGAAGCAACGCCTGCTGGCGGGCTGGGGTGGCCCGGCGGAAATCGAAACCTTCGCCCCGAGCCTCGCTGGCGACCGTCAGGCGAGGACCTGGTGGGCCGGATTGCTGAGGGCAGCCTCCAGTCCCGGCGCGCTCGCAGGGCTGCTCGAGGCGTTGCGGGACGCCGATGTCCGTCACCTCCTGGAAAAGGTCTCCGCCCCGACGATGATCCTCCACCGTTCCGGCGACCGCGCCGTGCGCATCGAGGCCGGGCGGTTCCTCGCGTCCAGGATTCCGGGCGCGCGGTTCATCGAGGTCGACGGCGACGACCACTGGTTCTGGGCCGGCGACCGACAGGCGCTGCTCGACGCTATCGGCGAGCTTGTGCGACACGGTTGATCCGGCCTCACGCCGTCTTCTGCGCCACCAGCCCGAGTTCCTCGACCATCGCCTGACGCATCAGGAATTTCTGCGGTTTGCCGGTCACCGTCATCGGCAATTCCGTGCGGAAGCGAATGTGGCGCGGGACCTTGTAATGGGCGATCTGGCCTGCGCAGAAGGCCTTGATCTCCTGCTCGGTGGCGATCTGGCTCGGCTTCAAGACGATCCAGGCGCACAGCTCCTCCCCATATTTGGCGTCCGGGATGCCGAAGACCTGCACTTCCCGCACCTTGGGATGGCGGTAGAGGAATTCCTCGACCTCTCTGGGATAGACGTTCTCACCGCCGCGAATGACCATGTCCTTGACGCGGCCGACAATGTTGCAATAGCCCTCGGCATCGATGGTGGCGAGGTCGCCGGTGTGCATCCAGCCATCGCTATCGATCGCCTCGCGGGTCTTTTCGTCGTCGTCCCAATAGCCCTTCATCACCGAATAGCCGCGCGTACAAAGCTCGCCCGGCGCGCCGACCGCAACGGTGGCGCCGTCGGCGTCGATCGCCTTGACCTCGACATGCGGGTGGATGCGCCCGACAGTCGAGACACGCTTTTCCAGCGGATCGTCGGTGCTGCTCTGGAACGAGACCGGACTGGTCTCGGTCATGCCGTAGGCGATGGTCACTTCAGCCATGTGCATGAGCGACACCACCTTCTTCATCACCTCGACAGGGCATGGCGAACCGGCCATGATGCCCGTGCGTAGGCTGGAGAGATCGAAGGTCGGGAAATCCGGATGGTCGAGCATGCCGACAAACATGGTCGGCACGCCGTAGAGGCCGGTGCAGCGCTCCCGCGCGATCGCCTTCAGCGTCAGGCCCGAATCGAACCCCTCGCAGGGGAAAACCATGGTCGCACCCTTCGACACACAGCCCATCGTGCCCATCGACATGCCGAAGCAGTGATAGAGCGGCACCGGGATGCAGAGCCGGTCGTCGACAGTGAGCTTGATGGCCGAGGTGACGAAATTGCCGTTGTTGACGATGTTGAGATGGGTGAGCGTCGCGCCCTTGGGTGCGCCTGTCGTGCCTGAGGTGAACTGGATGTTTATTGCATCGCCCGGCTTCAGCCCTTCCGAGATGCGGTCAAGGCTATCATGCTCGTCGCGACCGGCCATGGCCAGCACGTCGCCGAAATTGAACATGCCTGGCGAGTTCTCTTCGCCCATACGGATGACGATCCTGAGCGCCGGCAATTTCACGGCCTTCAGCTTGCCGGGTGTCGCCGTGGCGATCTCCGGCGCCAGAGTCTCGATCATGCCGAGATAGTCCGATGTCTTAAAGCTCGCCGCCGTCACCAGTGCCTTGCAGCCAACCTTGTTCAGGGCATATTCCAGCTCGGTCAGCCGGTAGGCCGGATTGATGTTGACCAGGATCAGGCCGATGCGGGCGGTGGCGAACTGCGTCACCAGCCATTCCCAGCGGTTGGGCGCCCAGATGCCGATCCGGTCACTCTTCTGGAGGCCGAGCGCCAAGAAGCCGGCGGCCAGCGCATCCACCGTGTCCGACAATTCGCTCCACGTGAAGCGCTTGTCCTGGCCGACGAACACAGCGGCATCGAGCGTGCCGTACTTGCTGACGGTGTCGGAGAAATGCTCAGGAATGGTCTTGTCGAGCAACGGCACTTTGCGATCGCCCGAGACATGCGCCCTGCCATCGACCGGTGCAATAAAAACGCTGCCGGCGCGCGCGCCGCGTCCGCGCAGATTGGTGGCGTTCTTGAGTTCGTCGAGATTGACCGGCATCGCTGGCTCCTCCGAAGACTGGCCGAACCTATCAGCCTGCCGGGATGCTGGAAATCCCATCGATGGTCCTGGAGCCCCTTCCCTGAGGATCGCTATGCGACCGCTGCCGCCATTTTCGCGACGATGTCGCGCAAAACGGCGTCGTCGGCAGCTGCACGTATCTTCCTTGACGCGACCAGACAGGCCTGCGATTTCAGGACCACGCCATCGCCCAGCACCTTGAGATGGTTGGCGCGCAGCGTCGAGCCCGTGCTGGTGATGTCGACGATGACGTCGGCAAGGCCGGCCGCCGGCGCGCCCTCCGTGGCGCCGAGGCTCTCGACGATGCGATAGACCTGAATACCGTGCTTTTGGGAGAAGAACCGCTGCGTCAGCCGCCAATATTTGGTCGCAATCCGCAGCCTGCGGCCATGGCGCTGCCGGAAGTCGGCGGCGACATCGTCGAGATCGGCCATGGTGTCGACATCGAGCCAGATCTCGGGCACCGCGACCACGACATCGGCATGGCCGAAGCCGAGGCGGGCGACGATCTCGGCCCGCGCTTCCCAGTCGGCGAGACTTTCCCGCACCAGGTCCTCGCCGGTGATGCCGAGATCGACCGCGCCCTGGCCTATTTCGCCCGATATTTCGGAGGCCGACAGGAAGAGCACTTCGACATTGTCCAGGCCCTCGACGCGGGCGTGATACTTACGCTCGTCGCCGGGCAGGCTGACGGCGAGGCCGGCCTTGGCCAACACCTCCAGCGCCTGCTCCTTGAGCCTACCCTTCGAGGGAACGGCGAGCGTGATCATGATGCCACCCCCCGCAACGCCTCGATGCGGTCGAGCCACACCGAAAAGCCGACGCCGGGGATCGCGGTCTTGGCGCCGAGCAGCGTCAGCAACCGGTCGTAGCGCCCGCCACCGGCCAGGGCGCGCTCGCCGTTGGCGGCCGCGATTTCGAAGACGACACCGGTGTAGTAGTCGAGCGGACGGCCGAAAGCGGCGTCGTAGCGGATTTTTTCGGAAGGCAAGCCATGCGCCTCCATCGCCTTGGCGCGGGCCGAGAATTTTTCCAGCGCCGCACCCAGCGAAAGTCCGGCGCCGGCCGCGAAGGTTTCCAACACCTGGGCCGCGCCATCGAGCGGCACGTCGATCGCCAGAAAACCTTTCAGCGCCGCGAAAGCCTCGTTCGACAGCCGCACGCTGCGCAACTCGGCCTTCTCGATCAGCCGCCGCGCGATATCCGACGGCGCGCGCCCGGCCGATTCCGACAAGCCGGCTTCCTCCATGCCGCCGGCAATATGCTGGGAAAGACGCTCCAGATCGCCATCGAGGACAAGCGCCGCGACCGGCCCGGAGAGCTGGCTGTTGCGCGGCGGGTTGGCGAGATCGGCGAGTGCTGCCTCCAACATAGGCGCCGAGCCGAAGGCGCGGGCCAGCCGCATGCGCCAGCCGCGCGGCAGGCCGAGCGCCGCCAGCACGGCCTCGAAAATAGCCTGGTCGCCAAGCGTGACCGCCAGCGACTGGCCAGGCAGCACTAGCGACAGCAACGCATGGGCGTCGGCGACCGAGCGTGCATCGGCTTCGGCCGTGTCGCGGTCGCCGAGATCCTCGATGCCGGCCTGGAAGAACTCATTGCCGCCCTCGCGGCGCTGGCGAAACACCTCGCCCAGATAGGAATAGCGGCGCGGCGTGCCGGCTTGGCTGGCTATGTGGTCGAGGCAGACGGGGATGGTGAATTCGGGCCGCAGGCAGAGCGTCTGCCCGGTTTCGCTTTCGGTCAGGAAAATGCGGCGGCGCAGATCCTCGCCGGCCATGTCGAGGAAGGGATCGGCCGGCTGCAGCACCGCGACTTCCACCGCATGCGTGTCGCGCGCGGCGAAGAGGGTGATGATGTCGGCTGATATTGCGGGGTAGCGGGTGGTCATGGACTGGATGGGCGCGACGCGCCACCCTTCACACGATCGGCAGCCTGCGCAGCCAAAATCTTCTTCACCTCGGCGACCAGTTCGCCTTCCGCCACCGTCACCTGCGCCGGGCGCGAGGCACGCCATTCCGCGTTATCGGTGATCTCCGCCGACATGCGCGCACCTTCGATCAGGTCCTTGATCTGCAATTCGCCCTTGGCCCGCTCGTCGCCGCCCTGAATGACGGCGATGGGACAACCGCGCCGGTCGGCATATTTGAGCTGCGCCTTCATGCCGGCGCCTCCGAGATACATTTCGGAGCGAATGCCGGCGGCGCGCAATTCGCCAACCATCTTCTGGTAGCGGCCGAGGCTTTCGGTGTCCTTGTCCATGACCAGCACGACAACCGGCGCGATCACGTCGGCGCTGTCGAGCTTGCCGAGATTTTTCAGCGCCGTCATCAGCCTGCTGACGCCGATGGAAAAACCGGTCGCCGGCACCGGTTCGCCACGGAAGCGCGAGACCAGACCGTCATAGCGGCCGCCGCCGCCGACCGAGCCGAACCGCACGATCTGGCCGTCCTCGTTGGGGATTTCGGCCAGAAGCTCGGCCTCGAAGACTGGGCCGGTATAATATTCGAGGCCGCGCACGACTGAACGATCCATGGCGATGCGGTCCTCGGCATATCCGGCAGCCCTGACCAGCGCTTCGATGGTCGCGAGTTCGCCAACGCCCCCCTGGTAGACCGCGTTCCCGCTGACGCTGGCATCCTGGCCCGCCTGCACATTTCGCGCTGTCGCCATAAGAACAGCCTGCGCTTGGGTGTCATTCAGCCCGGCGCCCTTGGCGAAGTCGCCCTCGCCTTCCTTGCCGCCGTCCCAACGCCCCGGGCCAAGCAGAAGCCGGACGCCGTCCGGACCGAGCTTGTCGAGCTTGTCGATGGCGCGCAGCACCGTCAGCCTTCGTCCGGCATTTTCCTCGCCGCCAAGACCGATCGCCTCGAGCACACCGTCCAGCACCTTGCGGTTGTTGACGCGGATGACGTAGTCGCCGCGCTTGATGCCGAGCGCTTCCATCACGTCGGCCATCATCATCGCCATCTCGGCGTCGGCCGCGACGCCCGGCGTACCGATCGTGTCGGCGTCGAACTGCATGAACTGGCGGAAGCGGCCGGGCCCGGGCTTTTCGTTGCGGAACACCCAGCCGGAACGGTAGCTGCGGTAGGGTTTTGGCAGGCGTTCGAAATTCTCGGCGACGAAGCGCGCGGTCGGCGCGGTCAGGTCGTAGCGCAGCGACAGCCATTGGTCGTCGTCGTCCTGGAAAGAGAATACGCCTTCGTTCGGCCGGTCCTGATCGGGCAGGAATTTGCCCAACGCATCGGTATATTCGATCAGCGGCTGGTCGGCCGGTTCGAAGCCATAGAGCTCATAAACCGAGCGGATCGTCGCCATCATCTTCTCGACGGCGCGGATATCCTCGGCGCTACGGTCGGCAAACCCGCGCGGCAGCCGCGCTTTCGTCTTTTCCGATTTGTCGGCCATGGGATTTCGCTCGGTGTTTTCGTGGAGTGTCTAGAGGTCAACGATGTTGCGATTTTCGCAACGGGCGTGTCCTAACCGAAGAGGCCCGGAGCAGCAAGGGTCGGCACCCGGCGCCATCTCCGACGAGCGCGGCAACAGTCGAACCCCTTTGAAACAAAACCGCACCACAAATGAAACAATGCGGCCACGAGCGCGGCATCGTGCCGACACAATCGCGGCCGATATAGCGCACCGAAACGAAGGGGTTCGGGACATGACCAGCGCAACGGAATTTGATGCCCACAGCGAGGCCGGCGAAGTGCCGACGCGCCTGCGCCCGGCGGGCACCCATGCACCGAAGATAGATGGCCAGGCAGCCGGGCCGTTCGATGTGCCGGCAGGCACCAGCAACGAGCCTTCCCTGCGCGACACCTTGGTGACCGGTCTGCTGGTGATCTATCCGACGGTCGCCACGGTGGCGGCAATCGTCGCCGGGCTGTTCCTCGCCAGCGCCAACGGCACCTGAGCTGTCCGCGGCTATTTCGGCCGCTGGAAAGCCTTCCGTTCCTTCTCGACCCCCTTGCGGCAGACGCAGCCTTCGAGGTGATCGTTGACGAGGCCCATCGCCTGCATGAAGGCGTAGACCGTGGTCGGGCCAACGAAGCTCCAGCCGCGCTTCTTCAGCTCCTTCGATATGCGCACCGAGACCGCGGTGGTCGGGTTGGCGCGCAGATGGGCGAGGTCGACGTTCTTGGGCCGCTCCTCCTTGCCGGGTTCGAACTTCCAGAACCAGGCGGCCAGCGAGCCGAACTCATCCACCATCTCGCGGGCGCGTTTGGCGTTGTTGATGGTCGAGACGATCTTGCCGCGATGGCGGATAATGCCGGCGTTGCCGAGCAGGCGCTCGACATCCCGTTCGTTGAAGGCGGCGACCTTGTCGAAGTCGAAGCCAGCGAAGGCCTCGCGAAAATTCTCCCGCTTCCGCAAAATGGTCAGCCACGACAGACCCGACTGAAACCCTTCCAAGCAGATCTTCTCGAACAGCCTGCGGTCGTCGGCCACTGGCCGGCCCCATTCATGGTCATGATAATGCAGGTAATCGGGCAGATTGCCATGCCAGAAGCACCGGACGACACCGTCAGGACCGGCAAGCAGGCCGGTGTTTTCATTGCTCATCCAAGAAGTCCATCCGTTAACGCGCTTGCGCGCTGTCTTTACCGTGGCTTTACCAGATTCCTGAACCGGGCGGTAACCACACCAAAGAGTTTACTGGCAGAACGGCATTTTACGCATTCCGATTCATGTTTCGGTTGGTGCTCGCCGCCAATGATCGCGCAAGCCGGGAGTGTTCTTGCCCGGCGTATTAGACGATCAAGGTGCCTTCCCGATGAAGAGAATTCTGTTTCCCTTGCTCGGCGCCGTGGCTGTGTTTGCCGCCGGCGTCACGCCCTCAACCGCCAATGACCGTTATGCCGACAGGCCACCGGTGATGGTGAGCCCCGACCTTTCCGCGCCTTGGGTGCTGCAGCTCGGCCATGCACCGGGAATCGTGCGGCAGAACCGACAGGCCGTGCAGCAGCCGCGCCAACGCACCCTGCAGCCGGCACAGCCCGACAGCGTACAGACGGCCGCCGTGCAGGCGCCGGCCAAACGCATGGTCATGCGCCGGCAGATCAACCCCGTCTACCTGCCGCAGGAAGTCGCCTATGACGGCGCCCAGAAGCCGGGCACCATCGTCATCGATACCACGCAGAATTTCCTCTACCTAGTCGAGAAAAACGGCAAGGCGCGGCGCTACGGCGTCGGCACCGGCAAGCCCGGCTTCGAATGGTCGGGCACGCACAAGATCACCAACAAGCGCGTCTGGCCGGACTGGCGTCCGCCGGCCGAGATGATCAAGCGCGAAGCGGCCAAGGGCCGCTACCTGCCGACCTATCTGGCCGGCGGCATGGAAAACCCGCTCGGCGCGCGCGCGCTCTATCTCGGCACGACCGAGTACCGAATTCATGGCACCAACCAGCCCTGGACGATCGGCGGCGCTGTATCATCGGGTTGCATCCGGATGCGCAACGAGGACGTGGTCGACCTTTACGAGCGGGTCAATGTCGGAACCACCGTCGAGGTGATATAGTGGCATCGAATCAGCCGGTTAAGCAGTACTGAGCAGGTTTTGGCGCACTGTTGCCCTCAAGCCATAGCGCAGTTTTGCAGGACGTGCTTAGACTGGCAACGACTTAGCGGGGGACGGGCCGTGTGGGGATACGGCCAGTCACGAGAGGGCAGCACGGGTAACCGGGCTGCCCTTTTCGTTTCACGGTGCGACAGGTCGCCCCGGAGGCACGGTGTTTCGTTTTCAGGGCTGATTTCCGGGCCATGCTCTGCTATTGCAGTGCACAATTTCCCCACCAAAGGTTTCGACCCATGTCCCTGTCCGACGACAGCCGTTATCTCAGGGGCGGCCCGGTTGCCCAGCGCATCATCGCCGCCGTGCGCGAGGACGCGACCATTGCCAAGGCCGAGGGCTTTCCGCCCAAACTGATCTCGATCACCGTCGGCGATACCGATGCCGTCGATGTCTATGTGCGCAACCAGCGTGCCAAGGCTCAACTTGCCGGCATCGATTTCGAGGAACGGCGCTTTCCCGCCACAATCACCTCAGGTGAACTCGAAGCAGCCATCCATGGGCTGAATGCCGATCCGCGTGTCACCGGCATCATCATCCAGCGGCCGGTTCCCGCGCATATCCCGATCAAGATGCTGCAGGCGGCCGTGCATCCGCTGAAGGACGTCGAGGGCATGCATCCGGCCTCGATCGGCAACATCGTCTACAACCAGCTCGATCTAGCGCCTTGCACGGCGGCCGCCTCGGTCGAACTGCTCAAGGAAACCGGCCTCAATCTCAAGGGGCTGGAAGTGGTCATCGTCGGCCATTCGGAAATCGTCGGCAAGCCGATCGCCTTCCTGCTGATGAGCGAGGGCGCGACGGTGACGGTCTGCCATCATATGACACGGTCGGTCGCCGCCCATGCGCGGCGCGCGGACGCGCTGTTCGTCGCCGTCGGCAAGCCGCGGCTGATCAAGGCCGATATGGTCAAGCCAGGTGCCGCCGTCATCGACATCGGCATCAATTCGGAGATCGGACCGGACGGCACGAGCCGCATCGTCGGCGACGTCGACACCGACAGCGTCAAGGAAGTGGCCTCGTGGATCACGCCGGTGCCGGGAGGCGTCGGTCCGCTGACGGTGGCGATCCTGCTGCGAAATACCATGGTCGCGCTCAGCCGCCAGCGCGCGCTCTATCAGGCGACATACGGTGTGGCGGACAGGCTGGCTGCGGAGTAGCGCCCGGCCTACTCCGCCGCGACCAGGCTCTCATCCAAAATGCCATCCGGCCTCGGCCCGCCATAGGCCCAGTCGAGCAGTTTGATCGTGTGCACCACCGGCATGCTGGCGGCGGATGCGATCTGCGTGATGCAGCCGATATTGCCGGTGGCGACGATCGAAGCGCCAGTCGCCTCGATATTTTTCACCTTACGATCGCGCAGCCTAGCCGAAATCTCGGATTGCAGGATATTGTAGGTGCCGGCCGAGCCGCAGCAGAGATGGCCTTCGCGCGGCTCGCGCACAATGAAACCGGCCTTGGCGAGCAGCTCCTTCGGCTCGCGGGTGATCTTCTGGCCGTGCTGCATCGAGCAGGCCGAGTGATACGCGACCACCGTGCCCGGCTTGCGCACCGGTTCAGGGAGCTCGAGACTTGCCAGATATTCGGTGATGTCCTTGGCCAGCGCCGACACGCGCGCGGCCTTGTCGGCATAGGCAGGATCGAGCCGCAGCATGAAGCCGTAGTCCTTGATCGTCGTGCCGCAGNGGATATTGTAGGTGCCGGCCGAGCCGCAGCAGAGATGGCCCTCGCGCGGCTCGCGCACAATGAAACCGGCCTTGGCGAGCAGCTCCTTCGGCTCGCGGGTGATCTTCTGGCCGTGCTGCATCGAGCAGGCCGAATGATACGCGACCACCGTGCCCGGCTTGCGCACCGGTTCAGGGAGCTCGAGACTTGCCAGATATTCGGTGATGTCCTTGGCCAGCGCCGACACGCGCGCGGCCTTGTCGGCATAGGCCGGATCGAGCCGCAGCATGAAGCCGTAGTCCTTGATCGTCGTGCCGCAGCCCGATGCGGTGATGACGATGGCGTCGAGCCCGCCCCGCTCAATGGAACGCGTCCAGGCATCGACATTCCGCCTAGCCGAGGCAAGGGCGGCTTCCTCCCGCCCCATGTGATGGACCAGCGCGCCGCAGCAGCCCTCGCCCGGCGGCACCACAACCTCGACACCGAGCCGTGTCAGCAGCGAGATGGTGGTGTCGTTGATGGCGGGGTCGAGCACCGATTGCGCGCAGCCGGTCAGGATGGCGACGCGGCCCTTTTTCGCCCCCGGCCCGGCATGGACACCCGGCAAGGCCATTGGCGAGGCCGCGGGGATCGATGCAGGCGCGAGCTTGAGCATTGCGGCGAGCGGCTTCAGCGCCGGGGCTTTTTCGAACAGGCCGATAAACGGCTTGCCCAGCCTCGCAAGCTTGAGCGCGGCGCGGAAGCGCTGGGGATAGGGCAGCACGAAGGCCAGCATGGCGCGGGTCAGCCGGTCGAGCCGCGGCCGCTTGTAAGTTTCCTGGATATGGGCCCGCGCATGGTCGACCAGATGCATGTAGTTCACGCCCGAAGGACAGGTGGTCATGCAGGCCAGGCAGGACAGGCAGCGGTCGATATGGGTGACGATTTCCTTGTCGGCGGGACGGCCGTTTTCCAGCATGTCCTTGATCAGGTAGATGCGCCCGCGCGGTGAATCGAGCTCGTTGCCAAGCGTTGCGTAAGTTGGGCAGGTGGCGGTGCAGAAACCGCAATGCACGCATTTGCGCAGGATCTTTTCGGACTCGGCGACGTCAGGGTCGGCAAGCTGGGCGGGCGAAAAATTGGTCTGCATCTCTGATGTCCTAGGCCATGCGGCCGGGATTGAGGATGTTCTTCGGGTCGAATTCCTGTTTCAGGCGATGGCTGAGCGCTGCAAGCGCCGGCGCCTGCGGCTCGAACACCGGCAGGGCGGAACGATGGGCGGGGGCGGCGCGCACCAACGTCGCGTGGCCGCCGCCATGTTCCCGCAACAGTCCGCGAAGCAGGGTGGCTTCGGGATCACCCTCCTCCATGCGCAGCCACACCAGCCCGCCCTGCCAGTCGTAGAAGGCACTGACGGCGGCCTGCATGCGTAGAGTCAGAACCATCTGGTGCCCGCGGGCGGGCGTCATCGAGACCCGCCAGACCGGCTTCTCGCTGCCATCAACGAAGGGCCTGATATCGCGCACGTCGCGCCAGATTGCCTTGGAGGTCTCACCGGAAATCTCCTCCAGCGGCCCGGCCTTGCCAAGCAGGGTCTTCAGCGCGGTGATGCGATAGGCAACGGAGGGGCCAAAGCCCTCGACGCGCAGCAGCGTGGCGGCTTCACTGCCGAGCATCCCGCCGGCAACGCGGGCGGCGATGCGCTCCGGCAGATGGGCAGCGCTCGACACTTCCGCGCTGGAACCAAGGGCCAAGGCCATGGCGGCGCAGGCTGCATCATCGAGCAGGCCACGGACAGCGAGCGTGACTTCGGTCTCGGCCGCAGGCAGCACCTTGAAAGTGACGTCGGTAAAGACGGACAGCGTGCCCCAGCTGTTGGCCATCAGCTTCGACATGTCGTAGCCGGTGACGTTCTTGACCACGCGGCCGCCCGACTTGAAGGCCTCGCCCCGGCCGGAGACGACATTGATGCCAAGGATATGATCGCGCGCGGCGCCGGCCTTCAGCCGGCGCGGACCGGACAGGTTGGCGCCGAGCACGCCGCCGATGGTACCTTTGCCCGGCTCGCCGCCGAGCAGCGGGCCGTAGTCCATCGGCTCGAAGGCGAGTTGCTGGCCGTTTTCAACCAGCAGCCCTTCGATCTCGGCCAGCGGCGTGCCTGACTTGGCCGACAGCACCAGTTCCGCGGGTTCATAGAGGGTCACGCCCGAGAGTTTCGACAGGTCGAGCGTGTGCTCGGTCCGCAACGGATGGCCGATGCCGCGCTTGGAGCCGTGGCCGAGAATTTCGAGTGACGTCTCCTCCGCCGACGCCCAGGCAACGGTGGAGAGGACTTCGGCTGAGGTGGCGGGGGTGAAGACGGTCATAGTCGCACCTGGTTCCGAGACCCCATCAGCTCAAAACCTCGGAATGTCGGGAAACGCCACCTGCCCGCGATGCACATGCATGCGCCCCAGTTCGGCGCAGCGGCGCAGTTGCGGGAACACCTTTCCGGGATTGAGCAGATGGTTGGGATCGAAGGCGCACTTGACGCGCATTTGCTGGTCGAGATCGACCTGGGTGAACATTTCCGGCATCAGGTCGCGCTTCTCGACCCCGACGCCATGTTCGCCGGTGAGCACGCCACCGACCTTGACACAAAGCCTCAGAATGTCAGCGCCAAAGCTTTCGGCTTTGTCGAGTTCACCAGGCACGTTGGCGTCATAAAGAATCAGGGGATGCAGATTGCCGTCGCCGGCGTGAAAGACATTGGCGACTCCGAGCCCATATTTTTGCGACAGCTGGCGCATGCCGGCCAGCACGCGCGGCAACTCCTTGCGTGGGATCGTGCCGTCCATGCAGTAGTAATCGGGCGAGATGCGGCCAACGGCGGGGAAGGCCGCCTTGCGGCCGGCCCAAAAACTCAGCCGCTCCTGCTCGGACTGCGAGATGCGGCAGGTGGTCGAGCCGTTGCGAATGGCGATCGCCTCGACCGCCGTAATGAGATGATCGACCTCGACGCCCGGCCCGTCGAGTTCGACGATCAGCAGCGCCTCGACATCGAGGGGATAACCGGCATGGACGAAATCCTCCGCGGCATGGATCGCCGGCCGGTCCATCATTTCCATGCCGCCCGGAATGATGCCGGCGCCGATGATGTCGGCGACGCACTGGCCGCCCTGCTCGCTGGTCGGAAAGCCGATCAGCAGCGCCCGCGCCGTCTCCGGCTTTTTCAGGATGCGCACGGTGACCTCGGTGACGACGCCCAGCAGACCTTCCGAACCGGTCATGACGCCGAGCAGGTCATAGCCTTCCGCATCGAGGTGGCCGCCGCCGAGCCGCACCACCTCGCCGCTCATCAGCACCATCTCGATGCCAAGCACATTGTTGGCGGTGAGGCCGTATTTCAGGCAGTGCACGCCGCCGGAATTCTCCGCGACGTTGCCGCCGATCGAGCAGGCGATCTGGGAGGATGGATCGGGGGCGTAGTAAAAGCCCTCCTGCTCGACGGCTGACGTGATGCCGAGATTGGTGACGCCGGGCTGGGCGACGACCATGCGGTTGGGAAAATCGATCTCGAGGATGCGGTTGAACCGGCTCATGACGAGCAGAACCGCGTCTTCCAGCGGCAGCGCGCCGCCCGACAGCGAGGTGCCGGATCCCCGCGGCACGACGCGGATGTTGCGGTCGTTGCAGTATCTCAGCAGACGGGAAACCTGCGCCACCGTCTCGGGCAGGACCACGACCAGCGGCACTTGCCGGTAGGCGGTCAGGCCATCACTTTCGAAGGCCCGCATTTCATTGGCCGCGTCGACCACGCCCTCGCCCGGCACAATGATGCGCATGTCGGCGACGATTTCGCTTCGCCGGCGCAGAGTCTCGGCGTTTGGCTTGGGCATGGCAAGGCCGGACATCGGCGCTTCCTCCACTCAACTGGTAAAAATGATTTACCAGCTAGCGACATTTGTTGCAAACCTTGCTTTGATGGCATCCGGGGGCGGATGCAAGCAAGGCTTCCGCAGCGGCAATCTGCCGCTGCACATCTATCGCGCTTCGAAGCTTGGCGCGGTCTATTCGGCCGGATGCTTCGCCGGCTCGGAATGCATCTGTCGGACCCTGCGCACGCCCCACCAGACGAGCAGGATGGCGACCGGCACCGATGCGGCGGTAACGACCTCCGGCGCGAAGGCGTGGCCAAAGACCGACGCGCCCTTGGCGACATAGCCGATGAGGCCCACCACATAGTAGGAGACGGCGGCGACCGAGAGCCCTTCGACGGTCTGCTGCAGGCGCAGTTGCAGCCGGGCGCGGTTGTTCATCGAGGCGAGCAGGTCGCGGTTCTGCTTCTCGACCTCGACATCGACCCAGGTGCGCAACAGCGTGGTGGCACGGGTCAGCTTTCGCGACAGGTTGGCCTGGCGCTCCTCGACCGAGCGGCAGGTGCGCATGGCTGGCGCCATGCGCCGCAGCAGAAAGCCCGCCCAGGTGTCGTAGCCCTGCACTGGCTCCTCATCCAGTGCCTCGAGCCTTTCAGTAACGATGCCGTCATAGGCGCGACTGGCGCCGAAGCGGTAAAGGCTGGAAGCGGCATCAGCCTCCAGTTCGGCGGCAAGCTCCGTCAGGTCGGCGAGCAGCGTCTGGCTGTCGCGGGTCTCGGCCACCTTCATTTCCAGGGTCGTCTGTGCCAAGCGGTCCTCGATGCGGCGGGCGCGGCTGGACAAGGTGAGCGCCAGCGGCAAACCGAGCATGGCAAGCGTGCGGTAGGTCTCGATGTCGATCAGCCGCTGCGACAGCGCGCCGGTGCTGGCCGGGGTCAGACCACGATCAAGGACCAGCATGCGGGTCATGCCATCGCCGTCTTGGCGGAAGTCGGTGACAATAGCCGCGCTGCCGCGCTCAACGAGCGAGTGACAGAGGCTGGTCGGGTCGAAGCCGGCGATCAGCCTCTCGTTCGCCTGCGTCCACTTGCGGATCTCGAGCCGGATGCCCGAGATGACGGTTCCCGGCGGCGAAAAGCCATTGCCGAACGGCGAATCCTCTTGCCCCCGGCCATTCTCGGCCAGCGGCCCTTCCCAGAGATAGGTCGAGAACTCCGTATGCCGCTCCCAGCGCAGCGTGCCCTTGCCCCATTTCATGGCGTGGTGGCGGGCATGACGCTCGGGGGCCGCGATGCCGAGGCGGCGCGACAGTTCCGAAAGCACGGCATGGTCGACCGCGGAGCCTCCCTCGGTCATGAAGGAGAGTTGGACGAGGACGCGCGGCTTCTCGACGAGCGGATGCGGACGGGCATGAACCTCGCCGAGCGCGCCGGGCCGGCCTTCATGCGCCGGAAAGCCCAGGACGCTGCCTTGGCTGCGCGGCTGGAATTCAAGATTGGACGTCTCGTCCGACACGTCTGGTCCCCCTGGTTTCGACCCTTCGTGCAATGGTGCCGTCTTGCGGCAATCGACAAGGCACGTAAACAGCAAAGTTTAGCGCGAGGCGATATGCCGGCGCGATGCGAAAATCGACCCAACCAGACGAATTGGATAAATAATTTGACCAGTTGTCGACAGACGCTTTAATCTGCGCGACATTCATTCCGTCCCCCAGGCGCTGCCTTTGAGCGATATTTTCTCCAGGATCGAGCATTCGCGCACCGCCGACGAAGTCGTGCAGCAGATCGAAAGCCTCATCCTCGAAGGCGTGCTGCGCACCGGCGACCGGCTGCCGGGCGAGCGCGAACTGGCGCGCCAGTTCGATGTATCGCGGCCCATCCTGCGCGATGCGCTGAAGGCGCTCGAAGGACGTGGGTTGCTGACGACCAAGGCCGGCGGCGGCACGCATGTCGCCGACATTATCGGCCAGTTGTTTACCAAGCCCGTGGCGGATCTGATCTCGACGCATCGCAAGGCGGTGACGGACTATTTGGAGTATCGCCGCGAGGTCGAGGGCATAGCCGCCGAATACGCCGCGCGGCGCGCCACACCCGAAGACCTTGCCCTGCTCGACCGCATCATGGCGCGCATGGATGAGGCGCATCGCACCGGCGACTTCGACGACGAGGCAGAAATCGACGTAGAATTCCACCATGCGATCTGCGAATGCGCGCACAACATCCTGCTCTTGCACACGCTGCGCTCCTGCTACCGCCTCTTATCGGAAGGCGTGTTCCAGAACCGGCTGCTGGTGTTCACCGTGCCGGGCGCGCGAGAGGCGCTGCTGGCGCAGCACCGGGCGATTCGCACCGCGGTCAGGGCTGGTGATCCGGCCGCCGCCCGCCAGGCGGCGATGGACCACATGACCTATGTCGAGCGCTCGATGGCGGAAGCCGAGCGTAGCGGCGACTGGCAACGCGTGTCGCGGCTGAGGCTAAGGCAGCGCTCGGAAACCGGCGGCAGCGAACCAGCGCGCAGCCGCTCCTAATCAATTCGATCAAGCGGGGACCATCATGAGCGACATTCTGACCATCGCAGACCTCAAGGATCTCGCGCGGCGGCGCGTGCCCAAGATGTTCTTCGACTATGCCGACTCCGGCGCCTGGACCGAGAGCACCTACCGGGCAAACGAGGAAGACTTCCAGAAGATCAAATTCCGCCAGCGCGTGCTGGTCGACATGAGCAACCGCTCGCTGGAATCGACCATGATCGGCCAGAAAGTGTCGATGCCGGTGGCGCTGGCGCCGACAGGCCTGACCGGCATGCAGCACGCCGACGGCGAGATGCTGGCAGCGCAGGCGGCAGAGGAATTCGGCGTGCCGTTCACGCTTTCGACAATGAGCATCTGCTCGATCGAGGATGTCGCCTCGGTGACGAAGAAACCGTTCTGGTTCCAGCTCTATGTGCTGCGCGACAAGGACTTCGTCCTCAATTTGATCGACCGGGCGAAGGCGGCGAAGTGTTCGGCGCTGGTGCTGACGCTCGACCTGCAGGTCCTCGGCCAGCGCCACAAGGATGTCCGCAACGGACTTTCGGCGCCGCCCAAGATGACGCTCGCCAACATCGCCAACATCGCTGTGCGGCCTGGCTGGTGGATGGGCATGGCTGGCACGAAGCGCCGTACCTTCCGCAACATCGTCGGCCATGCCAAGGGCGTCGGCGACGTGGCTTCGTTGTCGTCCTGGACGACCGAGCAGTTCGATCCGCACCTGTCGTGGAAGGACGTCGCCTGGATCAAGGAGCGCTGGGGTGGCAAACTGATCCTCAAGGGCATCCTCGACAAGGAGGACGCGCTGCTGGCGGCCAACACCGGCGCCGATGCCATCATCGTTTCCAATCATGGCGGGCGCCAGCTCGACGGCGCATCGTCCTCCATCATGGCGCTGGAAGAGATCGCCGATGCGGTCGGCGACAGAATAGAAGTGCATATGGACGGCGGCATCCGCTCCGGCCAGGATGTGTTGAAAGCGCTCTGCCTGGGCGCCAAGGGCACCTATATCGGCCGGCCATTTCTTTACGGCCTGGGCGCGCTCGGCAAGGAAGGGGTTACCAAGGCGCTGGAAATCATCCGCAAGGAGATGGACATTACGCTGGCGCTGTGCGGAAAGCGTCTGGTCACCGACATGGGCAGGGATCAGCTTCGGCGCTAAGTCCGTGACATCTGATCGCGGAGAGACCAGAACCTTGGCGGAACCCGGCATCCATTTCCTCGACGCACGCGGGCCGGACGGCGTGCGTCTCTACGCGATCGGCGACGTGCATGGCCGGCTCGACCTGCTGGCCGCCATGCACGGACAGATCGAGGCCGAGATCGCCAGGGACCTAGTCGCGGACTGGCGCATCATCCATCTCGGCGACTATGTCGACCGAGGACCGGACTCCAAGGGCGTCATCGACTTCCTGATCGAGGCACGCCAACGCGATCAGCGAAACCTGATGCTGGCCGGCAATCATGACATTGGTTTTCTCGACTTTCTCCAGACACCCGACCCCGAAGGGCTCTTCATCCGTTTTGGCGGCATCCAGACCGCGCAATCCTATGGGGTGACGATCAACAACGGCAGCGGCATTTGGTTCGGCAAGGCCGAGTCAGCCATGCGCAAGGGCCATCAAGCCCTGCTCGCGGCCGTGCCGCGAAGCCATATCGACTTCCTGCGGTCGCTGCCGTTCTCGGTGACGTCAGGCGACTTCTTCTTCTGCCATGCCGGCATAAGGCCAGGCATTGCGTTGGAGAAACAGAATCCGCAGGACCTGATCTGGATCCGTGACGTCTTCCACGATCACACCGCTCTCCTTCCGAAGATCGTGGTGCATGGCCACACGCCGGTTCCCGAGGCGGAAGTGATGGCCAACCGCGTCAATGTCGACACGCTTGCCTGGCAGTCAGGCATGCTTACCGCGCTCGTCGTGGACGGCCCGCACAAACGCATCCTCGAAATGTCGATAAAGGAACCTTGNATGGCGGACAGCATGGCAAAGGACAGAAGAGCTGCTTTCACGGAGGTCATCTCTTGTTGAGCTTTCTGCATCTGTGCACGAGGCGGTTACCAATGCGTTGAAACGGAAAAATCGCTTCAAAGTTTCGACGATTTCGCGCTTCTAGGCGTGTTCTGTATCGATGGTGTGTCGCACGGGTCACACAAAAGGTTCATCCCCGTTGCACAGCCGATATAGCGCGCGCCTTCTAGGATAGCGTGCGGACACAAGCCAAGGATGAAAGGGTTTTCCCCAGACGGATTCCGGCCCCCGTGCCAATTATGTCACGCGGTAGGACGCGGAAGCGAATGTTTAGATCGTCGCCACCCAGGCACGGGCGATGGCGAGCCCGGCAGCATCGGCGTCAGGGCCGTTGCGGGCCATTTCGCTCTCGAGCTCGCCGGCCCAGTCGGGATGGCGCGCGGCAATGGTCGGCGCGAAGGAGGAACTCCAGTCCTTCACCAGCGGCCGGTCGGCCTCGAAATGGAACTGGAAGCCGTAGACGGCGCGGCCGACCCGAAACGCCTGGTTTTCGGCGACATCGTTGCCGGCGAGCCGCACGGCGTCATCCGGCAGCTCGAACGTGTCGTCGTGCCACTGGAAGATCGGGAACTTTTCCGGCAACTCGCTCAGCACCGGATCGGCCTTGGCGTCCGGGGTCAACGACACGCCGCGCCAGCCGAATTCATTGGCACCGCCGATGCGGTTCACGCCGCCAAAAGCACGGGCGACGAGTTGACCGCCGAGACAGATGCCGAGCACCGCGCGGTCCTTGCCGGCAAAATCGCGGGTCAGTTTCAACAGCGCCGGGAAATAGGGATATTCTTCGTCGTCCAGCGCATTCTGGCCACCGCCGAGCACCACCATGGCATCATGGCCGGTTGCGTCCCGTGGCAGCGCGTCACCCTTGTAGGGAAGGCGCACATCGAGATCGGCACCCGCTTCCGCGAGCGCCGCGCCAACCTGGCCAAGACCGGTATTGTCGAAGTTCTGGACCACCAGCACCCGCATGGCACACCCTGCTGACATGAAAACGAGGAACCAGCGATATCATGTCGCCAGTATTGCAGCCAAGATGCGTGTCCCAGGAGAAAACCATGCCACTGCAGAACCGGGTCGATCCGTTCGGCGCCATTCATGCCGTGCCGGAGCGCGGCCTGTTCACTGGCAATCGCGGCATCATCCACGACCCCGAGACAAAGACGCTCCTGAAAAAGCGCTGGGCGCTTCAGGCCTGGATCATCTGCATGTGCCAATTCCGCAATGCGCGGCGCGAGCCGATGGGCCGCAACCGGGCCGGCGGCAAGGCCGGCTGGACCGAATTGTTCTTCCTCGACGAGGTGACGGCGCTCGCCGCCGGGCATCGTCCCTGCTTCTTTTGCCAGCGCGAACGAGCCAGGGATTTTGTCAGCCGTTTCGGCCAAGCCTTCGTCATTGCCGAGCCGCGCGCGCCGCAGGTGGACCAACGGCTGCACAAGGAGCGGTTGGCGTCGGGCGGCAAACGGCCTGCCGTCGCGATGGGCGCGCTTGCCCGCCTACCCGACGGCGCGATGATCGCAACCGGCGGCGGGACCTACGCCTTGTCCCAGGGCAAGGCGTTGCCATGGTCTTTTGCCGGATACGGCCCGCCAACCAGCCTGGATCGGTTCAAGGACGAGACGCTGGTGCTGTTGACCCCGGAAACGACGGTTGCCATCCTGCGTCGTGGTTTTCAGCCTTTGTGGCATCCTTCCGCCAAGGCTTGACGCCGGCGGCCGCCTCGCCCATTCCTCGGCCATGCGCGCCAACTACAAGATGCAACGTCTGTTCGTGCCCGACGACCTCGGACCGGACATCGAATTCGAACCCGGCCAGCAGCAGAGCCATTATCTCCTGCATGTGCTGCGGCTCGCCGAAGGCGCCGAGATCCTTGTCTTCAACGGCCGCGACGGCGAGTGGTCGGCCGCGATATCAGCGAAATCGAAGCGGTCGGTGCGGCTGAAAGTACTGGGGCTGCAAAGGCCGCAGCCGCCTTTGCCTGACCTGATCTATTGCTTCGCACCGCTGAAGCAGGGCCGGCTGGATTATCTCGTGCAGAAGGCGGTCGAGATGGGCGCCGGCGTCCTGCAGCCGGTCATCACCCAGCATACCCAGGTGGCCAAGCCGTCGATCGATCGCCTGCGCGCCAATGTCGTCGAGGCCGCCGAACAATGCGGCATCCTCGCGGTGCCGGACGTTCGCGAGGCGGAAAAATTCGAGCGCCTGCTGACCGGCTGGGACAAGGAACGCCGGTTGATCTTCTGCGACGAGGACGCCTCGACCAACAACCCACTGCCTGCCTTGCAGACGGTGAAGGAGAAGAAGCTCGCCCTACTGGTCGGGCCCGAGGGCGGCTTTTCCGACGAGGAGCGTAAGATGCTGCGCGCGCTCCCCTTCGTGACCGCCATTCCGCTCGGGCCGCGTATCCTGCGTGCCGACACGGCGGCCGTGGCAGCGCTTGCGGTTATGCAGGCAACAATTGGCGACTGGTAGTGCTCCGTCTCTTGCAAGAGGTGCTTGCAGGGCGTGGCCTTCAATTCCTCTTGACCTGTGGCTCAGGATTTTTCGCTTGATCGGCTACTGACATTTCGTCCATTTAGCGCCGGCGGTGGTTCAACCGCCTTTGAGGGCTTGAGAATGGCGCGCGACACAACCGATTTCCGGCCCATCGAAGGCGTAGACGAGCTTGTCGAACACCTGGCCGAAGGCAACAAGCCGCGCGAAAAATGGCGCATCGGCACCGAGCACGAGAAATTCCCCTTCTATGTCGATGGCAACGCACCGGTCCCCTATGGTGGTGAGCGCGGCATCCGCGCCATCCTTGAAGGCATGCAGACCAAGCTTGGCTGGGATCCGATCATGGATGACGGCCGCATCATCGGCTTGGTCGAACCGACGGGCCAGGGGGCAATTTCGCTCGAGCCAGGCGGCCAATTCGAGCTTTCCGGCGCGCCCTTGGAGACGATCCACCAGACCTGCCGCGAGGGCAACGCTCATCTGGCGCAGGTGCGCGAGATCGCCGAGCCGATGGGCATCCGCTTCCTCGGCCTTGGCGGGAGCCCGAAATGGTCGCTGGCCGAGACCCCGAAAATGCCGAAGTCGCGCTATGAGATCATGACGCGCTACATGCCCAAGGTCGGCACCAAGGGCCTCGACATGATGTACCGCACCTGCACGATCCAGGTGAACCTCGACTTCGAGAGCGAGGCCGACATGCGCCGCAAGATGCAGGTGTCGCTGAAGCTGCAGCCGCTGTCGACCGCACTGTTCGCCAACTCGCCCTTCACCGACAGCCGGCCGAACGGGCTGCAGAGCTGGCGCGGCGACATCTGGCGCGACACCGACAACCAGCGCTCGGGCCTGCTCGAATTCTGCTTCTCGCCCGATTTTGGTTTCGCCGACTATGTCGAATGGGCACTCGACGTGCCGATGTATTTCGTCATTCGCGATGGCCGTTATCACGACATGACGCATATCACCTTCCGCCAGTTCATGGCCGGGGCCGCGCGCAATGAAGTGCCGGACGGGCTGCCGACGATGGGCGACTGGGCGAACCATCTGTCGACGCTGTTCCCGGACGTGCGGCTCAAGCGTTTCCTTGAAATGCGCGGCGCCGATGGCGGTCCCTGGCGGCGCATCTGCGCGCTGCCGGCCTTTTGGGTCGGGCTGCTCTACGACGAGGCGGCACTCGACGCGGCCGAGGCGTTGACGTCGAGCTGGACCTACAAGGAAGTGCTGGCCATGCGCAACGCCGTGCCGGAGCTCGGCATTGCCGCACCCTTCCGCAACACGACGTTGCGCGAGGTCGCCCGCGATGTCATGGCCATTTCGCGCACGGGGTTGAAGAACCGCGGCAAGAAGAACCGTGACGGCTACGACGAAACCTCGTTCCTCAACACACTCGACGAGGTCGTGGCGCGCGGCACAACCAGTGCGGAGGAGATGCTGTCGGCCTACCACACGCGCTGGGGCGGCTCGATAGAGCCGGTGTTCATGGAGTATGCCTATTAACCGCGAGCCATGGCCGGCGGCAAAAGTAGCTTCAATCGGGCGTTGAAACGAATTAGGCTCTCGTTCGAGGATTTCCCGGAGGAGAAGCCTATGCCTACCTTGTTCGACATGCTGGCGCAGGCCCAGAACGGCAACGGCATGCAGGCGCTTGCCCAGCAATACGGGCTTTCGCTGCAGCAGACGCAGGCGGCGGTCGCCGCACTGCTGCCAGCTTTTTCACAAGGGTTGCAACGCAACACCGCCGATCCCTATGGGCTCGGCGCCTTCATGACGGCGATGGCAAGCGGCCAGCACGCCAAGTATTTCGAGGACGCCACGCGCGCCTTCTCGCCGCAAGGCGTCGATGAGGGCAACGGCATTCTGGGACATCTGTTCGGTTCGAAAGACCTGTCGCGCGCCGTGGCCAGCCAGGCGGCGCAGGCGAGCGGCGTCAGCCAGCAGATCCTTCAGCAGATGCTGCCCGCGATCGCCTCGATGGTGATGGGCGGACTGTTCAAGCAGACGACAAACCAGATGCAGGCAGCGGCTGGCCTTGGTGGCGTCGGCAACAATCCACTGGGTGAAATAATCGAGCAGATGATGCGGCAAGGCGGCATGCAGGCACCGGCGCCGCAACAGCGCCCGGCGCCCCACAACCCCATGGACAACCCGTTCGGCAAGGTCTTGCAGGACATGTTCGGCGGCGGCTCGCCGCAGCCGCAAAGCCAGCCGCGGCCGGCACCCAACCCCTATGGCGACAATCCGCTCGGCAAGGTGCTGCAGGACATGTTCGGTGGCGCCGCGCCGCAGCAACCACAAAGTCGGCCCGAGCCCCAGCCGACACAGAGCCCCTACGGCGACAACCCGCTGGGGAAAATCTTCGAGGAGATGCTGCGGCAAGGCGGTGGCGGCGGCCTCGGGATGCCCGGCGGGCAGCCGGCGCCGGAACCTCAAGCGCAGCCGCAGCAGCGCCAGGCACCACAGCCCCAAGCCAATCCGAGCGGACGGCCAAGGAACCCGTTCGACGACATTTTCGGCAAGATGTTCCAGACCGGGGCCCAGCAGCGCGACGAATACCAGAAGGGCGTGGAAACGATCTTCGACCAGTTCAAGCGGGACATGGACCGGCGGTAGTCGCCCGGCCTTCGGCAAACCTAAAGGAAAAGCCCGGTCCTTGGGAGGACCGGGCAGCGTGCAGGCAGGCCGGCGGGGAACCGGCAGGGAGTGGGGAGCCTGCAGAACCTTGGTCGCGCTGCACCGTGAAAGGATTCAACGGAACCGAAGCTGAACCAATCAGGCCACCTTGCGGGCGATTTCCTCGATCGTTTCCACGCGATCGCTGGCGATCTCACGCAGGATTGCTGTCGGGTCACGGCCAAACGGCACGTCGATTGCAACATGCAGGTCGGCGCGCGTCAGGCCGATATCGGCGAGTTCTGCGTCCGACATCTCGCCAAGGCGGTAGAAGGCGCGGCGGTTTTTCCAGGCGCGGTAGGCATTGGAGACAATGTTTGCCACGCGCGTTGCAACGGCCGGACGCGAGGTGATGCGCGAGGTCTCGGTGGCGAAATCGATCGTGGTCATGTCGGTCTCCTTCAGACTCGAACGGACGAAACCCGACGATCGGCGCTGGCGACAGCGACCGTTCCGGTCTCAAATACAATTTTAGAGATGCATGTCGTCGTCCCAAAACCGGTGTCCACTTTTGGGCTACATGCATGGCTTTCATTTGGACAATGCCAATTTGCCATCGACCGATTGATTAATCCAACGAATGTTTCTAATCTTTAGTATCAACAGCAGTGATGGATTGAACCGATGAAAGCGCCGCTCGATCTCGATCAATTGCAGACCTTCATCTCCATTGCCGATACCGGCAGCTTCACCCGCGCGGCGGAAGAAGTGCACCGCACCCAGTCGGCGGTGTCGATGCAGATGCGCCGTCTGGAAGAGCGGATCGGCAAGCCGTTGTTCGAGAAGGAGGGGCGCTCGAACAGGTTGACGGAGGAAGGCGACAAACTGCTCTCCTACGCAAGGCGGCTGCTCTATCTCAACCGCGAAACGCTCGCCGCCTTCGACGACCAACGGCTCGAAGGCACGATCCGCATCGGCACGCCTGACGATTATGCGGACCGATTCCTGCCCGAGATCATGGCACGGTTCACGCGCTCCAATCCGCGCGTCGAACTGACCGTCATCTGCGAACCGACGCCGGGGCTGGTCGAGCACATCAAGCGCGGCAATCTCGATCTGGCGCTGGTGACGCACAATGATGTGCGCGGCCAGTCGGAGGTGGTGCGGCGTGAACCGCTGCTCTGGGTCTCCTCGGCCAACCATGCGACACATGAACAGGAGACGCTGCCGATGGCCTTCGGCCGGCCAAACTGCATCTGGCGGCGCGCCGCGGTGGATGTATTGGACCTGCAGAACCGCGACTACCGCATCCTGTTCACCAGCTTCTCGGCGACCGTGATCACCGCCGCCGTGCTTTCGGGGCTGGCGATCTCGGTGCTGCCGGAATGCGCGCTCAGGCCCGGCATGCGGGTTCTGGGCGAGGCCGACGGCTTCGGCGCCCTGCCCGACTGCCGCATCGGCATCATGCGCGGCCAGACCTCGCGGCCGGAGATCGTCGATGCGCTTGCCCGCCACATCTCCGAAAGTCTAGACAACATCTCCGTGCCGCTTGGCGAGGAGACCGGGACGTTCGATTTCGCGGCGCTCGCCTTTTCCAAGATGAAGCGGAGCAAGCCGAACCAGATCCTGCCGGGCTGGTAAAAACCGGGTCATGAATATCGGGCCTGACACGGCCGCCTTGACGTCGGCGTCCAACCGGCCCCCAATCGACCGATGAGCGAAGCAGCATCCGAATCACGCACCAACGCCACCGAATACACCGTGAGCGAAATATCAGGCGCGCTAAAGCGCACGGTCGAGGACGTCTTCGGCAATGTGCGGGTGCGCGGCGAAATCTCAGGCTATCGTGGGCCGCATTCCTCCGGCCATGCTTATTTCGCGCTGAAGGACGACCGTGCGCGGCTCGACGCCGTGGTCTGGAAAGGCACGATGAGCCGGCTGAAATTCCGTCCCGAGGAAGGGATGGAGGTGATCGCCACCGGCAAGCTCACCACCTATCCCGGCAAGTCCAACTACCAGATCGTCATCGACAATCTCGAGCCGGCCGGCGCCGGGGCGCTAATGGCGCTGCTGGAGGAGCGCAAACGCCGGCTGCAGGCGGAGGGGCTTTTCGATGCGGTGCGCAAACGCCGGCTGCCGTTCATGCCACGCGTCATCGGCGTGGTCACCTCGCCGACCGGCTCGGTCATCCGCGACATCATCCACCGCATCAAGGACCGCTTTCCGCTGCATGTGCTGGTCTGGCCCGTGCGGGTTCAAGGTGACACGGCGAGTGCGGAAGTGACTAATGCCGTCACCGGTTTCAACGCGCTGGCATGGGACAGCCCCATTCAGCGCCCCGATCTGCTGATCGTGGCGCGCGGCGGCGGCAGCCTGGAAGATCTATGGGGCTTCAACGACGAGGCACTCGCCCGCGCGGTCGCCGCCTCGGGCATTCCGGTGATTTCGGCTGTCGGCCACGAAACCGACTGGACGCTGATCGACCTTGTCGCGGATGTGCGGGCGCCGACACCGACGGGCGCGGCCGAAATCGCCGTGCCGGTGAAGGCTGACCTCGAAGCGACGCTGGCCAGCCTCGGCGCGCGGCTCAAGGCCGCCGTCTTGCGCAATTTCGAACGCAAGCGGCAGGCAACCCGTGCGGCGGCGCGTGCGCTGCCCTCGCCAGACCAATTGCTGGCGCTGCCGCGCCGGCGCCTGGACGAGGCGACATCGAGGCTCGGTCGTGGCCTGATGGTTTCCACCGAGCGCAAGCGGGCGCGATTCTTCGCTGTAAAACTGACGCCGGCAATGCTGTCGCAGCGGATTGCCGAGGCGCGACGCGCCAACGACCGTAACCTTTTGCGGGCGCAAGGGGCGCTGCGCACTCTGGCCAGAAGCCGGCGCGCGGAGCTCAATCGTGCCGCGGATCAGTTGCCAAAATGCGCCAAGGCATCGCTGCGGCGGCACAGGCAGCAATTGGCTTTGCTGCAGGGTCGCATCACCATCGAGCCGACAGCCCGGCGCCAACGTGTGCAGAGGGACCTTCTGACGGCTTTGACGAGACGCGGCGGCCAGGCGATGCTGGTCAGGCTGGAGCGGTTGCGCGGCCGCATCGTCCAGGCCGACCGGCTGATGGCGACGCTTTCGCACAAGGCCGTCCTGGCGCGCGGCTTCGCGCTGGTGAAGGATACCGACGGCGCGGTCATCAAGCAGGCCGCCGACGTGGCGTCGGGGATGGCGCTGTCGCTGGAGTTCGCCGATGGCACGGCGGATGCGGTGGCAACCAGTGGCGCGGCGCGGCCAAAGCCCGTGGCCAGACCGTCGGCAAAGGCAAAGGAACCCGGCAATCAGGGATCCTTGTTCTAAGAGCATGATCGACAATCCGCACCATCTGGCAACGCCGTCCGGCAAGCCACGCGCGCGAAGCTTCACCATAGGCTTCCACGGAACACCCGGGCCGTTCAACGCGATCACCGACGTGCCCGGCGTCTCTGTCGGCTATGCGACGCTGATAACGGGCGATGGTCCGCTTATCGTCGGTAAGGGGCCGGTACGCACCGGCGTGACCGCAATCCTGCCGAGGCCCCGCGCCGAATTGGCCACGCCGGTCTTCGCGGGCATTTTCAGCCAGAACGGCAATGGCGAGATGACCGGCTCGCACATCATCGAGGAAACCGGCGCCTTCAACTTCCCGATCACCATCACCAACACGCATTCCTGTGGTGTTGCGCGTGACGGCACGCTGCGCTGGATGAACCGGGTGCTGCCGGCCGCGATCGACAGCGCCTGGGGGCTGCCGGTGGCGGCGGAGACTTATGACGGGTTTCTCAACGACATCAACGGCCACCATCTAACATCGGAGCACGTCGCCGAAGCCCTTGACGGGGCTGCTGGCGGACCGGTCGAGGAAGGCAGCGTCGGCGGCGGCACCGGCATGATCACCTTCGGCTTCAAGGCAGGGTCCGGCACGGCCTCGCGCATCGTCGCATGGCAAGGGCGAACCTACACGGTCGGCGCCTTCGTGCAGTCGAATTTCGGCAAGCGGCATAATTTCACCATTCGTGGCCTGCGCGCCGAGCCCGAACTAACCGAGCCGGCGATCCGCGAAGCCACGTCGCGCGCGGAAAAGGGCTCAATCATCGCGATCATCGCGACCGACGCGCCTTTCCTGCCGCATCAAATGAAGCGATTGGCGCGCCGTGTGCCGCTCGGCGTCGCCTTGACGGGCGGCTTCGGCTATCACAGTTCGGGCGATATCTTCCTCGCCTTCTCGACGGCCAACCCCGCCGCGGCGCTGGGGCTGTCCGGCCGCATCGCCAGTGCCGATTTCATTCCCGATACAGACATCGACGCGTTCTTCGATGCGGTGGTTCAGACGGTGGAGGAATCGATCCTCAACGCTCTTATCGCCAATGACGACATGACCGGGCGCGACGGCAATTTCGTGCCGGCGCTGCCAAAGGCGTGGCTGGAAGAAAAGTTTGGGTGAGAGGGACGGCTGAGACGAAAACGCGGGCCGAAGCCCGCGCGTCTCGAACAGGTTTGACCCCGTAGTTATTCCGCGGCTTTGCTGGAAGCCTGCTGGTTTTCGTCGGCCTCGGCCGCTTCCTCGAGCCGCGAAGCAATCAATTCCTGGATGTCGCCGACTTCCTCCTGGATGTCCTCCAGCGGTATGCCGACCTCGGCAGCCTTGGCGGCGCATTCGCGGGCCAACGTCTCGGCCTGCTTCTCGATCCTGGCGTGGGACTGGCAATGGACCTTTTCGCCGATCCATCCCCGCAAGAACTCGATCGCGTGTTCACTCATACTGCTGTTCCCTGGCGGCAAAGCCGGTTGGTAATTATAAGCGTCGGCATCCCGCGAAGGATGCATGTTCCCATTCGAGCCGAGTCGCGGCCAGCCGGCAAGCCGAAGCCGTCCAGGGTCCACAGAGCCGAAGAAAATCGAGGGGTGAAGAACATTTTCTGATTCTGAAGGACTGTACCGTTGGCGGGATCTTCCCGCTCCGAGCAATTGCTTCTACCTTTTACGGCTTCCAGTCCGTTTCTTAATCTCAATGGCTGTCGCTACAGCCGCCTTATGACGTAGCGCTTGAAGGCGTGAGCCCGCGAAGCCGCCGCTATATAGTGACATCCTCGTCCGATGTCGACTCTCCTCAAGGCTCGTGCAGACGAGCCATGCAAAAGTCGCATGGATCGCTGATCCAGTCAGAAATTTTCGACCCACGGCCTGAGCTCCATTTCCCACGTCCAGGCGCTGCGGTGCTGGCGATGGATGGCGAGATAGGCCTCTGCGATCGCATCCGGAGACAGCCGGCGATCCTGCGGCCCGGGCTCCTGTCCGGAAGCGGCCGAAGCAATGGCGCCGTCGATGATGAAATGCGCGACGTGGATGTTCTTGGGCGCCAGTTCACGGGCCATGGATTGCGCCAGCCCGCGCAATCCAAATTTCGGCATCGCAAAGCCCGCGGAGCCGGCGAACCCCTTCACACTTGCTGTCGCTCCGGTGAAGAGGATCGAGCCCGCCCCTTGAGCGATCAGCCGGCGGGCCGCCTGCTGAGCTACCAGGAACCCGCCATAGGCCCCGACCAGCAAAGCCTGTCGGACAGCCTCGGGATCGAGTTCGGCTATTGGACCGCGAGCGCGGCCGCCGGCGTTGAAAATCACGAGGGAAAGCGGGCCAGCCTTGTCCGCGATATCGAATAGATGCTCGACCGATGCTGGATCCGAGACATCCGTCGCCACGGCTTGCGCGCCGGTTTGCGCTTGCAACGCATCGAGCTTCTCGATGTTTCGGGCGGCCAGGACGACATGGAACCCTTCCCTGGCGAGAAGACGCGCGAGCGAGGCGCTCAATCCGGAGCCCGCCCCTGCTATGACGGTAACGTTGGATGTCATGAGACCCTCTCCTTCTTCCACTGATTTCAACCGCCGACGCATGTTGAACTCTGCCGGATCAGCGCCGCACCGGCAACACGCAGTGCGGAAAGAAAAATGGCCGGGCGCGAAACGGCCCGGCCAAAAAAGAAGGTCGTAACCTTCAGAGGGGAACACCGCTCAATGAGATGGGAGGAAAACACCGAACGGATCTTTCCTTTTTGAGCCGATTCTTCGCCGGATACGACGAATGATTTTCCAAGAATCGGTCGGGATGGCAAAAATCCCGTTCTTTCTTATCCAAGACTCAGACGGCCGGGCTTTCCGGCTCAAGCAGATCCGCATAATGGCGCCGAGCGACATCGGGATGCGAGCGCAGCCGGCTTTTCAGCACATTGGTTCCGACATCGCGAAACAGCGGATTGTCCGGATCGCTGGCCGGCCCGCGCGCCCGAGCCGCCAGGTCCTCGGAAAGGCTAAGCAGCGGTATCGTTGCATCGAGCCTGGCGCTGAAGAAGAACGGCACCGAAATGCGTTCAATGCCTGCCGCCGGCGTCAAGACACGATGCACGGTCGCACGCAAATAGCCGTTTGAGGCCAGTTCGAGCAATTCGCCGATGTTGACGACGAGCGTACCGGGAATGGGGTCCACATCCACCCAGCTTCCGTCATAGTCGACCTGAAGCCCCTTATTGTCATCCTGAAGCAACAACGTCAGGAAACCGCCATCCTTGTGCGCGCCGACACCCTGGTCATCGCCGGTCGCCTCTCGGCCGGGATAGCGCACGATTTTCATGCGGTGGTTTGGCTGCTCGCGGTAGATCGGGTCGAAGGCGTCCTCGGCTTGATCGAGCGACAGCGCGAAGGCTTTCAACAGCCTGATGGCCACTGCTGTTGCCTTGGCCTGCCATGCCAGCAGGGCGGGTTTGAGTTCCGGCAACGCAGCGGGCCACTGGTTCGGGCCCTGCAGCCGCGTCCATGCGGGAATTCCTGGCCCTTGCGCTATGGGCTGACGCTCGACGCCGATGTCGAGCTGCTCGCGCCAATCGGCCTTGCCCTTGGTTAGCTCGCCGCCGGCGCGGGTATAGCCGCGAAACTGCGAGGATTTGACCATTTCGATCGCGAGCTTGTCGGCCTCGGCCAAGGCAAAGAAGCGGCGCGTCGCGGTGAGCACCTCACTGATTTCCGCCCACGAGATGCCATGTCCGGCCAGGTAGAAAAAGCCGATGTCGCGCGAAGCGGAACGCAGATCCGCCAGAAATGTCCGGCGTTCCGACGCGCCTTGTTCAAAGCGGCTCAAGTCGAGCACGGGTACTATTCGGGGCATATGAGGCTCCTTTCCCGGCTTTGTGCGGATGTTATCGTCCGCAAACCAGGACTGTTGGACAGGCGTGCACTTTTCGGCGGTCACAACCGCCAGCAATGCCTGCAAGTGTCATCGACGCCAGATTGCCAAGAAAGAAACGATCGGCCCTTCGAGGCCGCCGCGATGAACAATTTTTGCGCGCGCGCCGGCAAGCTGACAATGACCGCGATCACTCGCGCAGATCGGACCGCCAGCAGGCGCGCGACCTCCACGCCATTGGGCTGCCCTGAGCAGCATGCCGAACAGGTCGCGTGGCTCGTCAGGGTCGGCGAGCATGTCGAGTTCCTGGTAGAGGCCGGTCGTCCGCCTTCATGCCCGGCAGCACGCCGGTTTCCAGCACTGCCTCGATGAAGCCCTGCGACACCATCCGCAGCGCCTTTGCCCGCGCCACGTCGCCGGCACGAATGGCCTGGTCGACCGCCACATAGAGCCTGCTAAGCAGATTGTAGGTCGTACCGATGCCGCCTTCGAACTCGCCGGCATCGCTCAGTCCGGTCATGGCGTGAATCCCGACAAGCCAGGCACCTGCATCAGGTCGCCCGACCTGACCTGCCGCAACCGGCGTCAGGGCAATCTCGCCTAAAGCGATGGTCCCATCCGGATAGGGCTGCCGTCGCTGAACCGGGATTGACGGAACCTGTGTAGGTTGTGTCCAGCCTCGTTGCCCTGGATCAAGTCGGACAGGACGCGGCCCATGCCGGGCCCTATGCCGAAGCCATGGCCGCTCATCCCGGTCGCGATGACGAGGCCATCCACCGCTGCGGCGCGATCGACCACCGGCACTACATCCGGCATCGCATCGATCATGCCGGCCCAGCTTGCCCTGAGCGGCACCGCCTCGAATTGCGGAAAAAGCTCCTTGAACCCATGATCGATGGCGCGAAGGGCCCTGGGCTCCGGGGCAGGATTGAGAACACGCATCCTTTCGAACGGGCTTTCCTTGTCGGCATCCCATTTGCGCGGGGTGAACCAGCTATCCGGATATGCACGCGGCGCCGCCGGCAGGTAGCGCGTGCCGAAAGGATTTGCCTTCAGGGCGGGCAGGTATTTCGGTGCGTGACGCAATGCATCCGGCCCGACATAGAGCAGGTGGCTGCCTCCCGCGGCGAGCGTGTATCCGCCGTCCTTCCTACGCCGGAAGGCGATGCGTTCGTCCGCGGCAGCGCCGGCATGGATTTCGGGCATAGGCGCGGTCGCCGCGACGGTCGTGCGGACACTGAGCTGAGGGATCGAGATGCCATGCGCGCGCAGGAACAGCGACGTCCAGGCGCCGCTGGCGACAAGCACGTTCGAGGTGGCGATGCGCCCTCGTTCGGTCCAGACACCGCTGATCCGCCCTGCGGAGATGTCGAGCATCCGTGCCGCACAGTTCTCGATGATTGTGACACCCTGGCGAGCGGCCAGGCGGGCAAGCGCCGGCACGGCGACCCAGGGCTCGGCACGCATGTCCGACGGCGTGGTCATGGCGCCCCTGAAGGGGCGTGACATGGCCGGGATCAGCTTGGCGGTCTCGCCCTGGTCGAGGAGGCGCGTGTCGACGCCATGGGCCTCGGCGATCTTCAGGAACTTGGCGAAACCGGCCATCTCCTTGTCGGTCCGCGCAAGATAGGTCACGCCCGTCTGCGTCAAGCCTATATCCTCGCCGCACTCCTCCGCCAGTTGGCGCCAGAGACGCAGCGCTTCGATGACGATGGGCAATTCGTCCGCGTCGCGGCCCTGCTGGCGAATCCAGCCCCAATTGCGCGAGGACTGCTCCGCGGCGATGCGTCCCTTCTCCAGCAAGGTCACCGGTATGTTGTGACGGGCCAAGAACAGGGCCGCGGTCACGCCGATGATGCCACCGCCGACAATGACCACATCCGACGTCTTCGGCAGCGGCGCCTGGAACTGGATCGGACTGGCTTCGGTAAAAGGGAAGATCGTCAAAGGACTGTCCTTTTTTCATAAGCGTGCCCCACGCCGATGGCTGGTCCCAGTGGCGCGAAAGTCGCCCGCTTTCGGACACTGGCCAAGCAGGAAGTACGCCGACGAGCACTACACGACCGACCTCGAAAATTTGCGTGCCAGCTCGATAAAATTGTTGACCACCCGTCGAAGCCGCTTCTCGTCGCAGGGCAGCCCTCGGCTTCGTCGACAATCGGGTGGTTAGGGCATGCGAATGCCGGACGAAGCGAAGCGCTCGCTCATACCTGTCGCGACATTCCGGCGGAGGATCGCGAACGTTAGCTTGCCGTCCGATGAGTTCAGGCCAGCCCGAACCGCTCAACCGCACGCATGATGCCGCGCAGCTCCGCGAGGCCTTTCAGCCGGCCGATGAGCGAATAGCCGGGGTTGATCTTCTTCTTGCCGATGTCGTCGGCAAGCAGATGGCCATGATCGGGCCGCATCGGAATTTGCCAGTCGGCTCGGCCTTCTCCGCGACGGCGCTTCTCTTCCTGCATCAAAGCGAGGATGACATGCGCCATGTCAGTGCCGCCCTCGAGATGCTCGGCCTCGTAGAACGAACCGTCCTCCTCGATGGTGATGTTGCGCAGATGGACGAAATGGATGCGGTCGGCGAATTCCTTGACCATGGCGACAATGTCGTTGTCGGCGCGCGTACCGTAGGAGCCGGTGCAGAACGTCAAACCATTTGCCGGGCTGTCGACCGTCTTGAGGATGAAACGCGCATCCTCGGCCGTCGAAACGACGCGCGGCAGGCCATAAAGCGAGAACGGCGGATCATCGGGGTGGATGCACATGCGCACACCCGCCTCTTCGGCCGCCGGGATGATCTCGCGCAGGAACCAGGCAAGGTTGTCGCGCAGTTCCTTAGGCCCAATCGCGTCGTATTCCGCCAGCGCCTCGCGGAAACTGTCCCTGTTATAGCTACGCTCCGTCGCCGGCAGGCCGGCGATCAGATTGCGCTCGATCTGGTCGATCTGCTCCGGTGTCAGCGCCTCAAGGCGCTTCTCGGCCTGGGCGATACGTGACGGCGTATAGCTTGCCGCGCCGTTCTTGCGCTGCAGGACAAACAGATCATAGGCAGCGAAATCGATGGCATCGAAGCGCAAGGCATAACCGGTCGTCGGCAGCCGGTAGGCCAGGTCGGTGCGAGTCCAGTCGACCACAGGCATGAAATTGTAGCAGATCGTCTGGATGCCGGCCTTCGCGAGCGCGCGGATGCTGTCGCGATAATAGCCGGCATAGCGCTCGCGCTCCGGCGCGCCGATCTTGAAGGAATTGTGAACCGGAATGCTCTCGACAACCGACCAGGTCAGCCCAGCCGCCTCGATGACGCGCTTGCGTTCGAGCACATCGGCTTCAGGCCAGGCCCTGCCGTCATAGATCTGGTGAAGCGCTGAAACCACGCCGGTGGCGCCGGCCTGTTTGACATGTTCAAGCGTCACAGGATCATCGGGACCGTACCAGCGCCAGCATTGTTCCATTGCCACTTCCTTTTCCGCGAGAGACCGGCAACCTATTGTTTGACCACGACGAGTGTCAAACTAAGAGCGGCCGGTTTCGATAGCGAAGAAGGAGCTTCCGCGATGACTGATTTTGACGGCAAGGTGGCATTTGTGACAGGAACGACCGGCATCGGTCTGGCAACCGCCAAACGCCTGGCGGCTGGGGGCGCCGCGATCGTCGCCTGCGGGATCGACAGCGCGGCCAATGCCGCCCTGCAGGAAAGCCTCGCCAAATCCGGAGCCGATGCGCTGGTGCAAACGGTTGACGTCTCCGTTTCCGAGCAGGTTCGCGACGCGGTCGCGGCCGGCGTGGCGAAATTCGGCGGCATAGACGTCATCGTCAATTCGGCGGCGGTGCATCCCTACGGAACGGCGACGACAACCGACTGGGAGACCTGGAACCGGGCTATGACGGTCAATGTCGGCTCGATCTATCTGACCGCCCATTTCGGCATCCCGGAAATGATCAAGCGTGGCGGCGGCGCCATCGTCAACGTCGCTTCGGTGCAGGGCTTCGCCTGCCAGCAGAACGTTGCCGCCTATGCCACGACCAAGGGCGCCATCCATACGCTGACACGTTCGCTGGCACTCGACTATGCCGCATCCGGCATAAGGGTCAATTCGGTCAGCCCGGGCTCGATCCGCACACCGATCCTCGAAAAGGCCGCGCGTGGCGACGGCGGCAGCGATGCCGACGTGGAAGAGGCCTACAGGCGCTTCGGCGCGGCCCATCCGCTCGGCCGCATCGGCGAGCCGGAGGAAGTGGCGGAACTCATCGCTTTCCTGTGCTCGTCGAAGGCCGGCTTCTGCACAGGCGCCGACTACAAGATAGATGGCGGCCTCACCGCCGGCATCGGCGTGAAGTAAGACCGTGAAGATCGATCTCGGAACCATCGGGAGCGGTGCATTAACGCAGCCAGTTCGGAACAATCTTTTTTGGTCGAAGTTTTACTCCTTGAAGGGACGAACTCTCCGAAGGAGATTTCCTATGAAACATGTTCTCATTACCAGCATGCTTGCGATCGGGCTCGGCTGCGGGACGGCGATGGCTCAGACGCAGCAGCCGGCCGACAGCCAATCAGGAGCTGACACAAATTGCGCTTCCGGCACGACCAACTGCCAGAAGGGCTCCAAGATGAAGGAGCAGGCGCAGGGCACCAAGTCCCAGACTGATCAGCAGGCTCAGGACAAGACCAAGGTCAAGACAGAGGAGCAGGCACAGGGCAAGACCAAGGCCAAGACGGACGAACAGGCCCAGGGCAAGGCCGGCACCAAGACTGACCAGCAAGCCCAGGACAAAACCAAGGTCCAGACCGACCAGCAGGCACAGGGCAAGGCCGGCACCAAGACTGACCAGCAGGCCCAGGACAAGACAAAGGTCCAGACCGACCAGCAGGCACAGGGCAAGGCCGGCACCACGACGGATCAGCAGGCTCAGGGCAAGACAAAGGTCCAGACTGACCAGCAGGCACAGGGCAAGGCTGGCACCACCACGGATCAGCAAGCTCAGGACAAGACAAAGGTCCAGACCGATCAACAGGCCCAGGGCAAGGCCTCCACGGAGGACAAGACCTCGACCGCTTCCATCAACAATGTGACGGTTGAACAGAAGACCCAGATCACTCATGTGATCAGGGAAACCAAGGTCGAGCCGATCGCCAACGTCGATTTCGACGTCTCCGTCGGCATCGAAGTTCCGCGGCACAAGGTCAGGCTGCATCGCTTGCCGGCTCGCATCGTGAAGCTCGTCCCAGCCTACGAGGCGTACGAATATTTCGTTCTCGCCGACGGCCGGATCGTCATCGTCGATCCGGATACATACAAGATCGTGCTGGTATTGACCTAGGCAATTCCAAGGAAAAGTGCGTAGCGGTTTCCGTTCGGAATTGCGTAAAAACAGAGAGTTAGAGCACAAGATCGTTCAACCCGCCCCGCTGCACGCGGGTCGGGTTGAGCACTAATGGCGAGATGAATACGGAAAGCTTTCGGTGCAAACCTCAGCGCATGCTCAGGGATTGCGAGGCCGCAATGTCCGCAAGGTGATCGAGTAGCGGTGCTCCGCAAGCGGCGGGATGCTGTGCTCCCATTGCGTTCGCGACGGCCCTGTCATGAGATAGGCCGATCTCGGCTCGACGGTGATGGTTCGACGCTCCCATTTAGACCCATTCTTGCGCCGAAGGCGAAAATCGCAGGGCGCCAGCAGCGAAACGCCCGCGACCTCCTCGAAGTGCGGCTTGTCGCGGTGCCAACCGATACCGGCGCCGGGCCGGTATTCGTTGATCAAGACCTGCGCGAAGGTTTCGGCCGGCCGGCGCGCAAAAGCCCCGACCCTTTCGCGTAAGGGCAATAGAAAATCAGGTATCGCCGGTGCCTCGACCACCTCGCGCCGGTCATAATCGTAGCGAAGGCCAAAACCGACGACACGCCGGTTTGCCAGATGACCATGGAAGTCGAAGGCCTTGAAGGGCAGTGCCTCTAGATGACGGACGAGTTCGACTTCGTCTTGTGGCGTGATCAGTCCGGTCCGGTAGGCGAAACCCTCCGGCAGACCATCCTGAGCGGCACCGAAGAGATCATGCTGGGCCACACGGCCGGCTGTTTTCGATTTGAGCGGCGACATTGTGCCTAGATGGTGAAGGCCGGACAACAAGGCAATATGGGAACCGCGCTCGCCTGCCCTGGACACGTCAAACGGAGCAACGGAACCGCGGGGGCAGCGTGAAAGTTTAGGAATGCCGGTTCCGTCGGAGGCGCCGGATATGTTCCAGCCGTGGAGTGCCGGATGCCGCGCGTTGAAACCGGGGCCTGCTTTTGCGGGGCGATTGCCGCCACCATGGACGGTGAGCCTTTCTGGATATGCTACGATCACGATGACGACTGCCGACGGGCCATCGGCAGTCCACTCACCGTCTGGGTCGGGTATCGGCCGAGCCAGTTCAACCTTTCGAGGGGGACGCCAAAGGCCTTTTCCAAGACGCCGGGTGTTATCCGCACTTTCTGTCCCGACTGCGGGAGTTCGATAGGCTATAGCGACGAAGGGCTGCCGGACGAGCTTTATCTGACGATCGGGTTCTTCGACAAACCCGAAGGGCTGCGGCCACAGGCTCATGCCTATTGGGACCTCAGGCTGCCTTGGCTCGACTTTGCCGACAAGCTGCCGCGCATCGAGCGCTATTCAAGGAAACGCGACGCGAAGTTCGGCAACCCACGCGACCGGTAGCGAGGTCGGGTAGCGGCACGGAACCGCACCACGCCTGGCAGGTTTATTTGGCTGAGCCGTCAGGTGACAGCATGCCGTCAACCGTCATTCGAAACACGCAATACGATCCCGCGACCAAGATCCTCTCTGTCTGGTTCGTGCCGCATGGCAACCGCTATGACTATGAGGACGTCGCCCCGGCTACCTATGGCGCGTTCATGCGCGCTCCTTCGAAAGGCCGCTTCTTCAATAAATTCATCAAGGACCACCACAGATATCGTCGCGTGGCGTGATACCCGGCCCGTCACGCCTTCCTGTTCTCGTCGGCGCTCACCTCATCCGGCGCCGGTTCCCAACCAAAGACACTGCGGCCGCCAAGCAGATGCGACTGGTCGAATTCGCCGGCGACAATTTCCTTGAGGCTGGGACCCGTGACGTATCGCTCGACCTGCCGCGACTGGTCGTCGAGCCGCCTCAAGGCGCCGATTTCCTCTTCGCGACCGAGCCTGGCCTTTTGCACGGCTGACTTCAGGACGCCGATCGTCTCGTCATAAACCTTGAGCGGTACAGGGAACGGATGCCTGTCCTTGCCACCATGCGCCAGCGAAAAACGACCCGGATCCGAAAACCGGCACGGCGCGCCATGCACCACTTCGGCAACGAGGGCGAGTGCCCGCACGGTGCGGGCGCCTACGCCCGGAACCAGGAGAAGCTCGGCAAAATCAGCTGGACCTCGCTCGGCGGCAGCGGCCATGTTGCCGTGAAGGCGATGCATCACGACGTCGCTTTCGCGAACGTCATGATGAGCCGGCATGACCAGGTGCGGCAGCAGGGGCTGCACTGGAGCCGGTGCAGTACCGGGCTCCAGCGCGGCGAACTCCCGAAGGATGCGGTCCGGCCCAAGATCCTGGAGCAGGTCAAGCTGTCCCTGGCGCGAGGCTTCGGCGCGGCGGTCGGTCAGGTTGACGATCTCGCCCTGGTTGGCGCCTTCTATGGCGGCATGCGGCTGGTCGACGAAACTCGTCAAACCTTCGGACAGCCAATGATAGCGGCGCGCCACCTTGCTGTCGCCGTTCATGCCTTGCTGCACCACCACCCAGTTGCCGTCGTCGGTAACGATGAAGCCATGCAGATAGAGGTCGAAGCCGTCCTGAACGGCGGCGCTGTCCACCTTGGCGACAAGCCGGCTGGCGGTCGCAAGGCGGGCTCCGTCGAAGCCGATACGCTCACCGATGGCGGCAAGCTCGTGGGGGGTTTTGCGCGAATGCGCGCCACGGCCGCCGCAGACGTGGATGCCGAGTTCGCCGGACAACGGCGTGAGGCCGCGCTTCAAGGCGCCGACGACGCTGGTGGTGATGCCGGACGAATGCCAATCCATGCCCATGACCGCGCCGAAGGACTGGAACCAGAACGGATGCGCCAGACGCCGCAGCAATTCGTTGCGGCCATAGTGATGGATGATCGCCTCGCACATGACGGCACCGAGACGCGTCATGCGGTCGCCCAGCCATTTCGGCACGCGTCCACCGTGAAGAGGGAGATCCGCACTGCCCGATCGTTGCGCCACGTCTTTGCCTGCTCCAGTGTCCGCGATGGGGACAGATAAGCACTACAGACCCCGCAGGGAAGGCCGATGCTACAGTGGCGTCAAGTCCAGTTCGAGAGAACCGTTTCCATCTCGACTGTCTCGACCTGCTGCGCGAAGCGCTGGTGATAGACGGTAAGCAGCGCGTCATGCGTTGCGTCGGAAGAACTGCACAATGCGTCGGTGACGAGCACCACGCGATAGCCGAAATCGATAGCCCCGAGAACGGTGGCCAGGACGCATACGTCGGTTTCGCCTCCCGTGACGACCAGCGTGTCGATCTCGCGTTCCATCAGAAAGGCCCTGAGGCGCCCTTCGAACCAGGGGGAATAGATGTGCTTGTCGATGACTGCCGCCGGCGGACAGTAAGCTGCCAGCGCCGGCAACAATTCGATCATCTCCGGTCCGATATTGTCGATCGCCATCGAGGCCCAGCGCTCATAATAGCGCTTCCATGTACCAGCGCCTTGTCCCGGCCTTTGCGCAGGCAGGAAGCGCGTGAAGACCGTCTGTTCCGCACGCCTTTCGACCAGCCTCTCAATCTGAGGCAAGACACGGGTTATCCAGGGCGTCGCCCAAGGCGACGGTTCGGCAAACAGCTTCTGCATATCCACACAGACATGCATGCACCGGTCGCCCAATGGGCCATAAGCCAAGCCTGGCATCGACATCAACGCATCTCCGGCCGGCGGTGTTCTCATGATTTCCGGCATTGCCATCCGGATACGCAACGCCGCATGCAAGAACTCGTTCCTGTCGAGCTGGACGAAGGCCAGACCTGCCTCGTCATCCACAATCAAGGACCGCGCCCGAGACCAGCGCCAAGGTCGGCCTGCGGGCCGAACCCGGCATCTGCATTTCTCGACAAGGAAGGGCGGGCGATCTGATCTGCAGCGTTCCGGCGTTCTATTCCGCCGCCAGTGCGGCGACTTCCCGCCGAAACGGCAACGCGTCGCCGATGTCAGGTTCGTCCAGCTCTCGGGCGAAGCGGTGGCCAGCATAGGTTGCCCAGGCGATCGGCCCCGGTGCTTCGGCGTCGCCGATGACCTTGATCGAACGGATGCCGCTGTCGGCCCACTCGTTTTCCCGCGCCTTGAGCTCGCGCCAAACGGCGTCGTCCTGATTGCGTGACGTGACCAGGACGGCGGCATCGGCCGCCAGATCCTGTTTCGCGCCCGTGTAGACGCAGGCCGTCACGACGCCACCTGAAGCGACACTCGTGACGGTCCTGTTGAGCACGATATCGACGCCGAGTTCCACCAGGCGGCGGTGAATGGCTCCTTGCTCCAGCGTGTTGCGTGTCCAGTCCGAGACATAGGCCGACGGCGTCACCAGGGTCACCTTCGTTCCCTGACGCGCCATCAGCTCGGCGAGAACGCCGCCCATGTAATAGTGGTCGTCGTCGAACAGCACGACCTTGCCATCCGGAACCTTGCCGGCCATCAGATCGTCGGGTGAGTAGACCGGCATCGCGGCGTCGATCGGCATCGGCACGACATGGGCACGCGCGACGCCGTCGCGGCGCCAGGTCGATCCGGTGGCAATGGCGACGTTCTGGAAGCCGAACGAGAGGATGTCACCGGCCGACAGCCGGCTTTCGAAATAGATGTCGACATCGGGCATCTGGCTGAGCTGATACTGCCGATAGTCGCGCACCCTGCCCCAGGCCGACAGGCCTGGAAGTTTGCTTTCGCGCGCCACGCGCCCGCCAAGCTCGGTGCCCGCTTCCGCGATGGCAACTTCATAGCCGCGCATGCCTAGCGCACGCGCGGCCTCCAGTCCGGCAGGCCCGGCGCCGACGATCAGCACGCTGTCGCTGTCGCCTTTCGCCTGCATGCGCTCAGGATGCCAGCCTTTGCGCCATTCCTCCATGAAGGTCGGGTTCTGCGTGCAGCGCGAGATCGACATGGTCATGTCGCCGGTGATGCAGATGTTGCAGCCAATGCATTCGCGGATGTCCTCGATACGCCCCTCCTCGACCTTCCTCGGCAGGAAGGGATCGGCGATCGACGGGCGCGCGCAGCCGATGAAGTCGAGCGTGCCCGACCTGATCATCCTGACCATCACGTCGGGCGAGGTGAAGCGGCCGACGCCGACGACCGGCTTCGAGGTCAGCTTCTTGATGCCCGATACCAGGCTTTCCTGCGCCGCCTCGTCCTTGAAGCGTGACGGACCCGAGCAATCCTCCCAGGCGCCGTGCGCGAGATCCCAAAGATCGGGCAGTTCGGCATGCATCTCGATCATGTCGCGGACCTCCGAATTGGCGAAGCCGAGTTCACCGATCATCTCGTCCAACGACAGCCTGAGCGTCAGGCCGCATGTGTCGCCGATCGCGTCGCGCCCTTCCTCGATCAGCTCGCTCATCAACCGCGAACGGTTTTCCAGCGAGCCGCCATATTCGTCGCCGCGCTGGTTGGTGGCCGTCGACAGGAAATGCTGGATGATGCCGAAGCCGTGCGCGCCATAGAGGCAGACAAGGTCGAAACCCGCCTGCTTGGCGCGTTTGAAGGCATTGCGGTGCCAGCGGCGCAGGTCGCGTATGTCCTCTCTGTCCATGGCGCGCGCCTGCACCGGATCGTTGGTGAAGGTGCGGATCGGCAGGGCCGATGGCCCGCGCGGCACCTCCTTGGTGTAGAGGTTGGGGCCGTTGATGCCGGAATAGGCGAGCTGGATGCCGGCCAGCGCCCCGTGCTCGTGCATGGCCTCGGCCATCTTGGCCAAGGCCGGAATGTCGGCGTCGTCCCATAGCCGCAGTTCGATGAAAGGCGTGATCTCGGAGGTATGGTGCATCTCCGTCTGCTCGGTGAAGATGACGCCCCAGCCGCCTTCCGACTTGATGCGGCGCATCTCTGCCGCCGCCGATGGATCGCGATAGCCACCGCCATTGCAGTGCGGAACCTGATAGAAGCGGTTCTTGGCCGTCACCGGACCTATCTTCATCGGCTCGAACAGGATGTCGTAGCGTGGGTCGCGCATGTAGCTTCCTCCCTGCCGGCTCGGCACCGCCGGTGCTGCCGAGACTACTCATAAGTTGGAGCCGGCGCGGGAAAACTACGGATTTCTTCTGTGCCGATTAGGACACGCCTAATCGCGCGCGCCGGCGCGAATTAGTCTGCGTTGAACCGGGGCTGAGCGAAATGCGACTTCAGAGCATCGGCGGCATGATGCTAGACAGCCAGAACCCGACCGAGAGACAGAAAATGGACAGCATCAGAATTCTCGAACGGCTGATCGCATTCCCCACGGTGAGCCGCGACTCGAACCTCGACCTGATCGGTTATACGGCCGACTTGCTCGAAGCAAGCGGCGTTGCCTGCCAGATCGTCCACAGCGCCGACAGGCACAAGGCCAATCTCTTTGCCACCATTGGCCCGGCAGGCAGACCCGGTGTCATGCTGTCCGGCCACACCGACGTGGTTCCCGTGGACGGCCAAGACTGGACGCTGCCTCCATTCGAAATGACCGAGCGCGACGGCAAGCTTTATGGGCGCGGCGCGGCGGATATGAAGGGTTTTGTGGCCTCTGCGCTCGCGACCTGCATCAAGGCCTCCAGGATGGCGCTTCGGACGCCGTTGCATCTGGCGCTCTCATGTGACGAGGAAGTCGGCTGCCTGGGCGTGCGCGACCTGATCGAAATGCTGAGTGCGGCGCCGCAGCGCCCGCTGCTGTGCATCGTCGGGGAGCCGACCAACATGCAGGTGGCGACCGGGCACAAGGGCAAGCTTGCCGCTCGCGCCGTCTGCAGGGGACGCGAAGGCCATTCGGCGCTCGCCCCGCTGGCGCTCAATGCAATCCACCTCGGGTGCGATTTCGTGCGCGCCTTGCGTGACGAACAGGAACGGCTGGCCCGCGACGGCGCCCGCGACGGCGACTACGACATTCCCTACACGACGGTTCATGTCGGCAAGATCAATGCCGGCGTCGCGCTCAACATAGTGCCCAACCTCTGCCACGTCGATTTCGAGATCCGCAACATTGCCGCCGACGACGCCGCCAGCATTCTCGACAGGCTGCGCGCCGCGGCGGTGCGCATTGCCGAGGACGCCGCTTCGACCGCGGCAGAGGCAGCAATCGACATCGAGATCACCAACACCTATCCGGGCCTCGACACGCCGGCCGCATCGGAGGCGGTGGCTTTCGTCAAGTCGCTGACCGGTGCCAACGACACGATGAAAGTCGCGTTCGGCACGGAGGGCGGATTGTTCAGCCGCGATCTCGGCACGCCCGCAGTCGTTTGCGGGCCGGGCTCCATGGCGCAGGGACACAAGCCCGACGAATTTGTCAGCGTCGAACAGCTGCGGCGTTGCGACGCGATGCTGGACAGATTGCTGGAACGGCTCACGGACGGCTGGCCGTGAGCCGCATGGCAGGCCTCACTTCACGATGCGCTCGGTACCGAAGACGCCCTGCTCGACGACGAAGCGGCGACAGTGGTCGATGAAGGCCTGCACCGTCAGCGTGCGATGCTCGGCGTTCGGCAGCGCAATTCCTATGGTCAGCGGCCTGAGGTCGCCCAACAATGGCACAAAGACCAGTAATTTGCCGTCCGGCGACATGGTGTTGAGCGGCCGCATATTGGCGATGCCGTAGCCGAAGCCGTTGGCGACCATCGAGCGCATCACGGCGATGTCGCCGGTGCGCTCGACGATCTTGGGCCGCAGGCCCCTAGGCTGGAAAGCCGACAGGAAATATTCCCTGCTGTAGGGCAGGTCAAGCAGCACCATCGGCTCATCGACCAGCTCCTCGGGCGTGATACCTGCCTTCGCCGCCAGCCGATGCGCGGCCGGCAGCATGACATAGGCCGGCAACTGCATCAGCGGCTCGAAAGTCATGTCTTGCGACAGCTCCAGATCGTAGGTCAGCGCGGCGTCTATCTCGCCACGTTGGAGCATCTCGAACAGTTGCCCCTGGTTGCGCTCGAATTGCCTGACCCGCACATCGGGATAGGCGTCCTCGAATTTCTTGCGCAGCGCCGGCAACACGATCTGAGCGAAAGTGAGTAGGCAGCCGATCGCCAGCGGTCCGCGTACCTTTTCGGCGATATCCCCGGCAATGTCGTGCAGCGCGTCCGCCTCGTTGAGCAGACGCGCGGCTTCCTTGAGGAAGAGGCGCCCGCCCGCCGTCAGCGCCAGCGCATGCGAATGCTTGCGCACGAAAAGCTGCACGCCGAACTCGGCTTCGAGCTGAGCGATCGACGCCGAGATCGATGGCGGCGAGACATTCACCTGCTCGGCCGCCTTGGCGATCGAACCCGCTTCGCCAACGGCGACGAAATATTCGAGTTGTCTCAGCGTGAAGCGAAGCGGCATGGTGGCTATGTTGCCGGTTTGCGGCCGGCGATCAAGTCGCGGCCGCTTCTCAATATTTGATCCAGGTTGTCTTCAGCGCGGTGTACTTGTCGAGCGCGTGCAGCGACAGGTCGCGCCCGAAGCCGGACTGCTTGAAACCGCCGAAGGGAGTCATCGGGCTCAGCGCATCGACGGTGTTCACGGAAACCGTGCCCGCGCGCAGCCTTTCCGCCAGACGATGCGCCCGCGACAGGCTGTCGGTCCACAGCGATGCGGCCAGGCCGTAGACGCTGTCGTTGGCGATGCGAAGCGCCTCGTCTTCGGTGTCGAAGGCGATCACCGACAGGACCGGACCGAATATCTCGTCGCGCGCAAGCGGGTCGTCGGGCGAGACGTCGTCGAAGATCGTGGGCTGCACAAAACTGCCGCGCCCGCCGACGGTAACCCGGTCGCCGCCAGTCACCAGCCGTGCCGACTTCTTGCCGCCATCGACGAAACGCATGACGGTCGCGGCGTGGCGCGCGTCCACCATCGCACCCATCCTGGATGCAGGGTCGAGCGGATCGCCGGGCTGGGTCGCCGTCGCGCGCTGCGCCAGTTTCTCGAGCAGCGCATCCTTGATGCCGCGCTCCACCAGAAGCCGGGAGTTGGCCGAGCATACCTGTCCCTGGTTGAAGAAGATGCTGAAGGCGGCCATGTCAGCTGCCGCGTCCAGATCACCGCAATCGGCGAACACCAGATTGGGGCTCTTGCCACCGGTCTCCAGCCAGACCTGCTTCATGTTCGACTGGCCGGAATATTGTAGGAACATCTTGCCGACAGCGGTCGATCCGGTGAAGGCAAGGCAATCCACGTCCATATGGCGGCCAAGCGCCTGTCCGGCCGTCTCGCCGAGGCCGGGCACCACATTGAGCACGCCGGCGGGCAGGCCTGCTTCCATGGCAAGCTCGGCCAGCCTGAGCGCCGAGAAAGGCGACTGCTCGGCGGGTTTGAGCACCACCGAATTGCCGGCAGCCAGCGCGGGCGCGCATTTCCAGGTTGCCATGTCGAGCGGAAAGTTCCACGGCACGACGGCGCCCACGACCCCAAGCGGCTCCCGCCGTACCAAAGCAAGGTCACCTCGGGCCGTCGGCGCCACCTCGTCATAGACCTTGTCTATCGCTTCGCCGTACCACTGGAAGATCGCCGCCGACCCCGGCACGTCGACGGTCGCTGCGTCCTTGACCAGTTTGCCCATATCAAGAGATTCCAGCAGCGCGAGCTCCTGCAGGTTCTCACGCAGCAATTCCGCCAGCCGCAGCAGCACCTGCTTGCGATGCCGAGGGCTCGCTCTCGACCAGACGCCGGCCTCAAAACTGCGACGTGCCGCGGCGACGGCAAGGTCGATGTCCTCTTCGCCGCAGGAAGCCACCTCGGCGAGCGTTGCTCCCGTGGCAGGATTGATGCTGGTGAATGTTCTGCCGGAACACGCGGGCAAGGCCTTGCCGTCGATGAACGCCCTGTCGCGAAAACGGACAGCCGAGGCTTTGCCGATCCAATCCTTATGACTGAGTTCGTGCATGCCGGCTCCAGATTGTCGAACTACTCATCACCGGGAACGCCGTAGCTTGGCGCACCGGACGGGTTGAGGGCGCGCGTGACATAAGCATCGAGCTGGGGCTTGTAGATGTCCCACAGCATTGCCAGATGCTCGATCGGACACCCTTCGGTCCAGTCGCAACGCAGGTCGGCGACGGGCCATGACACATCGCGTACCAGTTTCATGCCGGCGGAGCGGACAGGCCCCGCCTCGCCGCCGGCCTCGAGTGCGGCTCGCATGGTGACGATCAGCCGGTCGCCGAGATCGCCTTCGGAGGCGAGAAAGGCGTCCACCATGGCTTGCGGAACCCTATCGCTGGCAAGCAGGTTGCCGCCGCAGGCGACGTCCTCGCCGCGTGCCTCGCTCCAGATGCCAAGCGCTTTCGGTCCCGAATGGATCGCGCTGCCGCCCGCCTTGTCGACCGCCAGGACCTGCCGGTATTCGCTGAAAGCGGCCGTACGCTTCAGGATCGCGACGGCTTCGGCGGCGGAGGCGCCTCGCGCCATCAGTTCCAGCGCCCGTGGCCCGAGCGTCGGGTCCGTGACATTCTGGCTGGCAACGGCGCCGACGCCTGCCTGTGCATAGGCGCAGCGGGCCGCGACCGCGGGGGATGATGAGGATATCGCCACCCCGAACATACCGGTGCGCCGGCACCTTGCGACGATGGAGAAGGTCATGGCGCTCAGTCCGGAATTACGGCCGTGCCGTCGATTTCGACCAGCCATTCCGGCCGCGCCAGGGCCGACACGACAAGGCCGGTCGAAACCGGATAGACGCCCTTGATGTATTCGCCCATCGTCCGGTAGACGGCTTCGCGATGGCGCACATCAGTCAGGTAAATCACCACCTTCACCAGATGCTCCATGGTGCCGCCGCATTCCTCAACGAGCTGCTTGATGTTCTGCATCACCTTGTGCGTCTGCTCGACCGGATCGTGGCTGGCGATATTGGTGGCGGTATCGAGATCCTGCGGGCACTGCCCGCGCAGATAGATCGTCCGGCCACCTCGTGTGACGACCGCCTGACACAGATCGTTGTCGAGCTTCTGCTCGGGATAGGTGTCCTTCGTATTGAAGGTACGAATTCGGGTATGCTTCATCTTGATCTCCATCAGGTCGGGCTCGCGGCAGCCGTCGGCGGCGGTCAGGCGTCCACGGTTTCGCGCTTAGCGGCGGCGTGATAAGCGAGATATTTGCGCTGCGTCGAAATACGGTCGGCCACGTGCTTGGCATCGTGCCACACGCCCCAGATGAAGCTCGATCCCCTGCGTGACTGCCAGGGCAGTCCCAGGAAATAGATCCCCGGCTCGGTCGAGACGCCGCGCTGGTGCCTTGGCCGGCCCTGCTCGTCAAAGGCATCGACCTTGAGCCAGCTGTAATCGGCGGCAAAGCCTGTCGCCCAGATGATCGAACTTATCCCGGCTTCGGCCAGATCGAGCTCGAGGATCGGATTGGTCACGCAGTCCGGGTCAGGGCCGATCCGGCGGGCAGCGGGTTCTTCGGGAAGGTCGAGACCGTTGCGCGCGACATAGGCGTCGGCCTCGTCCAGCAATGCCATCAGATTGGCATCACCGCGGGCGATGTTTTTGGCAAGATCGGGCGCGAAGGTCATGGCACCGTCCTGGTACGCCCTCGTCATGCCGACGAGCGTAAGCCCCTGCCCCGCCAGACGGCGAAAATCGATCGTTTCTCCGCCCCGCGCGCCACTCACCGCGATCGTGACATGTTCCGTGCCGGGCCCGGGAGTTTCGAGGTCCCATTTGCCGAGAACACCCAGCCACCAGCAGAAGTCGCGGCCGCGATAGGCGCGCGGCGGGCGGTCGTGCGCGCCGACCGAGAGATGGACGCGTTTGCCACCACGCTGGAGTTCGTCCGCAATCTGGACGCCCGAGGATCCCGCGCCGACCACCAGCACCGCGCCTTTCGGCAATTGCGCGGGATTGCGGTAGGCGCTGGAGTGGATTTGCAGGATGCCGGCATCGGCAGGAACGAGGGGCGGGATGACCGGGACCTGGAAAGGGCCAGTCGCCGCGACAACGCTGTTGGCCTCGATCATGCCATCGGACGTCTCGACTCGGAATCCGGGCCGGCCGACATTTCTTTGCACGGACCTGACCTCGACGCCGCAGCGGACCGGCGCATTGATCTGCTTTGCGTAAGCGACAAAATAGTCGGCGACCTCTTCCTTGGAGGGAAAGCCATCGGGGCCTGTCACAGGAAATTCCATGCCCGGAAAGCGGTCGTGCCAGGCCGGGCCGTTGGCAACCAGGGAGTCCCACCGCTGCGAGCGCCAGCGCTCGGCGATGCGACCGCGTTCGAGAACGAGATGCGGCACCCCGCATTTGCTCAGGTGCTCGCTCATGGCCACCCCAGCCTGGCCGCCACCAACAACAAGCGTGTCTATCGTCTCAACCGACATGCCCGGTCCTTTTCTGACCATCCGACAGCTCCCGCCGCACGTGATGAAATCGATTTCCGGCGGCCGGCAAACGCAGCCCCGGGAGATCCATTTCTCCGTGTTCCGGACAAGCCGTGCGCCATCCGGTCGCCTCCCTATTGGCGCTCACAAGTAGCAGCACGTGCCGGTGGGCGCCCATAACGAATCTCCGAAGTCACGCGTAACCATTTCCGAATTTCTCATGCCGATGGACGCATCTACAGTTTCAGCGGCCGGATCCGCAGCGCCGAATGAGTTGGCGGCGAAGCCGGGCATGTGTCGGCACGGAATCGTTGCGGAACAGGAGCAGCCTCGCAGCGGCCCGTTCGGCAATGCCACGAGCCGGCATTCTCGAGGGGCTGGCATGAAGACTGAGAGCTATGACTATATTGTCGTCGGCGCGGGTTCGGCCGGGTGCGTGGTGGCCAATCGGCTGAGCGCCGATCCGGCGGTCAGGGTGTGCCTGGTAGAGGCAGGCGGCAGCGACAACAGCCCGCGGGTAAGGATTCCGGCGGGCATTCTGTCGCTCTATGGCAACCCGAACTACGACTATTGTTTCGTCGGCGTGCCGCAACCCCATCTCAACAACCGCAGCATTCCGGTCAACCGGGGCAAGGCGCTGGGCGGATCGAGTTCGATCAACTCGATGGTCTATATTCGCGGCGCGGCGCAGGACTATGACGAGTGGGCCGGGCTCGGCTGCGCCGGCTGGGCTTACAACGACGTGCTACCAGTGTTCAGGAAGCTGGAGCGCAACCTGATCGCCCAGGACCCGCGCTATCACGGCACGGACGGCGAGCTCATGGTCGACAATCCGCGCGATCCGAACGTGCTTTCCGCCATGTTCGTCCTGGCCGGCGAACGTGCCGGCCTGCCCGCCAACGAAGACTTCAATGCAGAGAGCCAGTTCGGCGTCGGGATCTACAACGTCACCCAGAACCGGGGCCAGCGCTTCAGCAGCTTCACCGCCTTCATGCGTCCGGTGCTCCATCGCGGGAACCTGACGCTGCTCAGTGCATGCGAGGTGGTCGACCTTGTCATTGCCGAAGGGCGCGCCACCGGCCTGCGGGTGCGTCACGACGGCGAGCAAAAAATAGTCGCGGCCAGCCGCGAGATCGTGCTCTGTGCCGGGGCCATCAACTCGCCCAAGATCCTGATGGCATCCGGCATCGGCCCCGCGGACGAGCTGCGGCAGATCGGCATCACGCCGATTCTCGATCTGCCCGGTGTCGGCAAGAACCTGCAGGACCATGTCGACGGCATGATCACCGTGCGCTCCAGGAGCACCAGGACGCTCGGCCTGTCGTTTGCCAACCTGCCCCGCATCGCGGCAGCGCCTTTCCAGTATTTCGCGCGCCGCAAGGGAATCCTCACGACCAACTATGTCGAGGCCGGCGGCTTTGCGAAGACTCGGCATGCGAACGGCCTGCCCGACATTCAGTTCCACTTCGTGCCGGGCTATCGCAGCCATCGCGGCAGGCTCATCGAATATGGCCACGGCTACGCCATTCACACCTGCGTTCTCAGGCCGAAAAGCGTGGGCGAGATCAGATTGTCACAGGACAGTTCTCGCCGCGACGTTCTCATCGATCACCGCTTCTTCGCGAACGAGGACGACGCCATGGTGCTTGTCGAAGGCATCAAGATCGCGCGCAATATCCTCGCCGCATCCGAGTTCGATGCGGTGCGTGGCAAGGAAATGCTTCCGGGCAAGGATGTCGGTAGCGACGACGAGATCCTAGCCTATCTGCGCGCCGAAGCGCTGACCGTCTACCACCCTGTCGGAACCTGCAAGATGGGGACGGACGCGATGGCGGTCGTTGATCCGGCGACGCTGAAAGTGCGAGGCATGGACGGGCTCCGGGTCGCCGATGCGTCAGTCATGCCGAAGCTGATCGGCGGCAACACGAACGCGCCAAGCATGATGATCGGACAGAAGTGCTCGGAGATGATCCTGGGCTCGGCGCGTCGCGGCGAAAGATAACGATCCGCCCAGCCTTTCAACATCGTAGGGAGTTCAGCATTGGCAACGCCGAGCTGCCTACGACCGTTTGTGTTTCCTTGAGATTGCTCTCAAAGATCCTCATCGATCTCGTCATGCAAGAGGCCGAGGATGCGGCGCTTGAGAGCGATGAACTCGGGTTCGAGGATCACATCCATCGAACGCGGCCTTGGGATGTCGACCTTGATCTCGGCCTTGATCTTGCCGGGCCGGGCCGTCATCACCAGGACGCGATCGCCCAGGACCAGTGCCTCGTCTATATCGTGAGTAACGAACAGCACCGTCTTTTGCTGCCGCTCCCAGACGCGCAACAGCAGTTTTTGCATGGTGCCGCGCGTCTGACTGTCGAGGGCGCCGAAGGGTTCGTCCATCAACAGAACGGCCGGATCGTTGGCAAGGGCGCGCGCGATCGCCACACGCTGCTTCATGCCGCCGGAAAGCTGGGCGGGGTAGTGGTCGGCAAAGGGCGCGAGGCCGACTTCGTCGAGATACTGGTCGACGATCTGCTTGCGCCGCCCCGCCGGCAGGCCCTTGCGCTTGGGTCCATACTCGATGTTGGCGCGCACGGTGAGCCAGGGGAACAAAGTGTAGCTCTGGAACACCATGCCTCTGTCGGGGCCCGGTTCGATCACTTCCCTGCCATCGACCTTGATGCTGCCCGAAGTCGCGTCATTGAGGCCGGCCGCAAGGTAGAGCAGGCTCGATTTGCCGCATCCCGAAGGGCCGACGATGACGCAGAATTCGTTCTTGGCCACCTTCAGCGACACATCGTCCAACGCCAGCACGCCGTTGGCGTCGCCGTAACGCAATGTCACGTCCTCAACGGCCATCGTCGTGCCGGTCGAGCGCGGATCGCCGGTCGTCGCGGCCGTGCCGGCCAGATCGTTCGCCTTGATGGTCTCGCTCATTGCTACCCTTGATCCGACTGCGGTTTGCGAGCTTGCGTTCAAAATCAGGATGCCCATGGCGCGACCCTGGCCCTGATAACGCGGAACGCCGTATCGGTGATAAGGCCCAGAAGCCCGATCGCGGCGATTGCCATGAAGATCACATCGACCTGGAAGCCTCGCATCGCCTTCAGGCTGATATAGCCGAGGCCGCTCGACGCGGCGACGAGTTCGGCCACGACCAGATAGGTCCAGGCCCAGCCCATGGTGACGCGAAGCGTGTCGAGGATGGCTGGAAGCGCGGCCGGGAAAATGACGTGCCACACCGCTTCGCTGCGCTTGGTGCCCAGAGTGTAGGAGGCGTTGACCAGGTCCCTGGAGACGCTGCGCGCACAGTCGGAAATCATCACGAGCTGCTGGAAGAAGGTGCCGAAGAAGATGACCGCTATGCGCTGTTCGATACCGATGCCGATCCAAAGGATGAACAGGGGCACGAAGGAGGTCACAGGCAGGTAGCGGATGAAGTTGACCAAGGGCTCCAGCGGCGCCTGCACCACCCGGTAGGTCCCCATCCACAGCCCCAGTGGCACCGAGATCAGCGAGGAGACGATGAAGCCCAGGATCACCACCTTGGCGCTGGTCAAAGTGTGGTAGAAAAGGCTGCCGTCCAGGGACATGCGATAGGTCGTCTGCAGCACGGTTCCCGGCGTCGGCAGGAACATGTTCGGCACCACGCGGCCATAGGACAGCAGCGCCCAGCCGCCGATCACGACCACCCACATCGCCAGCGCGAGTGTCGTTGCCGTGCTGGCGGGAATGTTGGCGAATGGGGTCGTCAGGCGTGTCCACGCCGTCCGCCTCTGTGCCATGGCATGGCCTCCGTTGATTTTCTGAAGCGCGAAGCTCTGGCCTTTTGGGAAACCGGGTTCGGCCAGGCGGACCGACCCCGGCTATCCCGGAGGCTCACTGTTCCCTGATGAAATCGGTGTCGAGGATGGTTTTCGCGTCGATCGTCATCTTGAGCTTGCCGGCCTTGCCCCAGATGTCCTGCGCGAAATTCACCAGCTCGGACGCCTCGCTCTTTTCCGGCGTGCCGAAGAATTCCAGGTTGCGATCACGATCGTAATAGCGCACGCCCTTGGCGCCGGCGGCGAAATCCTCGGGCTTTTCGAGATAGCCGCCAATGCCCTTGGCCATGATCTCATAGGCCTTTTCCGGATTGGTCTTGATGTATTCAACCGCTTTGTAATAGCCCTTGACGAGGGCCTTTACGTCCTCGGGATGCTTTTCGATCAGATCGCATTTGAGGGCGATCACATCCACGATCAAGCCAGGGGTGGTCGTGGAATCGATCAACACCTTTCCCTTGCCGCCCTTGCGGACTTCGGTAAGGTGCGGCTCCCACGTCACGGCGGCGGGAACCTGGCCGGCGATGAAGGCGGTCGCCGCGTCGTCGGCGGTCATGTTGGTAATGGTAACGTCGTCCTCGGTCATGCCTTCCTTTTTCAGGAGCACGTTGAACCAGAATTCGGAAACGGAGCCCTCGTTCAAGGCCACCTGCTGGCCCTTCAAATCCTTGAGCGACTTGATCTCGGGCTGCGTGACGACGCCATCACCGCCGTGGCTGTCGTCGAGCGCAAGAACGTATTTGAAGCAGAGATCGTCCGAGCGGTACTTCATCAGCTCGTCGACGGTGGAGGCGGCGCCATCGAGATCGCCGCCGGCGACCGCAGCCATGTAAAGCGCTGATTCTTCTATGACCTTCAGGTCGACGTCGACGCCGGCCTCCTTGAAGTAACCGAGGTCGCGGGCAAGAAACAGCGGCCCGTAACCTACCCAGGTCGTCATGCCGAGACGGATGGCGCCCGCATTGGCGGGAGCTGCAAGTCCCAGGCCCAGCAGGCCTGCGCCGACCGCGCCCATCAGGCAGTTTCGAAATGTCTTCATTGTCGTGGTTCCCCTATGGCTGTTGCCGGCATCGGCCTCATTCTCGCGGCCTATGCCGGTTGCGTTTCGGCAGCCGCTCTTGTTTGGGCGTCGCCTCCCAGCGAGCCTTGCGTGTTCTAAGGTTCGCAACAGAGCATCCGGGCCGGATCGCAAAAAGAAGTCTTTTTCTGCCCATTGCTTCGTCGAAACCGAAGCGGCTTGATAGCCGATCGGCGGACTGGCTCTGGACCCTGGCTGGCCCATTTTCCGCAGGGTCGCCGACAGAAGCAGCCTCGATGGCACGGCGGTGGAAAAGACAAGCGCCTCGTGCGCGAACTCGCTCCTGCGGGGCACAGGAACCGACGAGGGCGGCCGACGTTTTCGCCAGATGAACGAAGCTGCCCGCACGGGATTGGAGAGCCTGCCGAAACGCAGGCCCATCGGACTGGAGCCAAGGTGGAACTGAACGGCGGATGTCTTTGCGGCCGGATTCGCTTCAACGTCACAAGCGAACCGAGAGTGCACTATTGCCATTGCGATATGTGCCGGCGCGCGACCGGAAGTGCATTCGCGGTCCTGGCGTGGGTGCCTTCGCCAGACCTGACCTGGATCGACGCCACTCCCGCCTATCGCCGATCTTCACCGATCGCCCAAAGGGGGTTCTGTCCTGCCTGCGGATCGCCGCTCACCCTTGCCTATGACGTCTCGCCCGGGGAAATCGCGCTGCATGTCGGCACATTCGACGACCCAGCGCGGTTGGAGCCTCGCTACAATTACGGATCAGGGCAGCGGCTTGGCTGGGTCTGCTGCGGCGTGGACTTGCCGCACCGCGAAACCGAGGAACGCTGGTAGCTCTGAAGGCAACGCGGATCGCTGGCCGAAAGGGTGGAGATGGATGCGATGAGTATTTTTTATCGGGCGGCCAAGATTGCGGAGCAGGCGCATGCATCGCAGCACGACAAGACAGGAGGACCCTATATCGACCATTGCCGTCGAGTAGTCGACGCCGTCGAAACGATAGACGAGAAAGTTGTCGCCTATCTGCACGACGTCCTGGAAAAAAGCGAAGGCTGGAGCCGGGCCAAGCTCGAGGAGGCGGGCTTTGGACCGACGATCGCCGCTGCGGTCGATGCCATGACACGCAGAGAAGGCGAGGACTATTTCGCATTCGTACGCCGGGCCGCATCGAACCCATTGGCGCTGCCGGTGAAACGGGCGGATCTCACCGACAATATCTGGCAATCACGGCAGATCGGAGCATCCACGGCCAAGTATGAAGAAGCATTGCGCATTCTTGACGACGAGTTCAGCAAGTGAATGCCGGAATACTGGCGGCAATCGCGTCATGGCATCCGACAGGCGCCACTGGTCGATGCCCTGTAGTCGCGCGATGCTAAGATGCATGGGTTACGGAAACCAACTCGTTTGGTAATTTTCGTACCAACGTTTTTTCGTGACACGCTGGGTGGGTGGTTTTATGAATCGACGACCGATCCGCGTCCGGCATGCCTTCTGGTGCGCAATGCCTGGCCGCCTTCGGATCGCTTCCAAGGTGACGCCCATGCGGGAATTGCCGAAAGACATTGACGCCGATGTGGTGATCGAAATCAGCAGATTGCTGGACGACAGCGCGCTTTTCGCGCCTGTCCGCGTTCATGAACTCACAGCAAGGGTAAGGCAGAAAGTGAAGACGGGGTTGCCGGATCGTTCGATCGAAGAGTTGATCGTGGAAATGGCTTCCTTGCGTCGATTGGCCATGGCCTTTGAACTGCCCGGATCGGAAAATGTAGTCCAAATTCCACAGCGGCTCCCACGCTGACCCGCATCAAGGTCACGCGCTGCACCCGGCGGTCAGGAAAAGCGATGCCTCGAACACCTGGGCGCCCGCCTCATTGCGCACCTTGCCGGTATCTTGACCAGCTCGCGATCCGGCAGTTCATCGCGAGCGACTTCCTGCGAAATGCGAATGGCTTCCGCCCTCGCCTGTTCTCGCGATTCAAACGGCTGGTCATCGTCGTCGGGTACGAGGCCGTTGCCGTAATAGAGATAGAAATGACACCGTTTCATTTTCGGGGCAGCCTTGGACACCTCTAGCGTGCTAATACCTGGCGACACTGGTGGTTCCCGCTCCGGCGCTTGCGCCAGAATACGCGCAGGCTGCCGATGATAGGGTCCGCCATCTTCCGAAGGCCTAAGGTCCGGCTGCTATCCTTGCGTCCAGGACATCTGGCGATCGGCGTTTCAACCCCGATCGCCTCGAGGCTATGATGTTAGAGTCTCTCTATCTGCAACTCGGCCAACACGACACTTTGTCGGACGTCGAGAAGGTCTTGTTGGCCGAAACGGTTGTTTTCGGACGCGAGTTCGAAAAGGGGCAAGATGTGGTCAAAGCGGGGTCCCGGCCAACCTATAGCACCATGCTGCTGGATGGCCTGGCGGCACGCTACAAGGTGCTCGAGGGCGGCGGTCGGCAGTTCACGTCCTTGCAGGTGCCCGGCGACTTCGTCGATCTCCACGCCTTTTTGCTCAAGACCATGGATCACGGCATCATCGCGCTGTCGCCTTGCCGGGTGATGTACGCGGATCACAACAAGCTGAAAGCTATTACGGAACAGGCCCCTCATCTGACCCGGCTGTTGTGGCTCGATACGCTGGTCGATGGCGCCATACATCGCGAATGGATCGTGGCAATGGGCCGCCGCTCCAGGACCTCGCATCTGGCCCATCTCATCTGCGAACTGTTCGTACGCCTGCAGGCGGTGAAACGCACCAACGGAATGAGCTTCCACCTACCGCTGTCACAGACTGAAATGGCCGACGTGCTTGGGTTGTCGGTCGTGCACATGAACCGGGTGATCGGCGGCTTGAAAAAGATCAAGGTAGTTAACTGGACGAACCATATGGTCACCATTCTGGACTGGGACCAGCTTGCCAGGCTTGCCGAGTTCGATCCTACCTATCTGAGCATCAACAACGAACCGAGATGAGCAGCCTTAAACTCAGTTACGAGGCGGATTGCTCCACCAACTCAAGCGGCCCGGGTTACGAGCGGGCCTTGTCCTTCCCTACGGGTGGATAGCGCCTGATTTGGCGGCAAGCCGGTCCAGCAGCTTGCGCGCTTCATCGATACGCGCGCCGCATGTCTTCAATATCCGAGCGAAGATCGGCAATCTGTGCCGCCGCCCTCCGTTGATATAGGCGCGCACTTTCATTGAGGAAGTAGTCAGGTTCCCACGGGTCCATCGCTATCAGATCCGTTGCGCACCAGTTCGAACGTCACCTTTACCGTAACGAGGGGTTTGCTAGCACCAGCTCGGACATGCAAGCCAACCTCTCGGAAATTGCCGTCAGGCATCTGGTCCTTTACTATTTCGAGCAACGCCTTTGCCGCCTCATCCTCAGCTACCTCCAAGCTCGGAAGCTCGGTTCCTTCAGTGTCCGGGAAGGAGGTTCCATTGTCGACTAGATCAAAATAATAGCGCGCCATCATTGCCGAACAAGGCGGCGCGACCTTTGTTCCCCTCGACCTAGCCGTATCGCGCGTGCCGGTTAACGCATACCTTGAATCTTCAGTAGAGGTTACGCCGCCGGTAACAGCGTGAGGGTCAACTGGCCAGCGTGTCACGTACCGGCTTCCTGCGTATACAATCCGATAGCTACCGAGATGCGGTCACGCGCCAGACCGTGTTTCCGACATCGTCCGCAATCAACAGCGCGCCCGCCTTGTCGACAGCAACGCCCACGGGTCGCCCATGTGCCTTGTTGTCACTGTCCAGGAAACCGGTGATGACGTCCTGAGGCTTGCCGTTGGGATGACCTCCATTGAACGGTATGAAAACGACCTTATAGCCGTTGAAGCGCTTACGGTTCCAGCTGCCATGTTCGCCGACAAAGGCGCCATTGCGATAGGATTCGGGCAGATTCGTGCCGGTGTAAAATGCCAGGCCCAGGGGCGCGACATGGGAGCTCAGTGCATAGTCCGGAGCGATCGCCTTGGCGACCAGGTCCGGCCGCTGCGGCATCACCCGCGGATCGACATGCTGGCCATAGTAGCTGTAGGGCCAGCCATAAAACGCGCCGTCCTTGACCGAAGTCATGTAGTCGGGAACCAGATTGGGGCCGAGTTCGTCGCGCTCGTTGATGACGGCCCACAGCGCTCCGCTCTGCGGCTCCCAACTCAAACCGTTGGGATTGCGCAGCCCGCTTGCGAAAATGCGCGAACGGCCTGTCGCCCTGTCGACCTCCCAGATCGCGGCGCGATCCTTTTCCGCCTGGATGCCGTTCTCGGTGATGTTGCTGTTGGAGCCGACACCGACATAAAGCAGCGATCCGTCCGGACTGGCGACGAGAGACTTGGTCCAATGATGATCGATCGGGCCGCCGGGCAGAGGCGTCAGCACGGTGCCTGGCGCGGTGATCGTGGTATCGCCGGATATGTAGGGATAACGCACGATCGCATCCGTGTTGGCGACGTAGAGATCGCTGCCGACCAGAGCCACGCCGAAGGGCGAATTGAGATGATCGAGGAATACATCCTGCACGTCGGGCACGCCGTCGCCATTCGAATCACGCAACAGCGTGATACGGTTGCTTCCCTCGGTACCGCCGCCCGACGTCGCCATGGACTCGATCCAGCCCATGATCAGGTCCTTCGGACGCTTGATCGCGGCGCCGGGCGGCGCCACGGACTCGACCACGAGAATGTCACCGTTCGGCAAGGTGTAGAGCGAGCGTGGATGCTTCAATCCCTTGGCGAATGCCTGGATCTGCAAACCCTTCGCGACCGTTGGTTTCTCGTCCTGTTTCCAGCCGACGACCGAAGCGACATGCATGGGCGGGACAAGATATTGCGTTGGTTCAGGCAGTGTCGGACTTGGGCCGACCTGGCCGCTCGGGTCTGGGTCGTCGTTGCTGCAGGCTGGCAATGCCAAAAGCGATCCGCACAACAGACCGAACCCAAGGGCACGCCGGACGTGAGTGTTCGAAACCTGCAGGGCGTTCATTCGACCACCTCCACGCGAGTGCGGCCGGTGCTCCATCCCAGCAACCGCACGAGAACCAAGACGATCACGGCCGCCGCGGAGAGGATGAGTCCTGCCGGCACGACCGACGTCCACGCGTCACGGCTGTGCACCAGCGCGTTGAAGAACGACAGCACAAGCACCACCAGGCTGCCGAGCAGATAGGCTCCGTGCGTACGGAGAATTCGACGGGTGAAGAGATCGAAAAGCGCCGCAAGCACCGCAAGAGCGCCCATCACGAGGCCGGCGAACAGCAGCCATGCGGAAAAATCGGCCCACATCATCTCCGCGGTTCGCCAATAGGTGAGGTCAGTCAGCAGCGCACCGATGAAACAAGCATTGGCGACCGCCATCGGTGTCCGATGGATCGGGCGGCCGACGACCACCGGTATCGATCGCGAATTGACCATGGACCTTCTCGCCCTGCTCCGGATAGCATCTGGGCTTCAAACAAACCTGGAGTTGAGATGTTCCGGGAACAGTTTGCGTTCAAGGACTTGTGATTGCCCTGACCAAGGGCGATCGCCGTCGGCGGTGAATGGCGCGAAGCGCGCCGGCATCGTCAGCGCGAGATTAAATTCGTACGTTTCTTACCAAACCTTGGCCCTTTATTGTCAGTCATTGGCAGAGGACTAGATTGACCAGGCGGCATCCCCAAATCATGCCGCAGTGGCCGATGCGGGCTTAGGCAATGTGCCGTCACTGGCATTGTCGCGTCGGCCACTCCCGCAATGCATGCAATACCCGCCCTGCAATGCCGACATGATGGCGGTCAGGTGGGCGGACGGTCCTGCCTCGAAGGGTTCTTTGAACCGAGGTCCCCGACCAGCCGACGGTATTGCAGTTCGGGAGGGCCGTAAGATTCTCGTGCCAGCGCCACGAGACCTTTCCGATCCCGGATGGTAATTTCGCCGCGGCGGGCACGGATGTAGCCATGGCTTTCTATTGTCTGAAGCCCCACGGTAACTCCGGGGCGCCTGACGCCCAGCATGACGGAAAGGAATTCGTGGGTTATCATAATCCTGTCGCCGACGGTCCGGTCACTGCACATCAGAAGCCATCTCGCCAGCCGGACCTCCAGGCTGTGTCGTGCGTTGATCGATGCCGTGTAGCTCGTCTGGACGTGGAGATACTGGACGTAGCGCAACAGGAACGGCCGCAAGGTCGGGCTCTCTTCCAAGGCTTCGACAAACGGCGAGGCGCTCATCCGTATCGCTTCGCTCGTCGACTGGATGTAACAATCGAAGCTTGCCAGGTCGTCGCCCATGATCAGCGCCGAACCGGTCATGCCTTCGAAGCCGATTATTCCCACCTCTGATTCCGCCGTTCCCGAAGTCTTGGCGACGACCGATGCGATGCCACTCTCCAGGAAATAGACAGCTTCGATCTTTTTGCCTTCGATCTCCAACGGCGAGCGCAATTCCAGAAAAACACTTTCGAGATGAGGCCGCAGCCGCTCGAAATCGGCCGCGCTCATTCGGCGCAACAACTCGCTCTTGGCCTGCAGAATCTTGTGATCCACGAGACGCTCTCCACTTGGGCAAGAGCGCTGGGATCTCTCGGCCGGCCGCGCCCCTCGAACGAGCGGACGGTGGCAAAACATAAACCGTCCCACCCGGCCAGCACTAGGCAGGCGGCCGCGTCGGTATGAAACCGACAGTAGCTGCTGTGGACAAACCGCAGGTTTTGTCGGCTATCCATCCTTGGCGAGAAGACGAGCTTCCCTGAGGATCGAGGAGCGGTCGAACCCCACCAGCAACACTATGTCTCGTATCTGCTGTTCCGTAGCGCCCGATTCTCGGGCAAGTGTACGCACGGCTTCGGCCGCTAGACCGGGGCGCTCGGGGTCTTTCGCCATGACATCCTAGCCTCACGCTGGGGCAGGAGTGCGATGGTCGCTCCCAAGCGTCAACGCCCGTATCGTGCTGCTGACGACCTCTTTGTGTACGCCTTCGTACCGAACTTGGCGAATCAATTCGCAACACGCCGGTTCGGGTGATTTCAGCGCGCCTCGTTTGTTCGCCAAAAAATCCTTGCAGATCATGGCTATCGCGCGTTCGGAACGCCGCGCCTGTTTGCTGCGTTTGAGCTTGGATGGCTTTCCACGCAGAGGTGAGACCCCATGTTCGATTGGCTGAAGAGCGGCGCGCCAGAACCGCGCAAGGGCATGCCCAGCCCCCGCCTCGACGAAGAGGCTTTCAAGCGTCGCTATGGCGAACAGTTCAACGATCCGGCGTTCGAGCCCCTGGCCGCCGACATCGAGCGAATAACGGAGGTGGCCTGGCAGGCCTACAGGGATTCCAGAAAGAGCCCGCGGACCCGAAAGGCGGGACGTGGCTTTGCCGATCCCGATTACGATCTGGCGGTCGATTGGCTCGAGGCCAGACAAGCAATCGAGCGCGCAAAGCGCATGAATGAGCGGGGCAAACGACGCCGCGTCCTGATCGTGAACGGATCGCCGCGCAGCGAGCACACCTGCCCCGGCGAGATGTCCAAATCCTATCGTTTGGTCGAAATCGCCCGGAAGATTTTCAACACCGGCGGCGCGGAAATCGAGATCCTGGATTTGTCCCGGCTGGCCGCCGAATACGGCCGCAAAATCTACCCCTGCAAGGCCTGCTTCTCCACTGCTGCCGCGCTTTGTCACTGGCCCTGTTCCTGCTATCCAAATCATTCGCTCGGCCAGACGCAGGACTGGATGAACGAGATCTATCCGATGTGGGTTGCTGCCCATGCGGTGATGATCATAACGCCTGTCCACTGGTATCAGGCCACCTCGCCGCTGAAGCTGATGATGGACCGTCTGGTATGCGCCGATGGCGGCAATCCCGATCCTAGTTCCACGCACGGCAAGGAGGCGCGGGAGGCGAAGGCGCTGGAACTCGAGGGATGGGACTATCCCCGGCACCTTGCCGGCCGGCTCTTTTCGGTAATCGTGCATGGCGATACCGAGGGAGCCGAAAACGTCCGGCGCTCTTTATCGGATTGGCTGAAATCGATCGAAATGGTCCCGGCGGGGCCGAAGGCCGAACTCGACCGTTACACCGGTTATTGGAAGCCGTACGCGACCAGCCACGACGACCTCGACGATGACAAGGACCTGCAGGAGGAAGTCCGAAACGCGGCGCGTACGCTTCTGGCCGCGGCGGTTGCTCGGAAGGAGGGCACTTTCGTCGCCGCTGGACAGTCGCTGACCGACCCTCGGCAAAAATGATGTTTGACGGCTTTGCCCTGGAGATCGTCAAGCTTGCGGATGCGATGTTGCGCGTGCGCCATGGTGGGGCTGGCCCGCCAGTGTTGCTCCTGCATGGGCACCCGCGAACCCACACCACATGGCATCGCGTCGCGCCGATACTGGCAAGACGTCACACCGTCATTTGCCCGGACCTGCCGGGTTTTGGGCAATCATCCGTCCCGGCCGATGGCTGGGAAAGCGCGGGATCTTCAAAGCGGGCAAAGGCCGGCATTTGCGTCGCTCTGATGCACAGGCTTGGTTTTGATCGTTTCGCCGTCGCCGGGCATGACCGTGGCGCCCTTACCGCATTCAGGATGGCGATGGATCATCCCGCCAGTATATCGCACCTTGTCGAAATCGATGGCATCCCGGTCCTCGAGCATCTGGAGCGTTGCGACAGCCGCTTTGCGACAGAGTGGTGGCATTGGTTCTTCTTTGCCCAGCCAGACAAGCCCGAGCGCGCCATCAATGTCGATCCGCAGGCGTGGTATGGCGGATCGGCCGAAGCGATGGGCAAAGAAAACTTCGAGGACTACCAGACGGCGATCAACAGTCCGCACGTCGTGCATGGGATGCTCGAGGACTACCGGGCCGCCCTAACGATCGATCGGCGGCACGATGCGGAGGATCGCGCCCAAGGGCTACGGGTCGAATGTCCAACGCTTGTCCTGTGGTCGCTGCGCGACGATCTTGAACGGCTCTATGGTGATGTGCTGGCGATCTGGCGCCCGTGGGCCCGGCACCTGCAAGGCCAAGGCATCGACAGCGGTCACCATGTCGCCGAAGAAGCACCGGACCTGTTGGCGAAGGCCATCCTGGACTTCCTTGCTTGACGGCCCACTGGTTTTGATCTGGCGAAGATGGGACGGGCAGCACAATGGTCGGGCCACGTGCTGCCGGATGACACGCAGCCTTCGTTCCCCGGGAACAAATCTCCCTTTGGAAAATTGTGACGCCGAGGAGAATATCGGAAGCTCCGGGCCGGAAATATCGCGTTGCGACGGAGTTCTCAGCGAGCAGGTATATTGAGAACATTTTGTGACCGAGGGGGGCTCCATGCGGTTCGACAAGGCCGGCTAGACGGCCCCAGGAGTGATCGCGCCAAGGCAAAATGTCGCCGCTTGCCGGGACAGGGGGCCGGCATTGAACGCGCCAAATAGGCTTGGGCAGGGAGGTGTAAGATCGATCCCAATCTGTGGTTCGCCTTTCTCGGCACCGTGATCCTGTTGCAGATGCCACCCGGCCCCGACAGCATGCTGGTCATGGCACGTGGCATCGGGCAAGGCCGTGGCGTGGCGTTGTTCACGGTCGTGGGAATGACATTGGGCGCAGGCACGGTGCAACTGCCGCTGATCGCCTTGGGTGTCTCCTCGCTCCTGCGTGCATCGCCATTGGCATTCGACGCGCTTCGTTGGGCTGGGGCAGCCTATCTGGTCTGGTTGGGCATAAGTTTGCTCTCGGGCACGAAAAGCGATCTGGATGTCGATTGCGTCAAGCGCGTCGGTCCGCTCGCAGCGATGCGGGAAGGTATGATAGCCAACCTCATCAATCCGTGGCCCATGACCTTCATGATCGCGTTCCTGCCCCAGTTCGTCGATCCGAACCGTGGCTCTGTCTGGTTCCAGATGCTGATGCTCGGCGCGACCCAGAAATTGACTGGCGTCTTGGTCCTGGGAACCTATGCGGTTGCTTCTGGTGTGCTCGGCGAATGGGTCATGCGTCGACCCCGCGTGAGACTTTGGCAACAACGGATAGCGGGCTGCTTCATTGTCGGCCTTGGCATTCGAATGGCCGTGGGCGGCGGGGCCGGCAAGTGAAGCGAAAGTCTCCTTCGCAGATCCAACGATGACAAGATCGAAGCAGGTTTCAGACTGGGCATGTTCAGCGAGCGGCGCAGCACGGAAGCCGGATCTCCTGATCGAGTTGGTTGAAACAGGCGGGGATGCCAAGGCAGAAGCGGGCGCTGCTCTCTATCGCTACAATGTGGCCAAGTCCGGCGTCGCGGATCGAATGCCGATCGGCGCCATAGTGCGCGACGCCTCGGGAAAGGTCGTTGGGGGTCTGTGGGGCAGGACTGAGCTTGGACTGTTGTTCCTGGACATGTTTTTCCTGACTGAGGATGTTCGAGGAAAGTCGTATGGCAGCCGGCTTCTGTCAGCCGTGGAAACAGAGGCAAGAAAGCGTGGCTGCGCGCGCGCCGTGGTCGAGACCAGCAGCTTCCAGGCACCTGGCTTCTATGTTCGCCACGGATACGAGGAATTTGGCAGGGTTGAATTTGGCATTCCGGGCACCGCGCGCATCTTCCTGCGAAAAGAGCTCTGAAGACTAGAGCGACAACCCTTTCGCGAGTTGCCTGCGCCGCCGCCAGTCGCATGAGGATGACGGCGGCTCCAGCATCCTCGGCTAGGATTTTTGTTCCGATGGGAGAGAGACCCGTTCCCGTACGGACTGCTCCGTCGTGTCGGCCGCGGACTTGACGATTTCACCAATCTGGTCGGCCACCGTGCCTGCTTGTGTGTCCTGCCGTCCAGCTTCCTGCTTGATCGTCTCATAGGCGTCCGCGGCAACCTGCTTGGCCTGGTCGAGGCCTTGCTCGAGCATGGTCTCCGAGGTGTTGCGAAGCTTCTCGCCATAGGCCCCCAGTTGCTCATCCTCCACTGCGGTATGGGGCAACATGGCGCCTATCGCGGCGCCGATGGCGAGACCGACCGCCGCGACCGCGAGGGGCTGATCGTTCAACAGCTCCTGTGCCGAGCGACTGGCTTTTGCAGCCATGTCGCCAGCCGTCGATCCTGCGCTGGCGGCGTTGCTCGTCAATCCTTCGGCGGCGCCGCTCGCTGCGCCCGTTATGGCCGCGCCCACGCTACTTGCAGCTGACGAGAGCGATTCAGCGGTTCCGGAGAGCGTGCTGCCCAAGCCGCCGCCCTCCGCCTCGTCACGCCCGCTGGGCGGAGTAGGCGCCGTATAGCCGGCCCGGCGACGATTGCCGTTCGACGGACCGCTGCCCAGCATCAGCCAAGCCAGACCTGCGCCCACCATGGTCACGGGCAAGGGATTGTCCCTGACCTGCGTTCTCAGATTGTTGAGCATTGCCGAACTCTCTCCTCCGGAGAAGATGCCGGTGAATTCATCCAGCAATTGTCCCGGGGACATCTTGCCTCGAATGGATTCGGCGGTCTCCACCACCCTGGCGCGCGCGGCCTCCGCCTCGCGTTCGAGTTCGGCTGCGGATTTCTCGGTCATCTCACTTGTTCCTTGATCACAGTCGCGTCGCGCCTGAGCTGTTCTTGGGTTCGGTCGGGAGTAAGTTCGGAAGGCGCCATGCTTGCCATGCCGGTGCGCAGCAGAATGACGCCAAGAATTGCCACCACAACGCCGACCAACAGGGAGGACCACCCGGCCCCCAGCCCTGCCCGCGTCAATGCGATGACCAGGGCCTGAAGCAGCACGAGCAGAGCCGCGAGCAGGCAGATGGCCCCGCCCAGCACCTCGGCGGCGCCAGCTCCCGTCTTGGTAAACTTTTCAGAGAGCTCCGCCCGCAGAAGCCTGGCTTCGGTTTGCACCAGCGTGGTGACGTTTTGGGCCAAGTCGGTCACCAGGGTCGCGAGGCTGGGATTGTCTTGAGTGTTCATCTGTCTTGCTCCCCATACGGCGTGGCCAGATCGTCAACGCCGCCGCCGAATCCTTGCACACCGTCGGCTGACCAGCCGGCAGCTTCGCCGGTCTGCGAGTTAACACCACCCGAGGCACTTCGAGATGCTTCGGGGCTTCTCGGTGGGGAAGCCTTGATGAATCGACCCAGCGCCAATCCGGCCAATACGGACCCGGCAAGCAGGACACCGGGGTTTTGCCGGCCGAAGGACTGCACATCCTCAAGCACCTGGCCAAACGGCTTTTCTTTCAACGAGGAGGAAAGCCGCTCCAGCCCGCCGGCGGCGTCCAGGGCAAATTTCGACGCGGTCCTTTCATCATTGTTGGCCAGATGCTCGCTGGCAGCGCGCAGCGCGCCGCCCAACGCCGTCAAGCTCGATCCGATGTCGCGCTGCGTCTCCTCCGCCTTGTCCGAAATAACCTGCGTGGCTTCCGTCGCGTAGTCGCCAGCCTTGCGGGCCAGTCCGTCGCGAGCATCGTGAAGCAACTCGCTCGCGCGCTGTTTTTCCCGGCCGAGCCTGTCGGAAACGTCGCTTGTCGCCTTGTCGAAATCAGTGGGTTTACGGCCCTGGCCGTCATTGCGTTGCATGGGTCACCTAGTGAAAACCGAGGAAGGAGAGGATCGCGAGCACGACAACGACGAGGCCGATAAGATAGATGACACCGTTCATGGGCACGTTCCTCCTTGGCAGCCCAACTTCATAGAACCTGCGATGTTCCGTCGGCGAAGAGCTTTTTGCGATCCAAGAGCAATGCGGGAAGAACCGGTCGGGAGCGCCGCCAGTCCGTCATCGAGACGAGCTGCCTCGGCCGAGAGTTGCTTCCAAGTCGATTCCACTGAGCCACCGCCGAAGTGCGCTTGAGAGAAATCGCTGGACCAGGATAGGGTCCACCGTTCCCACCCGAATGGCAGGACGGCAATGACCCGCAATCCTATCGAGACACTATCCAGTCGTGCGCGGCGCTGGGCAGTCGGTTTGACCGAGCAGAAGAGCGTCACCGGCACGGACGGCGAGGCTGCCTTCGGCCCTTGGTTGGCGGCGCAACTCCGAAAGGAGACGGCATTTCAGAACGCGGAGGTCTGGACGATCGAGGTCGGACCTCAGGACGGCCGTCACTGCGTGGCGATGCTCCTGCGCGGCACTGGTCGCCCGACCGTGCTCTTGACCGGTCACTACGACACCGTCGGGACAAGCGATTACGGACAGTTGGAGCCTCTGGCCACTCGGCCCGACGCGCTGACAAAGGCGTTGCACGGTTCCCTCGTCGCCGCGAATGCTCCAGCCGCCATCCTGGCGCACCATGATTTCGCGGGCGGCGAATTCCTTGCCGGACGCGGCCTTCTCGACATGAAAGCGGGCCTTGCAGCGGGGCTGGCCGTATGCGCCGAATTTGCCGAAAGCGCAAAGCCGGCTGGAAATCTGCTTTTTATCGCCGTGCCGGACGAGGAGAACAATTCCGCCGGCGCCCGCAAGGCGGCACAGATGCTGCCTGGACTCTGTAAAGAGCGCGACCTCGATTTGCTCGCGGTGATCAATCTCGATGCGATCGCGGATGATGGCGACGGCAGCAAGGGTCGCGTCATCGCTCTGGGAACCGTCGGCAAGCTGCTTCCAGCCGCCTGCGTGGTTGGTGTTCCCACACATAGCGGCTTTCCCTTGAATGGCCTCAATGCCGGCGCTATCGCCGCGGCAATCGCCACGCGGATCGAATGGGCGCCCGAGCTCACCGACATGTGCGGCACCGGACCCGGCACCCCGCCCAGCCTGCTCGGGATTCGGGACGGAAAGACCGGATATGATGTCACGACACCGCGGACCGCCCATGCCACCTTCAATGTGCTGAGTTATCGCCGAGCGCCCAGTGAGGTGCTCGACCGGTTCGACAGCCTATGCGCCGAAGCGGCCTCGCTTCTTTTGCAGGAGCTCCGGCGCCGCGTCTCTGCTCAGCACGAAACAGGTCTGCTTGAGGTGGTGCAATCTATCCCCGTCCATCGGTATGAGACTCTGCTGGCGCGTCTCGAAGAACCGGAGCGGCTGCGGCTCGAAGCTGTTTCTGCTTCGATCGCCGCCGGCGAACAGCCCCTGCCCGAGAAGTGCCGATTGATAACCGAGCAGGCTTGGGAACTCAGCCGCTTGGCCGGGCCAGCCATCGTGACGGGCTTCGGATCGATACCCTATCTGCCGACGAACCTTTCCGCGCAGCCGGCAGCCGCCAGGCTGCGAGCCGCTGCCGTCGAGGTGGCCGACGAGGCAGGGGCTCGCCATGGCAGCGTGGTCACGTGCGCGGACTATTTCGCCGGGATTTCGGACATGAGCTTCTTTGGCGAAGCGGCCGAATCCTCCCTCGACATCGTCGCCCGCAACACGCCAGCCTGGAAAGACAGCGTGCGCTGGCCTCTCACGCGAGCCCTGGCCAACATGCCGACGATCAACATCGGTCCGTGGGGACGCGATTATCACACGCCGCTGGAGCGATTGCATGTCGGCTATGCGTTCGACGTCCTGCCGCAGCTCATTCGCGATGTCTGCGCCAGGCTCCTTCGGCCCGACGCGTCCTGACAGGCACGAACGGCACAAGCGGATGCGGCCGCATTTGGCCGCCGCCTTCTGCCTGTGACGATGACTATTCGGCTGCCTTCCTGTCGAACATCTGCTCACTCTGCGCACCAGAGCTTGGCCGTGGCGGCGAGAGCATTGGCTCCTCGCCCATCGGTGCACCGGGCAACAGGGAGAACTCGCCCTTGCCGTCCATCGACGGGCCTTCGCTCCAGCGTCCCTGCGCCGGTGCGACACCTTCGACGAAACAGTTGATGAACGCATAGGATACGTCTTGATGCTCTTTCTCCCGCGGGAAGGAATTGGGCACCGGCAGAGACGCGGTCAGGCCGCCCATGTCCTCGATCGCCGCCAGCCACTGCTGCTGATGCATGGTGTCGCGCGCGATGAGGAATGACAGCATGTCCTTCATTCCGGCATCGTTGGTCATGTTGTAGAGGCGGGTCGCAAGCACGCGCCCGCTTCCTTCCGCGGTGACGTTGGCGACCATATCGGCGGCAAGATTGCCGCTGGCATAAACATGCGAAGCATTGAAGGGAACACCGTTGGAGTTTTCCGGCAGGGCGGCGAGCCCAGTCGACAAGATATGGCGGAAATTCATCCCGTTGAGGACAGAGCCGCCGACCGCATCGGATGACACGTCCTCCTGCAGTGAAAGCGGTGCCCCTTCGAGATTGAGCGCGACCGCGGTCGCCAGCATCTCGATATGGGCGAGCTCCTCGGTGGCTGTGTTCAACAGCAGGTCGCGGTACTTGGCCGGTCCACGGCACCCCCAGGCTTGAAAGAAATACTGCAAGGCGACACGAATTTCGCCTTCCACTCCGCCTATGGCCTGCTGTAAGGCGCGAGCAAAGATTGGGTTCGGCGTCTCGACTTGAACCGGGAACTGCAATTTCTTGTCGGTGTAATACATGGCTGACTCTCCGTTTGAAGTCAGCCGAACCTCAGCCCGGAAGCATTGTTCCGCCCGAGCAGGCGTTTAATTTGGGAAGAACTGGCAGCGGATCGTCTAGGGTCAGCGGAAACTCAATTGCACGACGACGACGGCCGGTCGAACACGGTCGTGCCGGCCGGCCGGCAGGGCAGGGATCATGCAACCTTGGAAAACAGTGCCACGTCACATCGGGCCAAGCCGTAGCGCCACCGGTGGTCGGTCGCGGCAACCCGGCTTTGGTAAAACAGTGAAAGCTGGCTGCCTTCGATCATCACCGTTGAATGACCGTTCTCGCCCGGCTGGCCTGGCTCGAGCACCGGCCCTATCGACACGTAAGGTCCGGCAACCTCGTCAGCGATGGCGAAAAACACGCGCTGACGATTCCCACGAAGGCCATTTGGAAGAAAACAAGTGGCGTTCAGGAGCACTCGGCCATCCGGCAACTCGACCAGTTGGGCACCTTCTATGCCCCATTCATAGTCGGGATCCTCTCTCGTATTGTGATGAGGGACATCAGCGTGATCGAGGATCTTGCCGATCCGCTTCCACGGACCGAACCACGAATCGGACTGGCTGCGAGCGAGATAGATGTCGGGCTGCGGCACTCTGTTGAATTTCGGCATGGCAGAGTAAACGAGATAGCGCTTGCCCCCAATGACCGCCGGGTGCGGATCGTAAATGCCATCCTCCTCCGTATCGGGGATGGCGAGAATGGCCGGGCTGAGAACCACCCAATGGAAGCCGTCGTTGGAAACCGCATGCTCGCAGCGGCCACCGGATTTCATGAACTCGGTCTGGATGAACATGTGGAAGACGCCACTTTCGTGGATGACGCCCGGAGCCGCGACCCCCGTCCCGTTGATGGGAAGCTCGATCGCCTCGTGCTCGATCCAAGGCCCATAGAGGTCGGGCGCCGTCGCGTGCAGGATTCTCCACGTCTCGGTCGTCACCGTCCCGCTAGAACCGAAGACATGCCACAGCCTGCCATCGAAGACGGGGCATGGGTCCTTGAGGTCATCCACGCTTTGCGGATGGAACAGCGGAAACACGTTGGTGTCGAAATCGATCTTCATCTTAGCCCCGGAATTTGCCCTTGCCCCGGACGCGCCCAATGCCGCGGGCGAATCAAGTTGATGTCCGGGATATTTTATAGCCAGCAAGTGCAACGCAAATACGGCAAAGGCGGTTCTCCACCAGCAAACCTCGTCGGGGGCAGTTCGATGACCCGCCATTTGAGACAGCCAGTCTGCCTCCGCGCGGCCGGCGCTTTGCATTCGTCCAATCCGAAGCGGCGACCGAGCTCTCGTTTCACTTTGGAACAACTCACCTACCCGAAAGTTAGGAGCTGAAACCGAAGTCTAGTTGTCCCTCATCCACGATTAACAAATGTTAGTCGCAACACAAATGACCGTCTATAAAAGGAATATCTCAATGGAAGCAGCCTTGGGCAGGGTAATGGTCAGTAAACAAGCTGACAGGCAAAATCTACTGGTTTGCTTCTCCCATTTAAGGTGGAATTTCGTTCATCAACGCCCGCAGCATATCCTCACTCTCGCATCCATGCAGCAGAGGGTTGTCTACTTTGAAGAACCTGTTTTCGAAGAACTGGCGCAGCCGCTATTGCGGACGAGCGAGGCCTCGCCAAACATTCTGATTGCGACACCAGTGCTCCCGGTCGGCACGTCGGCCGCGAAAGCAGACGCCGCGCAGCGGAGATTTGTTCAGCAGACAATCGCTTCTATGCCGCACAGCCGGCTGATCGCATGGTATTACACGCCAATGGCTCTTCGTTTCACGGAGTACCTCCAGCCGGACATATGCGTCTATGATTGCATGGACGAACTCTCGGCGTTCAAGAATGCGCCGCCCGAACTGAGGCAGATGGAGAAGGCGCTTCTGAACCGCGCCGATCTTGTTTTCACCGGCGGCCTGAGCCTGTTCGAGACCAAGCGCCACCTGCATCACGCGATCTATCCCTTTCCGAGCAGCATCGATGTGAACCACTTTCACAAAGCCAGGAAGCCGGGAAAGGACCCAGCCGATCAGGCCGGCATTCCTCACCCGAGGGTCGGCTATTTCGGCGTCATCGACGAGCGGCTGGACGTCGACCTCGTAGCCCAGGCGGCGGAGACCATGCCGGACGTGCATTTCGTCATGCTTGGCCCGGTGGTCAAGATCGATCCTACAAGCCTGCCGCAAGCCGAGAATCTTCACTGGCTGGGCGGGAAAGCCTACCGCGATCTGCCCGACTACCTGCGCCACTGGGATGCCGGCTGGATGCCGTTCGCCCTCAATGAAGCGACCCGCTTCATCAGCCCGACCAAGACGCCGGAGTTCCTCGCGGCCGGGCTGCCGGTGGTCTCGACGGCGATAGTCGACGTGGTGCGCAGCTACGGCGCTGCCGGACTGGTGGAAATCGCCGACAGCGACGATCTGGAAACCAAGCTCCGCTCGGCTCTTTCGCGACCGCGCCAGATGCTCCGGCGACAAGTCGACGCCTACCTTGCGGATACCTCCTGGGAGCGAACATGGAATGCCATGGCAGCTCACATCGAGCGCGCCCATGAACGCAAGAAAATCGTCCCTCTTCGCAGGAGCGCTTAGCCATGTTCGACTGGCTGGTCGTCGGGGCGGGTTTTGCCGGCAGCGTGCTTGCCGAAAGGATAGCCTCGCAGCGTCACGAAAGCGTCCTGCTGGTCGATCGTCGCGGCCACGTGGGGGGCAATGCGTATGATTGCTATAATGAAGCCGGCATCCTGATCCACCGCTACGGTCCGCATATCTTCCACACCAACAGCCAGGCGATCGTGGACTACCTGTCGCGGTTCACCGAGTGGCGGTCATACGAGCACAGGGTGTTGGCGGCGGTGGACGGGAAACTCGTTCCCATCCCGATTAATCTCGACACGATCAACAGCCTTTATGGGCTGGACCTGACCTCGGCCCAGTTGGAGGAATTCTTTGCGTCGCGACGCGAGACGGTAGAGGACGTTCGCACGGCCGAGGATGTCGTTGTCAGCACGGTGGGCCGCGAGCTCTACGAAAAATTCTTCCGTGGCTACACTCGGAAGCAATGGGGCGTCGATCCCAGTCAGCTGAGCAAATCGGTGACGGCACGAGTGCCGACCAGGACCAACCGTGACGACCGCTATTTCAGCGATAGCTTCCAGAAAATGCCGGCCGGCGGATACACCAGGATGTTTGAACGCATGCTCGACCATCCGAACATCAAGATCATGCTGCAGACCGATTTCCGCGAAATCCGTGAGAAGATCCCGTTCAGGCGGATGATCTATACCGGTCCAATCGACGAATATTTCGGGTGGCAGCTTGGGCATCTTCCCTATCGCTCGCTGCGTTTCGAGCACGTCACCCTGGACCGCGAGCAGTTTCAGCCGGTTGCGGTCGTCAATTATCCGCAGACGCAAGATTACACCCGCATCACGGAGTACAAACATTTGACCGGCCAGCAGAACGCGCGGACCAGCCTGACTTACGAATATCCGACGGATATCGGGGACCCGTACTACCCGGTGCCGCGAGCCGAAAACGAAGCGCTCTACAAGCGCTATGAAGCGCTCTCCGCAACCTGTCCCGACGTGTGGTTTGTCGGCCGCCTGGCAACATACCGCTACTACAACATGGACCAGGTGGTCGGACAGGCCCTGGCTACTTTCGCTCGCATCCAGAAAAGTCTGCCGGAATGGGCGGGCACCGGAAGGACGCCCCTAGGCGGACTGGCGGTGAGTTCTCCCGCACATGGGAGCTGAATTGGCGCCGGCAAATCAGAAGGAGAATTGTGATGGATACAAACTTCACCACGGAGAGCCGTTCGATCTTTATTGTTGGCTTGCGCAACGCCCATGCCATGGAGAACCAAGCGCTGTCGATCATGAAACCACAGGTCGAGCGTATCGAGAATTATCCTGAGGTGGTTGATCGCTTGCGCCGGCACATTCAGGAGACCGAGGGCCAGATCACCCGGATCGAGGCGGTCCTGGAGGGCCTCGATGAAGAGCACTCCACGCTCAAGGACACGGCCCTATCGATTGTTGGCAGCATGGCGGCCATGGGACACTCGATGGCAGGCGACGAGATCATCAAGAACAGCTTGGCGAATTTCGCCTTCGAGAACTACGAGATCGCTGCCTACAATTCGCTCCTGGTGCTCGCCGATGCCGGCGGCTTCCAGCATGCCGAAACGGCCCTCAGGCAGAATCTGAGCGAAGAGGAAGCCATGGCCGATTGGCTGAAGGAAAATCTGAGCGACGTGACCCTGCGGTACGCCAGGTTGCGCGAGGCGGGGGAGACCGCAAAAAGCTGATCCAACGGCGCGGGACGGCATCCACAACCCGCCCACCTTGTTGCCGGCCGCTCCTTCAGCGCGTCCGGTTCGGTGCGAACAGACCTTGCTGCCGAACCAGTTCGTCCGCGACGGGCTGGCGGAGGCGTCGCGTACCATCCGCCTGGATGACCGAAAACAACCCCACCTCCGCATGTCGGGAATTATCCCACCCAGGGTAAGCGGTTATCGGATACAGGCAAATACCCTCGATCGGCGCGTCGAGGCTCATCGCCGCACGCACCTCGTCGCAGACATAGTGGAGCCAAGCAGCCCCGCCCGATCCCTCCGAGCCGGTTTCGGCGATGAACATCGGCTTGCCATATCGATGAGCGACCTCGATCAGCATTTCCGACAGAGCACGGTACTCGTGGTGTCCCATCGGAATGGTCGGCCCATTTATGTACCATTGATTGTGCGGATAGAAGTTCAGGCCCACGGCATCGACAACATCCTCGCTGCCGCCCAACTCGGGTTCGACGCGGCCCAGCAACATGTCGTAGGCCTCGAACTGTCCCAGTCGGGCGTTTTCGGCGCGGCGCCGTTCGCCGCGGGTCCGGTCGCGAGGCGCGATGTGGATGAGCGGCTCGGCCCAGACAAATCTGCATGCCGGATCGACCTCGCGCATTGCACGAACACCGGCGATGGCAGCCTTGACGAGATGCCGCTTGAACCATCCCCGCTTGTTCAGCCCTACGCGCGGGAAATAGCCGACCTCGACGGCCCAGGCGAAGAAGGAGATTTCGTTGATCGGACATAACAGAGGCGATGTGCCGGTAATCGAGCGGTGCACCCTCACGGCTTCCGCCGCGAACGAGGCATAGGCATCGATGAAATGGATGGACCCCTGATCGACATGGTCCGGGGATCCATAGTGGAAGATATCCCAGATGACCTGGACACCTGCCGATCGGGCTGCCTCGACCATAGGCATCCAACTTGACCAGTCATAGGTTCCGGGAGCGGTTTCGATCAGGTGCCAGCGTAGCCCATCGCGAATGGTGCGCAGGCCGAGGTCGGCGCAGGCCCGGTAGTCGCCGAGGGCATGCAAATTGTGCGAGGTCGCACGAATAAGGTCGAGGCGGACGCCGTCCTTGCGCCGGTGCGAGGAGCACTCAAAGCCCGCCATGAAAAAACTGGCGAAGCGCGAAGCTCCCGGAGCCGGCTCACCCACTTCGTGCCCGTCCGTGAGTCCCACTTCGTCCATTCGGAGTCTCCTTTGGGCAGTTTCAAACTCGGCCGCCCTGTTCGGACCGCGAATTGCCTTTGGCGAAACGCCGGATCCGACCGGGCAAGCCGCATCCCTTTGCTCAGCTCAGCAGATCCTTCGTCCTGCCTGACCGGGTAGTGCCGAACNCCGAACCGACGGGCCGAGCCTTTGTTCCGGTGGTCGACCGCCTGGGAGCTGGGTGGCGATTGGCGACGTCAGGAACAAGGAGGCTTGAGCCAAGTTCGGGGCAATGTAGCACCGGCGTGGCTTAACTCGACCGGCTGCTCGGCAAACAACAGAGGCACGGGATCATATGACCGTTCAAATTCGACTTTCAGATATCGACCATGCCAGGCGCGAGGATCGTGGCGACGGTGCTTGGAGCATCGCACCGGATCTTGGCTATTTGCGGTTTGCAATCGTCAATGTCGTGTTGTTCGGCGCACCGGGCAGCGGAGACCGGAAATGGGTGCTGATCGATACCGGTTTGCCGACGTCCCGGAGCAGCATCCTTGCTGTGGCGGAAAAGCGCTTCGGGACTGACGCGCGGCCGGCTGCGATCATCTTGACGCACGGCCATTTCGACCATGTGGGAACGGTTCTGGACCTCGCGAATACGTGGGACGTGCCTGTCTTCGCACACCCGCTCGAGCGCCCCTATTTGGACGGGACCACATCCTATCCGCCGCCGGACCCCTGGGTTGGAGGTGGACTGATGGCGCTGCTTTCGCCGCTCTTTCCACGCGGGCCGATCGATCTTGGCAACCGCCTGGAACCCTTGCCGAGCGACGGATCGATCCCCGGAATGCCCGGATGGCAATGGCTGCACACACCAGGACACGCCCCGGGGCATATCTCGCTCTGGCGCGAGGAGGACCGCTCGCTGATCGTAGGGGACGCCTTCATCACCACAGGGCAGGAGTCGGTCTATGAGGTCGCCGTTCAGGATCTCGAGATGCACGGTCCGCCACGCTATTTCACGCCGGACTGGGATGCGGCGGAAAGATCGGTGAAGCGCTTGGCCGCGCTGAAGCCCCAGATGATCATCAGTGGACATGGGGCGCCGGCGGCTGGCGTGGGCATGCGTCAAGCTCTTGACAGCCTGGCTGATCGGTTCACGGAGTTTGCCGTGCCGCCGAAAATGAAATTCGTGCGCGAGCCGGCGACGGTTCCAAATAGCTGAGCCTCCGAGCGCAGCGCTCTGCCGCGGTTCTCAAGATCTGTCAAAACCGGGCCAGCTTTGCCGCTCGGCTGCCCAAGACGGGCGGCGGCGGAACAAACGTCACAGGCGCCAGTTAGGGCGTTCGTTGGGCGGCAAGCGACACCGGGCGTATCTCGAATTCTGCGTCAGGGAAGACTTAGATGGAAAACGCGAAGAACGCGTGCCCTCACGACGCGTCCTCCCCGAGATGCGTGGCGCAGCCGCTGTTTTTGCCACCCACCTTCAAGCCGGCGCACTCGCTGCTCGGGATACCCGCGGCCGCATTCTTGCCCGGCTGCGCGGGAGGCGTGCTCGACCCGCAAGGGCCAATTGGCGCGGGCAATCGCACGATCCTTTTGAACTCGCTGGCGGTGATGCTGGTGATCGTCATTCCGACGCTGATCGCACTGCTGGCCTTCGCTTGGAAATTCCGCGCCTCCAACAGCAGTGCCCGTTACGACCCGGAATTCACCTATTCAGGTCGGATCGAGTTGATCGTCTGGTCGATCCCGACGCTCACCATCCTCTTCCTTGGCGGACTGATCTACTACGGTTCCTATCACCTCGATCCGCGCAAACCGATCGCCTCGGCGCAGCCACCGCTCGACATCCAAGTGGTGGCGCTCGATTGGAAATGGCTGTTCCTCTATCCCGAGCAGGGAATTGGAGCGGTCAACCAGCTGGTCATCCCGGCCGGCGTTCCCGTGCATTTCAAGCTGACCTCGGCCAGCGTGATGAACACGTTCTTCGTGCCTCAGCTTGGCAGCATGGTCTATGTCATGAACGGCATGCAGACCGAGTTGCATCTGCAAGCCGACCGCGAGGGCAGCTATTTCGGTCAGTCGGCGCATTTCAGCGGCGACGGCTTCTCGGACATGAACTTCAGCGTGATCGCGGTTTCGGCCGATGCGTTCACCCGCTGGGCGTCATCGTTGCGTGGCGGCGGCGGCGTGCTCAACGCCGACGGGTACCGCGAACTCGCCCGGCAAAGCACAAACCTGCCACCGGCTTCGTTCGGCCATGTGCAGCCCGGGCTGTTCGAAGCGGTTGTCCAGCAGACGCTGCCGCCCGGCCCCGGCCCCGCTGAAAGTACCGGTAGCGGCGAGCCACAGGTCAGTCCGAAGGCGTTACGAGCGGCGGCCATGGCGCACCACCAGCAGGCAGAAGGGGAAGAATGACAATGCTCGGCAAGCTGGATTGGTCGGCGATTCCGTTCGACCAACCTATCCCCCTCGGTGCGGCCTTCGCGGTGTTCCTCGCTGCGGCAGCGGTGCTCTGCTGGATAAGTCTCAAGGGATATTGGCCCTATCTGTGGAGCGAGTGGATAACTTCGGTCGACCACAAACGCATCGGCGTGATGTACATCGTGCTCGCGATGCTCATGCTTTTGCGTGGCTTCGTCGATGCCATCATGATGCGCACGCAACAGGTTCTGGCCATCCACGGTCCAGGCTATCTTCCGCCCGAGCATTACGACCAGATCTTTTCGGCGCACGGCACGATAATGATCTTCTTCGCGGCAATGCCCTTCATCATCGGCCTGATGAATTTCGTCGTGCCGCTGCAGCTTGGCGTCCGCGATGTCGCCTTTCCGACGCTCAACTCAGTCAGCTTCTGGTTGACGGCCACCGGAGCCCTGCTGGTCAACATCTCGCTTGTCATCGGCGAGTTCGCGCGCACCGGCTGGTTGCCCTATGCGCCCTTGTCGGAAACCACCTACTCGCCGGGCGTCGGTGTCGACTACTATCTGTGGTCGATCCAGATCTCCGGCGTCGGCACTCTGCTGACCGGGGTGAACCTGGTGACGACGATCCTTAAGATGCGTGCGCCGGGAATGGGGTATCTGCGCATGCCGATGTTCTGCTGGACATCGCTGGCCTCCAACCTGCTCATCGTCGCGGCCTTCCCGATCCTCACCGCCACGCTCGCGATGCTGACGCTGGACCGCTATCTCGGCTTCCATTTCTTCACCAACGAAGCCGGCGGAAATCAGATGATGTTCGTCAACCTGATCTGGGCCTGGGGCCATCCCGAGGTTTACATCCTGGTACTTCCAGCCTTCGGGATTTTTTCCGAGATCTTCTCGACCTTCTCGTCAAAACCGCTGTTCGGATATCGTTCAATGGTCGCGGCGACGATGTTCATCTGCATCGTCTCGTTCATGGTCTGGCTGCACCATTTCTTCACCATGGGCGCCGGTGCCGACGTCAATGCCGCGTTTGGGATCGCCACCTCGGTCATCGCCGTCGGCACCGGCGTAAAAATCTACAATTGGCTCTTCACCATGTATGGCGGGCGCGTTCGTTTCGACACGCCCATGCTTTGGGCGCTGGCTTTCGTCACCACCTTCACCGTCGGCGGCATGACCGGCGTCCTGCTTGCCGTCCCGCCCGCCGACTTCGTGCTGCACAACTCGCTTTTCCTCGTGGCACATTTCCACAACGTCATCATCTCGGGCGTGCTGTTCGGCGCCTTCGCCGGCTTCACCTACTGGTTCCCCAAGGCATTCGGCTTCCGGTTGCACGAAGGTTGGGGGAAAGCGGCATTTTGGGTCACCTTGGTCGGCTACATGCTGGTCTTCGTGCCACTCTATATCGTCGGCCTGCTTGGCATGACGCGGCGCCTTCAGCACATCGACATGGATCTCTGGGCGCCGTGGCTGGTGGTGGCCGCGTTCGGCGTGCTGGTGATGATCATCGGCGCCGCACTGCAGATCATGCAGCTGGTGGTTTCGGTCCGGCATCGCGACAGGCTTCGCGACGAGACCGGCGACCCGTGGGACGGGCGTTCGCTGGAATGGTCGACATCCTCCCCTCCGCCCGCCTTCAACTTTGCGCGGCTGCCACACGTCGAGAACGAAGAACCCTACTGGAGCATCAAGCAACGGGGGATCGAGGAGCAGAGCGCGGAGACGGAGGCCGCGTACGAGCCTATCGAGATCCCGCGCAACAGCCCGACAGGCTTCGTCACTGCTTTTTTCAGCACGCTGATCGGTTTCGCGCTGATCTGGCACATCTGGTGGCTGGCGATCGTCGGCTTCATCGGCGCCTACGCCACCTTCGTCGTCTTCGCCTGGCGCGATCATGGCGACTACGAGATTCCCGCCGATGAGGTCGCGCGAATAGACCGAAACGGCCGAGCCGCGCAGCTTGCCTTCCTGCGCAGCTGGGAGCGTCCGGTATGAGCGATCACGCCTTCACCAGCGACATCAGCGCCGACCGCCAGACACGCGACCCATACCGGCTCAATCGCACCGGCAGCCATGGTGCAAGATCCGCGACAGGCCACGGACAGGGCGGTCCGGCGTCGAAGTTCGTCACCGTTGCCTACGGGTTCTGGATCTTTCTGCTGTCCGACATCATCATGTTCTCGGCTTTCTTCGCCGCCTATGCCGTGCTCGCCAAGGCAACCGCCGGCGGGCCGACCGGCAAGGATCTGTTCGAACCCACGCGCGTTGCGGTACAAACGGGCCTTCTGCTCAGTTCGAGCTTCACCGGCGGCTTGGCAACGCTCGCGAGCCACCGCAGATCGATGGCTGCCACCCAGTTCTGGCTGCTGATTACGGGCCTGCTCGGGGCAGCCTTCCTGCTCCTGGAGGTGCAGGAGTTCGCGGCGATGGCCGGCGAGCAGGCAGGCCCGTCTCGAAGTGCATTTCTTTCAGCCTTTTTCGCACTCGTTGGTTGCCACGGGACCCACGTCGCACTCGGCCTGCTCTGGCTAGGCACCATGATGGCGCAGCTGTGGGTCAAGGGTTTTCGACCCGATATTTTGCGGCGGCTCCACTGCTTCGGGCTCTTCTGGCACGCGCTCGACATCATCTGGGTTGCCATCTTCACGCTGGTTTATCTGTTGGGAGCATCGCCATGACCGAGATCGGGGGCGGGAGCGGGACCGGCGAGACGCCAGACCGCCGCGATTCAGCGCCGGGCGAGGAACGCATAACCGAGCACGAAATGGCGGGGGGCCTCTCTGGCTACCTGCTCGGCTTCGGCTTGGCCATCCTGCTTACGATTGCTTCGTTCCTGGCGGCTCAGACCAACCTGATCTACCAGCCGGCGGTGATTTCGGCCCTGGTGGTGCTCGCTGTCGCGCAGATGGGCGTGCATCTTGTCTTCTTTCTCCACCTGACGACCGGACGGGACAACACCAATAACGTTCTGGCCCTGGCCTTCGGCGTGCTGATCGTGGCGCTGGTGGTTCTGGGCTCAGTCTGGATCATGGCCCATCTGGATCAGAACATGGCTGCCATGACGGCCCATCAAGCCGGAGTGATGCCTTGAGCGAAGCGCGCGCCGGGCACGGTGTTAGCGGACTTTCATTCGCCTCGTCACGCGTTTCAGGCGGAACTTTGGTTCGGGCAGCAAGTTCGGACGCCATCGGAGACAACAGGCTCGCGGTAGATGGGCGCCCAGATCAATCACTTCGTCAAGGATATCCTCGTTGAGGTCGCTGAAATGCTTCCGGCGGTGACTCAGAGGGAAAGAACGCCGGCTGACGAACTGCCCATCGAAGCGCCGAACTTTCCCCACGATCTGGAACCGGTGATCCGAGCGAACCCATCATGGGCGGCGCCGGGCCAACCGGCCCGCACGCAAGGCAGCGAGCACCGAGCGAACGGCATCGATATCTGAGCCGCGAGACTGGATCGAGGGCCTGAAAATAAGCCGACCGTTGCGGAACTCGAAGCCCTGTGCGTTTTTAAAGCGCCATTTTGATGCCACCGGTTTCTTGCGGAAGGTGATCGCGATCCCTTCTGGTCCCACATCGACTTTGCTGATGTCCAGGTCCGCCGCGGCTATGCGCAACCTGGTCAGTTCCAGTAAATCCGCCACTTCGCCGGGCATGTCTCCAAAGCGGTCCTCAAGCTCTTCGCCGAATGCATCGAGGTCCGTCTCGGCAGCCATACGAGACAGCCTCGCATAGAGGCTGACGCGCACCGTCGGCTCGTTGACGTAACTATCGGGAAAGGCCCCGTTTCCGGCGCCGTTAATGTCGGCAAGCTGCTTGTCGGTATCGGCTCCTCCCGCAGCCAGCGAAACCGCCCGCTGCAGAAAATGTTGGTAAAGGCCTGCTCCGATCAGCTTCATGTGCCCGGCTTGATCTTCGCCGAAAAGGTCTCCTGCCCCGCGCAGGTCGAGGTCCCTTTGGCTGATCGCAAGGCCGGAGCCAAGCCGATCGAGCGCAATCACGGTCGACAGTCGGGCTCTTGTGCCTTCGGCCAGTTCGACGCCAGGTTCGGTCAGAAGAAGGGCAATAGCCTGCACCGCTCCCCTTCCCACCCGGCCGCGAAGCTGGTGCAGCTGTGCCAGACCGAACCTGTCCGCTCGCCAGATCAGTATGGTGTTGGCCCGCGGCACGTCGAGGCCGCTCTCGATGATGTCAGTGCTCAACAGGACGTCGCCGTCACCGTCAGCGAACCCGACCATGATCTCGTCCAGTTGTCTCCCTTTCATTTCGCCATGAGCCGTCTTGACCGCGAGTTCCGGCACCATTCTGTTTAGCTGCAGGCGAACCGGGTCGATGTCTTCAATGCGCGGAACCACCAGGAAGCTCTGTCCGCCCCGGCGAAATTCGCGCAAAAGGGCGGCTCTTGCCGAAGCTGGATCGAAGGACGCCAGAATGGTACGAACGGGACGTCTTTTGGCCGGCGGAGAGTTGAGTACGCTGACCTCCTGGATGCCCGACATTGCCGATTGCAGCGTCCGCGGTATCGGCGTGGCGCTCATGGTCAGCGTATGAAGACGGGGCGCCATGTTTCGCAACGCCTGCTTCAGCTTGACACCGAACCGGTGCTCCTCGTCGATCACCAGCAGTCCGAGATTGGCGAAGCTGACGCTCTTGGCCGCCAGGGCCTGGGTACCCACAATCACCGCGACCTGACCACTCCGCAGCCGCTCCTTCACCGCTCTCGCCTCCGCCGCTCCGACCATTCTCGAGAGGTGGGCGACCTCGAGGCCGGTTCCCGCGAATCTTCGGCTGAACGTCTCATAGTGTTGGCGTGCCAACACCGTCGTCGGCGCTATCACCGCCACCTGCTTCCCGCAGAGGGCCGCGGCGGCGCAGGCCCGCAGGGCCACCTCTGTCTTGCCGAAGCCGACGTCGCCGCAGACAAGGCGATTCATTGTTCTCCCCGACGACAGGTCGTCAAGCACGTCGCGGATGGCGGCAGCCTGGTCGGGCGTCTCCGTATAGGGAAACCGCGCCGCGAACCGGGCAAGGTCGGCGCGAGAGGGTTTTATGATGGCGGCAGGCTGGCTGGACCTGGCATTGGCAAGGTCCCTCAAGCGTTTGGCCAGCCTGTCGATATCGCGCAGCGCAGCCTTGCGTCGGTTGAGCCACCCATCGCTGTTCAAGCGATCGAGCGGCACCGCACCGGGTTCCGAGCCGTAGCGCCATATCCGCCCAAACTCATCGACCGGAACCAGCAAGGAAGCTCCGTCCCGATATTCCAGCCTGACGACATCCTGCTGCTGACCGGCCAACTCGACCTGTTCGACCGCCACCAGCATGGACAGGCCATGGTCCTCATGGACGACGACGTCGCCAATGCGCAACTCGGGTTCGAGTATGCTGGTGGCCGCACCGCCATTTGCTTTCAAGGCGTGGCCAAACAGGTCGGCCGCGGCCACCACCGCGATGCCTGATTGCTCGTCGACAAAGCCTTCGTCGAGAACGATCTCGACCCTGAGAAGAGAGCCCCTTGGGGCCGAACGGATCCGCGGCCAGTCAGCCACCTCCCTCATTCGCCGACCAAGCTTCCGATCGAGCAGACGATCGGCTCGCCGCAGTGCGGAGGCCTCGCCCGCGAATGCCACGGTGAGACCCGACCTTGTCTGCCTTTCCACAAATTCGGCGAACTGATGCCCGGATCGCGCGCGCTGGAAGAATTTGGGAACTCGCGCGGCAGAAACGGCGAGACTCGTTCCGTGGCGATTACGGACTGCGAAGTCCCATTCTTGACGCGATAGGTAAAACTGTTCCGGCAAGGGTTTGGCGGCCGCGGCAACCTCCTGCCTCGCACCACGAGCATCTTCGATCAGGTCCAGGAAGCGGTCGAGCGGCGCGCCTTCGAGACCTTCCGCGATGGAGACACAGGCGCTGGATGCCACATCGAAGACCGACGGCATGCTGCCGTACAACGCGACGAGCCGTTCTTCCATCGACGTCGCGCGCATGGCTGCCAACTCGGGATGATCCCCAGTTGCGAAAATCAGCTCGGATGCCGGCCCAACCGTGACCGACTCTCGCGACTGTTCGCTAAGCTGGCTGATGGGGTCATAGATCTTGAGTTCCCGGATGCAGCTATCTGGACCGATGACGACGCGAACCGGATGATCGGCGCCAGCGGGGAATATGTCCATGAGGTCGCCCCGAAAAGCTATCTCGCCCGGTTCGTCGACTCTTTCGTCGACACCGTATCCAATCGACTCGGCTCTCGTTCGGAAACCATCCGGGTCGAACCTTTGTCCGAGTTCCAGAGTTGTGAAACCGCCAGCAATGACTGGCGCAGGAGGCACCCGCTGGAGAGTGGTCTCGATCGACACAACCACGATGCGCGGACGTTTGGGCTCGCTTGCGATCTCACGCAGAGCGCTAAGCCTCCGCCCCATATTGGCGCGTGTCGGCCATACCCTGTCGTAAGGCAGGCAATCCCAGGACGGCAGCAAGATGACGTCCACGTTCGGCAGAAACCGACGCAAAGCCGCAGCGGTCTCTTCGGCACCGCGTTCCGAGGCGGCTATATGGACAATATGCTTGTTTGGACCGCTCTCCAGCGAGTCGGCCAGCGCCGCCGCGATTGCGGCGGAAGGCAAGACTTCTCTCGCGAGGTCCCCGTCATTCGACGAGTGATCGACTTCTTCGATGATTTCCGTCCGCGAAATGGGTCTGTTCACTGAGGTCTCACCTTGCCACCGTCGGAGAACGTCAGTGGGACCACCCCGTTCCTGAGGCGCGGATTAAAGTGTTGCGGGCAGTGGCAGCGCGTGCGGTCTTGCGTTCCTATGGAGCAACGCACCAACGATGCGGCTCTCGATGAGCCGCTTCTGTTGGCAGCGGTGCCGCCGCGGACGATGGCCGTTTACCCGGCCATGCTCCAGATCTCCCCTATGGCTTGAACGAACTCGTAATAGCGCGGGCGCTACGTGTCAGCCTTGCCGACCAGCGGGCTAGAATGGCCGCCTTGCTCGGAGACCTGGCTGGAACCTGTATGGAAGTCAGAGACGCCGCTGCCGTCCGGGCTCACATAAGAAGTACCGTGGGTGTGTGGCTTCAGGAGCTTCGCTTCCCGGACCAAGGACGGCCAATTGAGCCCTAGGAGCGCTACCAGTTCGCGGGCGTCTTTTTCGCTGATGCTGGTCTCCTTGATCAGGCGATCAATGAAAGCTGCCTTAGGCTCATCCATAGCGAACTCCCCGAAGAGTCCGAGGTAACCGCGAATGCCTGCCCTACGTTCCGGCGGAGCGGCGTTAGGTATGAAAACGTACAAAGCCGTGGGTGCGTTTGCTCCATAGACCGCGGTTTTGATCGCGTCTTTGGCAAACCAGGCCTGCTTACTCGGATTTCACCGCCATCCGGAACTTTTAGCTGGGATAAAAGTTCGGTGGGCAAAATCAGCTAGGTAGCCATTTTGTCCCCCTCTTCATCCTCGGATATACTTATCCGCAAGCTTCAGACCATCTCGGACATTCGAGAAGCTGAAATCGCGGTTTTGAAAAGCATACCCATTCAGGAGAAAGATTTTTCGGCCAACCACGACCTGGTGCGTGAGGGTGACCATCCTGTTTACTCGTTTGTCGTCCTGGATGGTTTGATCGGCTCCACCAAATACACAAGCGAAGGAAAGCGACAGATCACGTCTTTCTTCGTGGGCGGAGACATCCCCGATCTGCACGGGCTGCATCTGTCGGTCATGGACTGTAATTTCTCGACCCTGACGCCGGCCCGAGTGGGCTTCATGCGACACGACGTTCTACGCAGCATTTGTGACCAGCACCCTCGCATCGCCACCGCTTTCTGGCGGTCGACGCTGATCGACGCCGCGATGTACAGGGAGTGGGTCACCAACGTTGGAAGACGTGAGGCTTACACCCGCATGGCTCACATTTTGTGCGAACTCATATTTCGCTTGCGGGCGGTGGGACGCATTCAGGATCACATTGCTGATATTCCCATAACCCAAGCCGCACTTGGCGATGCATTGGGTTTGTCGACGGTCCACGTCAACCGAATGCTTCAGGAACTACGACGTGAAGGCCTAATCGCCACCACGGGGTCGAGAATGCATGCAATCGACTGGCCCGGCCTCACTCACGCAGGGGATTTCGACACGACTTACCTGCATCAAAAGAACCCGGCAGATTAGTGGTGACGGAAGCTCTCCCATGGCACGATTTTTCTTTGACACCGGCGATCGCGATTTGGTCTTGCAGGATGAGATAGGTGTCGAATGCGCTGGCCTAGAAGAGGTGCGCCGAGTCGGATTCGAAGGCCTCATTGACCTCACGAGAGACGCACTGAAAGGCGTTGACGGGCAGAAATTGTTTGTCGAGGTGCGTGATGAAAATGGGGACAAAGTTCTGCGGCTGAGCCTCTCGCTTCAGATCAAATTGATGAGATGAATCCGGCCGATTTTCGCGCCAGTACTGGATCAGCCCCACCCAACCAGCTTCAACATGCCCATCGGACGGCATTGAGCCAGAAGACGTATCTCGAAAGCCCCGGGCCATAGGATCACTCGGTGCTCGGTCATGGAGTAGATCAATCGGTGCAAGTGGCGGGCGCTTTAATCTATGTAAGTGCGCCTAGTCGGCGACCGGATTAATTGGGTCTGTGCGTGCCGGGGACAATGCATCCTTGCTTGCACGCAGGACCCTGCAGACGACGGGTCCGAGTGTCAGCCTGGAGCAAAACATGACAATTGTCGCTTCTTGGACCCTTCGCCCCACCAGATCAGACCGACACGAAAGAGGTCCCATGTCCCTGGAGGATCGGTGTGATGGCTGAACACCGTCGCAAGCTCACCGCGTCCGATCCGGCGCTTGCGGAGCAGACACAGCCCATTACCTACCCAGGAGGCTCGTCCTTACCAAGTTCTGGCGAACAGACGAACCTAGTCGACCTTGTTCCCGCATTGCGGGCATTCGCACGTTCGCTTTGCGGCAGCATCGACGAAGCTGACAATCTTGTCCGAGAAACACTGGTCAAAGGCATTGCAGATCTCGATGGTCTTGACGGAAGCCGGGTAAAGCCCTGGATCTTCGCCACCATGCGCAGGGCTTCCTTGGCCAGGCTTGAAGGCGCAGCCCCCCAGCCTCGAGGACCGGCGAGTTGCTTGTCGGAGCCTTTTGCCACCGACACACAGGAACAGATGGAAACCGGCCCAAGGATAGCGCGTGCCATTGACCTCCTGGCGGATCCGGAGCGGCAGGCCATCGTTCTGGTTTGCATGCTCGGACTATCCTACGAAGACGCCGCCGACATCTGCGATTGCGACACAGCCACCATCAAGGGTCGGATACAGAATGCAAGGACAAGAATGGCTGTCCTGTCGGGTGTCCCGACGGAAGCCACGCCTGAAAAATCGAATTGATGGTGAGCGCGGCAGTGTTCAAAGCAAAAATTCGCGATGCCTGTCAGGCAGCCACGCATCGCTTGCCCTAAAGTAGCCCAAGCTCAACCGCAGGTTTGTTATGCATGACAGGGAACCATGAGGGGATCCGCCGAGTTCGACCTCGGACAAGCTCGGGTTCCCAACATGGAAGAAATCGGCAAGGCGCAACAGAAGGCCATAGCCCGTCTCATTCGTCAGTGGATTGCATCGGACGCCAGCCGTCGCCAGCTTCGCCAGTTGCTGGACCTACCGACTGACACGGACGTGCCACGCCAGCATCGGTCGTTGCTCGACGAACTCGACCGAAAGCTCGACGAATAAGTGCATGCTTGCTTGGGACAAATCCCACAGGTATCCGATAGCGGCGAAGTTTATTCCCCGAAAGGCCATGAAACCGCAGCTTCTCAGAAACCTCCCAACACGGAAGATCAGTCGTCATCTTCCCAGCGGCTGCCGGGATAACTGTTCAAGCTCGTTCTCGTCCGTGATCCCGGCCTGGTAGTAAGCAAGAATGCGCGAGGCGCGCCGTTCTCTCTCGGCTTCAGTCTCGTTCTTGAGATTGCTGCGTGCAAGGACACGGCTCAATATGGCAAGTTCCGATGGGGTATAGGCATCCCTATGCATTTTATCCCGCCCATGCGCTGCAAGAAACCTACAATAAGGATTCCCCGGCACGCCCTAACGCCGGTCGGGACTGAATGTTCCATGGGTTTTCGTGGAGGGAGAAAAAGCTCATCAGCGCTAGATGTGAGTTTCTGGGGCTTGCTGTGCGTTTAAAAGCTGCGAAACGGCGGTTATGATTTGCGGCAGAAAGAAGGGCTTGGTGATGATGATGCTGTTGGGCACTCCTTCCGCTCCCCAGTGTACCGCGCTGTCGCCGCTCATATAGACAACTGGGATGGTCGAGTTGGACCTACGCAAATGCCGGGCGATCTCCCACCCGGATTGTCCCGGCCCCAAACGGATGTCGGTGAGCACGGCCTTGAACCTGGTGGGATCGCGGTCGAAGGCGGCCAGCGCCTCGGCAGCATTTCGAACGCCGACGACCTGGGAGCCAGCCTCCTCCAAAGCTGACTCGAGGTCGAGCAGTATCATCGTCTCGTCTTCGACGATCAGAACAACGCCATCGCTCATCCGGGATATCCCCAAGTCGCCACCGCCACTACGATCTCGGCGTCAACTTGGTTCCATATGACACGCATCGGCCTGTTGTCGGCTGAGTCCCGCCGCGACCTCGCGGCGGAGTCATGAGAAGCCCGCCTCGGAAAGCCGAGACGGGCTGAAGCTGCTTCGACAGCCTCGAAGGCCAAGACAGGGGAGGATTGTAGGCCCGCGACCGAACCTTGAAGTGCAGCGAATGTTCCTCCGGATGTAGGCTCTTATTGGATTAGCCTCTGCGGCAGCCCGCCTCCAATGCGGTCATTTTCGTTTTTGCTCAAGGTTTCTACTGATCTCCAGACGCTTGCTGGATTTCCGTCATCACCTGCCGGGGATCGACATTCTCGGCCAGTTGCGGCAACTCCTCATCGGCCGGTGTCGAGACATTGAGGCGTGCCGTCAAAGCAGCCACCATTTCGATGAGCCGCGTGGTTTCGTGTTCGTTGAGAAGGCTGATCTGCAGATCCAGCTCCGCTCTGCGCTCGCTGTGTTCGGCCATTCTGTTTTGGTTGATCAGTACGAAAGTGGACAGGAAGATCGCCTCGACAGAGGCCACCATGGCCAGGATCACAAAAGTTGGGTCCCAAGCCGGGACGGCCGGTATCAGGCCAAGGTTCGCAAGGATCCAGGCGACCAGAATTGCGAGATGCAAATAGACAAAGGGCATGCTTCCCGCGAAGCGCGAAACGGCGCCGGCAATTCGCACCTGAACGCCTTGGTGCTCCTCCTGTTGTCGCCTGTGGTCGACGAGAGCCTGTATGTTCTCCTGAAGGACCGACTGCATGTCGGCGGGATGCTGATCGTTCATACTTGAAAGCCCGGTTTGGCGGCCAATGTTACGAGCGTTGCTCATCGCCCGCCTGGGACGTCCGGCGAGGCTGCACCGCCTGAACTAGCCGGCTCATAGCCGCTGGTCTCTTTAGACGAGGAGTGCCGTCCTGCAATCGCGTCCACCATGGCGATCACCGCCTCAGGGGCGCTCTGATGAACCATATGGCCGGCGCCCTCAACGACATCGAGGAGGGACCCACCGACCTCCGCATGCAGGCGTCGTGCCTCCCCCTCGGCGTCGAACAGCCGGTCTCCAGAACCTGCCAGGATCCCGGTCGGGACGGCAATGTCCGTGTAGCTGGCCTTCGTCAGCAGGGCCGCCGTCAGCATCGATGCGGATTCCAAACACACCGCCCGCAGTTGGGAAGGGCGGCTGGCGACATCTTTTGCGAGAACGGCGAAGTCGACAGCGACATCCGCTGGGTGGAAGATCTTCTGCATCGTCCAAGGCCAGGCAAGCCTCACAAGCAACGGCAGCAAGGTGTGGCGAAAAGCGGTGCCGACGACTGGCAGAGCCGGGAGGGCGGCCAGCGCAAGATCAAGCCGCGGCGGCGGATAGTAATAGCCGGAGACCAGCACGACGCCGGCAACCCAAGGAGAATGCCTGCGCGCCAATTCGAGGGCTACCCAAGCGCCCCACGAATGTCCAAGCACGATGTAGTTCTCGATACCCAGCCTGCCGGCGGCGGCATGTATGAGATCGGCTTGGTCGCGGGCAGACCACCGCCGGCCGCGCGACCGCGTGCTTCGCCCGAAGCCCGGCCGATCAAATGCGAGTACCCGGTAGGTTTTTGCCGCCTGATCGAAGATGCCGCTCGACTTGAAATCCTGCGCCATGGATCCGTTTCCATGCAGCAGAATGAGCGGCATGCCGGTGCCGGCTTCGATAAAATGCAGGCGAAGACCGTCAACCTCCATGACATGGCCGTGCGCCCGGCCAGCAAGCGCACGTTTGGCGCGGGCGTGATTGTACCCGGCAAGTGCCGACAATGCGGCGACGAACAGCACGGTCGATAGCTTCGGTCCATCCCTGTCGAACGCCATGCCAATGCCTGCCAGCAACTGTCCTGCCCGGTGCCCTCCGTGCCAAACCTTCGGAGTGGCGGCTTGTTCCGCTGGACAACGACGTTGCTTTGTAGCCGGCTCAAACAGCCTAGGCGGTAAGCTCTCTATGGGCATGGGATGCGGCGATGGCAGCTTGTCCAAACGCGACCGCTATCTGATTTAGCGCTTTCACAACGTCACCGATGGCGTACATGCCGTCGACGGAAGTCTGCTGGTGCTCATCGACCGTGATGTAGCCCTCCGCGCAACATCTCGCGCCGACGGCCAGGGCGAGTTGCGAGCTCACCTTGCATCCCAGGGCCGCGTAGACTGCATCGAAGCGGCAGGTCGCTCCATCTTGCAAAATCGCCGCACAACCGTCAGCAGCCGGGCTGAGCCTGTCGAGAGTGTGACGGATGGCTATCCCTCTTTCGCCGGCCGCGCGACGCGTGCTGGTTGGAAAGTCCGATGCGTGGGTGCCCAGCATCGTTACATGCGGTGTGAATCGACTGAGGAAAATGGCCTCGTGCAAGGCTCTGTCACCCTGCCCCACGACCGCTATCTTCCGGTCGATCACCTCATACCCGTCGCACACCGGACAAAGCCGAACGACACCTGCCGCAATCGCCTCCGCCAAGCGAGGCAATTCGGGTGTCGTGTCGACAATCCCGGTCGACAGGAAGACCTTACGCGCGCGGATTGCGCCGATCGAGGTCTCAGCATCAAAGCCTCCCTCGCCAGCGGCCAGCGAAAACACCTGCCCCCGTATCAAGGTTGCTCCGTACAAGCTCGCGTGACGTCGAAGCCGATCGAGAAGGTCAGGGCCACTTATCCCTTCGGGAAAGCCCGGACAGTTATGGCTTTTCGGGATCAGAGCGGCACGGGGATGGCCGGCATCGACCACCAGCACGCGATGGCGAAAGCGGGCGAGATACTGGGCCGCTGTCAGCCCCGCTGGCCCGCCACCGACGATCAGCACATCTTCGGCGTCGGCGAGCGGGTGGCCGGCATGGCTTTCATCGAAGGTTTGCTCCATCAGCGGCGAACTATCTGGTTCGTTCGATGTTCCAGCACGACACGCCGAGGGACCGCATTAGCCCGCCGGCATCAGCCGCAACCAGAGAGCTTCGATCTCGTTGTCACACCGCTTCCTACTCGGGGTCGAAACCTTCTTGCCGCTTCGCGGTTAATCCTAACGGACAAGGTGAGCACCTGCGAAACACAACCGAAGACTCATCCTCGAACGACGTCGGGCGGCTGGCAGGCGATAAATGATATGAGTGAAGAGCTGAGGCAGCCGACAAAAGGCACTGCCGAACTCGCTCAAACGGGGAGCGCCATTTTATGAATAGATGCCTCAAGGCTTCAGATGATCCGGGTCGCTACCTTTAACGTAAACGGCGTCAACGGTCGATTGCCGGTTCTGCTCAAATGGCTAGGTGAGACGCACTACGACATCGTTTGTCTCCAGGAATTGAAGACATCGGACGAAAAGTTTCCTGCCGATGCCATCAGCAACGCCGGCTACGGGGCGATATGGCACGGACAGAAGTCGTACAACGGCGTAGCCATTCTCGCTCGAGGCAAGCAGCCGCACGAGCGTCGGCGCGGGTTGCCCGGTGACGCCGATGACACGCATAGCCGTTACATCGAGGCGGAGATCGACGGTCTCGTTGTTGGTTGCCTATACCTGCCCAACGGCAACCCGGCGCCTGGTCCGAAGTTCGACTATAAGCTCCGCTGGTTCGAGCGGCTGATCGACTACGGACGGCTCCTGATCAAGGACGCGCCCGCCAGCCTGCTTTGCGGCGACTACAACGTGGTGCCGGCGCCGATCGACGCCGCGGTTCCGGCACGATGGCTGGGCGACGCCGTCTACTTCCCGGAGAGCCGACAGGCTTACGCCGACCTGCTTGCCGATGGCTGGACCGACGCCGTCAGGCTGATCCGTCCCGAGAGAGGCGTCTATACCTACTGGAATTTTTCCTACCGGGGCGGTTACGACCGCAGCTCCGGCCTCCGAATGGACCATCTTCTCGTGAGCCCCTCGCTCACGGACAGGCTGGGCGGCGCGGGCGTGGATGAGTCGGTACGAGGATGGGACAAGCCAAGCGATCACGCGCCGGCCTGGATCGAACTCGACTGGCCCCGGTGAACTGAGAATTCGGGCTTCAGCCGGACCGCATGACGCCAGGTTCGTCCGCCTCTTTTAATCGCTGCGAATCCTCGGGGGCGGCGACCAGATCCTGGAATCCAAGTGTGACGACGAGATAACCCGCCTCGTCGTAGACTTTCGTCACCCAACTGGTCGGGTCCGCGCCATCGATAATTCCGTCAAGCATGGCCTCCTTGGCTGCGCGCTTCGCCTCTTTGATAGCCTCATCCCGATCAGCCATGTCGGCGAAGATTGCAGGCTGGGACATGCCCTCGATAAACTCGAAACGAAATTTCGGCATCGATCCCTCCTGTCGGTGGTGATAACGGATCGGCCATTGCTGGCAGGGTGACGGTCAACGCCACCGTTTCGAAAAGGATGCACCGATTGTGCGCCTGCACCGGTCAGGCAGCGTTGCTGGCTTCCTTTTGCCAGTCGTCCTGCCAACGCGCGCGCACGGCAATCATCAGCATGGCCGATTCCGTGATCCCGGTCTGGAAAAGCCTGATCAGCTCTCTCGCGATGGAGTGAGCCGCCGCGGTGTCCGGCAAAATGGCAAACTCCTGGCACATCGCGTCGAAGACCGCGCGAAGCGTGTCCAGGTCATTCGGGTAGAGGGTATCCGTGCGAATGGGTCGGTCAAGCATCAAGCGTCTCCAAACGAGCGAGAGTGCGATGGTCTCCCAAGCAGCGGAGCGTTACATGCCCGCTGACCTCTCGCTTATGCGGCACAGCGCACGACGTGTCGCTAACCTACGATGGACCGAGGCAAGTTCGCGCACAAAGATCCAATTGCGTATAGCGACGCGGCTAGCGCTACGCGTCCATGGTCCGCCGGAGCGCCCAACGGAACCCGCACGACCGTCGAACCGCGGCACTGTAGAGGTTTCTAAAGCTAAACACGACCAAGGAACATCGTGGATGTTTCTCGCCGTTCAAGCCGCGTCTCATCGTGTATCACCCAAGGTGTTCGCGCGAACCGCCGACCTGCCCGTCAAAGAAGCGTCCTGCCCGCAATGGAACTCTTGGCCGTCAATCGCATTATCCAGTCCGGGCAAAACGGGGGCGATATGGGGGTCACTGCAGGCGATCGTCAATCTGAACTGCAACGCTTCGAGCTGTTGGCGGCGCTGGGCGACCGGATTCGCGAGATTACTGATCCTGCCGAATTGGCCCACGCAGCCGCGGAACTGGTAGGGAGACATTTCGATGTCAGCCGAGCCGGATACGGCACGATCGATCTTGAGAAAGAAACCATCACGATCGAGAGGGACTGGAACGCGCCAGGCATCAAAAGCCTGGCTGGGACCCTGAATTTCAGGAACTACGGCTCGTATATCGAGGACTTGAAGCGGGGCGACACCGTTGTCTTCGAAAATGCCGAGACAGACCCGCGAACAAGGGATCATGCAGAGGCTCTCAAAGCCATCAGCGCCCAATCCGTCATCAACATGCCGGTTACCGAGCATGGCGGTTTGGTGGCGCTGCTGTACCTGAACCACTCCGCGCCCAGACGCTGGGCCAAGGAGGAGGTGGCGCTTATTTCGGAAGTGGCGGATCGGACGCGTACCGCCATAGAGCGGCTTCGCGCTGAGCGAGCGCTGCGTGAGAACGCCGAACGCCTGGCTTTTCTCGACCGTCTTGGAAGGGAGATTGCGCTCGCGGCCGACGCCGACGCCGTCATGGCGATCACCACTCGTCTGTTGGGCGAACATCTTGGCGTCTCGATTTGCGCCTACGCCGACATGGAGCAGGACCAGGACCATTTCACCATCCGTGGCGACTGGAGCGCACCCGGCTCGCCCAGCATCAGAGGGTATTACAGTCTTGCCGATTTTGGCCGCCTGGCAGTCACCAATCTCAGCGCCAATCGGCCGCTCATCATCAACAACAACCTCGAGGAAATTGCGCCCGAGGAGGCAAAGACCTTTCAGAACATCGGCATAACGGCAACCATCTGCATGCCCTTGGTAAAACAGGGCCGTCTGACCGCCCTGATGGCCATTCACGACAAGCAGCCCCGCGTCTGGTCACAGCGCGAACTGTCCTTGCTGACGGAGGTGACGGAGCGGTCCTGGGCTCACATCGAGCGCGTTCGCTCGGAACAGGCGGCCCGGGCCAGTGAGGAGCGCCTCCGGCTTGCCACGGACGCAGCCGCTATCGGGACCTGGGACTACGATCCCGTCACCAAGGCTCTGCGGTGGGATGACCGGTGCAAAGCCCTTTTCGGCCTCCCGCCAGATGCGGAGGTAACATATGAAAGCGCGTTCCTGGCGGGTATTCATCCAGAAGATCGGGCCCGCGCCGACGAGGCCGTACGCCAGGCGCTCGCGCCGGGCACGACTTCCCGCTACGACATCGAATATCGGACGGTCGGCTTGCACGACGGCAAGGAACGCTGGATTGCGGCAGCGGGCGAGTCGCTTTTCCAGTCAGGGCGCGCGGTCCGCTTCATCGGTACCGTCATGGATATCACCGCGCGAAAGCGGGTGGAGCATCAGCTTCAGATGATGAACGTCACCGCTGCCGCGGTAGCGGCCGAGCTCGACGTGGAGCGGATTGTTCAAACGGTAACTGATGCCGGCGTAGCGCTGTCGGGCGCACAATTCGGAGCTTTCTTCTACAATGTGATCGACGACAAGGGCGACAGCTACATGCTCTACGCCCTGTCGGGCGCACCTCGCTCCGCGTTCGAAAATTTTCCAATGCCTCGCAACACGGCGGTGTTCGACCCCACTTTCCGCGGGACAAGCGTGATTCGCTCCGACGACATCCTCGCCGACCCGCTCTACGGCAAGAACTGGCCCCGCAAGGGAATGCCGGAGGGCCATCTGCCAGTACGTTCCTATCTTGCGGTACCGGTTGTCTCGCGTTCGGGCGAGGTGCTGGGCGGCCTCTTCTTTGGTCATGCAGAGATCGGCGTCTTCGCCGAACAGCAAGAGAAGGCCTTGCTGGGGCTTGCGGGGCATGCCGCGACGGCAATCGACAATTCTCGACTATTCAAGGCGCTGCAGACGCTCAATGGCACCCTTGAACAACGTGTCATGGACGAAGTCGCCGAACGCACCAGAGCAGAAGAGCACCTGCGGCAGGCCCAGAAGATGGAAGCTGTCGGACAGCTTACCGGCGGCATCGCGCACGACTTCAACAATATGCTGGCTGTCATCATCGGCGGCCTGAACCTTGTGCAGCGCAAGCTCAGAAACGGCGATACCAACGTCCACCAGTTCGTGACCGGCGCGATCGATGGAGCCCAACGTGCTGCGGAACTTACCAAGCGGCTGCTTGCCTTCTCCCGCCAGCAACCCCTGGCGCCCAAGCGCCTGAATCCCAATCGCCTCGTCTCGGATATGAGTGAATTGCTGAGCCGGACGCTTGGGGAGCCCATCCAAATCGAGACCGTGCTCGCCGCGGGACTATGGCATGTGGAAGTCGACGCAGGGCAGCTGGAAAGCGCGTTGCTCAACCTTTGCGTCAACGCGCGGGATGCCATGCCCGCTGGCGGAAGGCTGACCATCGAGACATCCAATGCCCATGTCGACGACCGGTATGCGAGAGAAAACGCAATACCCTCCGGCCAGTATGTGATGATAGCTGTCACGGACACCGGAACCGGAATGACTGCCGACGTATTGGCCAGAGCCTTCGATCCGTTCTTCACCACAAAGGGGGTTGGCAAAGGCACCGGGCTGGGGCTCAGCCAGGTTTATGGATTTGTTCGCCAGTCCGGCGGCAGCGTCAAGATCTATTCCGAGCAAGGTATCGGAACCACTTTGAAAATCTACCTGCCGCGCTCGCACGGCGACGTGGTCGACAGCCAGGCCGAGTCCGTCGCGGGCGAGCACCCCGGCAGTGAGGACGAGATCATCATGGTTGTCGAGGATGAAGATCGCGTCCGGCTGATGGCTGCGGAGGCGCTGCGGGAACTGGGCTATTCCGTGTTGGAAATGCAAGGGCCGCGAGACGCGCTGGCGGCCGTCGCAAGCGGGCAAGTGCCGTCGCTTCTGTTCACTGACGTGGTCATGCCGGAGATGTCAGGGCGGGAACTGGTCGATCATGTCAAGAGCATGCACCCGTTGCTAAAAGTGCTCTACACCACCGGCTACACGCGAAACGCGATTGTTCACAACGGCACGCTTGATTTTGGAACGGAGCTTTTGACCAAGCCCTACACGATTGACGAATTGGCGGAAAAGATCCGTAAAGTGCTGGATCGCAAGTGAACGCTCACGGCCCGAGGCACACCTATCCCTCTCCGCTTCAGTTGCTTTACGGAACGCCGCGCTTGGCGGAATTGGCGCATTCGCCAAGACAACTGCCGTACCGCGGACGCTATCGGGGCTTCATGCACCCATCAGTGAAACCTTTTCCCCACTCGCAGCTTGTTCGCGACACCGGAGGAATCGATCGTGTCAAGGCGAGATGGAGAGATGGGGGATCAACCGACCAAGAGGCGTCGTACACGTCCCTTGAAAGGCGAGGACGCGGAGGTCCGGCATGTCGTCGAAACGCACGACCTGTCGCCCGCTCAGGCAAGAGAGCTGGTACGTCGCCACGGCAACGATTGGCGCAAGATCGATGAGGCGGCGAAGTCATACAAGGACAGCGCCTGACGGGAGCCTCCAAGTCTCCCGGGAAGACGCTAGATCCTGAAAAGCCTATTTACAGCACGGCTGGTCTCGCCTGACAGGCTTGTTCGCGAGAGGCCGCGATTTCCAAGTGAAAACAAGAAAGCCCGCTGCCTCGGGGAGTGCAGCGGGCTATCGGCTAGGAGTTGAGGGGACATCTCCACGCTGGGGAAACAACAGTTCAACAGCGGATTGGTTCCAACCATGCTCTCTGTTCATTCGCTTCGCAATACGCGCCCGTGGCAAGGGAAGCCGACGCCTAATCTCTTTCCGTGCCCTGTTCATCATCAGAATGATCGATGAATTCCCCCTCTCGCAAGCTCATAACCGGGTATCAACCGCAAACTCAGGCAAGCCATGCTCCCGGCGTATTTGAATGCACCAGCAGCGGATCAGGACCATCATCAGGATTCTCGGCCCTCCCGCAGATGGATAGACGTCCCGGCCTCCGCCCTGGATCAAGGTGGCCCGGCGCTGCGCCTTCATCAAAAGTTGGGTCCGACATTTGCGGATGTCGGGATTGCCGATCAGCTGAAGAAAGTCGCGGCCCAATATTCCGAAAAAGCCGCCGTGCATGACGGCGTGAACCAACTGTCGTACTTCGAGCTTGCAACTGCCGTCGAAGTCCTGTCCCGCCGGATCGCTGCCGTCGTTCCCGAAGGGCAGCCGATCGGAATTTATCAACCAAACACCGTCTGGTACATCGTTGCTGTCCTGGCGAGCATGGCGGCGGGAAGGATTTCGGTCCCGCTCAACGCCCGGGACCCAATCGCCCGTGTCAACGAGATCGTGGGCGTCGCGCGGCTCCGCGCCATTCTTGGCGTTGGAAACCGGCATGCGGGTTTACCCGAGGACATCCGGTGGATCGATGTGACTGTCAGCCCCGCGTCGACGGAGCGGCTGTCGTCAACGCAATTGCCTGCCGTATCCGTCGACGCACCGGCGATGGTTCTTTACACGTCTGGCAGCACCGGATCTCCGAAGGGCATAGTCAACAGCCAGCGCAGCCTGCTCTGGCGGGTGCATCAATATGCCGATGCGTGTCACATCAATTCCGACGATGTCTTCCTCCCCTTGACAGGGCCCGCCACCATAGCCGGATGTCGAGAAATCCTGACTTCGGTCCTGTGCGGCGCCACTTTGCATATGGTCGACGTGGAAGCGATCGGTCTGCGTGCGGTTCGCGAGCGAATGCAGCAGGTTGGCGCGACGCTTACTTACCTCGTGCCCGCGCTGCTTCGCGCCCTCATGGCCAATGCTCCCGCCGATGCGTTCGGATCGCTCAGGGTGGTCCGCGTCGGCGGCGAGAAAGTGCTTTGGACCGACATTGCCCTTTTGCGAAAGGCGATTCCTGCTCATTGCCTCGTACAGATCGGCTACTCGTCAACCGAGACGACCGGGTCACAATGGTTTCTGCCTCGCGTTCAACCAAAGCACCAAACGTCCGTGCCGGTCGGCCGGCTCTTGCCAGGAATAGCGTTTGCGATCGTCAACGAGGACGGTGACAGCGTACCGCGGGGTGGAAGCGGGGAACTCGTCATCAAGAGCCCCTACGTCTTGCTCGGCCACTGGGAAAACGGCACCGTCATTCCTGCCGAGGCGGATCCCGATGATCCACGTCAACGGATATTCGCTACCGGCGATCTCGTCCAATTGGACAATCGGGGCCTGCTGAGGATCGTCGGCCGCAAGGGGCGGCAGATAAAGATCAACGGTCGGCGCATCGAGCCGGCCGAAGTCGAAAGGATCCTGCGCTCCGCCTCGTCGGTCGAGGATGCGGTGACGATCGTGACCGAGGCCAACGAACTGGTCGCTTTCGCGATCCCCAGGAATTCCGCCGGTCCGGCCTTCGCCGACGACCTTCGCCAGCTGCTTGCAAAGACGCTACCGCCGCCACTGCGCCCGCTTCGGCTCCACAGGGTAGAGGATATTCCGCGCCTGGCGGGCGGAAAAATAGATGTGGCGAAACTCGGGAAAATGGATCTTCTGGCCAAGAAGCCTACCCAAGTTGCCGATCCACCGATTTCAGGCAGCGATCTCAAAGCCCATCAAGCAGTACAGAATGCCTGGACCAGGGTCCTCAACACGCGGGCAGCCGTCGGGCGATGGGATGAAGCGGGAGGGGACTCGCTGAAGCTGCTCCACTGCGTCATGGAGATCGAGAACGAAATCGGCCAGGAACTGGATCTTGAGGCATTTACCGTCGGGATGAGCGCCGAGGCGATGGTCAACGCGGTCGCGTCCGCACAAGGCGGCAATGCGCCCGGCCATGTGCTGGAGCATGATCGGCCTTTTCTCTTTCTGTTTCCGGGCTCCGTGGGCTATGGGCCTAGTCTTGCAGCCTTCGCCTCAGCCATGGGCAAAGTCGCGACGGTCCGGCCGATAAGATATCCCAGCCTCGCGACCATTCTCAGCGGCCAGAACGATCTTGCCGCCATGGTGGACGCCGCGCTTGAACAGATCAGCCGCATCCAGCCGTCGGGGCATGTAAGGCTTCTCGGCCACTCGCTCGGCGGAGCCGTCGCGTTCGAAGTTGCCGTGCGCCTGCTGAAGGAGGGAAGGTCCGTGAAGTTTGTCGGTATCCTCGACACCAGCCTGGCTGGCGAGCGGAGCCGGCCCTGGGAGACAATCACCCGCACCTTGCGTCGGGTCCGGTCCAACCGCATGTCACCCTATCGAATGGCTTGCCGTGTTTTGGCGAAGCTCACGGTCAAGGTCGGCCAGGAAGCTCGTCTTGCCCACGCCATCGACCACTTTTCCCGGGGACAATTCAATGCAACCAGCTTTCGCATCAAGCTGGAGTTGCAGGAAGTCTTGCGTGCGCAGGCCTTCTTCCGTTGGTTGGAGCAGCCAAGAACGGTGCTCCCGATCACCGGAACGCTGTTCCGTTGCGCGCGACCGGGAATGCCTCTTGCCATCGGGTGGGATCGGGTGTTCGCGGACCTGCAGGTCATCCCGATTGCTGGCAACCACATTGATCTGGTCGTCGAGCCTCACATCGGCGTCAATCGTCCGCTGATCGAGGAGGCGGTCGCTCGCACTTATTCGCCGGCCGAGTCTTCGACCATGAAAGGCAGCTTCGCGTGACTTCGCGGTTCGGCAAGGATGTTCTGGCACTGGATGCGGCCGCGGAGGTCGACCGCATCGTAGCATCCGTGCGCGAGCAGGTATTGGTCACGCTTCGCCGGCGCGGAGTGGTGGTCGGGCTCTCAGGCGGCATCGACAGTTCGGTGGTCGCATCCTTGTGCGTGGCTGCCTTCGGCAAGGACAAAGTGTTCGGGATCTTCATGCCGGAACGTGACTCGTCCGGGGACTCGCTGAGGCTGGGGCGCGTTATCGCCGGTCAGCTGGGCATCGACACCATCGCCGAGGACATTGCGCCGGCGCTCGACGCCATCGGTGCCTACAGCCGGCAGATGGAGGCCATTCGCACCGTTGTTCCGGACTACGGCGAAGGGTGGAAATGCAAGCTGGTGCTGACCTCGGTGCTGGAGAGCAAAGGCCTCAATATCACCCGTCTCACCGTTCAGGATCCCGAGGGGAAGATCGATACCGTGCGCCTGTCAGGAGCGGCCTATCTGCAGATAGTGGCCGCGACCAATTACAAGCAGCGCATTCGCAAGATGACTGAGTACTATCACGCGGACCGTCTCGGCTATGCGGTGGCGGGCACGCCTAACCGGCTCGAATATGATCAGGGGTTTTTCGTCAAGCAAGGCGACGGAATCGCTGACCTGATGCCCATCGTCCATCTCTACAAGACGCAGGTCTATCAACTGGCGGAATATCTCGGTGTGGACGGGGAGATCCGGCGCAGGCCGCCGACGACCGACACCTTCTCCATGGCGCAGAGCCAGGAGGAGTTCTATTTCGCCCTGCCCTATCATCAGACGGACCTATGCCTCTACGGCGTGAACCATGGCATCTGCGCCGATGATGTCGCGGATGTTGCCGGGCTGTCACCAGATGAGGTCCAGAAGGTCTTCAAGGATATCGAAGCCAAGCGTCGAGCGGCACGCTATCTGCACGCCCTGCCTTTGCCTTCGGTGCCAATGACGGTGGACTGACGGATGTGCGGGATCGCCGGAATTGTCGCGCTGAGCGCCACTGCCCCACCTCCTTCGCGGGAAGCGCTGTTGCGTATGGTAGGCGCGCTCGCGCACCGCGGACCCGACGAGCGGGGGCTGTACCGCGACCGACGCGCGGGTTTGGCGCATGCCCGCCTGTCCGTCGTCGACCTGCTGCACGGCCAGCAGCCACTCGCCGACGTCAGCGGCCTGACATGGATCGTCTTCAACGGCGAAATCTTCAACTACGTCGAATTGCGCGACAAGTTGATCGCGCTTGGTCACCGCTTCCGTACGCGTAGCGACACGGAAGTCGTGCTCCATGCTTACCAGGCCTGGGGCCAGGCCGCCTTTGAGCGGATGAATGGTCAATGGGCAGTCGCGATATGGGACTCTGCTGCCGGCCGNGGCCTGGGGCCAGGCCGCCTTTGAGCGGATGAATGGTCAATGGGCAGTCGCGATATGGGACTCTGCTGCCGGCCGCCTGATCCTGTCGCGTGACCGCTACGGGATCTGCCCGCTGTATTATTGCGAGCACGCCGGCCGCGTCTTCTTTGCAAGCGAAGTCAAAGCCATTTTCGCCGCGGAAACAGCGATACCTCGCGCCTTTGATCCGGCAGGGATCGATCAGACGTTCACATTCTGGACGGTAATCCCGCCCCAGAGCGTCTTCGAAGGCGTCAAGGAACTGCAGCCTGGACATATCCGGCTCTATGAGGGCGGCGTGGCGCGGGAGACGGCCTTCTGGGAGCCGCATTATCCGCGGATTTCCGGTTCGGACCCTGAGTGGTTCACCGGCTCGTGCGACGATGCCGTCGAGGCGGTCCGCGGTGCGCTCGAAGCCGCGACGGCGCTGCGGATGGTGCAGGCCGACGTGCCGGTGGGCTGCTATTTGTCCGGTGGGCTCGACAGCTCACTTGTCGCGGCGCTTGGGAGACGTTTCGCGGGGGAGCGCTTCCAGACATTCTCCTTGCGTTTTGCCGACGCCGAATACGACGAGACCTATTTCCAGCGCCTGGTCGCCGCCGCGACTGCGAGCGAGCACCACGAGGTGGTGATTTCCCGCCGCGACATTGCAGCGGTTTTTCCCGAGGTCGTCTACCACGCCGAGCGGCCAATCCTGAGGACGGCCCCGGCACCGCTCTTCCTCCTTTCCAAGTTGGTCCGCGAGCGCGGCATCAAGGTTGTGCTGACAGGGGAAGGCGCCGACGAGATGTTCGCCGGCTACGACCTTTTCCGCGAAGGCAAGGTTCGCCGCTTCTGGGGGCGCCAACCTGCTTCGAGCCGGCGTGCGCGACTGCTCGAGCGACTCTACCCCTATCTGTCGCGCTCACCGGTGCACCAACAGGCCATGGCGCGACAGTTCTTCGGACGCGATCTTCATGCCTGCGACATGCCCGGCTTTGCACACGACACGCGCTGGCGCACCACGAGCGCCATTAAGCGCCTATTCTGCCCCGACATGCGCGGCGCCTCGCAGCACCGCAATGCGGTCTCCGAACTGCTCACCCCCCTCCCCGCCGAATTTTCGCGATGGAGCTTCCTTGCCCAGGACCAATATCTCGAAATCCGAACGCTGATGTCGGGCTACCTGCTCTCCTCGCAGGGCGACAGGATGCTGATGGCACACTCGGTCGAGGGGCGCTTCCCCTATCTCGACGACGATGTCGTGGCGCTCGCGAATTCGCTTCCTGACGCATACAAGCTGCGTGTCCTCGATGAAAAGCACGTGCTCAAGCGAGCGGCACAGCCGATCGTACCACCGCAGGTCGTAGCCCGAACGAAGCAGCCCTACAGGGCGCCAAACGCGCTTAGCTTCGTTGGCCATGATGCACCAGATTACATTCGCGAGGCACTGTCGGACACGGCATTGCGCGCGGCAAATGTCTTCGATCCTAAATCGGTGGCTATCCTGCTCGGCAAGTGCCGGTCCAGGGCCGGCGACGGCGATCTCTCCAACTCCGACAACATGGCACTGGTCGGCGTGCTGTCGACCCAGATTCTGCATCAGCAGTTCATCGCAAGCCGCCCGGGCGGAGCGGACAAAGCCAAGCTCAGGATCGACGTCGATCACGAGCGGCGGGAAAGGGTCCTGGCATGATCCACGGCGCCATACCACTTCTGCAGGACTACCTCATCCATTCCGCCGGCCGGCTTGGCGGCAAGATCGCGTTGGTGGCCGGCAAGCAACGCGTCACCTACGCGGAGATCGATGAGCGCTCCGACAGGATCGCGCATTTCCTGGCTGCGGCGGGCGTCGAGCGTGGTGACCGCGTCATGATCTTCGCCGACAACACGGTCGAAACCGTCGTCAGCTTCTGGGCGGTGCTCAAGGCGAGCGCCGTGGTCTGCATCGTCAACCCGCTTACGAAAAGCGAGAAGCTTGATTACCTGCTCAACGATTGCCTGCCAACGGCGCTGATCACGGACAGCCATCTGCACTCGATATTCTGCCAACCGTCGCGCGACTGTCACTCACTGCGCGCGGTGATCGTTTCTGGGCCGATCGACGAGGCCGAGTTCAACCGATTGCCGCACGCCGTGCGCTGGGACACGATCGTCGAAAGACCTTCTGTTGCGCCGCCGCGCAAATCGATCGACATCGATCTCGCCGCCATCGTCTACACCTCCGGATCCACCGGCGAACCCAAGGGGGTCATGTTGACGCACGGCAACATGACTGCCGCGTGCACATCGATTGCCTCTTATCTGGAGCTGCGTGAAGATGAGGTGATCCTGAATGTCCTGCCCCTCGCCTTCGACTACGGGCTCTATCAGATGATCATGGCCTTTCGCACCGGCGCACGGCTCGTCCTCGAACGCTCCTTCGCTTTTCCGGCGCAGATCCTTCAGGTCATCAAGGACGAGCAGATCACAGGTTTTCCCGGCGTGCCCACAATCTTCGCGGCGCTTGCGGAGCTCAGATCGCTGAAGAGCACCGATTTCTCGAGCATTCGGTATGTCACCAATACGGCGGCCGCCCTGCCGCTCAAGCAGATTGCCATGCTCAGGGAGCTGTTTTCGGGTGCACGCATCTATTCCATGTACGGTCTCACCGAATGCAAACGCTGCAGCTATCTGCCGCCCGACGATCTCGGGCGAAAGCCCCTGAGCGTAGGCATTGCCATTCCCAATACAGAAGTGTGGATCGTCGACGAGGGTGGCAGGCGGGTCGGCCCGGGCGTCGTTGGCCAACTGGTAGTTCGCGGCGCAACGGTGATGAAAGGCTATTGGGGCAAGCCCGAGGCAACTGCAAGGAAGCTGAAGCCGGGGCCGCTGCCGGGCGAGCAGGTCCTCTACACGGGCGACTACTGCCGGATGGATGCGGAAGGCTATTTGTACTTCGTCGGCCGTGGTGACGAGATCATAAAATCACGAGGCGAAAAGGTCGCTCCCAAAGAGGTGGAAAGCGTGCTGATGGACGTCCCTGGCGTGAAAGAAGATCGGAAGAGCACACGTCTGAACTCCNACCTCCTCGGACAAGCGGTCAAGGCATTCGTGGTCATCGAGCAGGGAAGAATTGTCGGCGAAAGGCAGCTCCTGATGGAGTGCCGGAAACGGCTGGAGAATTTCATGGTGCCAAAGACCATCGTAATCGTGCCCAGCCTGCCGATGACCGATACCGGAAAACTCAAGAAAGCGGCCCTGTCGTAGATTGTTTCAGATGCGCGATCGCAAGTCGCCTTTGCAATGGAGGATGGATTAGATGGATTCCATGATATCGGCCGCGGAAAGCGACGACATCCATATCAACCAGATCCGCAGCTTCCTGGCCTCGAATTTCTACATCGCGGACGTCAAGGCGCTATCCCTCACCGCATCATTGCTCGATCAGGGGATCGTCGACTCGACCGGAGTGCTCGAGGTGATCGGGTTCATCGAAGAGACTTTCGGCATCACGGTGGAAGACAGTGAACTCCTGCCGGAAAACCTCGATTCAATTCAAGGAATCGCGCGGTTCATCGTTCGCAAGAAGAAATGATCTGGCGCAAGAAGAAATGATCTGGACGGTCGGCCCGGTAACGGCCGAATGCAATCATGCCTGCCGCCTGGCCTCTGCCAGGACCACCCGCACTTCACCGGCATGGTTGGCGAAAGTGCGTATCTGCGCGTAGCCCTTGCTGCGCTCCAGAAGACTTATGACTTGGCGGTCCTGACCAAGCCCCACCTCGAACAGTAGGACGCCGCCTGGTCGGAGGTAGCGCAGCGCGTCCTTGACGACCCGCATATGAATGCTGAGCCCATAGGGACCGGCCGCGAATGCCTCTCGCGGCTCGAGCACAACCAGATGGCGGCGGTCACCCTCGAGGCGCTTCTCCGAAATGTAGGGCGGATTGCAGACGATGGCATGAAGCGTGCCGTCGAGCTCCAGTCTGGACACCCCTTCGAACAAATCACCCTGATGCACTGAAATCCGGTCGGTCAGGCCATGATGAACGACATTTCGCCGCGCCGCGTCGATACAGCCGTCGGTAAGGTCGCAGGCCCAAACTCGCGCGGATGGGATATGGCTAGCGATCGCGCAGGCCAGGTTGCCGGCGCCGCAGCACATATCGACCACACGCGGCGCCGGCAGGTCCATTGCGCGCAGAACATCTACTGCAATGGAGCCGAGCAGCTCTGTTTCCGGCCGCGGCACCAGCGCACCGGGCGCAACCAGGATCTCCATTCCCATGAAGATAATGCTGCCTTTGTTGTAAGCGCCGGCGACGCTGATCTCTTCGCTCACGACCGTTCTCGCAACGACATCGAAGATATTGCCGCTGCCGGCGGCGCCGGCAGGGATTGTTTATTGCACCGCCGCGCTTTCGAGCGCGCTGCTGAACCTGACCTCGATCGTATCACCCGGCGCCACCGCGGTATCCAGGTCGGCCGGCTGCTTGCGCCATCGCGCATCGACGGAGCGGATGATCGTCACCTGGGCCCGCACGGTTTCGCCGCCGATCGGCTGCGGCAACGCGGATGCTCCCTGCGGCTGCAATTTCTGGCTGACCGCGTGCAGCCTTGCAGTGATGTCGGCCAGGCGCGCGTGTGTATCCCGCAACTCGTTCAACAAACCGGCACGCCTCTGGTTGTCATTGCGCTCGATCTGCCTTGCAAGATCATCCTGCTGGCGCCGAGCCCTCATGAGTTCGACCGATGTTTCAAGCGCACGGCTCGAGGACAGAAGCACCGCGCGCCGGACATCGGCGAGCCGGTTGTTGGTCAGGTTGCCAGCCTTGAAGAGCTTGGTCACCTGCGCCAAATCCTCTTCATCGGCCTTGACTCCATCGGCTTCGTCCTGCTCGCGCTGGAGCAACGCCTGGACCTGGGTCGCTGCATCCTTGGCGCCCTTCTCCAGAAAGCTCTGCTCCTGCTCGAAATTGTCCAGCGAGAGCTTCAGCCCTTCTGCCTCCGCCTGCGCAATTTCGGTTGCAAGGGAAGAAGAGAGCGGAAAGCCCTGGGGGGCCTTCATGTCGAAATCGGGCTGTTTTTGAAGTTCGGCACGTATGCGCGCACTGTGGAAATAGTCCTTGATGTATTCTCCCCAGATCGTCTCATAATCGCGCTGCAAGTCTGTTGGGTCCGGCCCAGCCTGGTTCGCCCGTGCGCGCAAGAGGCTGAAGCCGCCGGCGACGGCTATCGCCTGCCGAACCGTCATGAGCGGACGAAAGGCTTGCTGCCCAGGAGCGAGCACTTCGCCAGTCACGTAGATTGGACGGTATTCAGCGACGATCGCCGTCACGTCGCCGGGTCTGACGACCGCCACCTGCTCACGGCCGTCCGGCATGCGTATGTGGTAGATCTTGGTCGGCAGGATCGCCTGCAAGCGCGTCTGAAGTTCGGACGGGGTCAGGCCGGCGACAGGCACCGTGCCCGCCTCGGCGAGAACGATGGTGCCGTCCATCTGCACCACCGCACGTTGCGTCCGCTCGGGAAGCGAGGTGATTGCGATCTCGATGGTGTCTCCGGGCGAAATTCGATAGATCGTCGCATCGGCTGCCGCAGCCATCGGCAGGGCGCAAAGCATCGCAAGTGTCGCAAGGAAGAATCGGCTAAGGTTGACCATTCGCGACTATCTCCTTCTTATTCTGGTTTTCGGGCCAGTCGACGCGGGTGACGAAGTCGTAAACCGGTCCACCAGCCACACCCCAATTGCTGGACCAGATCACCTGTGTGCCGTCCGGCGAAGGTGACGCGTGCGTTTCGCTCCAGTAGTCGGAGGGTGCGTTGCGTGTCTGCACGATGCGCCGAACTTCGCCGCTGCCGTCGATGCGCAAGGCGATGACTTCCCGTGCAAATGGTGCCCAGCCTGGGTTGGCCGATATCTCCTCAGGGTTGCCGCCATAGGTCAGGAAGACCCAGCCGGGCCGCTTCAGAGCACGCGACGATGCATGCTCTGCTTCGCCGTATCCGGTCAGGGAGGTCACCTTCCCATCGGACAGTCTTCGCTTGATTACGTGATACTTGTCGGGGCCGGATTTGCTGATGCCAACATAGACCTCGCTGCCGTCGTCATCGAGCGTAAGGTCTCCGTGGCCGGGGCGGTGATGGTCCGTCCACCTCTGTCGCAAGGTGCCATCGACACTAAGAATGGCCCTCTGCTCCGTGCCATCTGCTAGGTTTTGAAAGCAAAGGATGTTCGTGCCGAGCGGGGAGATAGTGCAGGAGCTGGTGGTTCCAGGAACCTGAGCGAGATCGATGTCCGGGAATTTGAATCGATCCGCGAGATCGAAGGCGAACACCACCGCTTTTCCATCGGCGCGGACAGCGCGGACGGCTATACGTTTGCCGTCACGGCTTGGATTGCCCTTCGACGGCCCGAATTGCAGATCGTGGTATTGAGCCGTGACGAAGACAACGTCTTCGTGGTCTGTCCTTGGCGCCCATATCGAGATCTTTCGATCCTCCACGCAGATCATCACGTCTGCGTCTCGAGGATGCCATTCGCATTCACCGCCTTTGTCGCGGTGGAATAGCGGAGCATATGTCTTGCCGTCGAGGAAGCACAGCCCGTTGCAGCCATTGGCCAGCACGAGCAGGCTCTGGTCCGCATTCCAGGCTTGAGCGCTCGAATAGCGATGGCTGCAATATTTCGTCCCACACACGACACCTCCCCCAAGTGCGCCTGGTTTGGTGATGCGCATGAAATTCGTGCCGAATGCCGGGTCTGTCGCGGGACGCAGATAATCTGGGAGATCCATCGGCATTGGGGCGACGAACGTCGTGGACATGCTGTTTCCTTGGCTGTCGGCCGCCCGCAGCAGGACAGCAAAAGCGATCAGGAGCAGCGCCAATGGAAACGGGTAAAACCTCATGTCATGTAGCTCATTTCGCGGCGTACCCGACCTTCGCCGAGGCGCGCCCGCCACCAATCGATGGTTCTGGCCAAGCCGTGGCGCAAACTCGTTTGCGCAGTCCATCCGGTTTCACGTTCGAGCCGTGATGAATCGGCCAGCAGAGCGCGAACCTCGGAGTTTTGCGGCCGCAATCGACTCTCGTCGCGGTGGACGGGCTTCTTACAGTCGCTCAGCTCGAGCACGAGATCGAGCACGTCCGATATGGTCACGGCACGCTGGCTTCCAGCATTGTAGGCATGGCCGAATTCGAGTGTGGCTGAACCCGCCCTCAGGAAGGCAGCCGCTGTGTCCTCGACGAAGGTCAGGTCGCGGACCGGGCTGGTATCTCCCACCATGATCGAAACACATTTTGGATCGAGCGCCTGCCGGATGATTGTCGGTATTATGGCTCGTTCGCTTTGCCGCGGCCCGAATGTATTGAACGGCCGGAGGATCACGACGGGCAGGTCGAAGGATTTGGCATAGGACTGCGCCATCATGTCGGCGCCGATCTTGGACGCCGAATATGGCGATTGCCCCTGAAGAGGATGGGACTCGCTGATCGGCATGCTGAGCGCCGTGCCGTAAACCTCACTGGTCGAAGTGTGAATGATCCGTTCCGTCTCCCACTGGCGGGCCGCTTCAAGGACATTCAGCGTCCCCATGATATTGGTTTCCACATAGGACTGGGCGGCCGCGTATGAGTACGGGATCGCGATAAGCGCAGCGAGATGAAACACGACGGCTTGGCCGCGCAAGATGCGGTTCAGGAATGCACCGTCGCGTACATCGCCTCGAACGAGTTTCAAATGACCCCGGATGTCGTCTGGCAGATCATCCAGCCACCCATGGCTGTCGAACGAATTATAGAGGGCCAATGCGGTCACCTCGGCACCGTTGCGGACGAGTGCCTCGGTCAGATGCGATCCTATGAATCCATCCGCGCCAGTGACCAGAACTCTCTTGCCATTGTAACTCATAACCAGGTGTTCCTTCTTTCACCTGAAGCGCTCCGGTTGCCGAGCGCGCAAACAGAAACAGCCTTCAACGCCTGAGCAGCCCGACAGGCATCCAGCCGATTACCGCCAGAAAGCCGAGGATCATCCACACAACATCCGAAGCGATGGTTCGTCGGGGATAATAGGAAAGATCGAACTTGGCTTTGATCGGAAACAGCGCTTCCCTGTAGAAGGACGACAGGTCTCCTGAGGCAGGGTAGAGAGAGGCTTCGTGACGGAAAAGAACTTGCGTCGGGCCGACCAAGCCGGGTTTATATCTTAGGACCGCCTCGAAGCCGCCATGGAAGCAGTCAGCAAAGGCGAGGCTTTCCGGTCGTGGCCCGACGATGGCCATGTCGCCTCTGAGCACATTCCAGAGTTGCGGCAACTCATCCAGTTTGGTGCTGGCCAAAATGCGCCCGATCTTCGTCAGCCGACGGTCGCCTATGCTGGTCAACGCAGGGCCCTGAGGATCACACAGAACCTCGAATTTGCGGAATTTATAGATATGAAACATGCGGCCCCCTGCACCGAGGCGAGGCTGCCGGAAAAGCACGGGGCGTCCGCCCTCGAGAAATAGCCCAAATGCAATCAGCAACATCAGCGGCGCGAAAACCATCGCGGCCAAGGATGCGGCCACTACATCCATCGCGCGTCTGCCAAAACCATGGCTCACGCCTGACACGACGGGCGGGTGGATGGATAGATCAAACGCGTTCATGCGGCGGTTCCCGCGTGGATGCCGCTGTTGAGCGCGGTCGCCAGCACGTCCACCACGGCTTCAACCGCGGGCGCGGTAATCTGAGGATGCAGCGGAATGGTCAACTCTCGTTCCGCGAAATCCTCGGTGCGCGGCAGATGGGTACCCGGGTAAAGCTCACGGTAGAGGGTCATCTGATGAACGGGCGGGTAATGGACCGTGGTTTGTATGTCCTGCGCCCGCAGTTCATCGACGACATGCTGCCTGTTGACGTAGCGCGGCAAGAGGATCGGCATGATGTGGTAAGCCGAGGCTCGCGGTTCTTCGAACGGTATTGTGATTGCCGGACAACGCAACGCGATGAGGCGCCGGTACAACACGACAAGAATGCGCCGTATCTCGTTCCACTCCTGCAGGTTCTGGAGCTGAACCAAACCGATCGCGGCCCGCATTTCGTCCATTCGGTAGTTGAAGCCGAGCATGGTCACATCGTAATGGGCGGTGCGGCTGTTTAGTCGCTGGCGTGTTCCGGTGGTCATGCCGTGCGCGCGAGCCTGGCGAATCCTGTCCAGCAGTTGGGGATCCCGGGCAATTACGGCCCCACCCTCCGCCGTCGTCATGTTCTTGTTGCCATAGAAGCTGAAGGCGGCGCCCGCTCCAAAGGTGCCAACCGCTTTTAGGCCGGGAGCATGTGCCGCATCCTCGATGATCGAGAGCCCGCGTGCGCTGGCGAATGCTTGCCAGGCCTCCTTGTCGGCGAGATAGCCGGCGAAATGGACCAGGATCACGGCCCTGGTGCGAGAGCTGCAACGTGCTTCTGCTTCTTTGAGCGACATCAGAGGGACGTCTGCCGACTCTATGTCGACAAAGACAGGAGTGGCGCCGACATAGAGCACTGCGTTCGCGGTAGCCACGAAGGTCAGCGAAGGAACCAGGACCTCGTCCCCCGGACCGATCCCCAATCCGTGAAGGATAAGATGAAGGGCCGCGGTGCAGGAACTAACCGCTACGCAGTCCTCTGCCTCGTGCATCAAGGCAAACGCCTCTTCGAAGGCCCGGACCCGTTCACCCATCGTCAGCCAACAGCTGTCGATCACTTTCGCCAAAGCCGCTTTTTCTGGCACTCCCAGGACCGGGGAACTTACCAAGAGCATCGTCACCTCCTCGATGATCCTCGCGCCTGGCCGTTACGCTGCCGCGGCGGCGACTTCGATGGACGCCGACCGCTCTTCCCAAGAAACTGTCTGCGCGTTCTGGAAGTCCTCGACGCGTCCGATGTCGAGCCAAAGACCTTCGTGTTTGTAGACATGCACGACGCGTCCAGCCTGAAGCATCTGCAGCATGAGGTCATCGAACCCAAACGGTATACCGGATGGGATGAAGTCGAGGACGTCCGGGTTCATGCAGTAGATGCCCATGCTTACCAAGTGCGACAGTGCAGGCTTCTCGCGGAAGACCTGGACGGTGTTGTCAACCTCGTCGATGACGCCGAAATCCATCTTGGTAAGCCGCAGCGAAGTCGCTATCGTGACGGAGTCCTTGTGCAGGCGGTGCGCCGCGGTAAACCGGCTGATGCTCAGGTCGGTCAGCACATCGCCGTTCAGGACGATAAAGGGCTCATTCAATTCGTCTCTGATCAAGGAAAGCGGCCCGATCGTTCCGAGCGGTTCCATTTCCTGCGTGTAGCGGATCCTCAGATTCCACTGCGAGCCGTCGCCGCACACGCTCCGGATCAGGTGCCCGAGATAGCCGGTGGTGACGTAGACGTCTTCGATTCCGCTACGCCGCAGCCATTTCAACAGCAACTCGAGGACCGGCCGCGCGCCAATTGGCATCAGCGGCTTGGGCAAAACCGATGTAAATGGCCGAAGGCGCGTTCCCATGCCACCGCATTGAATTACCGCTTTCATTCGATCCTCCCTACGCACATGGCCAGAGTTGGCCTTGACGGCTGAAACCGCATCCGGAGCCAAGAGGCGAACCGCCTCATGCCAGCAGGGTTTCAGTTGTCCGAACCTGCGAGAGATTAGGGAGCCAACCGGGATATTGTCGTCGTGCGTTTGAATGGCACGGGCGAATTTCTCTGATCCCTGAACCGTAGGGACGAAACATTTCCGGCGGATCTGACGGGAGTGGTCGAGACGCACAACAGACCAAGGTCCCACTTGAATTGCGATTGAAGGTAAACATTTTCCTAAGACCGAGCTATATTAGCCTTCGGTAATCAGCAGGACGGGGTTGTAGGACGTCAGAGTCCACCTTTCTGGACATACTGGCGCTCCTGCAAGACTGGCCAGGTAGTGCGGGTTGTTAGTGCGTGGGGATGTTTATGTACAAGATCGTCATAGCCGATGATCATGGCCTTTATCGACGTGGCTTGCGTATGGCGCTGACGGCCGGAATCCCTGGCGCCGAAATAATCGAGGCGACCTGTTTTGATGCCGTGGTTGGGCTCCTGGCCGAACATGAAACAATTGATCTTGCGATCCTGGACCTGAACATGCCCGGGCTGCTCAGCCAGGAAGTGCTCGGCGATGTTCTCGCCGCCTATCCCAAAAGCAGGTTTGCGATTGTGTCAGGAAACGATTCACGATCGGAAATTTTGTTGGCCCTTTCGGTTGGCCTCCACGGCTACATCGTAAAATCGCAGCCGGATGAGGAGGTGGTGCTGGCCGTCAAAGAAATCTTGTCAGGTCGCATCTATGTACCAGCCCTCCTGTCGCGAAGCTCTGGCGCAGCCGCGCCTCAGACGCACCGACCTCCCGTGGAGGCTTCACACCAGGCCTTGGCCAACCCAGGTTCACTGGGAAGGCTCACGTCAAGGCAAAAGGAGGTGCTCAAGCTTATGGCCGAAGGTTACTCGAACAAGGAGATCGCCCGCGATCTCGACATCGCCGAGGCCACAACGAAGATCCATGCCGCCGCTATCTTGCGCGAACTGGGAGTCCGAAACCGCACCGAGGTCGCCGTTTTGATGAGGACTTGGCTTGGAACGATCTGAGTTAAGGCTGAATCTCGCTCTGGGATAGGCGTAGCTGGTATCGCAATCCGCCAGCCGACATTTCCAGTTTGGAAGAATGACCGACCAAGGGCGTTCCATCAGCGCCAAGGACGATCGACCCAAAACCTTTCCGCAGAACAGGCTTGGCATCTCGGCCGCCTCGTTCGATCCAGTCGAACACGATGTCGCCGTCCGAGCTCTCGGGTGCAACGCCCCACCTTACCTCCACCTGGCCTCGGGAGTTCCCGAGCACCCCGTGCTTGACCGAATTTGTCGTGAGTTCGTGGACGATCATCGCGAAACTTTCCGCGGCGCCCCCGACGATTCTGACGTGGGGCCCTGTGATCGTTGCTCTGTGTGCCTCGGCGTAGGGGCGAAGCGCATGTGCGACAATATCGCGGATCGAAGATGATAACTCTGCATTGTTGATCAACAGCAGGTGCGTGGATTCGAGCGCCCGAATTCGCTCTAAAAGGTCTCCTCTGTACTTGGAAATATCCTGGTCTGAAGCAGGGATCATTTTCACGACAGCCGTGATCACGGCAAACAAGTTACTGAGCCGGTGCCGCTGTTCAAGTATAAGCCGCTCCTGTCTTCTCACCGCGACCCGCAACAGTGTCGTCTGCCGCCGCTCGGTAAGGTCAGCCGCGATCCCGAACCGCTGATGATAGCGATCGCGGATATCCTCACGGCCGCGCAAGGCAATCCAGCGGAACTGTCCGTCCGACCGCCGAACCCGAACCTCGGCGTCGTAGTTGGCGGTTGCCGCGATCGATTCTGAAGGGACCCCGAGTTTTGGCCAGTCCGCCGTATGAACGATCGCCGACAGCTCGTCCAGGGGACGGGAAGCGGCTGGCGGCAAACCAAGAATTTCCCAAAATTGATCTGAACCGGAGACAATTCTCTCCTTGTAGTCCACGCGCCATGTGCCAAGCCTTCCGGCGAGCAGCGCAAGGTCCAGCCATTCCTTTTGGCCCAAGAGGGCTTCGCTTGCAGCCCTGCGTTCAGTGATATCCTCGAAGACGACAAATATGCCCATCGGCAGTTGTTTCTCCGGACCGGACCAGGAGAGGGTCACGCGAGCCCAGAAAACAGTGCCATCCTTCTTTCTCAAACGCATTTCCAAGCCAAACGACGGCGCCTCGGCGCTTAGACCACGTCCAAGCCTGGCGAACAGATCGCGTTCGTCAGGATGAACGAGTGTTTCGATATGCTGGCCGACGAGCTCTTCCTGTGCGTAGCCGGACATACTGCACATACACATGTTGACCTGCAGCAGCTCACCACGGTCATTTGCGGTCGCAAACCCCAAGGCGGCCCGCTCGAAAGCCCTGCGATATCGCGCTTCGGTCGTCTCGATGGCAGCAAGCCTGTTCTCGGCGACATCGAGCGCGCCCCTCAACTCCTGCCTTGAACGGTGGAAAAGAAAGGCGATCATCCCGCCGGACAGGGCGAGGAGAATGGCCCCGGAAAGATCATCCCCGACCAACTGACCGTTCGCCCCAAGGCGAACTGCCAAGCCGACAGCCACCATGGCAAACGTGGCAGCCATCGCAGGCCAGCGGTCCTCCAGGAAGGCGATGATGACAATCGCCGGGACACATTCCAGAAAGGCCGCACTGCCGCCACCTGTCAGCAACGACTTCATCTCGAGCGAAAGGGTAGCCAGCAGGACGGCCGACGAAACCAGATGTTGTCGTAGCCTGTCCGACAGTACGGGACCGCCTATCCGCAATCTCATTCTGATTACCTACAACTTTTGGCTTAGCCAATGCGGCTTAGAGCCTTTGGTTATCGGACCTAGTGCTGCTGCTCGCTTTCGCGCGCCAAAATGTCAGTCTATCAGAATCATCAGAAGAAAGTTCCAACACTTAGCCCATGCGCTGGCGCCTATCTGGCAGCAAACCGGAAAGTGGTGACGACAATGAACCTGGTCGAACGGCCGAGAAGTACTGTTTTCCAAGCGCAACGTGCGATGGCAGCCATGGGGCCTGGCAGCAGGCCGTCTCCCTTGCGCCATGCCCAAAGCCCGGACCGGCAAGTTGAAAGGCCTGCTGCCGCCGCCGAGGGTGACCAGCCGCCGCTGCATTCTTTCCCGGGTATGCTTGATCGCCTTGGCTACGGATGTCTCGTGCTGAGCGAAACCAAGAAAGTCCTGAAGTGGAACGCCACCGCGCGCGTCATTCTCAGCGGGTACGGCAGTCAGGTGAACAACGCGGACGGCCTTTCGGGAGCGCTCAGAAGCCTGATCGCGAACGTGCCGTGCCACCTCAATCCCGGATCGTTTGCATGGATTGTGGTCCGCAGCAGCGGAGATCGTCCCGTTGTCATCAACGAGCGCGGCCTCTTCGCAGCCGACAACACGATCGTCGTCGCCCTGTTGGACCGCGAGACGAAATCGGCGCCCAACCCTCAAACCCTGCAGCGAATGTTCGGTTTGACCGGAGCCGAGACACATCTCGCGGTGCGGTTGGCAAAGGGCTACACCCCGTTGGAAATCGCTGAAAGCTGTGCGCTCAGCCGGACGACCATCCGAACCCAGCTCGCATCACTGTTCGCCAAAACTGAAACCAGGCGTCAGGCAGAATTGGTCACGCTTCTCGCACGCGTCTCGGTGTTGCCCTAGTTCCCTGAACATTCGGGGATGATCGTGTCCAGCCTTGCGGCCACCGCAGGGGCGGCTGCCGTGAATCCGTATTCCATAAATCGGTTCGGCGCGTGCCGCGTCCCGCGCGCGGCCTTGAAGGATGCGCGAACGGTGCCCAACAGGCCAGCTCCATCACTGTCTTCGCGTATACCAAGGCCCTAGTACCGGGCGGATCCTGAACAGGTATTCCACGAGGTACTGGCTTGCGATCTTCATCACTGATGGGCGAAGAATTTGCAGCGTGTCGCGGATAGTCACGGGCAAGGACTGGTGATGAAATCTGGCGGGTACGCGTGCAACCCGCAATGCTCGCAAGAGGCTCTCGGGGTCAGGAAGATTCCTTCTGTTTTCGAGCAGCTGCCAATTAAGCTGTTTAACGGCAAGCGTAACTTCGTCCACTTCCGTGTAGCTCTTCGATGTGGTGATGCTCGGATGGTTCGTCGCGTCGTAAAAAATCAGACCCTCATTGATCGCAACCATGTCTCCGTGACCGGCCAAGTCCACGAAGAACAGTTGGTCAACGCCGGCGGGGATCGATTTGTGTGCACGCATTCGGCATCCAGCCTGAAGAACCTTGCTGTTGATCAACAGTGTCGAGGGAATGATGCCGAGGCTCCTCGTCGTCCGGACAAGGTAAAGATCCCTGAGGCATTGCTGGCTCGAATAGACTGAAACGCGGTTTTGCTCCGATGGCGTCGAGCGGAGCATGATCCTGCCGTCTTCCACGATATTGGCTGCACAGGTCATGAATGCGGCCGAGGGATGCTCCTTGGAGACCTCGGCAAATCGCTTGAGCGCGCTGGGCGCGAGCCAGTCGTCGTCATGCAGCAACTTGATCCAGGTGCCGGTGCAAGCCAGCATGGCATTGTTGGTATTCTCGACCTGGCCTCGCCCCCTGCCGTTCTCGACAATCCGGATGCGACCGTCGGCACGCGCATATTCGTCGACGATCCTCCAGGACAGCCCTCCTTGCCCCTCGTCGTCGCTAACCACCAGTTCCCAATTCGCAAAATCCTGCTGGAGGATACTGTCGATTGTCCTTCGAATGGTATCTGGCCTGCGAAAGGTCGGGATGGCCACTGAAATGAACGGCCGGAGTGTCACCAACTCCGCCGACCCCTCATCTTGCGAAGGTCCGACCCCTATTGACAAGGCTGCGGAAGGAAGCGCGTCGCGACTGTCGATCTGCGTCATGTTATCTTTCCTCCAAGGCGATGCACCGGCCGCGAGGCGACGACTCGTCCGGTTGAACACTTCGCTTCAACAGATAGAGAGAGGCTGCCGTCTTGATGAAGAAGCCCCCGGCGCCGCCGGCAGCCATGAGATAGATGACCGTGAGAGGTTCCCAGCCAGCCCTGGCGCCGGCTAGAAGCGGACCAAACACGAGCACCGTCCTTACGGCATCGACAACCAGGCGCACCTCCTGCCGTCGTAGCAGAGCCGGCACATCCTGAAGCGGCGTCGACAAAGCTTGCACCGCGCCCATGAACGCCAGCGCCGTCATGATTTCGGCGGCGGGCAGCCATGGCCGTCCCAGGAGGGGCACGACGAGCTGCGGTGCGGCGAGGCCAAGAGCCAGAATGGGCAGCGAAGTGAGCCCGCCGGCAAGGATCAGCAGGCCTCGTGCGAGGCCGAGCAGGTGCCTGCGGCCGCCGCCCTTATTGGCTTCGGCGACAAAGACATTGCTGAGCGGCGTCGCTATGAGCGTGACGGGGCCGGTGACGAGCCGCGACGCGACGCCCAGATAGCCCGCATAGGCGGTCCCGAACATCGAGCCGACGAGTATCGCCGGAAGGTTGTTGATGGCGAAACTTGCGACGGTTGCCGGGATATCGAACAGTGGAAATTTGTATTCGCGCCTAGCCTTTTCAAAGACCGTTTGCCACGGCGCGCGGGCGACACCGCACACGTCCTCCCAACTGAAAATCCTAACGCCAAGGAACCCAATGAAGATGAACTGGCTAAGAATGTGAGCGTGCACCATCGCCTCTCCTCCGAGATGGACAATGCCGAACATCAGCTGCAACAACGCCATCGTCGCAGGCAAGATCAAGCGGCCGAGCGCGAAGTCGCGTAGCAGGCCGGCACGCAGACTCCAGCAATTCATGGTCTCCACAAGACCTGCGCCTGCCATGCCGATCGGAACCAGCCACACAAGGTCAACAGCTCGGACCGGAACGGTGCTCGACAACACCATCCCCGCCGTCAAGGCAATAACGCCGGTTGCCGACACGGCCAAAAGAATGAGCTTAACCGTGACGTATGCCTGCGCATTGCTCTTGACGCCATACAGCGAGGCCTCAAAGCGCAGTGCCGCGACCGCTCCCAGTATGTTCACGGTCGAAAGATAGATCGTGAACAAGCCGAAATCGGCAGGAGAATAGAGCCTGGCCAACACCGGAATGGTCGCGACAAGAATGAGCTGACCGGCAATCGCCATGGCCGACACACCACCGGCCGCTCGAAGGACCTTGCCGATCGGGCTTTGAGGAAGTCGGATCATGGCGAGCCTTGCTCACGGCGGATGCCGGTCGAATTCATGAGATCCTCTCGCGCAAAAGATCGGCACTGTCGCCAAACCGATACCTGCCGTACCGGGTGAGGTTCACACGGGTGAGGACGCTCGCCACCGGCACCGACAGCGTTCCGTCGCTCAGGAGCTGCTCCACCACCCCGCGCGCGACATGCCGCGAGGTTCTTGCCCAGCGAACCGTAACGAGAACCGCGTCCGCCCAGATCTTGAGGAACATGGCTTCTGGCCCAGCCAGCCCCGATGGCCCATTTATGATGACGAGGTTGTACGCCGAGTGCAGATCTTCCCTGCACTTGGCGGTGTCGACACGCGCCAAGAGAGCCAGAAGATCTTCCGCAGGTGCCATGGTCGTCAAATCGATACCAATTTCGGGAATGCTGGCGACCGCGTCATCCAAGGCACAACGACTGCTGACGTAATCCGCGAAGGAATGACGAGCCTTGGGTCCGTTGAACTGGCGCAGAAACTCGGCCGTAAGTTGGGAGCCCGCCCGCTGGAGGTCGACCAGAAGAACACGATTGCCCAGACGGGTGGCCGCCAAGGCCAAGCCCCATGCAAGCTCGGTCGCTCCGTCAGCCCGGACGCTTGGCGTGAGCAGGATCGTGTGCGGACCACGACCTCTTGCCTGATTTGGCGCGGCCGCGACCAGCAGCGACGTCACCGCACGGCTGTAGGCCGACCTGGGCTGGCCCAGAACCAGGTCGCGCAGCTGTTTGGCGTGCATCCTGCCCGGTTCGGGCACAAGTCCCACGCACGGTATCCTGAGCACGGCTTCCGCCTCCGTTTCACCGCGCAAGGTGCGATCGAAGCGATTTCGCATGAGGACCAAAACGGCGCCAAGGAGGCCAAACGCAATCATTCCCGGTGGAACCAAAAAAACCGGTGGCAATGTCTGCGGAATCGTCGGCGGCCATGCAACGGAAAGAACCGAGACTCCGGCGGACGGAGCTCCGATGCGCCGCTTCAGGTCCTGCTGGCGGCCGAGAAGTTCGTTGTAGCGTTGTGTCAGGAGGCTGACTTGAGGCTCGAGTGCCCGCAAACCGGCGAGCCGGCTGGCCGTGTCGGCCGCGACCGCATCGAGCACACGCATTCGATTTCCCAGAGCCTCGACCTGGGCACGATAGATATCCGCTTCAGCGACGATATCAGCGATTGCCCTTTCGACCGCGACGGAAAAGGCATTGGCCAGATCCTTGTCCGCTGGCGCCCCGGCCACGCGAGCCGAAAGGTCGGCCAACTCCTGCGTGCCGGCGGCCTCCGCCAGGGTCGCGGCCGCCGCGCCCTGCTTTCGAAGCTCCTGGATACGCTGGAGCCGGGACTCCAGCGCCGCCAGATCCGCTTTGGACATCGATATCTGCTGGCTGAGATCCGCCCTCTCCCCGGCCACCTTGTCAGCCGAGCCTTGATCGACCGCGCCATGGCTCAGCCGATACTCCTCGAGCCGATTGGATGCATCCACCAGTTCATTCTGCAGTTTGGGCAAACTGGCGACGACGGCGTCGAGCTCCTGCATGTCCGACGCCTGACTTTTCTGCGCGAGGTCGTCGACATAGGTCTTGGTGAATGTATTGGCCACCAGCGCCGCGCGCGCCGGGTCGTCGTCTGAGAAGCCAACGGAAATGACCCGGGACCGGAGCTCTTGTCCAACCCTTACCCCTTTGCGCAGCGCTTTCACTTCGGCGGCCTCTGCCGCTTGCGGCGCATTCGTTGATACAACATCCCGGGGCCAAAGCCGCTTCAGCAAATCGCCAGCGAAGGAGTGCAATGTCGGCGGATCGGCGAGCGCAGGCCCATGGCTGGAGCTTCCCTTCCCGGCTTGCGTTTGTGCGGTCGCGCTGGCCGGGCTCGGTTGACGCAGCGCTGCAGCGACCCGACGAAGGTGGCTCTCCGACGACAGCATCGTGATGTGATCGTCAATGCTTGAATCGATCATGTCCTGCGCCGAGCCCGGGCTGGCGGGAAGTGCCGCCCTGGCAGGAGCGTCTATGATCAGCTGACTGCTGGCTTCGTACATGATAGGGCGGGTTATTCCCGCCAACGCCGCCAAGATGCCGCCGACAACCGCGAAGAGCAGAATGATCCATTTGCTGCTCGCCAATGTCACCAGCAGTTGGCGAGACGGGGTTGCTGAATTCGGGGCGCTTCTGGGAGGCCGTACGCGGGCCCTGCTTTCAGGAACCGGGGCAGCCACCGGGGTGGCTCGCGGCACTTCAATTCGGCTGATTGCGGAACCCGCCATTTCATACTCCTGCCAGATCGAGTTCACGGGATGAGTTCGATGCGGACGCCTGCCGCTTGGCCTCGTTGCACCAGGCCTGAAACATCAGCACCGACCACAGTTCACGGGAGCGGTCCTGTCCTGCAACGTGATCGCGCCAGCAGGCGTCCACCCTTGTGCTGTCCAGCAAGCCTTCGCCCTGGTTGCGAACATCGGACAGAATATCGGTGGCCCAGCTGCGCAACGGGCCCCGCAGCCAAGCCGCGATCGGCACGTCGAAGCCCTGCTTCGGCCGGTCGATCAGCCGTTGCGGAAGATAACGACGCAGCACATTTCGGAGGATCCACTTGCCTCCGCCGTTGCGAACCTTCATGTCAGCCCGAAGGCGCCAAGCAAATTCGACGACGCGGTGGTCCAACAGGGGACAACGAGCCTCGAGGCTGTTGGCCATGCTGGCTCGATCCAGTTTGACGAGAATGTCACCAGCGAGGTAGCCGGACATGTCGTCGTACAAAAGGCGAGACAGCAGCCCGTCGAGCCGCGGTGCGGAGACTATGGATGCAGGAGTTCCGTGTCGGGTGAGGTTTTCGGCCGATGATCCCGTCAGCCGCCAGTGCAGTTCGTCTTCATCCTTGGCGGCGAGAAGCCAGGCGAAGCGAGTGAGCCGATCGCTGCGCAACGCATGCCGCACATGCGGCGGAAGTGGCAGGTTGCCAATGAAATCGTGACGAGCCGCCCTGGACAGCATCCCTGCGCCGGCCGCCAGGGACCTCCGTGCGGTTGCGGGTAGTCCTTGGTACCGTTTCAGCCGGTCCGCCATGAAGTGGCGGCCATAGCCTGCAAAGCACTCGTCTCCGCCGTCCCCCGACAGTGCCACGGTCACGTGCTGGCGGGCCAGCCGCGCCACCAGCAGAGTTGGTATCTGCGATTCGTCGGCAAATGGCTCGTCCCACACCTTTGGCAGTTCGGGGATCACGTCACGCGCGGCGGCGGGCGAAAGGTGTAGCTCCGTGTGGTCGGTGCCCAGATGACGCGCTACCTCGGCGGCGTAAGGGGCCTCGTCAAAGCCGCTCTCCGCGAAGGCGATGGTGAAAGTGCGCACGGGATTTGGAGATTGAGCCTGCATCAAGGCTGCAACGGTAGAGCTGTCGACGCCTCCCGACAGGAAACCACCCAACGGAACGTCGGCGATCATGCGCTCGCGGACGGCAAGCCGGAGCAGATCATCCAGTTCATTGGTCAGATCGTCGTCACTGCCGGCGATCTGTTGTTCTCGCCCGTTCTTGGCGACTTCGGCCAGCGACCACCAGCGACTTGCGTCCTGCGAAAGGGAAGCGGCCCCGCGCCCCTCCGCCACAGTCGCGGCCGTGAGGGTCAGGACCGAGCCGGGTGGCAGCTTGAAGACACCTCGCCAGATGCAACTCTGATCCGGGACCCACCCCTTGGAAAGCATTGCGGTGGCGGCATCCAGGTCGATCTCCGGGGAGTAGCCTGAAAAGCGGCTGATTGCTTTCAGTTCGGAAGCAAAGACCAGCGCATGCCTGGCTGAAGCGATGTAGAGGGGCTTCTTGCCCAACCGATCCCGCGCGAGATGGAGGGTCCTCGTCTTCAGGTCCCACAAGGCGAATGCGAACATGCCAGCAAAGCGCTGGAGTGCGGCCTCGAGGCCCCAGCTCTCGATCGCACACAACATGACTTCGGTGTCGCTGGTGCCGCGGAAATGGTGCCCGGCGCCTTCAAGCTCGAGACGCAGGTCACGGAAATTATATATCTCACCGTTGAAGGTGATCGCATACCGACCGCTTGTGGACAGCATGGGCTGTTGCCCCGTTTCCGACAAATCGACGATGGCCAGCCGCCTGTGGCCCAAGGCGATGCCTGCTTCGCGGTCCGTCCAGAGTCCTTCGCCATCCGGACCGCGGTGACGAAGCGCCATCATCATTTGCCCTATCTGATCGAGCGAATTGGGATCGGCAGCATTGGACGCGAGAAGTATCCCGGCTATCCCGCACATCACATCACCTCTGAAGGCTCAAGCTCGCGCCGGAAAACGCTTGGCGTTCCCGCGACGAGGCAGAAAGTCAATGCAAACCACACGATCGGATGACGGATGATGAGGTGCGGTATGCTGAACACGGCCGCGGACGCCACGAGCACCAAAAGCGCGTCGTAGCGGGCACGCCAGGCGGACATGGCCGCCGATCCAACGATCCACAGCAAGGCGATGACCGCGACCAGCCCGCCCTGTAGATAGAGATCGAGAATTGTATTGTGCGCTTCGAATGGCCGCTCCAGAAACTGCATGTCGGCGGTCGGCGGGCGCTCTAGGTGAGGGCCAGGACCGAGGCCGAGCGATGCCGATTGCAGCCCCTTCTGGAGCGCCTCATCCCACAGATAAACCCGAAGTTCGAATGTCTCAGCCGTGGCCTCGCCGCCTCCGTCCTTGGTGAGGCTCTTGGCAAAATTGGCCGCAAAGCTTTCCTCGCTGAGAAGATAGGGGGTCATCGCTATCACCAGGGGGACAGCGCCGACCATCAGCAGAAGTGCGATCTGCCTGGGCAGGCTGGTTCGATTGCCATCGGATGCCAACCACGCCTTCAACCGCAATCCGAGGAAGGCGACGCCACTTACAATCGTGGTGTAGAGATAAGCGTCGCTCCTCGTCAGGCGGCCGACAAAAAAGATGAACACAAGGCTTGAGAGCGCAAGGACCTGACCCCATCGATTGTGAGTCGTGGTTGCAAGGTGCAGCGCCAGCGGACCAAGAAGCGCGCAATAGAGCGCGAGCTGGTTCGGGTTTTCAGACCAGCCGCGGAAGCGGTCCCAATACCAGGGATCGACGCCGGGCTGATGGAGCCAGCCCCACGCGATGGCGAGTTGGATAGCAAATATTGCGTCGGCCAATGCGATTGCCCACCAACCACTGCGTCGAAGACGACGCCCCGCGTCGGGCTCAACACTGGCCAGGCAAGTGATGCTGGCCAACAGCACGTAGGCCAATGTGTCGTGCAGCAACCCTGTCGGGTAGAGCAGGGTGGTCAAGTAGCCGATGATCGTGCCGATCCCCAATGCGATAGAAAGGAGCAGCCAAAAAGTCGCGAGTTGCGCAAAGGCCGGGGTCGCTTCGACGCGTCCGCCGACCAATATTCGTCCGGCCGACAGCATGATCCAAAGCGCCAGGAGCAGTTCGCCATAGCCGAATGGCATGCCGGGGACGGAGAGCTGCGACGCGGCTGACAGGATGACACCGCCGGCAAGCAACGCGTCGCGCATCATTGCCGCGCCCCGTCCAACCGGCGGTTCGCAATGCCGCTCTCCAGAGGCGATGGAGCAAGCAAGCCGCGAGATTTGGCCCTGAGATTGCTCTTATAGACATCGCAGTACTGGTCGACGATGCCCGGCAGGGCAAAGCGCTCCCTGATAAGCGAGGCGGAGCGCTGCCCCATGGCCGCTCCCAAGGTGCGGTCCGACAGTATGTCGACTATCCGGTCCGCAAGCGCGCGAGCATCGCGCGGCGCGACCAGATAACCGTTCCATCCATCTTCGACGACGTCGCTGCAACCGGGCATTCGCGATGCAACTATCGGCAATCCAGCCAGTCCGGCTTCCAGCAAGACGCGCGGAACGCCCTCGCGATATTGCGTTGGGAAGGCGAACAGATCAGCCATGCCAAGCAGACTGGGGACATCATGCCGTTTGCCCAGCACGGTCACATGAGAAGCAAATCGTTGGATTTCGGATTTTTCGACGGCGAATGGTCCTTCCGATTCCCGTGGGCCAACGAGCACGAAACGCGCATGAGGTCTTTTGGAGAGAATGTGCGGAATCGCCTCAAGAAGGGTCGGAACGCCCTTAAGGCGGGTGAGCCGGCCGACAAAAATGACGATCTCGGCCGATTCCAGTCCGAATTCCCGCCGCATTGTCGCTGGTGGCGAGGCAAGACGTCTTGCCACCGCGAATGCATTGACGTCGATGCCAGACCCCTGAATTAGGCGTCCGCTGCCGCGTGGGATCAGCCGATAGCGCTCGAAAAAGGCTTGATCGTCGCGGTTTTGGAAGACCGTGGCAGCGGTCCAGAAGGAAGCAATCCATTGCAGACCGCAGAAGGCGGGCCGCATAGCCAAGGCTCGCGCCTCCAGCGATGAGAAGGTCCAGCCCAAGCCGTTGATCGTGCGCACGACCGGGACTTCTCCCCGCACCGCCAGCGGGGTTAGCAAATTGGGTTTCGTATCGAAGCTTTGAACGATGTCGGGGCGAAGTTCCCGCACCAACCTTCGCAATGTTCTGATGGTCCCGGCTTTGCCGCTGCCATTGGCAAAGCGATTGAACTCGTAGCGGCGGTGCGGAATGCCATGCCGTAAAAACAGAGCTTCATCGCCCGTCGAGACCGCGGTGACCCGAAAACCCCGCTCGCGGAGTTCCATCAGAAACGAGATCCTCAGGGCGTGATCCTCGCCGCCGATGCAAACCAGGTGCGGGTTCATACTGCCGCTCCCGAAACCCAGCGGGCCTTCGGCTCCCATAAACGGCTCGAACTTGGATCGTTTCCCATGGCCCGATTTCGTTGCGATTTACACCAGCAATTCAGGCTACGGGCAGGGCTGGCCGTTGTCCTCGTCCGTTCGAATGACGCAACTAGGACCGCGCTTGCGCGCTAACGGCGCAAGGATCAGACCGCGGGCTGTACTGTTTGGATCGAGACGCCGTGCGCTATGGGATTAGCCGCGCGAATGCGCGTTCATCGCGAACGGGTGATCGGACTATCAAGACTGCTCATTGGGGCGGGTTGAGGTCGATCCGAGAACGTATATTCATAGGCTCGGCGGCGGCCGTCTTGCTCGAATACCCGGATCCAGCGGACCTCGGCAGCACGAAGCGTGATTTCCCGGTTTGTCGCGAGCTTGGCTGCTCGAAACGGAGTTGGTGCGACTACCTTGTGGGTCACCACGACTTGGCCGGCAAAAATCTCCTCGACTTCGTAGCTTGGCACGTCATCCATCCCCTGCGCGATGGCACCAAACCACGATCAAGGCAGAATGTTCCCGCCGATGTCTCGGACGGCGGCCGTTTCCAGCCAAAAAGCGGCGTGCGCGCTCACCTCGGCGGAAAACAGATGCGACCTGTGCTGAATAGACGCCGGACGGAGAAGCCGAACCGGCAGGAGCGCTCAGCTCCTGCCGGAACCACAATTGCGTGCGTCAAACCACGAAAAAGGAGCTCGCGCCAAGGGAGAGATGCGGAGCAACCGTCGCAAACTGCGTCTGAGCATGGCCGCCGATTCCGTCACTGTCGAAAGAGAGCGCCCCGGTCGAACTGTTATAGATGACGTGGTCGCTTCCATCATGCGCACCTTTGCCGATGTGGAAGTTCGCGGCCGAAAGGGCGCCCTGCTGAAGCCCGGTGAATACGCTGTGATCAAGTTGGATTTTGTCCTGGGAAACCTTGAAGTCGGTTATCTTGTCGACATTTCCAGAGCCGAGCGCGGTGTTGAACACGAAGGCGTCCTTACCGCCAAAGCCCGTCAGCGTATCGGAACCACCCCCGCCATTGATCTTGTTGGCGCCGGCATTTCCTTGGATCGTTTGGCCAAACTCGTTGCCAGTCAGGTTGATTTGCCCCGTTCCCGAAGCCTGCGTGGTCGCAAGTTTCTCGACGGATGAGCCCGCCGAGAGAGCATAACTCACCGAAGCGAACACCGCGTCCTTGCCGTTGCCTAGCTGCTCCACCACCTTGTCATGCACGTTATCGACAAAATAGGTGTCGTTGCCGCCATAGCCTTTCATTGTATCGGCGCCGCCTCGACCATCGATCTTGTTGGCGCCGTAATTGCCATTGATCGCCTGGTCGAACTCGTTGCCCGTCAAGTTGATCGCATGTGTGCCGCCCGTCTTGTCGGTCGAGAGTTGCTCGGCGTGCGAACCAGCTGACAATGCGTAGCTGACCGAGGCAACTACTTTGTCGAAGCCGCCGCCTGATGCCTCCATCACCTTATCATGTGCATTGTTGACATAGTAAACGTCGTTCCCGCTGGTCGAATGAAATACGTCCGCGCCAGGGCCGCCATGGAAGATGTGATGGGTCGACTGCGTGGGATCCGGGACAGTGGGCGTGGTGGGCGTAGGCGTTGTCGGCTCGGAACTCGGAGGCGGTGTCGAAGGACTAGGGCTGGCGACGTTGTGCTGACGAAAAACGGCCTGCAACTCAGGGGAGTTCTCCAGGGCGGTGTCGCCATTCTGCGAACCCCAGGCATACGCATAGTCGAAGGCTGGGGACGGAACCAGCTTTGCCCAGTGATCGATCATCGTTTGCATTTGAGTCGACGTCGGCATGACGTGCTTGCCGCCGGTGTCCGTCTGCCAACCGCCGCCGCCAAATGTCTGATATACAGGAACGATCTTGTCAGCCGGAATGCCTGATTTCACGGCCGCGGCCACGGCTCTGTCGATCATGTTGTAGTCGACGCTGCTTATCCCCGTACGAACCGGGTATGGGTCCAGTCCATAATAATCGATCCCGGTGTTGGCGGGGTTATAGGTGTTGGAAAAGTCGGGATTGGTGGACGACCCCATATTCATCATGGTGATGAAGGTCTTGGCGCCCGGAAAGTGGGAGTGGATCCAGTCGGATTCAGCCTTCAGATTTGCCGCACTGGCGTAGGTGCCCCATCTGCCGGTAGGGTCCGGCTCGTCCATCAGGAAAAATCCAAACACTTTTGAATTGTTGAGGAAGGGCGTGACTTTTTCGATGAACGAAGAGGTCACCCCGTCATGAGCGCTTAGATAGACAAGCCCCTTCATTCCGCTGGGCAGCTCATTGACCTGCGAAAGATACTGAACGTCCGCCAGGTTAAATCCGGCGCCCGCAACTTCGGCAGCTGAACCGCCTGATGCATAATGGAGAGTCGCCATGCGTTTTCCTTCTTGTTTGGCAACACCCCGCCCTGGATGGGGGTTAGACCGAAAGCTACGTTAGATGAAAATCACATACCAACATCTTTGAACGAAGTTGTTGATCACTGTGGAGATGGCCACATTGGCGGGTCGATGCAATTCACTGTAAAGTCAGTGACTTGCAGCAACATTTGTGCGTTTTCCACTGGCGGCCGCCTGCACAGTTCTCCACTGTTTTCACAGGCACCCCTCTCCCCACCGCGACTCCCGGCCACGATTTCGCTTCATTTTGCATAAAGTTCGCCCTATGTTAGCTAGCCATCATGTCGGGGGGCGCATGTGATATGGTGGAATCAGAGAAGGTTACCCCATCGGATGAACAAAGCAAGACACGCGACAACGTCGCGTCATAGCAATAAGCTATGAATAAAGAAGCACAAAGCGCCTCACCGCTACGCCCCGCAATACTGGACTGTCTGCCTGGAATAGCTGGCATCGGACTCTTTTCCGCAATGATAAACATCCTTGCGTTGACCGGATCCGTTTACATGCTACAGGTCTATGATCGCGTCCTGCCGTCGCAAAGCGTTCCGACCTTGGTCGGGTTTACCATCGGAATGCTAGGCCTCTACGCGGCCTACGGTCTGCTCGATTTCGTGCGGCTTCGTCTGCTGGTCCGAATCGCCAGTCGATTCTACTGCGGTTTGCAGCAGAGAGCGTTCGCGATTTCGTTGCTTCTTCCGCTCAGGGCCGGTCGAGATGCGGACCGGGTACTTCCGTTGCGGGACCTCGATCAGTTGCGCGGATTCCTTTCGGGAACGGGGCCGACCGTTCTTTTCGACGCGCCGTGGATCCCGTTTTATCTGCTCATTATCTACATGTTGCATCCGTCGCTCGGCGTGCTTGCGACCCTCGGTTCCGTTGCCGTCGTCGTGCTGACCATCGTGGCTGAGATCATCAGCCGCCGCTCTGCGGCGCTGGCGTCTGAAGCGATCCTGACACAGCGCGGGCTTGCTGATTCCGGCCGTCGGAACGCCGAGGTGGTCCACGCGATGGGCCTCTCAGAACGGCTGGCGGGGCGCTGGGGGGAAGTCACTCATGCTTATCTCTCCTATCAGGAGCGGCTCTCCGACATCGTGGGCGGAATCAGCTCGCTGTCGAAGGCGCTTAGGATGGTGCTGCAATCTTCGGTGCTAGGGCTCGGCGCGTATCTCGTCATCGGAGGCGAAGCATCTCCTGGCGTGATCATCGCGTCGTCGATATTGCTGGGTCGCGCGCTAGCCCCGGTCGATGCGGCGATCGCGAACTGGCGGGGTTTCCTTTCCACCCGGCAGAGCTATTCCCAGTTGAAGGCGGCGCTCCGTGCGTTCGAGAGTCCAATCGAATCCATGAAGTTGCCGCCGCCAGAGGCCCGCCTGGCGGTCGATAGTTTGGCGGTAGCGCCTCCGGGTATACAAAGACCGACGCTCATCGATGTAAGCTTCCAGCTTTCGAGCGGCGCGGGAATGGCGGTTATCGGCCCAAGCGGCTCGGGAAAGACCACATTGGTGCGCGCGCTGGTGGGAGTTTGGAGCCCTCTGCACGGCACGGTACGGCTGGACGGGGCCTCTCTCGACCAATGGGACGCGCAACGGCTCGGCGCCCACATTGGCTATCTGCCGCAGGATGTTGAACTGTTCGACGGGACGGTGGCGGACAATATTTCGAGATTTGGCGGCAAGAGCGACCCCCAGGGCGTGCTCGCCGCGGCGAAAGCCGCGGGCGTCCACTCGATGATCATGCATCTGCCGGCAGGCTTCCAGACGCGCATCGGCGAGGGAGGAAGAGNCTGGCCGGAGCCATCATGGCTGTCCGGAAGCGTGGGGGTATCGTGATCGTTGTTGCACATAGGCCGTCTGCCCTCACCAACATCGATCAGGTCATGGTCCTGGCGGATGGCAGGCTGCGCACCTTCGGCTCGCGCGAGGAAGTGCTTGCCGGCATGCGGCGGCCGCCCTCGCCTGCCGCGCAACGTCCATCTTCGATCGCGCCGATCCACTCGGGAGTGACCGGACATGCGTGACGTCTTGCCCCGCGTACTTGCGTTCATGCCGACACTTGCCCGGTTCGGAACTCGAGACCAGCCTGTCGAAACCGACTTGCCCAAGGCGCCAGGCAGCATCCCCGCGCCAGGGACCCTTTGGCCAAGCATGACGCTGGGGCTCGTTGTGACCGGCCTGCTGGTGGTCGGCGGCGGAGCATGGCTTGGCTTGACCAAGATAGCTGGCGCCGTGATCGCGCCCGCCACGGTGGTGGTCGAAAGCAACATCAAGAAGGTCCAACACCAGACCGGCGGCACGATCGGGGGCATCTTTGCGCAAGACGGCGACCACGTTCGGGCCGGTGACATATTGGTCCGGCTGGACGGCACGCTTCCACGGGCCAATCTGCAGATCATCAGCGAAGATCTCGACCGCACCACGGTGCGGCTTGCGCGACTGGAGGCCGAACGCGGCGGTTTGCGTGAAATGCAGCTTCCAGCCGGCCTTGAGGCCGGGATGCGAAAGCCGGAGCTGGCTGCCCTTGTCAGCGGCGAGCGCGCGCTGTTCGAAACCCGTGCCTCGGCATTGGCCGGGCAGAAGGCGCTCCTGTCGAGCCAAACAAAGCAACTCGAGCGTCAGATCGATGGCCTGAAGGCCCAGCAGGTCGCAGCCGATGAATCAGTGGCGCTGCTGAGCACTGACCTTACGGATGTCGATGCCCTCTATTCGAAGAAACTGGTGTCCAAAGAGAGGATTAGCAACGTCAGGCTGGATGCGACGCGAGCCAAGGGCGAGTCGGGGCGACTGGCAGCCGCGGTAGCAGAGGCACAGGCCAAGATCAGCGAGATCGAGTTGCAGATCCTGCAGCTCGACGAGCAACGCCGAAGCGATGTGACCGGTGAACTGCGCGAGACTGAAGCCAAGCGCACCGAACTCAACGAACGCAGGATCGTAGCGCGAGACGAACTGACCAAAACCGAGATCCGCGCTCCGCAATCCGGCACAGTTCAGCAGTCCTCCGTTCACACTGTCGGCGGCGTGGTCGCCCCGGGCGAACTGCTGATGACAATCATTCCCGAGGCCGACAACCTTGTCGTGGACGCGTTGATCCCTCCTTCCCGCATAGACGACGTCAACCCGGGACAGAGCGTTTCTATCCGGTTTCCAGCTTTCGATGCTGGGACTACCCCTGTTTGCAACGGCTCCGTCAAGTACATCTCGGCGGACCTGATCAAAGATCCGCAACGCCAGCTTTCGTACTTTTCGGCCCGTATCAAGGTCGACAGTCAGTCGGAGTGCTTGAAGGAAGCCAGGCAACTCAGACCGGGCATGCCCGCGGAAGTTCACATCCGCACGGATGAACGCAATGTCTGGTCGTACATGCTGAAACCTCTCACGGACCAGATTTCCAGGGCTTTCCGCTAAGCAGGCCTGGAATTCGCATGCCGGCGGTCCAGCCCGAGAGCCATGGGCTGGACATATCATGCGTCCGCAGGATGCCGGCTTCACAGCGCAACCTATAATGCCTTCTGATGAAGGTATTGGTCACCGGCGCTGCCGGCTTCATAGGCTATCATGTCGCCAGGCGGCTCCTGGAGCGCGGTGACGAGGTTGTCGGCATCGACAGCATCAACGATTACTACGACNTATCATGTCGCCAGGCGGCTCCTGGAGCGCGGTGACGAGGTTGTCGGCATCGACAGCATCAACGATTACTACGACCCGCAAATCAAGCGGGCGCGGCTGCGGCTCCTGGACGAGGCGAGCCGCAAGACCAATGCCGGCTATCATTTCATCCACGGCGATCTCGCCGACAGGGGCGTGGTCGACGGCTGCTTTACCGACCATGCCTTCGACCGGGTGATCCATCTCGCCGCCCAGGCCGGTGTGCGCTACAGCCTGGAAAACCCGCGCGCCTATGTCGAGAGCAACATTATCGCCTATACCAACATGCTCGAGGCCTGCCGCGGCAGCCGTGTCGGGCACCTGACCTATGCCAGCACCTCGAGCGTCTACGGCGCCAACACCGACATGCCGTTTTCCGAGCATCGGCCGGCCGACCATCCGCTGCAGTTCTACGCCGCCACCAAGCGCGCCAACGAACTGATGGCGCACAGCTACAGCCACCTGTTCGGCCTGCCGACCACGGGGCTGCGCTTCTTCACCGTGTACGGCCCCTGGGGACGCCCTGACATGGCGCTGTTCCTGTTCACCAGGAGCATCCTGGCCGGTGAGCCGATCAAGCTGTTCAACAACGGCAACCACACGCGCGACTTCACCTATGTCGAGGACATCGCCGAGGGCGTGATCCGTGCCAGCGACAGCCCCGCCGCGGCCAACCCGGCCTGGGATTCCGGCCGTCCGGATCCGGCGACCAGCAGCGCGCCCTGGCGCATCTTCAACATCGGCAACAACAATCCGGTGAAGCTGACCGCCTATGTCGAGGCACTGGAAAACGCGCTCGGCCGCAAGGC
>NZ_AYWQ01000004.1:0-232553 GCF_000502415.1 Mesorhizobium sp. LNHC229A00
GTGATCGAGCTGCTGCCGCTGCAGGCCGGCGACGTGCCCGACACCTTCGCCGACACTTCGGCGCTGCAGGCGGCCGTCGGCTATCGCCCCCGCACCTCCGTCACCGAGGGGGTAGGGAGGTTCGTCGAGTGGTACCAGGATTATTTTGGGCGGGGATAGCGCGAAGCGATAAGGGAGGCAGTGTCGTTGCTGAGGGTGTTTGTACGCGCGAACGTGGCGGTCTCTGAATATCTTGACAGGGCCTTGCCGCCACGCCTTCGCGCGGACGGCAATCACACGTTCGCAACCGAAATCGCGCCGGCGCTGCTGTCTCCGGACGCATTGGTCTACGATCTGGGTGGAGGCGCAAGACCGCTCGTCAGCCTGCCGCAGAAGCGGCGCCTCGGGCTCGTCCTGGTAGGGCTTGATCTCGCCGCCGAGGAACTGTCCAAGGCTCCCGATGGACTCTATGACGAGCAGATCGAGGCAGACCTTACCGTGTTCAAGGGAAGGCAGGATGCTGATCTGGTCATATGCCAGGCGACCCTGGAACATGTTCGCGATGGAGAGGGCGCGCTTCGCGGCATCGCCAGTTGCGTCAAGCCGGGCGGTTTGGTTGCCATTTTCTCGCCATCACGCAATGCCGTTTTCGCCAGGTTGAACCTGATTTTGCCTGAGAGGATCAAGCGGCGGCTGCTGTTTGCCATCTATCCCGACAAAGGCAGGGGTCACGACGGATTTCCGGTTTTCTACGACAAATGCCTGCCAAGCGAGGTGGAAAGGATCGCGGCCCAAAATGGGTTGGAGCTTGTCCAGCGGCGCCTGTTCTGGAGAAGTTCATACTTCTATTCCTTCGTGCCGGCTTTCGTCGCCTGGCGCCTCTGGCTTGGTATCACCGCTCTCTTGCTCGGCAAGGATGCGGCGGAGACCTATGCCTATGTCTTTCGGCGAAAACAGTGATCCGTCGAAGATATTCTCCGCCGGTCCTGGCCCGTTTCCGGTTGCGCCTGCTCTCCAACGGGGGAGCAAGAGCCGAACGAGGCGGTATGGCGGCGGCCGGACTTCGAATCGGATGAAGCGAACGGGGAAAGATGGAAAGTCGTCGGGCGATCCGGATGCCCGGATCGCCGTCTTCATCCCCTCGCTGCGGGCAGGTGGCACCGAGCGCGCGATGCTTACCCTGGCCCGGGAATTCGACCGGCGCGGGTTGGTGACGGATCTCGTACTTGGATGTGCGACAGGGGAATATCTTCCACTGGTTCCAGACAGTATAAGGATAGTGGATCTGCAAGCGTCTCGCATGCTGTTTTCCCTGTTCGGCCTGATTCGCTACGTCAAGGCGGAGCAGCCGCGGGTGATGCTGTCGGCGCTGCCTCACGCGAACATCCTGGCAATAGTGTCGTCCTTCCTGTCACGGCAAGGGGTGCGTACGGTCATATCCGAGAGAAGCAACCTGTCCAGGACCCTTGCGGATACGAAATTGGTCCGTGAGAGATTTCTGCCGTTCCTCATGCGAATGACATATGGTTACGCCGACAGGATAATAGCCGTCTCACATGGCGTTGCGGACGATCTGATCAGGGGCATCGGGCTCGACCCGAATTCTGTCGAAGCAATCCACAACCCACTGGATGTCGAACACATTCGGGCACAGGCCAGCGCGCCCATTGATCATCCGTTCGCGGACGAGGACGGCAGGTCCCTGCTGGTCGCCGTCGGTCGCCTCGATTTCGCAAAGGACCATGCCACTCTGATTAGCAGCTTTTCACGGGTCGTAAGGAAACGACCGGTCAAACTGGCGATTATTGGGGAAGGGCCGCTGCGGGCGTCGCTGCAGACGATGATCGATGAACTCGAGTTGCGTTCCTCGGTCGCCCTGATCGGCTTTTCGAAAAATCCGTATCCGTGGATGCGCCGCGCCGCGCTGTTTCTCCATTCGTCGCGAAGGGAGGGCTTTCCCAATACGATTATCGAAGCGATGGCCTGCGGAGCTAGGGTGGTGAGCACGAATTGCGAAAGCGGCCCAGCGGAAATCCTGGAGGACGGCAAGTGGGGGCGGCTTGTCGCGGTGGGCGACGTGCAAGCCTTCGCGGCCGCGATATTGGCCGGGCTGGATGATGCCAGCCCACCCGATGTCAGACGTCGGGCCCAGGATTTCAGTGTCGAAAAAGTGGCTGACGCGTATCTGCTCGCGATGGGTATGGGCCTGGCGAGCGCCACCCGAAAGGAGTTCCAGGATTAAAGTCCTGCATGTCATCACCGGGCTGCACAATGGCGGTGCTGAGGCGGCTTTGTTCCGTCTGTGCATGGCCGAGCACACTCATTCGCCCGCAGTGGTCTCGCTTTCCGACGAAGGAAAATATGGCCCGCTGCTTCGGGAGGCGGGGGTGCCCCTGGCCTGTCTGTCGATGCCGAAGGGAAGGCTAAGCCTCGGCGGGCTCGCGGCATTTCGGCGTGTCTTGTCAGCCCATCGGCCTGATATAGTCCAGTGCTGGATGTACCATGCAAATCTGGTTGGTGGCGTCCTGTCGCGGCTTGTGGGTATCCGGCTGGTGGTTTGGGGAATGCACAATTCCGGTCTGGATCCGCTTGTCGCCCCCTTGGCCACGCGGATNGGCGTGTCTTGTCAGCCCATCGGCCTGATATAGTCCAGTGCTGGATGTACCATGCAAATCTGGTTGGTGGCGTGCTGTCGCGGCTTGCGGGTATCCGGCTGGTGGTTTGGGGAATGCACAATTCCGGTCTGGATCCGCTTGTCGCCCCCTTGGCCACGCGGATGGCGGACCGGGCCTGCGCGCTCATGTCCCGGATGGTCCCGACCCAGATCGTGAGCTGTTCGCAACAGGCGTCACGGCGCCATATCAGTGCGGGTTACTCGGCTTCGAACTGGACGATAATTCCGAACGGTTATGACCTGGCTGTCTTCGAGCCGGATGAGAGGGCGCGCAGTCGGCTGCGTCGGGCCTGGTCGATAGATGAAGGCCAATTCGTCATCGGAAGCGTCGCCCGCTGGCATCCCGACAAGGATCACAGGAATCTCGCCGCTGCCTTGGCCAAGCTGTCGGCGCGCGCCGAGTTCCCTTTCAAATGTATTCTCGCCGGCCCCGGAATCTCTCCTGAAAATAACGACCTTGCCGGACTGCTGGACCGTTACGGCGTTCGCGACAAGGTGATGCTGCTTGGTCCGAGCGACGGTGTCGCCGCTCTCATGAGTGCGTTCGACATCCATGTGCTTGCCTCGAGGCGCGAGGCATTCCCTAACGTGGTCGCCGAAGCCATGGCGTGCGGTACGCCTTGCGTGGCGACGGACGTCGGCGATATCGGCGTGATTGTCGGCAACACTGGATGTGTTGTTCCGAGCCAGGATCCCGACGCGCTTTCTCGCGCCATTACAAACATGGCTGTGGAAAACCGCAACTCGCCATCCTGGGAGACCAGACAGCAGGCATGCCGCAACCGCGTCGCCTCCGATTTTTCACTTGAGCGGATGGCAAGGGCATACAGCGCGCTATGGGAGAGATTGTCCGCCAAGGACTTGCGCACGGAAAACGACCAGGAACAGACAATTATATGGTAACCTCGCGAGTCATCAGGCAGACGGTGGGGATTGCCGTGTTGGAAACCGACAAGCTGTTCGCAGGCTCGATTCCGGAAAACTACGACCGCTACATGGTGCCTTTGATCTTTGAGCCGTTCGCCGCGGATATCGCACGACGAGCCGCGGCTCTATCGCCCGCTGCGGTCCTGGAAATCGCCGCGGGCACCGGGGTCGTCACCCGCGTATTGGCGCCAAGACTGTCGCCCGACGCAAGCTATGTCGTGACCGACCTAAACCAGCCGATGCTCGACTACGCGGCTTCGCGACAAACTCCTGACAGCCGCATCGAGTGGCGCCAAGCGGATGCCATGGCGCTGCCATTTGAAGATGGGGCCTTCGATCTTGTCTGTTGTCAGTTCGGTGCGATGTTCTTTCCGAACCGCACGTCTGCCTATCGCGAAGCCAGGCGGGTCCTGAAGCCCGGCGGACGGTTTTTGTTCAACGTGTGGGATCGCATCGAGGAGAATGTGTTCGCCGATGACGTGACCAACGCTCTCGCACGGATCTTTCCCGACGATCCCCCGCGCTTCCTGGCACGCACGCCGCACGGCTATCACGACAAGGTGCTGATCCGTCGCGACCTGGAGGATGCAGGTTTCTCCCGTGTTGTGATCGAGACGAGAGCCGAACAGAGCCGCGCATCCTCGGCACGTCTTCCGGCCGTTGCCTACTGTCAAGGCACTGTTCTTCGCACCGAAATCGAGGCCAGGGGCGCTGGAAAACTGGACGCCGCAACCGATTACGCGGCATCCGCCATCGCAGAAAGACACGGCGGCGGCGAAGTCGCCGCTAAAATTCAGGCCCATGTAATCATGGCCGAGGTCTAGGTGTCGGCGGGCCCGTTCCGCACGACATGTTGCCCGCCGTACCGCACTTGCAAGGCATTCGCAGCGCCACACCAGCCGGATTTGTGAGCCGCAGGGCGCGAGGATATTGGGAGCTAGGCACGAGGGTGATGGTGCGGGACGTCAGAAGAGATTACCTGGTCTCGCCCTTTGTGCTTACGCCGCAAATGCTTTTGCTTATATCGAGCCTGCTTTATTTCTTTCCATTTCTTGCCGGCGGCTTTCAGTATGTTGACGTTGGCGGAAGGAAGTATGATTTCACATATGATTTGGGCACGGGGTATGCCATCGCCGTTTCCATGGCTTGCATCGTCGCGGCGATGGTTGGCTTCGTTCCGAGACGCCAGAGTTTCGAAATTGAGGGAGATAGCCAAGGAGAGTCGTTGGTAATAATCGCGATGATCATTATTTTCGGCGGAATTTCAATTGCGAACCCGGCACTTTTCTCCGCTTCTAAGGTTGATGTTTTATCGTCAACTGGTCGATTACAGTATATATTTTACAATGCTTGTATCATCGGCGTGGTCTTTGGGGGTCTGGCCGGGTGGAGGAAATCCAAGCTTGTTATTGCCCTGAGCTGCCTTGGGCTAATCTTGACGCTCTATATTGGGCATCGATCCCCAGTTGCGATAACTATTCTATCTCTGCTGTATGTAAGATGCAGGAATGTTCCGTTGATAATGATAAGAAAACGGTATGTAATCGGCGGGCTTTCAGCATTATTTTTTCTGGCGATGTACAAGTCTGTCTACTCTGCGGTGAAGGCGGGGAATTTCGAGCTTGTCGGCCAGAAAATGAAATTCGACCAGCTGTCAGATTCCACCCTTGTCGGGTTGGAGCAGTTCGTGACATTGGCTCATTTGGATCTCATCGTAAAATATAACTACACATTGCCTTGTTCCAATCTCTGGTTGGTGCCGCTTTCTTTCATTCCATTCTCGGATGCGGTCTTCGGCAAGGATGGCTGCACTTACAACGAGCAGGTCCAGCCGCTGCTCTTTCCAGGCTACAGTGGCGGTGTGGCGGCAAATATCTGGGCGGAGTTCTATGCAAATTTCGGATACGCCGGATTTCCGCTGCTCGTCATTATTCTTTCCCTGGTCTGTGTCGCCATCGAAGCAATAATCCGCAACGTGCGCAGCGCGACGCTCAAGTCTGGTCTGATCGTGGCGATCATCCACCTTACCTTCTACATCCAGCGCAAGGAACTGCTCGCCGCGTTCATCTCCGCCAAGCGGGTCATCCTTGTGTCGGTTTTCGTATTCGGGCTGGTGTATCTCCATCGAAAGTGCTTCCCGCAAGCGCCTGCGATGGAAGCGGGAGTGCGGGGCCTGCGCCGGGACCATGGCTGACGACATGACGGCGATAGCCAAACCTTCTGGATGGATACGCGCACGCAGGGTCGCCCGGGACGTCACCGTGACCACATCCTCAAGTGGGGTGGCGGCTTTGTGTTCCATCATCGCGTTGGCGCTCAATGCACGCTCGCTCGGCCCCGGAGATTTTGGCACCCTCGCCGTAATCCAGGCCTATGTCACGTTCATCTCCGGCCTCGCTACGTTCGAGAGTTGGCAGCCTGTCATCAGGCTGTCCGCCAGGTCGCGCTCGCGTCTTGGCCGGGCAGCATCATGCGGGATCGCGCTCGACGTTTCGGCGGCCGTTGTCGCCACTGCGGTGGCGGCCGGTGGGGTCCTGCTGTTTGGAGAGTCGATCGGCGTGTCCCACCAGGATCGGCTTCTGGCGCTGATCTACAGTCTCACCTTGCTGGCCAGCCTCGCGGGCACACCCAAGGGGGTGCTTCGCCTGAATGGGCGGTACGACGTCATTGCCGGCAATCAACTCGCCCAGGGGGCTGCCGTGGTTGTTGCCGCGCTCGTCCTCTGGGCCATCGAAGCGCCTCTGATCGCCTATGTGGCTGTGTTGGCGGCGATCGGTGCGCTCTACAATCTGACGCTGTTCGTCCGGCTGCTTGTCTATGCCCGACGCGAGAACATCAAACTATTCAATCCGCTTCGTTCCCGTTCCAGGCGGCGTTTCTTTTGGACATTCCTTGTCATGGCTACTGGGACCGGTGTGCTGTCGACACTGGTGAGTGCTAGACGACATGTAGCCTTGTTCCTTGTCGCCGGTCTTTTAGGAGATGTTGCCGCCGGCGCCTATTCCGTAGCGTCGCGTCTGGCGACGATGATGTCCCGGCTGACCGGCCCCTTGAACCAGGTGATCTTTCCCGAAATGGCGAAAGTGTCCAACGAAGAATCTCCTTCCCGCCTAAACAGGTTGAACGCTCGCATCACGATGATTTCGGCATGTGTCGCCGCGGGCATGGCGGCTGGCGGTATCGTGCTGCAAAAATTCATCGTGGTTCTGGCCGCCGGCTCGGCCTATGCCGATGCCTCGCTGCTTTTCGCTATCTTGTTCGCGGCCGAGTGCCTCGGCCTGGCCGGAATGCATTTCAATCCTTTGATCCAGGTTCTGGCCGGAACAAAACCGCTTCTCAAGATCATGGCGTCGTCATTCATCGTCTACCTGCCGCTTTCGTTCGTCCTGTCGGGCTGGATCGGAATTCCGGGTATTGCATGGGCAGGTCTGATCGCATCGGCGCTGGTCTATACGGCAATGATGCTGGTTTCGCAATTGTTGCTGAAAAAGCAGATCCGAATCACGGAAAATATCCCAGGTCTGACAGTTTGAGATACTTGTTTTGCCTACCAAGATATCACACCAATGTTGTGCCTTGGGTGCGCATACTGACCTCGGCCGGGCATCATGTTGCAGTCGACGTCGTCGACACAGGGGCGACGGAGAACCACATACTTGTTTCTCCCAATGTGGTGGCACCATCGGCGCTGTCACGAAGAGTTATGCACATGGATCCGAGCGGTATCCCAAACTCGCCCTTTTCCTTTCCTGGTCTTGTTTCCTACTGGAGACATCTTCGGGTCGAGAATCCCGATGTGGTGATCGTGCGCGGCGTGACGCGATGGTTCTGCAGGATCGCCGCGTTGTGCGCGATTTTGCAAGGCCGCAAGCTGGTTATCTACGATCAGGAGGATGTCAGGCCTCAGGCATGGAGCGGCACATGGTTACGCAGAGCTGTCTTTCGGCAACTCGGGATTGCGCACTTCACGTCACGGCTTCCGTCCAATCCTGGCCCTATCGGTGCGGGAGGCGCCATGCCCCTGCCATTCGGAAATCCCTTCGAGCCGATCCAGATCGGAGGGCTGCGAGGCAGGCCGTTGCATTCGCCGCCCCGAATCTTGATGGTGGCAAAATACCGGGAGCGAAAGGGGCACAGTTTACTTCTGAGGGCACTGGCGGTGATCTCGGCGTCCACACCATTCTCCATAACGTTGTGCGGCGAGGAGGCGACGCATTCCGATACGGCTTTTTGTGAGGCCTTGCGGCAAGAGGCCCAAGCGCTTGGACTGGCGAACAGACTTCGGTTTCAAAACAACGTAGCTCATGACAGGATGATCTCGATCTATGCCAGCCATGATCTCTTGATATTGCCCTCGCGTACCGAACCTGCCGCGGTATCTCCCGTCGAGGCCGCCTGGGCGGGATGTGCCGTATTGATGTCGCGTGACAGCGGCACGAGGCAGTACCTCCCTCCGGGTTCCGGGTTCGACTTCGATCCAGACGACCCGCAAGACATCGCCCGCGCGGTTGCCGGGCTTATTGCCCGGCCCGAGGACCTCAGGCTTGCAAGAGACGCATGCTTCACGCGCATTTCTTCAGTTGCCGATGACGATGTGATCTTGCGGCTGTTCGAGACTTTGCGGCCGCACGCCGTGCGGCTGTGCGAGACGATGGGCTGATGCATATCCGGAGGGGCGGGGAGTGGGGTCGGAAGTGGGAAGGAAGATTGTCATCTCGATCAACACGTCCTGGAACGTCGTCAATTTCCGCAAGGGCCTGATCGAGGCGTTGCGGCGGCGCGGCTATGATGTCGTCATCGTCGCGCCGAGGGACGAGTATTCATCCTTGATCCCAGGGATGGGTTGCCGCCACGTCGACATCGAAATCGACAATTCCGGCACCTCGCCTTTTCGCGACCTTGCGCTTCTGTGGCGCTACTGGCTTATCCTGCGCCGCGAGAAGCCGCTGGCGTTCGTAGGCTTCACCATCAAGCCCAACGTGTTCGGCTCTATGGCTGCAAACCTGAATGGCATTCCGGTCATAAACAATATTTCGGGGCTCGGCACTGTCTTCGTCCAGGGCGGCCTTCTCCAGGGAATCGCCAAAGCCCTTTATCGCCTGGCGCTGGCCCGTTCGAAGGTGGTCTTCTTTCAGAACGGCGACGACCGGATGCTGTTCGTCGGCGCGCGCATCGTGCGCAAGGAACGGACCGCGATGCTGCCCGGCTCAGGCGTCGATCTCGCGCGCTTCTCGCCGTCGCCGCGCCAGCGCGCGCCGTCCGATGCCGTCGTATTTCTGCTGGTGGCCAGGCTGCTATGGGACAAGGGTGTCGGTGAGTTCATCGAAGCTGCCCGCCTCGTCCGTCGCCAAGCGCCTGCGGTGCGCTTCCAACTCCTTGGCTTTCTCGATGTCGAGAACCGAACCGCGATCAGCCGCGCTGAAATCGAGCAGTGGGTCGACGAGGGTTTGGTCGAGTATCTCGGTGCCACCGACGACGTTCGCCCTTTCCTGGGTGCCGCCGATTGCGTCGTCCTGCCTTCCTACAGGGAGGGCACGCCGCGCTCGCTGCTCGAGGCGGCCGCGATGGGCAAACCTCTGATCGCCGCGGACGTGCCCGGCTGCAAGGAGGTGGTGGACCATGCCGTCAACGGTTTCCTTTGCAAGGTCAGGGATGCCAGCGACCTGTCCGCACGGATGATCGATTTCGTGACGATGGACGGTCACTCCAGGGACGCGATGGGGAACGAGAGCCGGAAAAAGGTTGAACGGCAGTTTTCGGAAACGATCGTCGTCGAGAGTTACATGCATCAGATAGAGAAGCTCACGGCTGCCGCCATGTGATGAGCGGCTATCGCCTTCCGCTTCTCGGCAGTGATCCGGCCGACACCGGATCTGTTCCGTCTTAGCGGCCGATCGCCGGGGCTTCATTGAGCCCCTGCCAGTCCACGATTGTCCGACCAGGCGCAAGCTGCCGTGGCTTCATCGGTGATGGTGAACCACCGTCCCCGTCCGCCAAGTCTGATCAGGAGCGCTCGCGCGCAGTTACGGGGAAAATGAAACCTCAATTGTTTGTCGGGTAATCTGAAATTCGTCGGCGATAGTCAGAACTGTTCATGCGCAATTGCTAAAGTGGTGAGATCCCAAAGGCACGAGCAAGTCAAAATTCTAGCGCCAGCGCGAAACAGGTTGGAATCGTGGCAAGAAACTGTTACGCGCTGATGTCATGAACTTTTGATTTGGCAAATTCCAAGGAGCGGCTTCGAGAGAAGGGGAAAACGAATGAATCTCATCGTCAGAACTGTGGTGGTTGGATTTGTTGTTTCAGTCGGTTTCGGTTTCGGTTCCGTTTCCGCGTCTGCTCAGAAAGCATCTTGCAGTTGCGCGACTGCCTATCATGGTGCGTCAAATCCGGTTGGATCCATTGTTTCCGCCAAGGGCGATGTGATGGTGTCGCAGGCCGCCGGCTACAGCCCGGCCAAGGCAGGAAATACGCTTGATTCCGGCGGTCGTGTGGTGGTCGGCGCCAAGGGGTCGGCGTCCGTGGCCCTGGGCGGCTGCAACCTGGATGTGCCGGCGAATTCGAGCCTGGATATCTCTCTTGTCGAGGGCAACATCTGCCTCAAGCTGATTGGCTCCGAGCAGACCGCCGCCATCCAGCAGTCTGGCGGAGCGGTCGGCGGTTCCGGTCCGCCCGAGGGAATTTTTGCTGGTGGGCTTCTTGCGACCGGCGTGCTTGCGGCCACGCAGGACGACGACAGCGCTGTCAGCTGTTGAAGGCTGTGGCCCACTGCCGTGATTGGCCGCGGCGCGCCGATAGTGTCTTTAGACGGGTTCGTTAAACCATATTGCATTAGTACTTGTTGAAATAGTGTGGGCGATTCCTGGCAGGGAATAGCTGTTTCGGTGGGGCGGAAATGACGGGTCGAGTTGGAGTTGTTATTGCTTTTGTAGCGCTCGCAGCGGGAAATGCCTTGTTTGCCGGGTCCGCGGCTTTCGCACAGGCAGCGCAGTGTTCCTGCCTTGCAGCCATACCGGTTTCGGGAAGTGTGGTCGGCCAGTTGACCAATGTCCAAGGTGACGTGCGGATGTCACAGGCTGGCGGTTATGCCGGTGTGAATGGCGAGGCGTCGGTCTATTCGGGCGCACGCATCATGACAGGGGCGCAGGCTTCGGCTTCCCTGGTTGTGGGCACCAATTGCGCGTTCAACGTTCCGGCGAATGTGACCGTCCAGATCGACCCTGTCGAGGGCGGTATGTGCGTGTCGTTCGATGCACCGCAAGCCGCTGTCGTGCCGGCCGGTTCCGAGCCCGGCGTTTTGCCGGTTCTCCTCGGTGCCGGTGCGACTGGCGGTGGCGCGGCCCTTATTCTCGGCCTGCAGGATGACGATGACGCCGTCAGCCGCTAGTCGGCCCCCAGCGTTCCTGTTCTGAGTAAGCTTGTGAAATGCGTCATTCGCCGCCATGCGGGTGATGCGTTTGTATTTTGTCGAGGCTGTGGCGTCGCTTTGCCTCCATGCAGACAGAAACGCCAATGATCGACCTGCATTCCCATATTCTGCCTGGTCTCGACGATGGCTCTTCCAGTCTGGCTGAATCGCTCGAAATGGCGCGGCTGGCAGTGGCTGATGGGACAACGCATATGGTGTGCACCCCGCACGTCATGCCTGGCGTCCATGAGAACGGCACGACAAACATTCCCCAGGCAGTCGAGGCGCTGGTCAGGGAACTTGCTCGCGCCGGCATCCCGCTTGTCCTCTACGTCGGCGCCGACGTTCATGTTTCGCCTGATCTTCCCGACCGGCTAAAGCTCGGCAAAGTGCCGACGTTGAACGGGTCGCGCTATTTCCTCTTCGAGCCACCGCATCACATCTTGCCGCCGCGGCTCGAGGAACTCGCTTCCCGCCTCGTTGGCGCTGGCTATATTCCGATCCTAACCCATCCTGAACGGTTGACCTGGATCAAATCGAACTATGGCGTAGTCGAGCGATTGAACACATTGGGCTGCCTTATCCAGCTCACGGCGGATTCGGTCGTGGGAGCCTTTGGCCGGACCGCTCTCTACTACTCGGAAAAGCTGCTCGACGAAGGCAGGGTGGACATCATCGCATCCGATGCGCATGGCCTGTCGAGGCGTCGGCCGGGGCTTTCCCAGGCCGTGGTCGCTATAGCAAATCGGTGGGGCGAAGATGAAGCCTACAATATGGCGGTAAAACGGCCGGTCGCGGTATTGCAGAATCGGCTGCTCGCGCCCATCGGAAAAGTGAGCACCAAGAAATTGTATGCCGGCAGCGCGGGCCGTTTCGGCGGATTGGGTCGGCTGTTCAAGAGCGGGTCTCTGGGATGAACATTTTCGATCTTGCCAGAAACAATGCAGGTATGCCGACGCTGGCCGCGTTGCTTGCACTCTCTGCTTGCGCGAGCTCTTCTTCGACATCATCAACGGCCTCGGTCGAAGCGTTGCAACCGACATCGTCTTTGAGGGCCCTTGCCGGCGGTGGTGCGCTGCAGGTGGTGAAAGACCTGCCGGCGCCGCAAAACACGCAAAATGGCAGCGAGCAGCCGCTGTCAGCCAACGACGTGCTCGAAGTCAGCGTCTTCCAGGTCGATAATTTGAACAGGACCGTTCAGGTCGATGCCAGCGGCCAGATTTCCCTTCCGCTCATTGGCGCGATGATCGCCGCCGGCAAGACCGTTCGTCAGCTCGAGAAGGAAATCGAGACCGCGTACGGCGCAAAATATCTGCAATCGCCTGACGTGACGATTTTCGTGAAGGAATCGGTAGGCCAGCGCATTACGGTCGACGGCGAAGTCAACAGGGCAGGTATCTATCCGGTGTCCAGCAGCGCTTCCTTGCTGGATGCGATCGCGCTCGCCGGAGGGTTCAATGCTGTCGGCGACGGCGGCAAGGTGTTCGTCTATCGCAATTTTGGCCAGAGCAGGCTGGTCGCCAACTACAATGTCGAGGAAATTCGCGCAGGCAAGAATCGCAACCCGCGCATCTACGGCGGCGACGTGATCGTCGTTTTCGCTTCGAAGTCGAAAATCGCGATGAACAATCTCAAGGACGCCTTGGGTCTCGCCTCGAGCGCGGCCCGCATCGCGGTCATTCCATAAGACAGGCAAGGCGGGCCACGGACAAACCAGGATGACTTTGCGCCATGCTCGATCGCAACAGGCAGCCCCAAATTGCCGGCTCCGGACATGGCCAAGGCCTGTCCGCGGATCTTTATTACGATGCGGCGCAAAATTATAGCCCGTATGGTCGAGACTATGCCGCCCAGCACGAGGGCTTCAATCCGCTCCGTTTGCTGTTCTATGTCATCCAGTATCGCTGGCTGATCGTCATGACGGCAGTGGCGGGCCTCGTCGCCGGTGGCATTGTGACGATGATGCAGACACCCAAATATCAAGCGACGACGCAGTTGGAGGTTCTGGTCCCTTCGGCAAAGGTCTTCCAGGACATTGAAGTGGTTTCCGAAAACAGTGACGTCCGGGCCTTTCTAACCGCCCGGGAGAAATTGAAGAGCAGGGCCTTGGCGCAGCGCGTGGTCTTTCAATTGGGCCTAGCCGAAAAGCCGGACTTCCTGTTTCCGACTCCGAGTTTTTCAATCGGCAACATCTTCTACCGCGCCTTCGGAATTTCCAAATCGCCCTCGATCCAGGAAAAGACCCCCGAAGAGCGGGAAGGCATGGCGATCAAGCGCGTCCTCGATGACCTCACGGTCAATCTGGTGACGAACACCAGCCTGTTGTCGATCACCTTTGTCGACCAAAAGCCGAAATATGCGAGCGATGTCGCCAATCAGGTCGCCCAGAGCTTCATCGATCAGCGTCTCGACCAGACCAGCGAGACGTCGGATCTGGCAAGGCAGTTCATTCAGGAGCAGGTCCTGCAGGTCAAACAGAAGCTGCAGAAGTCCGAGGAGGAACTGGTCGCCTATGCCAAGGATGCCGGCATAACCGTCACCGGCGGCGACAAATCGCTGATCGGGTCAAACATCGAGGCCCTCAACACGGCACTCGCGACCGCAATCCAGGAGCGTCTCGATGCCGGGCGGATGGTGGGCCAGATAGACAAGGGGCGTGGCGCCAGTCTCGGTCCGGTTCTGGAAAGCGAAGGCCTGCAGAAGCTCAGTGAAAAGCTCGCGGACCTCACAAGTCAATACCAGCAGAAATTAGGCGTCCTGAAACCTGGCTTTCCGGAGATGCAGCAGTTGCAGTCGCAGATCAAGGAGCTGCAGCGGCTCTACAACAATGGCGTGCTGGCGATAACCGACTCGCTACGATTGAAATTTCAGGAAGCGCAGAACAAGGAAGCCGACCTCAAGGCCAAGCTTACGGAACTGGAAAAGCAGCAGATCGTCTTCAACGACAAGAACATCAAATACACCATCCTCAAGCGCGAGGTCGATTCCAACCGGTCGCAGTATGACGGCCTGATCGCCAAGCTGAACGAAGTCGGCGTGAGCTCTGAACTTAAGACGCAAAGCGCTGCCATTGTCGATTTCGCGACCCGGCCCTTGAGCCCTTATTCTCCTCGCCTCAGCATCAATCTTGCAATATCCCTGGCGCTCTTCATGGCCTTGAGTGCGTCGATCATCTATATCGTCGAATTGCTCAACAACACCTTCACAAATCCGGAGCAGATCGAAAAAGAGCTCGGATTGGCCATGCTCGGCATCTTGCCGCTCGTCGACGACCGGGAACTCATAGCCAGCATAGCCGATCAGAAATCGGGGCTTTCGGAGGCCTATCGTTCGTTGCGGACGTCGCTGCAATTCTCAGGAGCGCAAGGGGCGCCGCGTTCGCTGCTGGTGACCAGCTCCGAACCGTCGGAGGGTAAATCGACCACATCGTTCAAGCTTAGCCAGGATTTTGCCGCTCTCGGCGCAAAGATTCTACTTGTCGACGGTGATTTGCGCAAACCCAATTTGCATCGACTGTTCGGCCTCGACAACGCGATCGGCTTGAGCAATCTCCTGACAAACACCGTTCGCAAGGAAGATCTAGCCGGTATCTTCAGAGCGACGAAATATCCCAATGTGACTGTTCTGACATCGGGGACGATACCGCCGAACCCGGCTGACCTGCTCTCTTCGCCCAAGATGGCGCTGATCATCACCAATCTCGGCAAGCGCTTCGATCTGGTCATCATCGATGCGCCACCGGTCGTTGGCCTTTCGGATGCGCCGATCCTCGGCCGGCTTGCCGAAGGCACGCTGATGGTGATTTCCACCAACCAGGTAACCCGCAAATCCGCCAAAACGGCTCTGAAGCGTCTACGAGCAGCCGGAGCGAATGTCATCGGGGCAGCGATGTCGAAATTCCAGGTGAACAAGTTCGACTACAACTACGCCTACAAATATATGAATTACCAGTATTACGAATACGGCACGAATACCCAGAAAATCGAGGGCAAAGTCGATGGTGGAGCAGCAGACCAGCCCGCGTATGCAAAGTCTCCTGCGTTCAGGCGTTTGGTTCGTCGCCTCCGTTCTGGTGTTGATAGCTTCGTCGATCGGGCTAAGTCGTCTTCTTGAGACTGGAACGCCGAGCGTCTCTCTCGCGCTGGATCCGTTGAACGTAGATGCTTTGATAGGCGAGATCGCCGGCAAACTGAACCAGACGAACGACGGTGCCGACCTCGATGGATTAGCCATAAAGGCTCGAAATGCGCTTCGTTTCAATGTCGCGGATGCACGCCTCTATAGCCTGATCGGTGNCAAGCGTCTCTCTCGCGCTGGATCCGTTGAACGTAGATGCTTTGATAGGCGAGATCGCCGGCAAACTGAACCAGACGAACGACGGTGCCGACCTCGATGGATTGGCCGTAAAGGCTCGAAATGCGCTTCGTTTCAATGTCGCGGATGCACGCCTCTATAGCCTGATCGGTGAGATCAAGTATCGCCAGGGCGAGAAGGACCAGGCGTTCGAACTCTTTGATCGGGCTCGAATGCTGTCCAAGACCGAAATACACGCATTGCAGAGATCCATCGATCGCTCCGTCGAGACGGGCAACCTGGTAAGGGCTGTAGCCGAAATCGATATCTTGCTGCGTCGGTGGCCTGATCAATTTTCAACCGTGGCCGTCGGTTGGCCGGCCATTCTCGCCAATCCCGACGGGTACGGGGCCGTGCTCGCCGCCATCCGGGCGCAGGCGCCATGGCGGGGCAAGCTTTTTTCGACCCTTGGCCAGAACCACCAGGGCTTGGCGGCCGCAAACCAACTGCTGCTCGATCTCGCGGGGTCCTCGACGCCTCCAACGTCCAACGAATTGTCGGCCGTGATCGATGGCTACATCAAGCAAAGGCAATATGACCCGGCCTATCGGCTCTTTCTCTTCAGCCTGTCCGACGAGGAACGGAAACTGGGCGGCTACATTTTCAACGGCGGCTTCGAACCGGTCCAGAGCGGCAAACCATTCGACTGGGTGATACACGACCGGTCGGGTATGGAGATCACCTTCGCCGGGTCGCGGGATGCAGGTGAAAGCGACCGCGGAGCGAAGATTCGATTTCTGAACACGCCCGTCAAGAACGCGGCGCTTCAGCAATTTATCAAACTTCCTCCTGGCTCCTACAGGATTTCCCTGAACGCTTCGGCCACGAATCTCAAACTGCCGAGGGATTTGTTCTGGTCTCTCAGGTGCGTCGCTCCCTCACGCGAAATAGCGCGCTTCAACATACCGGAAGGCACCTACAACAGGCGAAGCCTGAGCCTGGACTTCGCGGTTGAGTCGGCGGCGTGCCCGATGCAGTTGCTGAGACTGGAAACGGACGCGATCGCACAGAGTTGGCGGTTTCGGTATGTCGGGACGTTGGTCATGCACAAATTGAGCATTGAAAGAGTATCGTCGTGAGAGAACGGTCGCGACAGCCCACGCACTGGGACAAATATCTGCTTGGCTCGGTGCTCTTTCTATCCCTGCTGATTGGTGGCGGCACCGCGAGCGGTCTGTACACCGAGACGCTGATCGAGATTGCGGCGCTCATCTCCGCCGCGGCGATCCTCTCGAGGCCGTCGCAACAGGCAATTCCCCGCGTCGTCTTGTGGTTGCTTGCTCTCGTGGTTGCGGTGTTCTGTTTTCAGGTCGTGCCGCTGCCAGCGACCCTGCTCGAAGGGGTGCGGCCCGGGGTGCTGCTTGCGGACCCATGGCTGGATGGCGGAAGCCGGCTGCGCTTCGTCAGCGTCGGAGTGGGGCGCACTGTCGAGTGCATGCTCTATTTTGTCGCGGCCGCGGTATTCTTCCTCGCCGTCCTGCGCCTGCGCGCCGAGCAGGTCTACGGTCTTCTGCCGTTCTTTTTCATGGGGGTGATCTGCAACAGCCTGGCGGCGGCGATCCAGTATTCGCTCTCCGATACCGTGGCCATTGAGGGACTGCTGCCGTTTACCATCAACGCGGGTCTCTTTGCCAACCAGAACCATTTCTCGGCCTTGCTCTTCGTCTCGATCCCGTTCGTGGTTTATTATGGCTTGTTCCGCGGCCATCTTCTTTCAGGAGCGCTCGGCCTGGTAACCCTCCTGCTGCTTCTTCTCGCCGCCGGTTCGCGGGCTGGCATTTTGATCGGGCTGGTGATCACCGCCATCTCCGTTGTCTTCCTGTCCGCGCGTTCGAGGGTTGGTGGTTATGGCATCCTCGCGGTTTTCATCGGTCTTTCGATCTACACGATCGGCGCGTGGGCAAAGATCGATGCCAAAGTGGTCGACCCGGCCTTCGGACGAGCCGAATTCGCACGGACCACGATTGAGGGAATTGAACAGAATTGGACCACCGGTGTCGGATTTGGTGCTTTTCAGAAGGTTTACCAGATCCATGAAAAAGGCAGCATGATCTTCAAGTCTTATGTCAATCATGCGCACAACGATTATCTGGAATTGGCGTTGGAGGGCGGCTTGCCAGTTATCTTGCTGATGGTTGCCTATGCAGTGCTGCTGTCCGCATCGTCCGCCGTAATTCGCGGAGAGCCGTTGCAGAAGGCGGCTTTTCTGTCGCTAGCTTTTCTGCTCGTTCANTCCCTCGTCGATTATCCCCTGCGAACCGCCGCCCTTGCGATGACGTTTGCCTGTTTGAACGGTATTGTCTTTCACTGCGGTTTTGCCGATCGGCTCGACCTGAGGGATGAACAGGGTAAGGCCAGCCGCCGTGATGAGGGCAATCTGCTTGTTCCGGTCAGGGCATCGGCCACGTAGGACCGGGTAGGTTCGGCCGAAGCGGGAGGCGCCAGCCGATTGCCGGTGCGTGGGCAATGCGTTTGTTGTGTACCGCATTGACAAGCCAATGCATGAAACCTAAGCACAGGCACTCAGGGCCGGGGGGCTTTGGCATGTCGAGGAGAGCTTCTTGAAAGGAATTATCCTTGCTGGAGGCAGTGGAACGCGTCTTTATCCACTAACATTAGCAGTCTCTAAGCAAATTCTTCCCATCTACGACAAGCCGATGATCTATTATCCGCTGAGCGTTTTAATGCTCGCGGGAATAAGAGAGATCCTGGTCATTTCGACGCCGCGTGATCTGCCGGCTTTCCGTGGCTTGCTCGGCGACGGATCGGACTTCGGGCTGGCGCTGTCTTACGCTGAGCAGCCTCAGCCCAATGGCCTCGCGGAAGCCTTCATCATCGGCCGCGATTTCATCGGCAAGGACAGCGTGTCGATGATCCTGGGCGACAACATCTATTTTGGCGACGGGCTGTCGCAGCTTTGCCGCGCCGCTGCATCGCGCCAGACAGGCGCTTCGGTGTTCGCCTACCATGTCGAGGATCCCGAACGCTATGGCGTGGTGTCCTTCGACAAGGCGACCGGGACCGCGCTGACGATCGAGGAAAAGCCACAAAGCCCGAAGTCCAACTGGGCCGTCACGGGTCTTTATTTCTACGACAATGACGTCGTCGACATCGCCCCGACCATCCGCCCTTCGGCGCGGGGCGAGATCGAGATCACGGCGGTCAACAATATCTATCTCGAGCGCGGCCAGCTTCATGTTCACCGGTTGGGACGCGGCTATGCCTGGCTCGACACCGGCACGCATGATAGCCTGCATGAAGCTTCTTCCTTCGTGCGCACGATTGAACACCGCCAGGGCATCAAGGTCGCTTGTCCGGAGGAAATCGCCTTCGAGCAGGGCTGGCTGACGGCGGACATGGTGCTGGATCGTGCAGCTCGCCTGGGAAAGAACGAGTATGCCAGCTATCTGCGCCGGCGGGTCGCCGACCTGTTGGAGGGGTAGATGCTGGAGGTGAGACCCCTTGGCCTCGACGGCGTGCTGGAGATCGTGCCGAAGCGACATGGCGACGCGCGCGGTTTCTTCATGGAAACCTACAATGCCGAGCGCTTTTCGCGGGCCGGCATCGACCTGGTTTTCGTGCAGGACAACCACTCCTATTCCGCCGCCGCGGGCGTGCTGCGCGGGCTCCATTACCAGCTAGCGCCGCGTGCCCAGGACAAGCTGCTGCGGGTGATCCGCGGCAGCATTCTCGATGTCGCGGTCGATATCCGCCGCACCTCGAAAACCTTCGGAAAATGGGCCGCCCTCGAAGTGTCGGCGCAAAAAGGCAACCAGATCCTGGTGCCAAACGGCTTCGCGCACGCCTTCGTCACGCTCGTGCCCGACACCGAGGTGCTGTACAAGGTGACCGACACCTATTCGCCCGAGCATGATCGGTCGATCCGTTTCGACGATCCTGCCATCGGCATCGAGTGGCCGTCGCTGGCCGGCGGCTTCCAGCTTTCTGACAAGGACCTGAAGGCGCCGCTGCTCGCCGTCGCCGAGGTATTCGCCTGATGGGTGTTTGCGTGAGGACCGGGGTATGAATTTTCTGGTGACGGGCGGTGCCGGCTTCATCGGCTCGGCGGTATGCAGGCATTTGTGCGCCAACCCGGCATACCGGGTGACCAATCTCGACAAGCTGACCTATGCGGGCAATCTGGCGTCGCTGCGGCCGATCGAGAACGCCCATAATTACAGCTTCGCTCAGGCCGACATCTGTGACGAGAGGGCGGTGCTCGACCTTCTGCGCCGGCACGACATCGATATCGTCATGAACCTGGCCGCCGAAAGCCATGTCGACCGCTCGATCGACGGACCGGGCGCCTTCATCGAGACCAACATCGTCGGCACCTACAAGATCCTTAACGCCGCGCTGGAATACTGGCGTAGCCTGTCCGACGACAGGAAAAGCCGCTTCCGCTTCCATCACGTCTCCACCGACGAGGTGTTCGGCGACCTGCCTTTCGAAGGCGGCATGTTCGTCGAGGAGACGCCCTACGCGCCGTCTTCGCCCTATTCCGCCTCGAAGGCGGCCTCGGACCATCTGGTGCGCGCCTGGCACGAGACCTACGGCCTGCCTGTCGTGCTTTCCAACTGTTCGAACAATTACGGCCCCTATCATTTTCCCGAGAAGCTGATCCCGCTCGTCATCCTCAACGCGCTCGACGAAAAGCCGCTGCCGGTCTATGGCGCCGGCGCCAATGTGCGCGACTGGCTGTTCGTCGAGGATCACGCGCGCGCCTTGGAGCTCGTCGCCACGAAAGGGCATCCGGGCGAGAGCTACAATGTCGGCGGCAATTCGGAACGCACCAACCTTGCCGTCGTCGAGACGATCTGCGATCTGCTTGACGCCAGGCGTCCTCGCGCCCGCGGCAGGCGCTATCGCGAGCTGATCTCCTTCGTCACCGACCGTCCCGGCCACGACCGCCGCTACGCCATCGACGCCACCAAGATAGGCCGCGAGCTCGGCTGGACGCCCAGGGAGAATTTCGACAGCGGCCTGGCCAGGACCGTGGACTGGTTCCTCGACAATGAATGGTGGTGGGGGCCGATCCGCGAACAGCGCTATGCCGGCGAGAGACTGGGCGAAGCCCGCAAGGTGGGCGCGTGAGGCTCCTCGTCACCGGACGCGACGGCCAGGTCGCGGCAAGCTTGCTCGCGGCCGGCCAGGCGCGCGCGGGCGTGGAGGTCGCCGCCATCGGCCGCCCGGAGCTTGACCTGGCACGGCCCGACAGCATCATCGACGTCATCGCGGGTGCCAAGCCCGATATCGTCGTGTCGGCCGCCGCCTACACGGCCGTCGACCAGGCCGAGGACGAGCCCGATCTGGCCTTTGCGGTCAACGCGACCGGACCCGGCAAGGTGGCGGAGACCGCGGCGCGGCTCGGCGTTCCTGTCATCCATCTTTCGACCGACTATGTCTTCGACGGCAGTAAGGCCGGCGCCTATGTCGATACGGATCCGACGGCGCCGCTCGGCGTCTATGGCGCCTCCAAGCTTGCCGGCGAACAGGCGGTGGCCGCCGCCAATCCGCGCCACCTGATCCTGCGCACCGCCTGGGTCTACAGTCCGTTCGGCAAGAATTTCGTCAAGACCATGCTGCGGCTCGCCGCCGACCGCGACGAGATATCGGTGGTATCGGATCAATGGGGAAACCCGACATCGGCGCTTGATATCGCCGACGCGATCCTGCATGCGGCTGCGGTGCTGCATGGCGACAAGAGCTTCGCCCGGTTCGGCACTTATCATTTGGCCGGCAGTGGCGAGACCAGCTGGAGCGGCTTTGCCCGCCACATCCTCGACACAAGCCTGAAGTTTGGTGGTCCTTGGGCGCGGGTACGGGATATCACGACGATGGATTACCCAACCAGGGCGCGCCGCCCTGTCAACTCGCGGCTATCGAGCGCGAAATTTGGCGCAGCATTCGGATGGACGGCGCCGGACTGGCAGAAGTCGGCGCGAGAAGTGGTCCATCGTCTCGTAAGCGGGGTCTCCAACGGTCCCTAACTGCATGACCAAGCAGCGGCCAGTGGAGGGTTGTCGCGGCGCAAAGCCGCTTCAGCGGCGGCCACTATCGAGCTGGCGGTAGAGATCGGCATAAGCCTTTCCCATCCTCTCGGCTGTAAAGAGCCTGATGTAGCGATCACGGGCAGCTTGCCCCCAACTCGCTGCTTCGACGGGCGAATCGACGATCCGGTTGATGGCTTCGGCCAGGCGTGCTGGATTTGAAGGCGGAACGACTAGCCCCGTCTCGCCGGCTTTGTTCACATAACTTGTTCCCGTCCCAATTTCGCACGAAATCATCGGTTTGCCGCACATGGCAGCCTCCACCAGTGAAAGCCCGTAGGCTTCCGACCTCTGGTTAGACGGAAAAACAAAGCCGAGGCAGTTGCGCAGCAGAGCCATCTTATGCTGCTCCGTGACCTCACCGAGAAACATCACATTCTTGCGGCCCAGCCTCTTGGCCTGAAGCTTGAGGCTCTGTTCGATGGGCCCCGACCCGGCAATAACGATCTTGCACCTGATCCTGTCGGCTGCCTCAATCAACACGTCCAGCCCCTTGTAATAGCGCAAGACGCCGACGAATAGCACGAAAGGCTCCGCCCCTGCCGCTTGGCACCAGCTGTTGTCGGCTTCGGTCGGCGTGGGATAAGCCGTTTCATCTATGCCGATGGGAATGATCTTCGATTTGCCCTTCAAGGTTCTGAGAATGGGGCTCGATCTCCAATAGTCCGGAGATGTCGCGACGACAGCATCGACGTCCTTCAGGAAGCGCAGCATCAGCGGTCGATAAAGTGGCAGGATAAGTTTCTGTTTGACGATATCGGAATGGTAAGTGACGACCGTCGGTTTGCCGTGACGGACGTGAAAATGCACGATGTCCATGAACGGCCATGGAAAATGGCAATGTATCAAGTCGGCATTTTTGGCGAGCGTTGCGAATTCCCGAAAGACCTCGCGTGAAAAACCGGTCGATGCCAGTTCGAAATCCAGTTTGGCCTTGCGGGCCATATGCCCATCGAAAGCCCGTGTGTTCTCGCCAGGGCTTCGGCTCAATGAAAGCACTTCGGTTTCGATGCCGTGGCGGGCCGTGCTTTGCGCGATGGCATGGATCGTCCGCTCCACGCCGCCAAACGTATCCGGCCAGTATGTCTTGAAGAAGTGCAGGACTTTCAAACGCGGGTCTTCCGTCTTTGCTCGATGGCCTGCTCAAAGATCTGCAGCATGCCCTTGGCGTGGTTCTCCCAGGTGAAGCGCCCGGCATTCTTCTTCGCATCCGCGGCGATGCCGTTCCGGAATTCCACATCGGTACAGAGGCGACTGAATGCAGCGGCGATTGCCGCCGGCTCTTCCGGGTCGACGAGCACAGCATTGTTTCCCGCCACTTCAGGCATCGACGAGGTGTTCGACGTCAGCACCGGTTTGCCGAAAGATTGTGCCTCGATGATCGGAAAGCCGAAACCTTCATAGAGCGACGGCATTGCCAGGAACAGGCAATTTGCATAGAGCGTGGCGAGTACGCGGTCGTCGACAAAGCCGGCAAACTTGATGTTAGTCTCGAGTCCATCTCTGCGCACCAGCTCGGCTAGGCGCGTCTGTTTCCATCCTTTGCCGCCGACGATGACAAGGTCGCAGGTGGAGCGGGCGCCGGCGGGCAGCAGGCTATAGGCCTTGATCAGATTGCCGAGGTTCTTGCGGGGCTCGAGCGTGCCGACAAAAAGCGCGTAGGGCTTGGTAATGCCGAGGGGCGCCAAACTCGAAAAATCGCGCGGAGCCGGCAGCGCGGTTGTGCCGGGTGCGACCGTCTTGATCGGCGATTTCAGCCAGGGGAACTCGGCGGCCAGGGCGGTGGCCGTTGCTGTCGAATCCGCGACCACGACATCAGCGGATTTCAGCGCGGGCTTCATCATCAAGCGGTCGCCCAGCCAGGTTCGGGTCCGCATGGTCTGTGCGGCGTACAGCCAGACGAGGTCGTGGACGGTCACCACCCGTCCAATCCCGCCGTTCAGAATGAAGGGCAGGCGATGAGATGGCCCCCACACGATATCCACCCGATCGCGCAAAGCCCAGGAGGGCAGGACTGCCTGTCCCCAGAACACCCTCGCGTAGGGACCATTGAGGTTGGCGACCTGGACGGAAACGCCAGGCGGAATACCATAACTCGCATTGATCTTGCTCGGCGCATAGACAAACACATCGGCGCCGAGCGCCACCAGCGTTTTGACCGAATTGTGCACGAATCTGCCAATCCCATCGGTGGCCGATCCGAGATTCCTGGCGTCGATCCCGATTTTCAATGTCTTCTCAGGAAACGCATAAGCAAGGGATTCCGGACACCTGTGCAAGTCAAGCACTTGAAAGATGATCAGCCGACGAAGGCATTGCGAGCAGCCCTACCATACGTCCTGCCAACTCGGAAGGAGTAGACACGTGGTTCCGAACGATGGCCCTTCAGTGCACTCGTTCACCATTGTTCTGCGGAAGTGTAGCGCGGCCGGTCGGCGGCGTCGATCTTGATCGGCCCCTGGCTTTCCGGAAGGGCAATCTCGGAGAACGGACTGGCATCTTAAGTCTTGGCGGTTAAAGCAGCCCGGTCAAAGTCCACTGGACGGGCCGACCTTGAAAGTTCCCATGTAGGAGATGTCCACGGCAACACATGCGCGCCGATATCGCACAAAACACTCAAATGGCTACCACTTGATGTCCATACATCGCCACTTCCTTGAACGAGGGATCTGCAGAAAATTTCTCGCGAGCAGCTTCATAGAAGGCGTGGTGTGCATCGACGGTGGTTAGCATCATCTTGTTGAACCCGACCAAGAACGGTGCAACCTTAGGGCGACTGAAAGCGAAATGCAAGCCCACAGCCTCATGGACCCCTGGCCAATGTGGGCTGTAATAGTCGTCAACGAAAATAACGCCCGCGTATTCAATCATCGCCATCGCTGTTTTGATGTCGTGGAAAGTATTATCAACAGTATGTGATCCGTCTATGCTGAACAACCTAGCGTTGCCGAACTTTCCGGCCATCTCGACTAAAGTAGCACCGTCGAGCTGGAGACTATTCATTTTTATAGCGTGTACTTCTGATGGTCGGTGGCAATATTTTTTGACGTTTTCCGAGAAGGTCTCCCGGTTTCCGTTTCCGGAACGATCAATGTTTTGGTGCTGGTCTTCAAAAATGTCGATTGCGATGGATGGCTCACCCGGCTGCATGACGTTATGGCAGGGAATGAAAAAGCGCCCGTGGTGAACGCCTATCTCTACATGGCATCCCCTAACGGAAAGCCTTTCATGAACTTCAGCAATGAGCTCAAGGACGTCGCGCATCCGCTCATGAACCCAACCCTCTACTTCATGAAAGCCCTTCTGGAAGAAGTCGGCAGGTGCAGGAGATTGCATTTTTTTCCACATCAAGATGGATGATCCTCCCAAGTAGCGTAATAGCAGCGGCCAGCCGAAGCGACAGCCAATGGGTTTGCCAGCCGCTGCCTCTGAAATGTCACGGTTCATACCCGAGACCCCTGTGGGCGAATTCGCACATCTCGGCCTTGATAGCAAACAAACTTCATCCTTCCCACACAAGTGTCAGGCTTCGTTGACCTGGTCAATCTGGTTCACGAAGCAAACCAGCTGTGGTGATGGTGCTTGATATGGAGCGCCTTGAGCATTAGCTCCAGTCGAGCAGACAGTCGTTTTTGTTGATGCGCTGTGCGCCAGCGCTCCGCATCGCTGGCCTTTCGTCTGGCCAACTCAGAATTCATAGAAAGCTCGGCAAGAAAGTTTTGAATCCCGATAGAAATCGAGTCTGGATCTTGACCCGGCAATTCAAATACCGCTTCACGAACGTCATCGAAAATCGGAAGCGGAGTAACAGCCACAGGTCGCTTAGCCGCAATTCCATAACGAACGGCACCGCTTGCGGACTCGCCGGTGTCTTCGTATGGGAAGACAATTAGATCCGCCTCAGTCAAAAGTGCGAAGCTTTCTTGATCGTCCAGGAAATCGGTATGAAGTTCTACATGCTGATCCAGCCCTAAATCGGCGATCAATTCACGAGCTCTTTGTATAAGTAGCCTTGAATGGGCAACATTATACTCAGCATTTACCATGCGCAACTTCACATCAACGCCATTTTTCCGAAGCAGGCCTACAGCTCGGATAAGGGTATGAAGCCCTTTATGAGGTAGAAAAAATCCATATGAGGCGAGGAGATAAGGCCCTTTGGCATCGCCGCGTGCCGCTTCTCGAGGTGCTACCGAATTTTCCTGAGATGCTACAGAACTCTCGATCAACCCATGCGGGAACAAAGTGACATTGTCGACCAATCCAATGTCCTTCAGGCGATTCATATCTGCTATGGAGTGAACAAGAATTCTGTGGCAGCATGACAGAGCCTTGGCAATGTCTCTTAGTCTCCTGTCCGGCAAAGAGGGAGGATCCTGCGTCGAATGAAGCATCAAAACCACAGTAATCCCCCTTCCTATTTGTATCTTTAAAAATCGGTTAAATTCACCGAAGTCAAAGAAGCTATAATTAAATTGGATAACCAAAACATCTACGGGATTATCATGAATTATCTGCGAAGCGCTTCTTAATTCGCCGCTTTGAGACCAGCAGCTGATTACCTTTTCATTTTGAAAATTGGCAGGGGTTTCGTGGGTGCAAAAGATAACCGGCATTTTCGAAAATTCCGCCAGCGTATGCTCTGAGTACGTTGCAATGCCGCAGGTCGCTTTCCAGGTCGACATCCAGCCGACTGATGATTCTTCTTCAACCTTGATTAAGGATCGCCTTGCAGCTTTTACGAGCCGCTGAGCCACCCCTGTCCATCGAAATTCGCGAAGGAGTTCTTTCCGGCCGAGGGCCGCGCGTCGCTTCAATTCCTGCTTCGGAAGTTCGAAGACGTCACGCATCGTAGCCGCCAAATGTCCGACATCCGCGGTGGCCCAGACGGAATCACTCAAGCCAAAATGGGTTTGTGTTCGTTCGAATTGATAGTCCACCAACCATGCTATTTCAGGTTTGCAAAAATCAAGTTGTCCTCCCCAACCTGTCGTAATCACAGGGAGCCCCGACATCATCGCCTCAGCCATTGGAAGCCCAAACCCTTCGGCACGACTTGGAGCAACCAGAACGTCGCAAGCTTCATACAGCGCTTTCAAGCGTGAACTATCAAAATCCTCCATGATTATCTCAACTCTCGGGAAATCACCGCGATGGCCGATCGCCTCTCTAAGCCAGCGATCAATCTCATTATGCGGATTTGGGAACGTCTTTATGATTAGGAGAACGTCGTCACGAGACGAAAAAGCTCTCCCGTAGGCATTCAACAACAGATCTGCGCCTTTTCGAGGAAAGCAAGATGAAACGTGTAGAAACTTGAAGCCTGTCTGTGACAACCGAAATGCCGAATCCGCGACTATGCGGTCCCAATGGTCAATGCCGCACCCGGAAACCGACAATGGTACGGTGACGCCGTGGTCGATTAGAATTTTTTCCACATGAGGCGACAGACAGGTGATCGCCTGCAAATGCTTGTTGAACTCTCCCGCCCATTCTAGAGGGAAGCCGGATTCCTCCCAGGCATAGTGGTGAAGCATGTTGGTCGGACTTGCCATGTCGTCGACACGTGGCGGATAGAGGATTCGACTGGTTACGTCGGCATCGCGTTGGCCGAGTTCTTGCGATCGAATCCACATCGCATCAAGGTCCGGGTTCTGCCTTAGATAATCTCGATTTGGTAGAAAGTCGCCGGGCCCCTCTGTCGAGAACAACGCAACGTCGTGGCCTAGATCTGATAGCGCGCGCGCTGTTTCTCGATTGAGCAGCGCCAAACTGTAGCTGCTGTCGAACGGTCCTTCGACACGCCACTTTAGCTCTTTCGACAGATCGAGAGATGCTTGAGACTTTTTTGTATCTCGGAAACTGTTCTCTATAGCTTCTGCCGTACGCAGAAGGTCGTCGTCTGTAGCTCCGTCGACTGAAGCGATAGAGTCGATCAAAGCCCGATATCCGGCGCCAGTCCCAGCCCTCCCAACGGCTCGGTCTGAATGGCTCAATACGCTCTCGAATGCCCTGATCGCTTTTCCCGCAGACTGATCCCAGGAAAATTGATGTGCCCGATCCAATCCCCGTCGCGACAGCTCCGCGCGAAACCCATCGTCAGTGAGAGCGGCGAGCATCTTGGCGGAAATGGACCGCTCGTCCATTGGGTCAAAAAGTGCCTCATCCCAACCGATCACTTCCGGAATACTGGTTGTTCCCGCAGCGATGGTTGGTGCACCGCATTTCATCGCCTCTAAGACGGGCAGGCCGAAGCCCTCGTGCCAAGACGGAAACACAAAGAGTCGGCAAATATTGTAAAGCTCCACAAGATGCCGGTCGCTCACATATCCAAAGAGTCGGAAATCCTCGTCGGTTAAGCCCAAGGAGTAAGCTTTGGCCTTTAACTGAATCGCAGGGATTTCCCCTACCTTGCCAGCAATTCCCAAAATATGCTGACGACGAATATCAAGCGGAAGAGCAGAAAACGCACCAAGCAAACGGTCTATATTTTTACGAAAATCAATGCCGCCGGTATATAACACCAGTTCTCGATTCAGGGAGAATCTTCTGGTCGCTTCATCTTTATCAAGCTGGATGATCTGTTTAAATTCATCAGAGGTAGATCCAGACATATTAAATACCCTATCCCTGTCCAGAGAAAGAAGTGAAACAGCTTCTTCGGCCGTATACTGGGATATCGCCAAACAGATGTCTGATCTTTTTAGATAATCAATCTTTTCGAAATAGAATTTCTCCGATGGCGAACCGGAGGGGAGATACATATCTCTGTAAATATAGGGGATCAAGTCATACAGAGTGGTAGCTATCAGAGATGATCCCGGAAGTTGACGAATGCTTGAAGCAGAATGATCGCTGAATCCTTCGAACAAGCTGCTTATGTGGACGACATCCGCGTGAAGCGACTCGGTGAAGGCTTCGAAAATCTTTTCGTTGGCTGACTTCCGCCAGCCGACATCATACCAGTCGTCACCGAGGCGGCGATTAGCGCCGTTCCAAACGTGAAAGGAATGATGCGGCGCCACATTGCCTAGAGAATCAAATACAAAATCAAGCGAGTCCGGCATGTTTCCATTTAGGATAAAGCATACCTCATGATGGCCACGGTTTCGATAGATCGCTTCTGCGAGCGAAATGGTATAACGGCCAATCCCACGAAATCGGCTTTCAGTTTGCGCCCCCTGTAGGTCTAGAGCAATTCGCATTAGATTTCTCTTCTTCTCTCTAAAGATTGCTCAAGGTCAAGAAAAATTCTGTTGGCATCAGAGGATCTTAATATCCGTTCATCGACATCAAGGTTGTGTCGAGATCTATGCAAATAGGATTTAGAAGAATTCGAACCTCCGGAAAATTTAATACGTGAGTGATTATCCGAGACAATCTTGGCTATACTGAAATCGCGAAAGAGATTAAACAAAGGTGGGTAGCGTCTTAGCTGTTCAGATAAAAACGCCTTTAATCTGGGTCGTTTGATAACAAATCGGATCGCAAAAATAGCAAGAGAATTTCTCTTCGATTTCAAGGAACGCAAAGTAAAATCAGAAAAACCGCGCTTAAACATCCTACCCGTTCGCCGATAGGGGCCCATCAGTTTCCACGATCTGCTTTGATAAATCTCTTCGATTTGCTTCTGTAGAGTTTCGGATTTTAGCCACCATTCGTGAGTGCGCAATTCTTCTGCCGATAACTCCCGTTTCAAATTTAATATAGTACGGCTATTTTCCAATGCATTAGAGACCAAGCGAGATATTTCAGTATCCCGCTCCTCAATAGCCGATTCTCTATCAGCCAACTGCTTCGCGGCTGTGGCATCAGCGTCAACTATATGTTGGTGGAGGCGAGCAATTTCGGCATCACGCTCCTCGACGTAAGCTTCTTTAATAGCCAATTCCTGCCGCATCGGAGCGAGCATGTCGGATGTGCTAGAAGCCGGAAAAACGAACTGATCGAAATGGTTCGGCCCTGGTCCGAATGAACCTTTCAGCTCTGGATGTCCTTCGCTGACGTAGAAGCGATTCAAACCGTCGAAATAGACGAAATCATAGCCCAACCCTTTGAGATGAGGTTGCCATTCCGCATGACTCCTTTCCCTCGAAAGCGGCAAGGTGCTTTCCACCACGACAATCCAAGGGCGCACCGCGGAAGCCCCCCAGCTTTCAATGACCACAGATTCCATGCCCTCGACATCGATTTTGAGCCAGTGAACCACCCTCTCGGCGTGCCGGTCCAAGAGGTTCTGAAGGCTGACGAGCGGTACTAGTCGCTCTTTCATCTCGAATCCAGCTTCGACATGCTGCTTAGCAATGGCAACGTCCCCGGTGCTGAGGCCCGTTCCCGGAAATTCATGGAAAGTCAGGTGACCTGTATCCGTACCGATTGCTGCCTCGATCACCTCTTCGTCCGGTCGCGCTGCACGTATCTTGGCGGCATACGCGGCGACAGGCTCAACGTGTACCCCGCGCCAGCCTTGCTCATAAAAGGAGAGACTCACGGAATCCTGGACCGGATCCTGGGCCCCGATGTCGATGTAAAACCCGCGCTCAACCGACTTTAAGGCACGCCACAGTATGACGTCTTCGAAATTTTGTGCGTAGGAGGTAAACATCAGCGTTCAGGAAACAACGAAAGAGAGGCTTTATTTAGCGACACCGGCGGAAGTTCGATGCGCCGGTCCTCAGGAAAGAAACTCGCCGCAATTAGTCCATCACCGCTGTAGGATTGCTGCACGTCATGCTCGGCCAGGATGACGGCACCAAAATCCAGCAGCGCATCCCTGCAATCCGCATGCGTCGTTCGTGAGCCGGAAATGCTGCTATGGTGCGTCGACACGACCACAAACCGCACCTGCCTGCCTTCTACCGCTGCTGCCATTGAGCGAATGAAGGGCAGCTCTGCTCCCTGCACGTCCATGTGCAGGATCTCGATATTCCTATTCGCCAACTGGGATACCGCAGCCATATCGAAACAAGGCACCGTCCGAACTAGTCCGTCCGACTCACAACGTAATTCAAGGCCTTCGAGGCTCTCGCCGCCGACACAGCCATTGTGAAAACTGATGCGACTTTCGAGCCGGTTCAGGCTCGCATTGTTCTTGCCTAGTTGAAGATTCTTTGGATCCGGCTCAATGCAGATTGCCGATGCATTGGCAATTTCATGTAAGTACCACAGAGTATAGTAGCACCAGAACGAGCCTAGCTCTACGATCAGGGAATTGTGGCGGACGTAGCGTAGAATATGATGGAAAACCAGCTCTTCCTGCGGCTCGTGATGGCCCCGTAGCGCGCGGATGATCTGTGCCATCCAGTCACCATGATATCCGCCCGCCTTCATCCGTAAGCCGTTATGCATGACCTGAATAGGGCCGGTCGGCGTGTCCCGGATGCGCCCTGCTTCCCGTACCTTCGCGATGCCAGCGCAGTCGGCGCAACTGCTCGTCATTATGGCTCGTTCGAGCTCATTCAAACCGCAATCCCCCGTATAACGAACCTTGCGTCAAGCGCAGACGTTCCTGTGAAAAACGGATGGGTTGCGTTTATCACGTCGAAAACTAATGCGTTGTCCTGCCACTCGTAGTTATTCTCCAGATGTGTGTCCGAACTGGCCAGAGACAGCGAGAAGGAATATGAGCCTTGGCCCAAAGTGCAGGTGAAGGGCAGCTGGAACTCAATCTCCTCGCCTTCTTTGACATGCTGAAGGGCCTGGCCTGTATGCCATGTGTTAGTGCCCCAAATGACGTGGCCAGTGCGGTCGCGCAGCATGTAGCCTAGCACCAGGCGAGAAACATCCGCCTCTGCTTTGGCGACTAACCTCAACATCAGAGACTGTCCTATTTGCGCGACCTTCACCAACTCTCGGCTCTCGGCATCGAGAAGTTCCAGTGTCGATGCCCTGACCTGAAATGTTCCCGACCTAGTGAACGCCCAGCCGTCTTTCTTTCGCTGCTGCTCCACGGCGAGCTTCTTGTTCTCCTTGGTCGCGATCAGGGCGTTGTAATAGTCGACCACCTCGTCGGGCTGCCCATCCTTCAGCACACGCCCCTTGTCCAGCAGGATCACCCTGTCGCAAAGCGCTCTCACGTCGCCCAGGCTATGAGTGACAAGAATGATCGACGTGCCCGCAGTCCTGAAACTGCGGATCCGGTCGAAGCTCTTGTGCTGGAAATAGCTGTCGCCAACCGAAAGCACCTCGTCGACGATCAGCACCTCCGGCCGTTCGGCGGTGGCGAGGGCAAAGGCCAGGCGCGCCTGCATGCCGCTCGAATAGGTTCGAAGCGGCTGATCGAAGAACTCCCCGATCTCGGCGAATTCTTCGATATGCGGCATCAGTTCGTTCAGGCGTGCCTGTGAAAGGCCCATCAGCCCGCCGGAATGGAAGGCGTTCTGTCGCCCGGTGAATTCGGGATTAAAACCGAGCCCGAGTTCGAGAATGGCGCTAATGCGCCCGCCGACATGCGCCGTACCTTCGGTCGGCCGCACGGTACCCGTGATCAGCTTTAGAAGAGTGCTTTTGCCGGCGCCGTTTTGCCCTATGAGCCCGAGCGCTTCCCCAGCCGAGAGGGAAAACGAGATATCTCTGACTGGCCAGAATTCCTCGGTGGGTTTGACTGGCGCGCCAAACCAGCCCGCAAACCTTACAAGGTTGCTTACATAGTTTGCATAGCGCTTCGACAGGTGACTGACGGATAGGACGATCATAACTATAGCCCGTCGATGAGTTCAGGGCTGGCGCGCCGAAAGAACACGATCGCAAAGCCCATGCTCACCAGCCCCAAGACCGCAGGCACAATCAGGCTTTCTGGACTTGGCCAGCGGTTGAACAGCAGTGCGTCCTGATACAACGCCGCCAACGGCACAATGGGGTTGAGATTGAGCAAAAAGGAGTATTTTTCCGGCAAGACGTTGGCCGGATAGACAATTGGCGTCAGCCAGTACCAGAGCTGCAGCACGATTGTCATGACCTGCGCGACGTCGCGGATGAACACGTTCATCACACCAAGGATGACGCCGAGGCCAAACCCGATTGCTGCGATCAGAATGATACCGACCGGCAACAGGATCAACGCGCGGCCCGGCAGATGCCCGAGGAAGATAAATATGATGAAAAGAGCGACCAACAGCAGAAGGTGATTGATCAATGCGGTGCCGCCGACGATGATCGGCAGGCATAGGCGCGGAAAAACAATCTTCTTCATCACTGGCGCCTGTTCGATGAACACGGTCATGCTGTGCGTGAGAATTTCGCTGAACAGCGTCCATGCCGCCATGCCGGACAGAAGGTAGATTGGGTAGGCTGCGGGACTATCCGTGTCCGGAAGCCGCGCCTTGAGCACTTCCGAAAGCACGATGGAGAAGATGATCGCCTGCGCAAGAGGGTGAAGGATGAACCACAGGCCGCCCAGGCGTGACCGCACAAAACGCCCTTTCAAATCTCCTCTGATAGAAGAGACGATGAAATGGCGATATTGCCATAGGCTTCGGAACATTTTGCTCAACCTTTTTGTGCGCTGCGGTGGTGATGTCAGCGGGCGTTACATAGCCGGTGCCAATATCCGAAAACGTCGGCAATTGTCTGTTCGAACGGCACCAAAGGCGTCCAATTCAGCCTATTGTGTGCTTTTGCCGCATCACCGCACATGACAGGAATGTCATTGGGGCGGAATTTGGCCGGGTCGGTACGCACCTCGATGTCGATGCCCGACTGCGCTATGAGCATATCCAGTACATGCTGGATCCTCCGCGGTCGTCCTGATGCGATGTTATAGACCTGGTCGGGCCCGGCATCCAGATCCAGAAATGCCGCACTCGCATAAGCGCGCACCACGTCGCGAACATCGAGGAAGTCGCGCTCGGCTTCGAGATTTCCGACGCGGATGACCGGCTCGCTTTTTCCCGATACGATCTCGGCAATCTGCCGCGCGAAGGCGGAAACCACAAAGGCGTCCGACTGGCCAGGGCCTGTATGGTTGAACGGGCGAAAGCGCACCGCGCGCAGGCCGTCATAGGCCATTTGCCCGATCATCAGGTCCGCAGCCGCCTTGGTGGCGCCGTAGACCGTCATCGGTTGAAGCGGCGCAGCTTCCGTGAGCGGGCCGGCCACGCTCGCAAACGAAACCCCATAGGCTTCCGAACTGCCAATGTAAACGAACCGGGCCTTCGGCGCGTGGCGCATCACCGATTCGCCAAGGTTCATCGTTCCCGTGAAGTTGACGTTCCAGGCATGCCGTGGGGCGTTGCGGGCATCGGAAGGTGCTGCAACCGCGGCCAAATGAATGAGCGAGGTGGGCTGGACCTCCCGCACCGCAGCGTCGACCGCATCCCGGTCCAGCAGGTCGATCACGTTTCGCTGGCCTTCGCCATGACCAAACGCGAATACCTCGCAGGAACTGTGTTCCAGGAGGTGCAACAGTGCAGAGCCGACAAATCCGCTTGCCCCGGTAATCAGGATACGATGCTTCAAATTACCGACCATGAGGCAAAAAGGGTTCCCGCCCAGCTTAACGTCTGACTAGGTCCGCGTGACGCTCGAGATCCGCATCCACCATTTCGCGGATCATCTCTTCCAGCGAGATCGTCGCTTCCCAGCCCAGCTTCGCCTTTGCCTTGGCTGGATTGCCGAGCAGGATTTCGACTTCCGCCGGCCTGAACAGGTCGGGATCGATGACAAGGTGGTCGTCAACATTAAGCCCGACGTGCTCGAATGCAATCCGGCACATGTCGCGCACTGTCGTCGTCCTGCCTGTCGCGATCACGTAATCATCCGGCTGGTCCTGCTGCACCATCAGCCACATCGCGCGGACATAGTCCTTGGAATGACCCCAATCACGCTTGGCGTCGATGTTCCCAAGCCGCAATTCCTTTGCCATGCCTTTCTTGATGCGCGCGACCGCATCAGTGACTTTGCGGGTAACGAACTCGATGCCGCGAAGCGGGGATTCATGGTTAAACAAGATGCCGCTCGATGCATGCAGGCCGAAACTTTCACGATAATTGATCGTGATCCAATGCCCATAGAGTTTCGCCACCGCATAGGGAGAGCGGGGGTGGAAAGGTGTTGTCTCGGATTGAATAGGCTCTTGGATGAGGCCGTACATTTCCGAGGACGAGGCCTGATAGAAACGAGCTTCGGGCGATTCGAGGCGGATTGCCTCGAGCACATTGGTCACGCCTATGCCGGTGACGTTACCTGTCAGGATCGGCTGCTGCCACGACGATTTGACGAAGGATTGAGCGGCAAGATTATATACTTCATCCGGCCTCACATCGCGCATCGTTCTAGCCAAGCCAGACAGATCCGTCAGGTTTCCGTCCACGACCTGGACGTCTTTTTTGATGCCGAGCCACTTCAGGCGCGTGGTGTTCACATCGGCCGTGCTTGAACGCCGCGCAAGGCCGTGAACCTCATATCCTTTGGCAAGCAGGAGTTCTGCCAGATAGGCGCCGTCCTGCCCGGTAATGCCGGTGATCAAGGCTTTCTTTGTCATCAATGTTCTCGGTTCTATCTAGTGGGCTCGCCAAGCACCGCGAGTCAATGGGTTGTCAGCTGCGGCCGTATATGTCGTCGAAGCGCACGATGTCATCCTCGCCGAGATAATCGCCGCTTTGCACTTCGATGATCACCAAGTCAATTCTTCCTGGATTTTCCAGTCTGTGTTTATGACCGCAAGGGATGTAGGTCGACTCGTTGGTCGCCAGAAACAACTCTTGGTCGCCGTTGACAATTTTCGCAGAGCCGCTGACCACCACCCAGTGCTCGGAACGATGATAGTGCATTTGCAGGCTCAGCCGCCGACCGGGCTTCACTTCGATGCGTTTGATCTTGAAGCGCTCGCCTTCCTCCAGAACTGTATAGGTACCCCACGGGCGGTGCACCGTGCTGTGAAGCAGGTGCGCTTCATGTCCAGAAGCCTTGAGGTCGTCAAACAGCTTCTTGACGTCCTGAACACGGTCGCGGGATGCGACAAGCAATGCGTCTGGGGAATCCACGATGACCAAGTCGCTGACGCCGACCGTGCCGATGACGCGCCTATCGGAGCTCACATAGCTCCCGGTTGTGTCGATCATGTGAACATCGCCGCGTATCCTGTTCCCGCTTGCATCGGGAGCGATCAGATCGGCCATTGCGTTCCAGGATCCGATGTCGTTCCAATCCATGTCGCAGGGAACCACGGCAAGATTGTTCGTCTTCTCCATGACCGCGTGGTCAAGCGAGACTCGCGGGGCGGAGCCAAAGTGCTCGGGCGCGAGTTCGATCTTGGCAAAGCCTTCGCCTTGACTGAAGTGGCCATTCTCATAGCTGTCCGAGACAGCCTGGATCACCGCGGGACAATGCAAAGCCATTTCGTCGAGCATGGTTTGTGCGCTGAAGCAGAAGATGCCGCCGTTCCAGAAGAAGCGCTTGGATGAGACATAGGCCTTGGCCGTCTCGAGATCAGGTTTTTCAACGAAACGGACGACTTTCTCACCATCCGCTTCGATATAACCGAATGCAGTGTCCGGTCTGGTTGGGCTGATGCCCAGTGTGGCGATCCGCCCCAGTTGCGCGTGTTCGATGGCCCGGCCCATCACGGCTAGAAAAGCAGGCAGGTTGCCAATCATGTGATCCGCCGGGAAGACACATAGAATTGCCTCTGGACCCTGCGTTGCCTTGGCATGGATAGCGGCCGCCGCCACTGCGGCGNGGCCGTATCTCGGCCTTCCGGTTCGAGCAGAAATGTGCGCGGCAACATCACGGAATCCAGTTCGTCGAAATCGTCTTTCGTCAGGAACAGGTGTTCTCCGGACGTTACCACGACGAGTTCCACGACATGCTCTATCGAAGCTGCGCGCAACACCGTGTGCTGAATAAGAGAATGTCCGTCAGCCACTTTGAGGAAAGGTTTGGGGTGCGATTGCCTCGAGGCGGGCCATAGTCGCGATCCGGCTCCACCGCTGATGATGACGGGAACCACTTTCATTAAACGACCTCTGTTTCGTTAGTGGATGAGATTGCCCGCGCCCTCTCAAGCGTCAGCTCCACGATCGCTTTCGCCCTTTCGTGGTTCGCAGCTTCCGAGTAGCACCGAAGCTCCGGCGCGTTGCCTGATGGCCGCAGATGGATGATCTCGCCGTTCAGCATTAGTGTCCTCAAGCCGTCGGTCTCGTCAATTTCGGCAACAGTCCCAAAAGGCGCAAGAAATTGCTGCAGCGCATCCGGGTCCGCGAATCGACGCATCAAGCCACGCGAACGTTCCACGGGGAAGTTCTCAAGCCGTTCGCTAGCACACGCAGGAAGGCTCCACAGCTCGCGCTGGCACGACAGCGCATGTCCTGTCGATGCAACCAGACCGAGGACTGCGAGGATAGGGAGCAACGAATCCCGTGTCGGCAATGCCGTCAATGTCTTTCCATGCAGGAAACAATCCGACCCCAGGAGAACGCCGCCGTTGGCCTCGAAGCCAACAACGATGCGACCGGCATGGGATGACGCTTCCATGGCCTCGATGACAAAAGGGGATCCGACCTTTGTGCGCACGACCTCGAAGCCGAAGGTTTCGGAAATGCCCGAATTGGAGGTCACCGGCGTCACGACAATGTCTGCATGCAAGAACAAAGCCGTGGCCAGCCCGATCAGGTCTCCGCGAAAAAGATCGCCATTCTCGTCGGCGATAAGTGGTCGATCGGCATCGGCGTCGGTCGACACGATAGCGTCGAGCTTGAATTCTCGAGCCCAACCCTTGAACTTTGCAATTGTGGTCGGGTCAACGGCTTCGGTGTCGACAGGTACGAAGGTATCGGATTTCCCGACAGGTATCACATGGGCGCCAAAAGATTGGAGAATATGCACGAGAAGGTCCGCCGCGACCGAACTGTGCTGATAGATGCCAAGCCTCATGCCGGAAAGGGATTCAGGCCCCAGGATGTCGTTAGCGCGCGCGCGATAGGCGGTAATCGCCTGGTCATGATGTCCTGGCAAGGCCGTTCCTATTGCCGGCGGGGCGTTATAAGCCTCTGACCTTTCGGCGGCATAGCGTGCCATAGCGGCTTCGTCGGCCTTGCTGATCTCGCCCTGCGGGTTATAGAATTTGATGCCGTTGCGGTCAGCGGGTATATGCGAACCGGTCACCATAAGCGCCGCTGCGCCATGCTGCCGAGCATACAACGCCAAAGCTGGTGTTGGAATGGCACCGCAATCGATCGGTTGAAATCCACCAGCCACCAAAGCAGCCATGCAGTTGGCTGCAATGGTAGGACTGCTATCGCGCAAGTCGCGACCTATGAACACCTTGGCCTTCGGCTGGACTCCACCGGCAACCAGGCGCGAGCCGAAAGCCTCAGTATAAAGCCCACTGGGCTTACCGACCAGTTCTGAAGCCAACCCTCGAAGGCCACTTGATCCAAACTTCATCACTTCACTTCGGCTGGTGAAAGGGAAGCTCGTAATATTGCAGTGCGCCCATCTGTCAACCGGAAATCGTTTGGCCAGCCGTCCAGTGTTCCTCGGGCTCTTCCAAATAGTGCATCGGTAATTCCTTGGGCGAGACTCCGTGAGCATTGAGCAGAAAGGCGGCTCAAATCCGCCGAAATTCCAATTTTTCGGCCGGTCTCGTAATCTACCCGCGTCGCGCGAGAGTGTTTATCAGCGGAAGCTACTTTTCCAATCGCTGTTATATGATATTCATCAACGCGGTCGTTCTTAAGACGCCGTGAAAAAATGCCTGGAGATGGCTTCACGTTCACGCTATGCGATAAGACTTGGCGCCGCATTGGTGTTGAAGTTCTCACGTCCGGAGTTCAGTGCTACCCGATGGTATCCCATATAGAAGCTGTGTTCGGGCTCAGGCCACAGACGCGGCGCGCCTTCATCATGGTTCAGGACGTGCTCATGGTCCTGGTCGCCGTGGCGCTTAGCCTTGTCCTGTCGCGGTCGGATCTTTCCTTTGGGGCGCTCTCCACGGAGGGCCTTGTCACCTGGGCCGGCATCGTGGTCATCAGCCATCTGCTGTTCAGATATTGCGGCCTCTACACCACGGTCTGGCGCTTCGCCTCGACGCCTGATTTCTTCAACATTCTGAAGAGCTGCGCGATCCTGACGTTCGTGCTCTACGCCGTTTCGCTGGTCGTACGTTCCTTTCAGCCTGTCGCGGGGCTCAACGAGCGCCAGTTCATCGTCTTCCTGCTCGTCTCCTTCACCATCATCTCGGCGCCCCGGCTGTTCTACCGCTTCCTGCGTGACGGGGCGAGCTGGGGTGTTCTCAGCGGAAAGGCCGACACGGCGCGCACCAAGCAGGCCCTGTTCGTCGGCCGGCTCGGCGAGGCCGACCTGATCATTCGTTTCACGCGCACGGCGCAACCCGCCGACCATACCATCGCCGGCATCATGGCTACCGAGCATGGCGCACCGCTGGGCACGCGCATTCAAGGAGTTCCGGTGGTGGCGACCCGGCCGCGTCTGATCGATGTCCTGGAAGACTATGCGACCGGCACCAAGAGCCTCGATCTCCTGATCTTCGGCAGCGGCGCCGAGCATGAGATCGAGGAATATTCGGAGCTGGTCCGCGTCGCGCGTCACGGCGACATTGCGGTCGTGCAGTTCGCTGGCCTTTCGCAGCTGGGCCAGGAAGGAAAGCTCGTTCTCGATGCCGTCGAGATGGAAACCATCCTGCGCCGCCCGACTGTGCCGTCCGACATCGAGCGCATCGGCGCCTTCGTTGGTGGCAAGCGCGTCCTTGTCACGGGAGGCGCCGGCTCCATCGGGCGAACGCTGGTCAAGCGGTCGCTGGAGCTTGGAGCCGAGGCCGTGCTGGTCGCCGACAATTCCGAATTCGGCATCTTCCAGTTGAGCCAGTATATCGACGAGAAGCATCATGACCGCCTCAAGGTCCGCATTGTCGATGTCGCGGACCGGCGCCAGATGACGCGCGTCGTCACGGAATTCAAACCTGACATCATCTTCCATGCAGCGGCGTTGAAGCATGTTCCGCTGCTGGAGGAGAATTGGGAATCGGCCATCCAGACCAACGTCTTCGGCACGCTTGTCTGCGCCGAGGTCGCCGCCAAATGCGGGGTGGCGCAATTCGTAATGGTCTCGAGCGACAAGGCCGTCGATCCGACCTCCGTGCTCGGCATGACCAAGCGGGCCGCCGAACAGATCGTCAGCGCCTTGCACGGCACGCCGGTCGGCGAACCGGGCGGGCGTCGCGCCTCCACCAAGTTCATCGCCGTGCGCTTCGGCAACGTCTTCGGCAGCAATGGCTCGGTGGCGACCATATTCCAGGCGCAGATCGAGGCCGGCGGGCCGGTCACCATAACCGACCGGCGCATGACGCGCTATTTCATGACTGTCGCCGAAGCCGTCGATCTCGTCATCATGTCGGCGGCCGATGCCGCCTCGCGGCCGGCTGGCCAGGATTACGCCGTCTACATGCTCGACATGGGCAAGCCCGTGCCGATCGTCGAAGTGGCCGAGACGATGATCCGCATGGCGGGAAAAAGCCCCTATACGGACATTCCAATCCGCTTCACAGGCATCCGCCCGGGCGAAAAGCTCCACGAGACCCTGCACGGCGAGGACGAGGAACTGGTGGAACTCAGCATTGCCAAGATCTTCGGCCTGAGCACCGATGTCGCGCAGTGGTCGGATGTCCAGACAGCACTTGCGGCGCTTCAGCAGGAGATGAAGAGCCAGGACAAGGCGGCTTCGCTTGCCGCGCTTGCCGGTCTTGACCGCGCCAAGAAGGCGAGGGGGGCCACGCCTCAAGAGGTGATCCCGAAAACGGCTGGGCAGGCGACTTAGGCCCTGCAGAAAATGACCTTGAGTGCTTGATCTGGTCGGCGCCAATGCATCGTGGCAGGCGCGGATCTCGCGGCTGGGCCGCCTCTTCAAGGGTCAGTTCGCGGACTGGACCGATCTCAATCTTGCCGGCCTTGCCGTCAATCGCGATCTCCTTACGAAGGATGCGGTGGCGTGCCTCGACCTGTTCGCGAACGGTCGGCGAGGTTCCCTTTTCCAACGCCTGGGCGCCCTGCGCAAAAGCGGCGTCTATCGACAGACTTTTGCCGGCACCCTTGGGCTCTATCTCGCCTTTGTCCTGGGTCGTATCTGAAAATGGCGAACCGCGCGGCGCGCTTGGTTGGGAAGGCGACCTCATGCTACGCCGGCCGGATTGACGGGCCTCGCTCGCGGTTATCGCGTAGAGCCTGGCAGGGAGTCCTATCGGCCACATGAAGACAGCCAAGAAGATCTTCGATCTCGCCGGTGCGGCTGTGCTGCTGGTGGCAACCTCTCCCATTCTATTGCTGGCCATTGTTGCCGTCCGGGTATCCTCGCCCGGTCCGGTGATTTTTTCACAAACGCGGATTGGCCGCGAAGGTGTGCTTTTTCGCTGCCACAAGTTGCGGACGATGTACCAGGGAACGCCATCCTTGCCCTCGCATGAGACCCCGGTGAGCGCCGTGACATCGGTTGGAAGGGGCTTGCGGAAATTCAAGCTCGACGAGTTGCCGCAGCTGTGGAATGTCCTGCGTGGCGAAATGAGCCTGGTCGGGCCGCGTCCTTGCCTGCCGAGCCAGACGGAACTGATCGAATGCCGCAGGCAGCTGGGCGTTTTGCAGGCTTTGCCCGGGATGACAGGCTTGGCCCAGATCCGGGGCATCGACATGTCGAACCCGCAACTTCTGGCCGAAACCGATGCCACCTATCTCAGGACCGCGTCGTTCTGGCTCGACCTTCGGATCCTGTTTGGAACACTTTATCGCGGCTGAGCAGCCCCGCTCCAGAAGCGGAAACTGTCTTTGGCAGGGATCAAACAGGGCGTCGGGGGTCTCGGAGCCGCGCTATCTCGGTCAGCCGCTCCAGCGTGCTGGTTTCCGGCGCCCAGCCTTCCGAGGCAAGCAGCGAAGGGTCGCATATTTGCGTCGCCGTTAGGCTGTCCCAGAACATCCGCTTGCCAAGCAGTGTGGCGACCGTCCGCATTGGGCCAGCCGGCACGGTCATCAGGCGCGTTGGCCTCCCCAAGCCACGGCGAAAGGCACCGATGACGGCAGCGACGGACACCGGCGGCTCGTCGCTGGCGAGATAGATCGGACGAAGTGGCTGGGAATGGCAAAGCAGATGCCACACCGCCCGTGCGGCGGATTGCGATGACAGCAGCGAACGGTTCGCCGTCAATGCGCCTGTCGGCATCGGCAGAGCCGTATTGGCGAGCCGCATCAGCGTCGCCAGGTTTCCTTTCATGCCGATCCCGTAGACTGGCGGCAGCCGCAATATGGCCGCGTCGGCACGGCCATGCGAGGCATAGGCGCCCAACACGGCAATTTCTGCTTCGCGTTTCGAGCGCCCGTAGGCGTCTTGTGGGTCGGGGATCGTGTTTTCGTCGATCGTTGCGCTGGCACGCGCGCCGATCACGGCCCGGATCGAGGAAAGATGGATGAACCGTCCGCTTGCCTGCGTGGCGGCGGCATGCGCCAGACGTGCGCTCAATTGCGCATTGGCTGCCCGAAAATCGGCTTCGGCGGCATTGCCCTGATCATTGTTCAGACCCGCGCAATGGACGACATCCGTAACATCCCTGGTCAGCGCCAGGAAAGCCTCGGCAGGTGCATCGTACCCCGGCATCCGCATCGTGTCGGGCCCCGTATCAAGTCTCTCCGGCTGGCGGGAGGCAAGGCGAAGTTCGACACCGGCCTCACGAAGCAGATGGACCACCTGGCGGCCAATGAAACCCGTCGCGCCCGTAACCAGGACTTTCATTGTCTTGCCCGGACCGGCTATCGGGCGGCCGGCGGAGGTGCCAGGTCTGATGGAGTGGCTTCCGTCACTAATGGAGCGGCTTGGCTTTTCGGTAGTGACATCGCCTGGGCTCCCACCACTGGCGGAAGGGCCTGCCTTTCCACCAACGCGGCCTGGCGCCCACAAGCAAGATATGTTCCCGACACCAGGAAGACCATAAAGACCGAGTCCAGAATGTCATGGCCGATCAGGATGCCTGTCATGCCGGCAGTCAAATAGGTGATCACGACCGCGACGATCATGGTGGCGCCGAACCGTTCGATCGGATCGTTGCTGTCGCGAAGGACCAGGGCTGCATTTCTGGCGGCAGCCACAAAGATCGCCGCCAGTGTCACCGCACCCAGGATTCCCGCTTGCACCAAGGCGGTCAGGAAGCCGTTGTGGAAGTGACTGAAACCTGCATCCATCCCGAACTGATCCTGAAAGCCCTGCTTGATCAAGAGCCTGGTGGCACCCACCCCATGTCCAAACAATGGCATCTCATGAAACGCCTTCAGGCCGATATCCCAAAGCGCGACACGTAGTCCCAAAGCAGTCGTGTGGTCACCATGGGCCGCCAGCGCATCCCAGTCGGAGTGCAGAAAAGAGACACGCCCCGCTATCGTCTGGAACCCGAAAAACGCAATCGCGACCGCAATCGCGGCCAGCAGCAAAAGCACGCGAACGGCATCTCTCCCTCTTAGCTTCTGCTGGTTGATCAACAGAACGGCGACGCCGGCAATCAGCAATGCCAGCCAGACGATGCGCGTACCGGAGTAGATGACGGCGATCGTTCCGCCGAGTGCGGCGCAGGCGAGGGCGATCCTGTATTTCTCTATACCGGATAGGGCAGCGGCCACGCAGATCACCACGGCAAGGCAGAGGACCTCAGCAAAAACGATCGCATTCCCCGCCCCGCCCTCGGCGCGCATACCAAGTCGATATTGCTGATAGACCGCCAGCAGCAGCGCTCCGAAACAAGCCGCCATGCTGGCCAACACAATGATGCGGACGAGCGTTTTTTTTTGCGTAGTGCTCCAGGTCGAATAAGAGATGGGAAAAAACAGAAAGGTGATCAGCGGGACAAGGTGCCGTGCGTCCTTGACGATCGCGTGGTTGACGATGGACGCCAGGACATTGCTCGCGCAATAGGCGTAGATCGCGATCGTCAGCGCCATCATCGCGCGGTCGACATTGAAGTGCCTTCTCTTCAAGGCGATCAACAGGACGGAGCATAGTCCGCCGCCATTGAACACGAAGCTGACCGCCGATCCGAGGATCGGTGGACAAAAGAAGCAGAGAATGGAGAAATAGACATTGATCCGCGAAGGCGTGATTTGCTGCCTTATGAATGAAAGCCGGTTCAATTTTCGGACCCGCTATTCTCGAGAAACTTTATGCGGCACATTTGGTCAAACCGAATGCGCTCGCCTCGAAACCGCCCATGCTTCATCATGCACTTGCCCGCTCTCACAAAGCGTATAGCGGCTGGGCCGCTGTTTCGATAGTGCGCCCTGATCGATTGCCCCTTAAACGCGCGGTCGGCAGCGGTTGACCCTGCAGCATCCCAGGCGCTCTCTCGGGCAATATTTTTCCAGCCCTTTCCCGGCTGGAGGCTTTCCGAGCAGAAATTTCCGGGTGTTGGCGCAAGCGTGGAAAATTCATTCCCGAACGAATGGCTGACCGGCTCGTCTTGCATTGTTCTGGGCCGCGACGATCTGCTAGAACGCCCGCACGAAACACTTGTCCAGAAGCGAAGCTTTGAACCGGGCGCAAAAGGCTCGATGATTTGACGCAGGATCTTCTGTTGCAAGGCATGAGAGAACGCCCACGGACCATGATACCAGCTCTTACGCATCTGCAGCGGCTTGAAGCCGAGTCCATCCACATATTCCGCGAGGTCGCGGCAGCCTTCACCAAGCCGGTCATGCTCTATTCCGTCGGCAAGGATTCGTCGGTGCTGATGCATCTGGCGATGAAGGCGTTCTATCCGGCCAAGCCGCCATTCCCGTTTCTTCACGTCGACACCACCTGGAAATTTCGCGAGATGATCGCATTTCGCGATCAGATGGCGCAGAAGCTGGGTTTCGACCTTCTGGTTCATGTCAACGAAGACGGGGTACGCGACAACATCAATCCGTTCGATCACGGCTCGAACACCCACACCCATGTGATGAAGACCGTGGCGCTGCGCCAGGCGCTCGACAAATACGGCTTCGACGCTGCCTTTGGTGGCGCCCGTCGCGACGAGGAAAAGTCGCGCGCCAAGGAGCGCATCTTCTCTTTCCGCAATGCCCAGCATGTGTGGGATCCGAAGAACCAGCGGCCTGAAATGTGGAAGATCTTCAACACACGTATCGCGCAGGGTGAATCGATACGAGTCTTCCCGCTGTCGAACTGGACCGAGCTCGACATCTGGCAGTACATTCTGCAGGAAAACATCCCGATCGTGCCGCTCTATTTCGCCAAGCGGCGCCCGGTTGTCGAACGCGATGGCATGCTGATTCTCAAGGACGATGATCGCATGAAGCTACTGCCCGGCGAGGTCGTGCAGGACAGGTTGGTGCGATTCCGTACGCTCGGCTGCTATCCGCTGACCGGCGCCATCGAATCCGACGCCGACACACTCGAAGCCATCGTTGGCGAGATGCTGACGGCACGCACCTCCGAACGGCAGGGTCGGTTGATCGACCGCGATGAAGCCGGTTCGATGGAAAAGAAGAAGCGCGAGGGGTATTTCTGACCATGCGCCACATCATGGCAAAGAGCCTGGCTCCAACCGACGGCGTTCGCGATTATCTGGCCGCGCAGGAGAAGAAGTCGCTGCTGCGCTTCCTGACCTGCGGTTCGGTGGATGATGGCAAGTCGACGTTGATCGGACGCCTGCTCTCCGACACCAAGCAGATTTTCGAGGACCAGCTCGCCGCGCTCGAACGCGATTCGCGCAAGCACGGCACGACGGGCGACGACGTCGACTTCGCGCTGTTGGTCGACGGCCTCGAGGCGGAGCGCGAGCAAGGCATCACCATCGACGTCGCCTACCGCTTCTTTGCCACGCCCAAGCGCAAGTTCATCGTCGCCGACACGCCCGGCCACGAGCAATATACCCGCAACATGGCGACAGGTGCTTCGACGGCCGACCTGGCGATCGTGCTGATCGATGCCCGGCAGGGGGTGTTGCGCCAGACGCGGCGCCATTCGATCATCGCCTCGCTGCTCGGCATCCGCCACATCGTGCTGGCGGTCAACAAGATCGATCTCGTCGGTTTTGACCAGGCGGTCTTCAACAGGATCGTCGAGGACTACCGGCAGTTCTCACGCGACCTCGGCTTCCAGACCATCGCGCCGATTCCGATGTCAGCCCGCTACGGCGACAATGTCAGCGGCCGCTCCGAAAACACGCATTGGTATTCCGGCCCGACATTGATCGAGCATCTCGAAACCGTCGCCGTCGAGGAAGCCACGGCCGAGCTGCCATTCCGCTTTCCGGTTCAGTACGTTAATCGCCCCAATCTCGATTTTCGCGGTTTTGCCGGCACCATTGCGTCCGGTATTATTGCGCAAGGCGACGAGGTCGTGGTCGCCAAATCGGGCAAGTCCTCGCATGTCAAACGCATCGTCGCCCATGGCGGCGATCTCGAACAGGCGGTGGCCGGCCAGGCCATAACGCTCGTTCTCGACGACGAGGTCGAGGTTTCCAGGGGCAACATGCTGGTTTCCCCGTCCGCACGGCCGCAGGTCGCCGACCAGTTCGCCGCCAACATCGTCTGGTTCGACGAGCATGCGCTGCTGCCGGGCCGTTCCTATATCCTGCGCACCGAGACCGATCAGACCAGCGCCACCGTCACCGACCTGAAGTACCGCATCAATGTCAACGACTTTGCCCATGAGGCGGCCAAGTCGCTTGAAATGAACGAGGTCGGTATCTGTAACATTTCGACCCGGGCGCCGATCGCCTTCGATCCGTTTGGCGAGAACCGGACCACTGGCGCCTTTATTCTGATCGATCGCATCAGTAACGCCACGGTTGGCGCAGGCATGATCGTACACTCGCTGCGCCGCGCCGAAAACATCCATTGGCAATCGCTCGACGTCGGCAAGCGCGTGCGTGCCGACATGAAGAACCAGCGGCCCGCCGTGTTCTGGTTCACGGGGCTTTCGGGCTCCGGCAAGTCGACCATCGCCAACCTGTTCGAGAAGAAGCTTTTCGCCACCGGGCGTCATACCTACATTCTCGATGGCGACAATGTCCGCCACGGTCTCAACCGGGATCTCGGATTCACCGATGCCGATCGCGTCGAGAACATTCGCCGCGTCGCCGAAGTGGCCAAGCTGATGGCCGACGCCGGGCTGATCGTCATTGTCTCCTTCATTTCCCCGTTCAGCGCCGAGCGGCGGATGGCCAGGGAATTGATGGCCGATGGCGAGTTCATCGAGGTGTTTGTCGATACGCCTTTCGAGGAATGCGCAAGGCGCGATCCGAAGGGCCTCTATGCCCGCGCGCTGAATGGCGAGATCAAGAATTTCACCGGTGTCGATTCGCCGTACGAAGCACCGGAGAAACCGGAGATCCATCTGAAGACGCTCGGCAGATCGGCTGAAGAGATGGTAGATGCCTTGGAACACTGGCTGAACGAGCGTGACATTGCCGAAGACCAATATGACAATGGCGGCGGCATCTGACGACACGTCGATGCTTGAAATCTTCGAGCGGCTAGCGCTGGCGGCCGGGCGCGAGGTGATGCGCGTATTCCACGCTGGCTGCGCGGTCGACCGCAAGTCGGACGCCTCGCCGGTGACCGAGGCGGACCGCGAGAGCGAGAAGATCATTCTTGCAGGCCTGCGCGCCGCATTCCCGGATATTCCGTGCGTGGCCGAGGAGGAAGCGGCGGCCGGCGTCATGCCGGGCCAACTTGGCGAGACCTTCTTCCTCGTTGATCCGCTTGATGGCACCAAGGAATTCGTCAACCGGCGCACCGACTTTACCGTCAACATCGCGCTTGTCCGCCATGGCGTGCCGGAAGTCGGCGTGGTCTTCGCGCCCTGCAGCGGCCGGTTTTTTTCCGGCCGGCCGGGCAGGGCGGAAGCACTCGAAGTCGATGACGACTACCGGATCGTTTCCCGCCGGCCGATTTCGGTGAGAACGGCCGCGACGCCGCTGGCCGTGGTTGCCAGCCGCTCGCACAACACGCCGGAAACCGAAGCCTATATTCGCGACCTTGGTGCCGCCGAGATCGTCTCGGTAGGTTCGTCACTGAAATTCTGCCTCCTCGCCAATGCCGAGGCGGATGTTTATCCGCGCTTTGGTCGCACCATGGAATGGGACACCGCGGCGGGTGACGCGGTGCTACGTGCCGCCGGCGGCACGACGCGGACGCTGGACGGCAAGCCCTTGACCTATGGCAAGCGCAACCAGGCCGATGACGCGGATTTCGCCAACCCCCATTTCATCGCCAGCGGCAAGGCTGCAACCCGAGGACGCATCGATTGTTGAGGTGAAAAATCCTCGTCGATGGCTTATCCTTTATCGACGTCCCCTGAGTCGGTAAGTGAATGTCGTTGTTTCAGAAATGCCATGCCGTCATTTTGGGCGGCTTTCCCGCATGGACCAGCAATCGTGATGAAATAGTCTTCAGGATGTTGCTGGGCCTCTACGCCCTCTCTCCCGCCCTTTTCGCCTTCGTTGAAATGTCTCCAACGGTCTTGGCGCTTGTGGGGGCACTCATGGGCGCTCTCGCCCTTTTGACGAAGCGTGCGCGTTTTGGCAGAGGCACGACAGGCCTCGCAGTTGCTCTCGCTCTCTTGTCAGGCTTTGTCCTTTCGAGCGCCCTGTGGTCGGTCGATGTGAGCCGCTCTCTCATGGCGGCGAGGGACGTGTTTGGCTACTCGATCGCCGCTGTCATGCTGTTTCAGGGCATCCTCGCGCTTGCGAGCGCTCAACGCGAGCGGCTCGCGCGGGTGTCATTGGCCGGCATGTTGATCGGCGTCGTATCGGTGATGGGCTGGGAACTGTATTTTGCGTTTTTGACCGAAGATCCACGCTTTGTGGAGAACGTTTTCACCCTCCACAAGATCACGGTTTACGGGGTTTTTTTTGCCGTCATATTTCTCGCCCAGCCGAGGCTGGTCTGGAAAGGGCTTGCGGCTCTCTTCGCCGTGCTGACATTGCTCCACGGCCAATCGACCGGCGTCAATCTGGCGATTGTCTTCGTGGCGGTGATGTTTGTCATGCCCGCGAAATACCGCCAACACGTTTTGGTTGGATTTTTCGCCGTCTATTTGTCTCTTGCCCTGATCGCCCCCTTCGTCGTCGCGCCGCTGTTCGCCTACCTCAAAACAACGAGTTGGCTGGTTTTTTATCCAGGAACCTTCGCAGCGCGGCTTGATCTATGGCAGATGATTTCGCCCCACATCGCGGAGCAGCCGATCCTCGGCCATGGCGCCAATACGATGAGAAACGCGGCCGGAGTTGTCGTGAGTCCCACATATTATGCGCAGGCGGATCTCCCAAGCGCACATAATATCGTATTCGATTTGTGGTACGAACTGGGAGCGCTGGGCATCATCGTGTATGGGGTGCTCCTGGCGGCGATCATAAGAATGATCGGCGGTTTGAGCGGCCCCTGCCATTTCATAGCCAGCTGCTACCTGATGATAGCTGTCGTCGAACTCTCGGTAGACCATCGGATCTGGTTGTCATGGGTGTTGGGCACTTTGGTCTTCGCGGCGGGCATCTGCATAGTGCAGTGCCGTTCCGTGACCCGATCGGAAATGAAGGACCGGATCACAAGACACGCGGCGGCCTCCTCAAGCTAGTCTAACGGGCGAAGCGAACCGCCTGCGGCCGTCGGCGCCCTATGCCAAGGAGGTGTTGGTCAGCTATCCCGTGCCCGACGCCTATTCGGCCGCGGCCTGCGCCGAGTTCGAGCCGATATAATTGCGGATCGTTTCGATGATCCGGTCCTGGTCGGCCTCGCCGAGATAGGGGTGCATCGGCAGGCACAGGATGCGTTTCGGCAGGTCCTCCGAAACGGCAAGACCAGTCGGCGTGCGCGGGTAGTCGCGATAGGCGATCTGCTCATGCAGCGGCTTGACGTAGTAGATGACGGACGGAATGCCCTTTTCGCTCAAATGCGCTTTAAGCCCGTCGCGTTTCGGCGTCTCGATCGCGTATTGCGCCCAGGCCGAGCGGCTGCCATCCAGGTTGCGGGCTGCGGTGACGATGTCGCCGAGACCTTCAGCGTAGCGTTGGGCCACCACCTGCCGCGCCACCATCTCTTCCTCGAGGATGGCGAGCTTCTCGAGCAGGATCGCCGCCTGCATCGTATCGAGCCGTGAATTGATGCCGACGCGGATGTTGTCGTACTGCGTCTCGCCCTTGCCGTGGAAGGCGAACGATCTGAGCGCGTCGGCCAGAGCGTCATCATTGGTGAACATCGCGCCGCCGTCGCCATAGCAGCCGAGCGGCTTGGCCGGATAGAAGCTGGTCGAGCCGACATGGCCGAACGCGCCGCACATCCTGCCTTCCAGCGAGCCACCCATGGACTGGGCTGCGTCCTCGATCACCAATAAGTCTTCGCGATTGGCAATAGTCATGAGCGCCTCATAGTCGGCGGCAAGACCGAACAGGTCGACAGGGATGATCGCCTTCGGCTTCAATCGACCTTCCTTCTTGATGGCCGCGATCGCCGCCTCGAGGCTGGCTATGTCGATGTTGTAGGTTGTCGGATCGACATCGACGAAAACCGGCTCGGCCTTGGCCAGCGCCACCACTTCCGCCGTGGCGGCGAAGGTGAAGCTCGGCACGAACACCGCGTCACCCGGGCCGATGCCAGCGGCGAACAGCGGCAAAAGCAGTGCGTCGGTGCCGTTGGCGCAGGCAATCACGTGCTTTACCCCGACATAGGCGGCGAGCTTCTTCTCGAATTCAGCGACCTGGGGACCAAGGATGTAGCGGCCATCCTCGACCACGTGATCGATCGCGGCTTTCAGCCGGTCGCGGATTCGTTCGCGCTGCGCGCCAAGATCGATGAATTGCATGTCGGCCTCAATACCTGCCAATAACCGGCCCGCTGGTACCAGACTTGGCGCGGCTGAAAAAGCCGGCTGCGGATCGGGGACTTGGTGCAAGTGTCGCAGCCCGTTACCACATTTTGCCGGCATATTGTCCCACAAAGCCGGGAATCCGGGGTTGGCGGTACAATTCAGCTCATTCTTATCGAGGTTTTCCGGCGCCTGGAAACATAAAGTGATCGCGCAGGAGAGCCGATCAGCCGATCTCGTGCCGCCAGGGGGGATTGGCGCCGGCTCGTGATACCGTCACTGCCGCCGCCTTGGCGCCGAGCGCCAATGCTTTGCGAATAGCGTCCTCGGACAGGCTGGAAATCGCCGCCTTCGTCAACAGGCCTTGCTCATGCAGGGAGGCAAGGATGCCGGCGTTGAACGTGTCTCCGGCGCCGACGGTGTCCACCACCTTCACTGTGTCTGGCATGACGGTGACACGATGCTGTTTGCTGTAGCCAACGGCACCCTCGCTGCCATGCGTGACGACGATCAGCTTCGGGCCGCGGTCGAGCCAATTGCGCACGACATCCTCGTGCGAGCCGGCTTCGCCGAACCAGTCGAGGTCTTCGTCCGACAGTTTGACGATGTCGGCCATCGCCATCATCTCCCGGATGCGCCTGAGGTGCTTGGCCTTGTCGGGAATGAAGTTCGGCCGGATGTTGGGATCGAGCATCATCACGCGGGCCCCATGCTCGCGCTGCATGAATTCCTCATAGGCCGACCCAGCCGGCTCCGAGATCAGGCTGATGGCGCCGAACAGCATCGCCTCGATCTCGCTGCCGAGTTGCGGCAGGTCTTCGATGGTCAGCATGCGCCCGGCCGTGTTCTCGTCATAGAAGGTGTAGGTCGCCTGGCCATTGTTCAGCCGCACGAACGCCAGGGTCGTCGGTCGGGGCGAGGTGTGTGCGTAGGTGGAACTGACCTTGCTCGCCCCCAACGCGTCCCTGAATTGACCGCCGAACAGGTCCGACGACAGGCCCGAGAAGAAGCCGGCCGGCGCGCCCAAGCGGCCGAGCGCTATCGCTGTGTTGAAGACAGCGCCGCCGACATAGGGGGCAAAAGCCGGCTCATTCTCCGTGGTGGTGCGCGGCAGCATGTCGATCAAGGCTTCACCGCAGCAGAGGATCATGGCTTCTCGGTCTCCGGCGGATAGATCACGCCCTTGCGGATGATGATGTTGGCGTAAAGCCGCGGCTCGCTTGTCGCGACGATGGCATGCGCCGATTTGACCCGTGCATAGAAGTCGGCGCCGGCCAGCGCAACCACCTTGCGGCCCGGCGCGCGTTTGGCGCAGATCGCCTCCATTTCACGATGGACAGGGTCGGCACGCGACGGATCGCCTTTCACCGAGGCGCGAAACAGCGCCTCCGGCACGACATCGTCGACCGGAAGCAGCGTCAGTATCGCGTCGAGTACGGGCATGAGGGCATGGCCATCGGTCCTGATGAGGCGCCTTGCCTGCTCCTGTGCCGGATAGTTCCCGTCGACCAGGGCAATCTCGTCACCATGGCCCATGGCGCGCAACGTCGCCAGAAGCTCCGGACCAAGCAGCGCCGGAATCCCGATCAGCATTTCACGCGCCCCTGGAGATCGTCGTCGAACCGATCAGGAAGCGTTCGGAAAGCGGCAGGCTGGCGCCCCCGAGCGCCCGGGCATGGATACCCACGCTTCCCTCGCGGACGGCCGGGAGTTTCAGCCCTTCGCCGTCGATGGCGCCGATTGCCGTCACGACCGCCTCGACCAGCCTCTGGCGCACGGCCTTCGGCATCCAGCCGTCGATCACCGCGGCTTCGAAATCGATGACCGAGGACGCTGCCACGATGGCGTAAGCGAGCGCCTGCGAGGCGCTGGCGATCCACTCGTCGAGCGCGGCGCCGATCTCCCCCCAATCCTCGGGTGAGGTCCACAGATAGGATGCCTCGACGCCACGCGCATTGAGTTTTTTTTCGAGCATGGCGATCGAGGCCACGTCGATCAGCTGGGTCGGTTTTCCATCCGGCCCCGGCACAGGCATGGAGCCGAGTGCGCCGGCATTGCCGGTCGGCCCGCCAAACAGCCGGCCGTTGAGCACGATGCCGCCGCCGGCAAAGGCGCCGATGTAGAAATAGACGAAATCCCGCGCCGCGCCCGTCTGGCCAAAGACCAGTTCGGCGCCGCAGGCAGAGGTGGCATCGTTCTGCAGATAGACCGGAAAGTCGCACTGCGCCTGGATGTCGGTCCTGATGTCACGATGGCGCCATTCGTCCATCACGTCGCGCGGGGCGCCGGCGGTGTCGGCCCAGTTCCAGAGCTCGAACGGCATGGCGATGCCAAGTCCGGCGATGCGCTTGTCCTGTGCCGGCGTCAGCTCGCCACGCATCGTCTTCATGCCTGAAGTGACGAACTCGACCGTCTCGCGTGGGGCAGGGTAGCGGTAGGAATGCTGCAGCATCGCGCGCACCTGTCCGAGGAAATCGATCAGCACGAGTTCGGCGCTGCGGCGGCCGATCTTGAGGCCGATGAAGAAGGCGCCTTCGGGGTTGAGCGCCATGGGGATCGAGGGCTGGCCGATCTTGCCGCGCAACGGCGCTTGGCGCACGAGCAGGCTTTCTTCCTCCAACTCGCGCATGATGACCGAGACCGTCTGCGCCGAAAGTCCGGTCATGCGGGCAATGTCGGACTTCGCCAGACTGCCGTGCTGGCGCACCAGCGAAAGCACCAGGCGCTCGTTGTGGTCGCGCATGCCGCTCTGGTTGGTGCCGCGGTGAATGAGGCTCTCGTTCGCTTCGGGCGAACCATGCCTCGCAGTGGCCGTCTCCACCCTGTTCCTCCCGTCGTTTCCCCACAATGCTTTTGGGTCAGAATGAGTGAACGACGCAATGCTGTCAATAATAAATAAGAGTGATTTAATTATTGACAGATGCCCTGGCGTGGTGTTCCTTGAGGGGGCATCCGCGCTGGGAGAAGTCGCCTGGATGCCGTGCGGGTGCCGGTTGGCCGGCATTCGAAAATGTTCCACTGGGAGGAAATCGTGACCAATACAAAACTGTTGAAGTCCACCGTTTTCGCGGCGGCCGCGCTGGGTCTGATGGCGTTCGCTTCGTCTGCGTCCGCCGCCGGCGTCGGCGCCTGCCTGATCACCAAGACCGACACCAATCCGTTCTTCGTCAAGATGAAGGAGGGCGCGACCGCCAAGGCCAAGGAACTTGGAGTCGATCTCAAGACCTATGCGGGCAAGATCGACGGTGACAGCGAGAGCCAGGTGGCGGCGATCGAAAGCTGCATCGCCGACGGCGCCAAGGGCATTTTGATAACCGCGTCCGACACCAAGGGCATCGTGCCGACGGTGAAGAAGGCGCGCGATGCGGGCCTACTGGTGATTGCGCTGGACACGCCGCTCGATCCGATCGACGCCGCCGACGCGACCTTCGCCACCGACAATCTGGAGGCCGGCAAGCTGATCGGCGCCTGGGCGGCCGCCACGCTAGGCGACAAGGCAAAGGACGCCAAGATCGGCTTCCTCGACCTGACACCCTCGCAGCCGACGGTGGACGTTCTGCGCGACCAGGGCTTCATGATGGGCTACGGCATCGACGTGAAGGACCCCAACAAGATCGGCGATGAGACCGATCCGCGCATCGTCGGCCATGATGTGACGAACGGTAACGAGGAAGGCGGCCGCAAGGCGATGGAAAACCTTCTGCAAAAGGACAACACCATTACCGTCATCCACACTATCAACGAGCCGGCCGCGGTCGGCGCCTATCAGGCGCTCAAGGCTGTCGGCCTCGAAAGCCAGGTGCTGATCGTCTCGGTCGACGGTGGTTGCCCCGGTGTGAAGTCGGTCGCCGAAGGCGTGATCGGCGCCACCTCGCAGCAATATCCGCTGCAGATGGCCGCACTCGGCATCGAGGCGATCGCCGCTTTCGCCAAGGACGGCACCAAGCCGAAGCCGACCGAGGGCAAGAACTTCTTCGACACCGGCGTCAACCTCGTCACCGACAAGCCGGCGACGGGCGTCAAGTCCATCGACACCAAGGAAGGCCTCGCCAAGTGCTGGGGCTGATACTGGCCTGACCGGCAACGGAACCGACGCGGCCGGGGGACTTGATCCCCGGCCGCATCGGGTGGACGATGCATCACTGTAAACGCAGATAATCCCGGCGACAGACCGGAGGCGTGGACGGCGTCAGCGCGTGGCTGAAGCCCTACGGGGAGAAAACATGGCTCAAGCTCAGGAATTCGAGAAGGTTCTCTCGGCCAGCGATACAAGTGTAGCCGCTTTTGACGAGCACAAATCAGCCGTCAAGCGCATCCAGCATTTTCTGCATTCGACGCCCGCGGCGGTGCCGCTGATCGTGCTGCTTCTGTCGATCGTCATCTTCGGCATCACTATCGGAGGGCGGTTCTTCTCGTCCTACACGCTGACGCTGATCCTGCAGCAGATTGCCATCGTCGGCATTCTCGGGGCCGCGCAGACACTGGTCATCCTGACCGCCGGCATCGACCTTTCGATAGGGGTGATCATGGTGATTTCGGCGGTGATCATGGGCAATTGCGCGGTCAGCTACGGCATGCCGAGCGTGCTCGCCGTGGCGATCGGGCTTGCCGCCGGTGCGGCTTGCGGGCTGCTGAACGGGCTGCTGGTCGCCTATATGAAGCTGCCGCCCTTCATCGTGACGCTTGGCACCTGGAACATCGTCATGGCCACGAACTTCATCTATTCGGCCAATGAGACGATCCGCGACACCGACGTCGACAACCAGGCACCGCTGCTGCACCTGTTTGCCCTGAGCTTCAAGGTCGGCACGGCGGTGCTGACGCTCGGCGTCATCGCCACGGTCGTGCTCGTGATGGTTCTTTGGTACGTGCTCAACCATACGGCATGGGGCCGTCATGTCTACGCCGTCGGCGACGACCAGGAGGCGGCGAAGCTGTCGGGTATCCAGACCAAGAAGGTGCTGATGACGGTCTACACCCTTGCCGGGCTGATCGCCGCTTTCGCGGCCTGGGTCTCCATCGGCCGCAACGGCTCGATCTCGCCGTCCGCCGCTGTGACCGACTACAATCTGCAGGCGATCACCGCGACGGTGATCGGCGGTATTTCTCTCTTCGGCGGCCGCGGCTCCATCCTCGGCACGCTGTTCGGCGCGATGATCGTCGGCGTCGTCTCGATGGGGCTCAATATGCTGGGCGCCGATCCGCAATGGAAAGTACTGCTCACCGGCGTGCTGATCATCGGCGCCGTCGCCATCGACCAATGGATCAGAAAGGTTTCGGCATGACCCAGGAACCCATCCTCACCGCACGCGGTCTGGTCAAGCGCTATGGCCGCGTCACCGCTCTCGACAATGCCGATTTCGACCTTTACCCCGGCGAAATCCTCGCCGTCATCGGCGACAACGGCGCCGGCAAGTCGTCGCTCATCAAGGCGATTTCCGGCGCGGCCGTGCCGGACGAAGGCGAAATCCGGCTTGAAGGCAAACCCGTGTCCTTCAAGTCGCCGATGGAAGCTCGCGAAGCCGGCATCGAAACCGTATACCAGAACCTGGCCTTGTCGCCGGCGCTGTCGATCGCCGACAACATGTTCCTTGGCCGCGAGATCCGCAAACCCGGCTTCGTCGGCCAGTGGCTTCGCATGCTGGACCGTCCGGCAATGGAAAAGCGTGCCCGCGACAAGCTCACCGAACTCGGCTTGATGACCATCCAGAATATCAGCCAGGCGGTGGAGACCCTGTCGGGCGGCCAACGCCAGGGCGTGGCGGTGGCCCGCGCCGCCGCCTTCGGGTCGAAGATGGTCATCATGGACGAGCCGACGGCGGCGCTCGGTGTCAAGGAGAGCCGCCGCGTGCTCGAACTGATCCTCGACGTGAAGAAGCGCGGCCTGCCGATCGTGCTTATCTCGCACAACATGCCGCACGTCTTCGAGGTGGCGGACCGCATCCACATCCACCGTCTGGGCCGTCGACTGTGCGTCATCGACCCCAAGCAATATACCATGTCCGACGCCGTTGCCTTCATGACCGGGGCAAAAGCACCCCCGGAGGCGGCTTTGGCGGCCTGACTGCCAACTTGCCGCGGGGTAAGCAGACGGGGGCGTTCTCTAAATCGATTGAAAACATGTTGCAATGCACTAGGATGGGCTGGGAGAAACGGCGAAAGCCGGTATGATCAGGCCAAACCGAACGAGAGGCGATATGACATCCGCCATGACGATCGAAGCCCCCGCTCTCGACAATCCCGATCCCAAGACGCTTGCTGAAGAAGTCTTGATGTCGCTCAAGTACCGGGTCGGCAAGGACACCACCGTCGCGACCCAGTACGACTGGCTGACCGCCACGATCAAGGTCGTGCGCGACCGCGTCGTCGACCATTGGATGCAGGCGACCAAGGAAGCTTACGACCAACAGGAAAAGCGCGTTTACTACCTGTCGCTCGAATTCCTGATTGGGCGTCTGATGCGCGACGCCTTTTCCAATCTCGGCCTGATGGAGAACATGCGTGAGGCGCTGTCGTCGCTCGGCGTCGATCTCGACCTGATCGCGGCGCTGGAACCGGACGCGGCCCTCGGCAATGGCGGCCTTGGCCGGCTCGCCGCCTGCTTCATGGAAAGCATGGCCACCGTCGACATCCCCGCGCATGGCTACGGCATCCGCTATGCCAACGGCATGTTCCGCCAGGAAATCCACGATGGCTGGCAGGTCGAGTTACCCGAGACCTGGCTTGACCACGGCAACCCCTGGGAATTCGAGCGGCGCGAGCGCTCCTTCGAAGTCGGTTTCGGTGGTTCGGTCGAATCGATCACCTCGAAGGACGGCCGCCTCGAACGCCATGTCTGGAAGCCGAGGGAGCATGTGCTTGCGGTCGCCTATGACACGCCCGTGGCTGGCTGGCGGGCCAAGCGCGTCAACACGCTGCGCCTGTGGTCCGGCATGCCGATCGACCCGATCCGGCTCGACAAGTTCAACGCCGGCGACCACATAGGGGCGCTGGCCGAAAGCAACAAGGCCGATGCGCTGTCGCGGGTGCTCTATCCAGCCGATTCCCACATGGCCGGGCAGGAGCTCAGGCTTCGCCAGGAATACTTCTTCTCCACCGCTTCGCTGCAGGACATCCTGCAGCGCCATCTCAGCCAATATGGCGATCTCAAGTCTCTGCCCGACAAAGCGGCGATCCACCTCAACGACACCCATCCGGCGATCGCCGTGCCCGAGCTGATGCGGCTCTTGATGGATGTCCATGGCATGGATTTCGATCTCGCCTGGGATGTCACCAAGCGCACCTTCGGCTACACCAACCACACGCTGTTGCCAGAGGCACTGGAAAGCTGGCCGGTGCCGCTGTTCGAGCGGCTTTTGCCGCGCCACATGCAGATCGTCTACGCCATCAACGCGCAGGTGCTGCTCGAAGCCCGCGCCACCGATCAGTTCTCGGACGAGCAGATCAGCCGTATCTCGCTTATCCAGGAGAATGGCGACCGCCGGGTGCGCATGGGCAATTTGGCCTTCGTCGGCTCGCATTCGATCAACGGCGTGTCGGCGCTGCACACCGAGTTGATGAAGGAGACGGTCTTCGCCGACCTCCACAAACTTTATCCCGATCGCATCAACAACAAGACCAACGGCATCACGCCGCGGCGCTGGCTCATCCAGTGCAATCCAGGCCTCACCGCGCTTGCCCGCGAGGCGATCGGCGACCGCTTCATGGATGACATCGAAGCGATCAAGGGGCTCGATCCTCTCGCCGACGACACCGCCTTTCGCGAAAAATTCGCCGCCGTGAAACGCCAGAACAAGGTGAGGCTTGCCAATCTGGTCGCCGATCGCCTCGGCATCAAGCTCGATCCTTCGGCGCTCTTCGACATTCAGGTCAAGCGTATCCACGAATACAAACGCCAGCTGCTCAATATCCTCGAAGCGATCGCGCTCTATGACCAGATCCGTTCGCATCCCGAACGCGACTGGATGCCACGCGTGAAATTCTTCGGCGGCAAGGCCGCGCCCAGCTACCACAACGCCAAGCTGATCATCAAACTGGCCAACGACGTCGCCAAAGTGATCAACAGCGACCCTTCGGTGCGCGGGCTGCTAAAGGTCGTGTTCGTGCCGAACTACAATGTCAGCCTGGCCGAGGTGCTGATGCCAGCCGCCGATCTTTCGGAGCAAATCTCGACCGCCGGCATGGAAGCCTCTGGCACGGGCAACATGAAGTTCGCGCTGAACGGCGCGCTGACCATCGGCACGCTCGACGGCGCCAATGTCGAGATCAAGGAGCATGTTGGCGACGACAACATCTTCATCTTCGGCCTCACCACCGAAGAAGTCGCCGAGCGGCGCAACAATGGCTACAATCCGCGCGGCGTCATCGAGGCATCCCCCGAACTGGCGCAGGCGGTTGCGGCCGTTTCGTCGGGCGTCTTCTCGCCCGATGATCCCAATCGCTACCGCGACCTCATCAATGGCCTCTATGACAGCGACTGGTTCATGGTCGCGGCGGATTTCGACGCCTATGCCGCCTGCCAGCGCGAGGTGGACGCCGTCTGGCGCAACAGCCCCGAATGGTACGCGCGCGCCATCCGCAACGTCGCGCGGGTCGGCTGGTTCTCCTCCGATCGCACGATCCGCCAATATGCGAAAGAAATCTGGAACGTACCCGTCTGATATGATTGCATAAGGCCACGAACGATGGCCGCAAAAACAAACACTTGGTGCCCGGGGAGGGCGACCGCCTGATGAGGAAGCCGCGCGCGACCGCTGCGACAAGCGGGCCGGACGGACTGGCGCCAGCCAGCGATGTCGAGGCGATTGTCGCCGGTACGCACGGCAACCCCTTTGCGGTTCTCGGTGTCCAGGAGGCCGGCAAGAGCCTGTTCGCACGCTGTTTCGTTCCGCACGCGCAGTCTGTTACCGCCTATACTCTGAGTGGCATCGAGGCCGGCGAATTGACCAGGCGCGACGAGGCCGGTTTCTTCGAAGGCAAGCTGTCGATCAAGAAGCGCCAGCCGCTGCGCTACCACGCCCGCAATGCCGGCGGCGACTGGTGGCTGACCGATCCCTATTCGTTCGGTCCGGTACTCGGGCCGATGGACGATTACTACATCGCCGAGGGTTCGCATCTCAGGCTGTTCGACAAGCTCGGCGCGCATGTCATCGAGCACGAAGGCGCTTCCGGCGTGCATTTCGCTGTGTGGGCCCCGAATGCCAGGCGCGTTTCGGTGGTCGGTGACTTCAACGACTGGGACGGCCGCCAGCACACGATGCGCGACCGTCGCGACACCGGCATCTGGGAGCTGTTCATTCCCGATATCGGTGCCGGCCGGCCCTATAAATATGAAATTATCGGTCCCGATGGCGTGAGGTTGCCGCTGAAGGCCGATCCGTTCGCCTTCAAATCAGAGCTGCGCCCGGCAACCGCCTCGGTGACCGCGGTGCCGCCGGCGCATGCATGGGGTGACGAGGCTCATCGCGGTTTCTGGCGCAACGCCGACCCTCGCCGCGAGGCCATCTCGATCTACGAGGTGCACGCCGGGTCCTGGCAGCTTGGCGATGACGGCACCTTCCTGTCATGGGATGAGCTGGCCGACCGGCTGATCCCCTATGTAATCGAGACCGGGTTTACCCATATCGAATTCCTGCCGATCTCCGAGCATCCCTATGACCCGTCCTGGGGTTATCAGACAACCGGCCTCTACGCGCCGTCGGCCCGCTTCGGCGATCCGGACGGCTTTGCCCGCTTTGTCGACGGCGCCCACCGTGCCGGCGTCGGCGTCATCCTCGACTGGGTGCCGGCGCATTTTCCTGTCGACGAGCACGGTCTGGTCCATTTCGACGGCACCGCGCTCTACGAGCATGCCGACCCGCGCAAGGGCTTCCATCCGGACTGGAACACCGCGATCTACAATTTCGGCCGCCGCGAGGTGGTGTCGTTCCTGGTCAACAACGCGCTGTTCTGGGCCGAAAAATACCATGTCGACGGTCTTCGCGTCGACGCGGTCGCCTCGATGCTCTACCTCGACTATTCGCGCAGGGCCGGCGAATGGATCCCCAATGAGAAGGGTGGGCGCGAAAACCTCGAGGCGGTCAGCTTCCTGCAGAAGATGAACAAGGAGGTGTACGGCCACCATCCGGGCGTCATGACCATCGCCGAGGAATCGACGTCATGGCCAAAGGTCTCGGCGCCTGTCCATGAAGGCGGGCTGGGCTTCGGCTTCAAATGGAACATGGGCTTCATGCACGACACGCTGGAGTATTTTTCCAAGGAGCCGATTTTCCGCAAGCATCACCACAACGAGCTGACCTTCGGCCTGACCTACGCCTTCTCGGAGAATTTCGTACTGCCGCTCTCGCATGACGAGGTCGTGCACGGCAAAGGCACGCTGCTGGGCAAGATGGCCGGCGACGACTGGCAGAAATTCGCGACCTTGCGTGCCTATTACGGCTTCATGTGGGGTTATCCCGGCAAGAAGCTGCTGTTCATGGGCCAGGAATTCGCGCAGCGACGCGAATGGAGCGAAGCGCGCGCGCTTGATTGGGACCTGCTCGATTTCCGCACGCATCGCGGCGTCTGGCAGACGGTGCGCGACCTCAACTATCTCTATCGTTCACGCCCGGCCCTGCATGGCCGCGACTGCGAGCCGGAAGGGTTTTCCTGGCTGATCGTCGACGACAGCCAGAATTCGGTTTTCGCCTGGGTGCGCAGCGCTCCCGGCGGCAATCCCGTCGCCGTCATCTCCAATTTCACACCGGTGCCGCGCGACAATTATCGTGTGCCGCTGCCGAAGGCCGGCAAGTGGCGCGAGATCATCAACACCGACGCTTCCGAATATGGCGGCTCCGGCATGGGCAATGGCGGGATGGTCGAGGCAAGGGCGGAGGGCAAGAGCATCTCGGCAACAATGCTTTTGCCTCCGCTGTCGACGATCATGCTTGAACTCGCTGCCGACTGAACTCGTTAAGGCTGGTTAGCGCATCGATACGAGTAACTTGGGAGGGTATAAATGGCAGACTTGAAAAGAACCCAGCCGCTGGCCCGCGACGCCATGGCCTACGTGTTGGCCGGCGGGCGCGGCAGCCGCCTCAAGGAACTGACCGACCGACGGGCCAAGCCTGCGGTCTATTTCGGCGGCAAAACGCGCATCATTGATTTCGCGCTCTCCAATGCGCTCAACTCCGGCATCCGCCGCCTCGGCGTCGCCACCCAATACAAGGCGCATTCGCTGATCCGCCACCTGCAGCGGGGCTGGAACTTCCTGCGGCCCGAACGAAACGAGAGTTTCGACATCCTGCCGGCCAGCCAGCGTGTGTCGGAAACGCAGTGGTATGAGGGGACGGCGGACGCCGTCTACCAGAACATCGATATCATCGAGGCCTATGGCCCGGAATACATGGTTATTCTGGCCGGCGATCACATCTACAAGATGGATTACGAGTTGATGCTGCGCCAGCATGTCGATGCCGGCGCCGATGTCACGGTTGGCTGCCTCGAAGTGCCGCGCATGGAGGCGACCGGCTTCGGCGTCATGCATGTCGATGCCAAGGACAACATCATCGCCTTTGTCGAAAAGCCCGCCGACCCGCCCGGCATTCCGGGTAACCCGGAATTGGCCCTGGCCTCGATGGGCATCTACGTTTTCAAGACCAAGTTCCTGATGGAACAACTGCGCCGCGACGCCGCCGAGCCGGGCTCCAGCCGCGACTTCGGCAAGGACATCATCCCCTATATCGTCACGCACGGTAAGGCGATCGCGCACCGCTTCACCAAGTCCTGCGTGCGTTCGACCGCTGAGAACGAGGCCTACTGGCGCGATGTCGGCACGGTCGACGCTTATTGGGAGGCCAACATCGACCTGACCGACGTGACGCCTGAACTCGACCTCTACGACCGCGACTGGCCGATCTGGACCTATGCCGAACTGAAGCCGCCGGCAAAGTTCGTGCATGACGAGGACGGCAGGCGCGGTTCCGCGATCTCGTCGCTGGTGTCGGGCGATTGCATCGTCTCGGGCGCTTCGCTGAAGAAAAGCCTGATCTTCACCGGCGCGCGCATCAATTCCTATTCGACGCTGGAAGAGGTTGTCATGCTGCCCGACGTTCATGTCGGCCGGAACGCAAAGTTGAAGCGCGTCGTCATCGACCACGGTGTAAGGATACCCGAAGGGCTGGTGGTCGGCGAGGATCCCGTCCTCGATGCCAAGCGCTTCCGGGTTTCGGAAAAGGGTATCTGCCTGATCACACAGGACATGATCAACAAGTTGTCGACCTGAACAGGTTGATCAACAAGTTGTCAACCTGAACAGGTTGATCAACAAGTTGTCGACCTGAACAGGTTGATCAAAAAGCTGTCACTTTAGGGTGTTGTGCATGTCGTGGTCCAAACCGCACACGGTTTGGGCGGCATGGATGGGAAGCGGATCGTTAAGCGCATGCAGGTTCTGTCGGTCACGCCCGAAATCTTCCCGCTGATCAAGACAGGCGGGCTTGCCGACGTAGCCGGCGCGCTGCCCATTGCGCTCGCGGCCAAGGGCGTCACCATGCGCACGCTCGTTCCTGGCTTTCCCGTGGTGATGGGCGCCTTCAAGAAAAAGAAGGCCGTCTATCAGTATCCCTTGCTGCAGGGCGGCAAGGCCGCGGTCCATGCTGTCCAGGTCGCCGGGCTCGATTTGTTCGTGCTCGACGCACCGCATCTGTTTGACCGCCCCGGCGGCCCCTATGGCAACGCCTCGGGCGCGGACTGGCCGGACAATTGGCGGCGCTTCGCGGCGCTGAGCCAGGCCGGTGCCGATATCGCCGGGGGCGCCATCTCAGGCTACCTGCCAGACATCGTGCACGCCCATGACTGGCAGTCGGCGATGACGCTAGCCTATATGCGCTATGGCAAGGCGGTCGGCACACCATCGATGATGACCGTCCACAATCTCGCCTTCCAGGGCCAGTTCGGGGCTGGCATCTTCGGCGAGCTCGGCCTGCCGGCCGCGGCGATGGCGCTTGACGGGGTCGAATATTATGGCGGCGTCGGCTTCCTCAAGGCTGGCCTGCAGGCCGCCTGGGCGATCACCACGGTGAGCCCGACCTATGCGCAGGAGATCCGTTCACCGGAATTCGGCATGGGGCTCGACGGTCTCATCAACATGCGTTCCAGCGATCTCCACGGCATCGTCAACGGCATCGACACCTCCATCTGGGATCCGGCAACCGACAAGCATCTGGTATCGACCTATACGGCAGAAACGTTGAAGGCCCGCGCGCCGAACAGGGCCGCCGTCGAGGACCGTTTCGGCCTTGACCGTGACGGCAGTCCCATTGTCTGCGTCGTCAGCCGGCTGACCTGGCAGAAGGGCATGGACATATTGGCGACGGTGGTCGACGGCATCGTCGCGACAGGCGCAAGGCTGGCCATCCTTGGCTCGGGCGACGCCGGCCTCGAAGGCGCGCTGCTGGCCGCGGCCGCACGCCATCGTGGCCGCATCGGCGTGGTCGTCGGCTATGACGAGGGGCTGTCGCACACCATGCAGGGCGGCTGCGACGCCATCGTCATCCCGTCGCGCTTCGAGCCTTGCGGGCTGACGCAGCTTTACGGCCTGCGCTATGGCTGCGTGCCGATCGTCGCCCGCACCGGCGGCCTGGCCGACACCATCATTGACGCCAATGAAGCAGCGTTTGCCGCCGGCGTGGCGACCGGCTTTCAGTTTGCCCCCAGCAATGGCGGCGCGCTGCTGCACGCGATCCGACGCCTGGCCGACGCCCACGCCAGTCCCGCAATCTTCGAAACCATCCAGCGCCAGGGCATGAAGACCGATGTGTCGTGGGATCGAAGCGCCGAAAAATACGTCGAACTCTATCGCCTGCTGCTTTCGAAAAGGGTTGCCTGAACCATGACACGCACCGTTCCCACCAAGCCCTATTCCGACCAGAAGCCCGGCACGTCGGGCCTGCGCAAGAAGGTGCCCGTGTTCCAGCAGGAGCACTATGCCGAGAACTTCATCCAGTCGATTTTTGATGCGCTCGACGGGTTCAAGGGCAAGACCCTGGTGATCGGCGGCGACGGCCGTTTCTATAACCGGGAGGTCATTCAGAAGGCCATCGCCATGGCGGCCGCCAATGGCTTCGGCAAGGTGATGGTCGGGCAGGGCGGCATCCTGTCGACGCCGGCGGCCTCGCATGTCATCCGCAAATACAAGACCTTCGGCGGCATCATCCTCTCGGCCAGCCACAATCCCGGCGGCCCGCACGAGGACTTCGGCATCAAGTACAATGCCGGCAATGGCGGCCCGGCGCCGGAAAAGCTGACCGACGCCATCTTTGCCAAGACCAAGACGATTTCGAGCTTCAAGATCGCCGACATCGACCCGATCGACATCGATACGGTCGGAGCAGTCGAGGCTGCCGGCATGACCGTCGAGATCATCGATCCGGTTACCGACTATGCCGAGTTGATGGAGAGCCTGTTCGATTTCGACGCGCTGCGCAAACTGTTCAAGTCGGGCTTCCGGATGCGCTTCGACGCCATGCATGCGGTGACCGGGCCTTACGCCAAGGAAATCCTCGAACACCGCCTCGGCGCACCGAACGGCACCTGCCGCAATTTCAAGCCGCTGCCCGATTTCGGAGGTCATCACCCGGACCCCAACCTGGTCCATGCCAAGCACCTTTATGACGAGATGATGGGTCCGGACGCGCCGGATTTCGGCGCCGCCTCCGATGGCGACGGCGACCGCAACCTGATCATCGGCAAGGGCATTTTCGTCACCCCTTCGGATTCGGTCGCCATGCTCGCCGCCAATGCCCGCCTGGCGCCGGGCTACAAGGATGGGCTGAAAGGCATCGCCCGTTCGATGCCGACCAGTGGCGCGGCCGACCGCGTCGCTCACAAGCTAGGTGTCGGGATTTACGAGACGCCGACCGGCTGGAAGTTCTTCGGCAATCTGCTCGACGCCGGCATGGCGACGATCTGCGGTGAGGAAAGTGCCGGCACCGGCTCGAACCATGTCCGCGAAAAGGACGGTCTGTGGGCGGTGCTCTTGTGGCTCAACATCCTCGCCGCGCGCGGCGAAAGCTGCAAGCACATCGTCACCGAGCATTGGGAGACCTATGGCCGCAACTACTACTCGCGCCACGATTATGAGGAGGTTGAGAGCGACCGGGCCAATGCGCTGGTCAACGAACTCAGGGCCAAGCTCGGCTCGCTGCCGGGCACCAGCGTGCGCGGCCTGAAGATCGCCAATGCCGATGATTTCGCCTATCACGACCCGGTTGACGGCTCGACCAGCGAGCACCAGGGCATAAGGGTGCTGTTCGAAGGCGGCTCGCGCGTGGTCTTTCGGCTTTCGGGCACCGGTACGTCTGGCGCGACCTTGCGCGTCTATATCGAGCGCTACGAGCCCGACAAGTCCAGGCACGACCTCGACACGCAGGAGGCGCTCGCCGACCTGATTTCGGCGGCCGACGACATTGCCGGGATCAAGAGCCACACCGGGCGCAACAAGCCGAGCGTCATAACTTGAGGGCGATGGAGCGCTCTTGACCCAGCTCGGCGCCACCATCACCAGCGAAGGCATCCGCTTCACCGCATGGTCCTCGTCGGCGAGACGGCTCTGGGTTTCGATCTTTGACGAGCAGGGAAACCGCGAACTCGATCGTCTCGAGCTGGCGTCGGAAGGCAACGGCGTGCATTCACTCTTTGTCTCCGGCTTGGCCGCGGGCGCCCGCTATGGCCTGCGCGCCGATGGCGACTATGCGCCCGAGCGGGGGCTGTGGTTCGATCCCGACAAGTTGCTCACCGATCCCTACGCCGTCGAAATCGACCGGGCCTACGCCTATCACTGGCGGCTCGCCGCGCGGCGCAATGAGGGCGCCGACACCGCGTCTCTGATGCCCAAGACCGTGACCAGGGCCTTGCCCACGGCTCCACCGACCCTGCCGCCGCTGTTTCGCCCGGGCGGCCTGATCTACGAACTGAACGTCCGCGCCTTCACCAAGCTGCATCCGGATGTACCGCAAGAAAAGCGCGGTACGATCGCTGCTCTTGCCCATCCAGCCATCATCGAGCATCTGCAAAGGCTCGGCGTCTCCGCCGTGGAACTGATGCCGATCACGGCCTCCATCGACGAGCGGCATCTGCCGCCGCTCGGGCTGAGCAACGCCTGGGGCTATAATCCCGTGACCTTCATGGCGCTCGACCCGCGCCTCGCGCCCGGCGGCCTGACGGAATTGCAGGGCACTGTCGCCGCGTTGCGCCGGGCCGGCATCGGCACCATTCTCGACCTCGTCTTCAACCACACCGGCGAAAGCGACAGGCTGGGGCCGACGCTCTCGCTGCGCGGCCTCGACAATAACGCCTACTATCGGCACCGGCCGGATGGCGGGCTGGTCAATGACACGGGCACCGGCAATACGATCGCTTGCGACCATCCGGCGATGCGGGAAATGGTGCTCGACACACTTCGTCACTTCGTTCGCCAGGCCGGCGTCGACGGCTTCCGTTTCGATCTGGCTCCGGTGTTGGGTCGGGTCGACGGTGCCTTCGATCCGGAAGCGCCGCTGCTCCAGGCCATCACCCATGATCCGGTGCTTTACGACCGCGTGCTGATCGCCGAGCCTTGGGACATCGGGGCAAACGGCTATCAACTCGGCAATTTCCGGCCGCCATTCCTTGAGTGGAACGACCGCTATCGCGACGACGTCAGACGCTTCTGGCGCGGCGATGCCGGCATGGTCGGTGCTCTCGCAACGCGCCTTGCCGGTTCGTCCGACGTGTTCAACAGGGCAGGGGAGCCGGCAAGCCGCGGCGTGAATTTTATCGCAGCCCATGACGGCATGACGCTGGCTGACATCGTCGCTTATGAGCGCAAGCACAACGCGGCCAATGGCGAGCAGGACCGCGACGGCCATAACGAGAACCTGTCCTGGAACAACGGCGTCGAAGGCGAGACGGACGACGCGGCGATCGTCACGGCCCGTTTCGAAGACCAGCGCGCTCTGCTCGCCACGTTGTTCGCCTCGCACGGCACCATCATGCTGACCGCAGGCGATGAATTCGGTCGCACCCAGAAGGGCAATAACAACGCCTACGCACAAGACAACCTCACTACCTGGCTTGACTGGGCAGGCCGCGATCAGGCGCTGGAGCGTTACGCATGGGCGCTCGGAGCCCTTCGCCAGGCGGTGCCCGCATTGTCGGACACGCGTTTCCTGACCGGAGAACCGATTGAGTCTTCAGGCGTTCCCGACGTCGCTTGGCTGACCGAGACCGGTGAGCTGCTCGACGCGACCGATTGGAACGACACGAGCCGGCATCGCCTCGTCATGCTGTTTGGCGGCGAGGACAACCGGCTTGCCGTTCTGATCAATGGCGACCGTCGCCAATGCGTCTTCACCTTACCGGCGCGGGAAGGTTTTCGATGGCATCCGGCGATCGAAACGCAGGCAACCGACCTTGCGCGCCCACTGCCGGGGCGTAGCGTCAATTTCATGATCGAGAGCCGAGCCGGAGACGGTGGTGCCAGGAAGGGTTCGCGATGACCGGCGAGAGTTTGGGACAGGGAGCCGAATGGTGGCGCGGCTGCGTCATCTATCAGGTCTATCCGCGCTCTTTTCAGGATACTACCGGTGATGGCAGCGGCGATCTCGGCGGCATTACGTCGAGGCTCGCCTATATCGCCTCGCTCGGCGTCGACGCTGTCTGGCTGTCGCCCTTTTTCAAGTCGCCGATGGCCGACATGGGCTATGATGTGTCGGATTATCGCGACGTCGACCCGATGTTTGGAACATTGGCCGATTTTGATGCGCTGATGGCCGAAGCCCACCGGCTCGGCCTGAAAATCATCATCGACCAGGTGCTGTCGCATTCATCCGACAAGCATGACTGGTTCATCGAAAGCCGCGCCAGCCGCGATAATGCCAAGGCCGACTGGTACGTCTGGGCCGATGCGAAGCCCGACGGCGGCGCGCCCAACAATTGGCTATCGGTCTTCGGGGGACCGTCCTGGGAATGGGACGCGACCCGCCGCCAATATTACATGCACAATTTCCTCGCCTCGCAGCCAGACCTCAATTTCCACAACCCGGAAGTCCAGGATGCGTTGCTGGACACAGTGCGGTTCTGGCTCGATCGCGGTGTCGACGGCTTCCGGCTCGACACGGTCAATTACTATGTCCACGACCGCTGGCTGCGCGGCAATCCGCCCTTGGCGTCGAGCGTCGCCGGCACCAACACAGAGACCAACACATACCTCTATCAGGAGCATCTGTTCGACAAGACGCAGCCCGAAAACCTGGCGTTCCTACGGCGCTTCCGCGCGTTGCTCGACGAATATGGCGACCGCGCCGCCGTCGGCGAAATCGGCGACGAGGGTCGCTCGCTGCAGACGCTTGCCGCCTACACCTCCGGCGGCGACAAGCTTCAGATGAGCTACACTTTCGACCTGCTGGGTTCGCGGTTTTCGGCGGCGCATGTGCGCGGCTGCGTCAAGGCCTTCGAAAGCGCGGTGGCCGACGGCTGGGTTTGCTGGGCGTTTTCCAACCATGACGTGGTGCGCCATGTCAGCCGCTGGATGCGGCCTGGTGGCGATCCCGATCTTGTGGCCAAATTCTCGATCATGCTGCTCGCCTGCCTCCGCGGCTCGATCTGCCTCTATCAGGGCGAGGAACTCGGCCTTGAAGAGGCGGAGCTTGCCTACAAGGATCTGCGCGATCCGGTCGGCATCCGCTTCTGGCCAGGCGTGAAGGGCAGGGATGGTTGCCGCACGCCGATGGTCTGGGAGGCCGAGGCCGACAATGCGGGCTTCTCCATAGCAAAACCCTGGCTGCCTGTGCCGGCAAGCCATCGCGCCCGCGCGGTCGATATGCAGAACGGCGAAGAGCAATCGGTGCTGTCGGCCTACCGCTCGGCGCTTGCCTTGCGCAAACAGCATCCGGCGCTGGTCGGCGGCTCGATCCGCTTTCTCGATACCGAGGGCGACGTGCTCGCCTTCATTCGCGAAGGTGGCGAGGAGCGGTTGCTCTGTGTCTTCAATTTCGCTGAGGAGCCGGCGACCTGGCCGTTGGTGGTTGATATCGGACCCGTCACGGCTGTCTTCGGCGGGACCGCTTCTATCGAGGGAAACACCCTCTCGCTGCCAACTCTCGGCTGCTTTCTCGGTCGGCTCGACTGATTGGCACTTCGGTCGTGGCTAGGCCGTCCTACTGAACGAGCACCGCTCGGCCGCAGGTCGCGCCGGTGACGCGCACGTCGGCCTGGCCGACGCCCACGCCCAAGGCCGACAGCACATTGTAGAGCAGGTCGTCGACGGGCGCCGTTACAGTGTTGAGCAGTGCCACCACTGCTGGTTTGACAGTTCCGAGCAGGGCGGTCACATCGATCCCAAGGCCAAGCAGATTGGCCGAAAGCGACAGATTGTTGACCAGTGACGTGGTGAGCGACTGCGAGATGTTTCGTGTCGAAACCGTCTTCACCGTCTTGTTGGCGATGTCGGTCGCGTTGAAGGTCAGGGTCTGCGGACTGTTGTTGGTGATTGCCGTCGCGGCCGAACCCATCACCTGGATCAACGGGATATTGATCAGCAGGAGCCTGAGGCTCACATCGGCGATGTCTGCATCCGTGAAGGTCTGCGGCTGGCTGAAGTCGGCGAAGCCGGAGGGATTGTTGCTGTTGGCCAGGTTTAGCTGGGCAACGCCCGGATGCGCGGCGATGGAAACGCTGATGCTGGAAGGCCCTGTCGGACAGGTTATGTCGGTCAGTTTGGCCTCGGCATAGGCGACTTCCACATTGAGCGGCAGGTTAACAGCGAGCAGGCTGATGCCGCCGGCGAGGCCCGGCGTGCCGATACCGACGGAGGCCGTCAGTTTGATGCGCGTCTGAGCGGTCCGCACGACGGTGCCGATACCATCGATCGCCAGCCAGGGCGAGGACTGCATCGGCTCGCCGATGGCGATGCTGAGTTTGGTGGAGAGCAGCCCCGGGATGGTGGCGCCGAGATCGATCGCGGCCTGGTTGGTACCGTTGGCGAGCACGGCGGCTGCCGTCAGCATGCCCATGGCGCTTGCGTCTACCCCGAGCCCGGACGGCTGTTGCCCGAGGCCCAGGCTGCCGACCGAACCAAGGTCGACAAGGCTGCTGAGCGGGATCTTGGCGGTGCTGGTCGATTTGGAGGCGATGGTCTGCAGGGCGACCTTGGCCGTATTGCCGAGGCCGGGAACATTGGCCATGGCGGTAGCGATCTGGCCGACCGTCGCCTTCGATGCCAGAACGTCGGAATAGGTTCCGGCCGTGATGTTCAGTTGCGTGGCGAGCGCACTGATGAAGGAAAGCACGCTCACATCCGCCGAGACCAGCCCGTTGTAATCCATGACGCTGAGAGAGATGTTGCCGCCGAGAAGTCCGCTCAAAAGTGCGTTGAGGATGCCGCCGTTGACGCTGAGCAACCGCGATCCGACCGAGAACGTCGCCAGCGGCGTCATGCTGGCCGTGGCCTGGGTGCCGATGACGGGAGTGGGGATCAACGAACTTGCGAAATAGCGGTTCGGAATCTTTGCCAAAGTGACGCGGACGGCGTTGTAAGGCGTCACACCCGCCTGGAAGCGCTGGGTGACATTGGTGGTCGATGAGGCATATCGGCCCTGCGTGACCGTCACCACCGTTTTGCCGGCGGCCGGGGCAATGGTCTGGCCCGAAGCTTGAACGACGACGCCCGGCATGCCGTTGTCGGTGAGCGTGGTGACGACCGCGGTGTTGACGTTGTTGATGTTCGAGGCGGCGGTAATCGCCGCCAGATCGACCATCGCCTGGGCTTCCCGGCGCTCGGTGTAGATGGACGCTTCGTCAATGGCCACCGCTGCCAGCGCCAATGCAACCGGCGCGCTCAATGCGGTCATGACGGCGAAGTTCGCCTTCCTGTCTCCCATCATCGACCGTGCAAGCCGACCGATACCCTTGCCCGCCCGCCGCAGCATTCAGATACCCCCGACCCTGATCGTCGACTGACGCTTGATGGTCGTCCCTGGCATCGCTATGCCAGGGAACAGATTCCAGATCGGCAGGTTGCGGGCATCGTAGGAGATGGACACCACGAACTGGCTCCCGTCGGCGACGCTGTCATTGGCCTGGTAGGTCAGTTTGCTGGCGTCCACGAAGGGGTAGCCGCCGGCATTGTTGGTGAGATAGCTGGCCACGAGCGTCCGCCGCTCGGTCTGGTTCACCCCGGCGATGGCTGTCCGGGCAGCGTCGGCTGCAATTTGCTGGATCGAATTGGCGGCGCCAAAATAGATGCCGTATGCAACCATTCCGAGCAGAAGAAGGATGAAAAGCGGTGACAGCAAGGCGAACTCGACCGCTGATGTTGCCGAATTGTCTGATCGGAACTGGCGCCTTCGAGCCTTGGAAATGAGGTTGTGGACCATAGCACCAGCATGCCCAAGTTCGCATGCAGAAAGCGAAAACTCTGGGCACAACCAAAGGGTGCGGTCGATTGAAAACGAATCTCTAATTTAGCCGTTGCTTTCTCGGCAATGGGATTGACTTAGGGTCAATCAGTACTCGGTTGAAAAGAGCTTACCTCCTGTCTAGTCTCCTGCCACCAGCCGCCGGAGGGAACCGACGGCACGCCCGAAGGAGCCAGACATCGGCTCCGGGGCGTCAACACGTAAAGGCGCGCCGATGGCAGCGCCGACAGGGAGAACTTCATGCTGACAAATATGCTGAAGGCGACGGTATTCGCCACCACCATGGCTGTAACCGCCGGCGCATTCTACACGCCGGCTTTCGCGGAGACCGTCTATAACAGGGGCACCGCCGCTGAATCGGAATCGGTCGATCCGCACAAGACCTCTACGGTCTACGAAGCCAATGTGCTGCGTGATCTGTTCCAGGGATTGGTCATGCAGGACGAGAAGGCGAAGCTTATTCCGGGCGCCGCCGAAAGCTGGACGGTATCGGATGACGGCACCGTCTACACCTTCAAGCTGCGCAAGGACGGCATGTGGTCGGACGGCAGCCCGGTGACGGCGGACGACTTCGTCTATGCCTTCCACAGGCTGGAAGATCCGGCGACCGGGGCCGAATACGCCTCGATGCTGTATCCGGTGAAGGGCGCGGAGGACGTCAACACCAAGAAGGGCAAGCCCGAGGACATGGGTGTCAAGGCGATCGACGCCGGCACCCTGGAGGTGACGCTGAAGGCGCCGACGCCCTACTTCCTGGAGATGCTGACCCATCAGGCGACCTATCCGGTGAGCAAGGCCTCGATTGAAAAGCTTGGCGCCGACTGGATCAAGCCGGGCAATCTGGTTTCGAACGGCGCCTATACGCTGGCCGAATGGGTTCCCAACGACCACATGAAACTGGTCAAGAATCCCAAATTCTGGGACGCCGGGTCCGTCAAGTTCGACGTCGTCAACTACATTCCGACCGAGGATCGTTCATCGGCGATGAAGCGCTTCGAGGCCGGCGAACTCGACAGCTATGACGATCTGCCGACCGAACAGCTCGCCGACCTCAAGACCAAGTTCGGCGACCAGATCCATGTCGGGCCGTATCTCGGCACCTACTATTATGCCATCAAGACCGACAAGGCGCCGTGGAACAACCCTGAATTGCGCAATGCCATATCGATGGCGATCGACCGTGATTTCATCGCCGAAAAGGTCTGGCAGAATTCGATGCTGCCCGGCTATTCGATGGTGCCCCCCGGCATCGAGGGCTACACGCCCGCAATGGCCAAATATGCCGACATGCCGCAGATCGACCGCGAGGACGCGGCCAAGAAGATCCTCGAGAAGCTTGGCTACACCCCCGAACATCCGCTGAAGATGGAAATCCGCTACAACACCTCGGAAAACCACAAGAACACGGCAGTGGCGATCCAGGAACAATTGAAGCCGCTTGGCGTCGACGTCACGCTGCTCAACACCGACACCAAGACCCACTACTCCTTCCTCGAGCAGAAGGGCGACTATGACGTGGCGCGTGCCGCCTGGATTGCCGACTACAAGGATCCAGAGACCTTCCTCGGCATCACACGCAAGGCCAGCGGCAACAACTATTCCAACTACAACAGCCCGCAATACGAAGCGGCAATGGACAAGGCCGCGGCCGCCGGCGGCAAGCCCGAAGAGCGCATGAAGGACCTCTCAGCGGCCGAGCGCATCCTCATCGACGATGTCGGCCAGATCCCGCTTCTCTACTACAGCTACCACGACATCGTTTCCTCGAAGCTGCATGGCTTCGTCGACAATGTGATGGACGTGCATCCGTCGCGCTTCGTCAGCAAGGACTGATCCCTGGCCAAGCCGCCGCGCAACTGATGCGCGGCGGCGCTGGTTTGCCATCGCATCGGCCCGGGAAGCGGAAATCGATTTTCAGAACATCCGGTGCGAAGATTTGAAGGCTGGAGCGCAATCGCCCGAGTGGACGAGCATGCTCCGGATCAAGCGGGGCGCCGATGCTGCGATACGTATTCCGGCGGCTTTTGACCGCCATCCCGACGCTGTTCGTCATCGTGACGATGGCGTTCTTCCTGATGCGCGTCGCGCCAGGCGGTCCATTCAACCAGGAGCGGGGGCTGAGCCCTGAGATCAAGGCCAACTTGGAAGCCCAGTTCGGCCTCAACGACCCGCTCTGGCTGCAATATGTCCATTATCTCGGCAATCTGCTGCGTGGCAATTTCGGCCCGAGCTACAACATGCCGGATTTCACAGTCACCGAACTGTTTGCCAAGGGCCTGCCCATTTCCGTTCAGCTCGGCGCCTCGGCGCTGATCCTGGCGCTGCTGCTCGGCAGCGTGCTCGGCACCATTGCCGCGCTCAACCAGAACAAGCTTGGCGACTATACCGTGATCGCCTTGGCGACAGCCGGCAGCACCATCCCGACCTTCGTCATCGCGCCGGTGATCCAGCTTGTCTTCGGGCTGACCTGGAGGCTGTTGCCGATCGGCGGCTGGGGCGACGGCGCCTTCATCAACAAGGTCGGCCCGGTGCTGACACTTGCCTTGCCTCAAATCGCCATCGTTGCCCGGCTGATGCGCGGCTCGATGATCGAGTCGCTGCGATCCCATCATATCCGAACGGCGCGCGCGCTCGGCCTTTCCGACTGGTCGGTGGTGGTTAAGCACGCGCTGCGCGGCGCCATCCTGCCGATCGTCTCCTTCACCGGCCCGGCGGCGGCGGCACTGCTGACCGGCTCGGTCATCGTCGAGACGATCTTCTCTATTCCGGGCGTCGGCCGCTATTTCGTCGATGCCGCGCTCAACCGCGATTATACGCTGGTGATGGGAACGGTGGTGGTGATCGCCATTTTTACCATCGTCTTCAACCTGATCGTCGACGTCATGTACGCGGTCGTCGACCCGAGGGTGCGCTATGACTGACATCGCAGCCACGGCCCCCGCAATCGTTGGTCGCTCGCTTTGGGGCGATGCCTGGGCGCGCCTCAAGGCAAACCGCGCCGCCATGTTCAGCCTCTACTACCTCGCCCTAATTGGGGTCATCAGCGTCTTTGGCCCGTGGTTCGTGCCGCATCAATACACGACCATCTACGCCGATTATGTGCGCATGCCGCCAAGCCTCTCGGCCTATCCGAAACCCGATATGATCGAGACGGCACTTACCGAAGCGATCAAACGCATGCGGGTCGAAATCAAGGACTGGCACCAGGAGGGGAGCCAGGTCTTCGTCACGGTCAAGTCGACCAAGCCGATCGACGACCGCAACATCCGCTACCTCGATCGCTCCGATGCCTTCGACGACACCAAGATCGAAAACAAGTCGCCCGACGGCCTCGAAGTGACGATGAGCGCGTCGGTCAAGCAGCAGTATTTCCTGTTCGGCACCGACAATACCGGCCGCGATCTTCTCTCCCGCACGCTGATGGCGGGGCGCATATCGCTGGCCATCGGTCTGCTTGCCGGTGTCGTGGCGGTGGTGATCGGCGTGATCTACGGCGCCGCCGCCGGCTTTTCCGGCGGCAAGGTCGATGAAGTGATGATGCGCATCGTCGACGTGCTCTATTCCTTGCCTTTCATCTTCTTCGTCATCATGCTGGTGGTGTTCTTCGGCCGCAACTTCGTGCTGATGTTCCTGGCGGTCGGTGCCGTGCTGTGGCTCGACATGGCGCGCATCGTGCGCGGCCAGGCGCTGTCGATTCGCCGGCAGGAATATGTCCAGGCGGCGGAAGCCATGGGCATTGGCCAGGGTGGCATCCTGATCCGCCATGTCATCCCGAACCTGCTTGGCCCGGTGGTGATCTACATGACGCTGCTGGTGCCGCAGGTCATCATCCTGGAGAGCTTCCTGTCGTTCCTCGGGCTCGGCATCCAGGAGCCGATGACCAGCTGGGGCGTGCTGATCTCGGTCGGCGCCAAGAACATCGGCACCGCCAACTGGCTGCTCCTGTTTCCCGCCTTCTTTCTGGTCTCGACGCTGTTCGCCTTGAATTTCGTCGGCGACGGCCTGCGCGACGCGCTCGACCCAAGGGATCGATAAAGATGGGGATCGATAAAGATGGGGACCGCTGAGATGGCTGCTTCCGAAACGATCCTCAGCGTCAGGGACCTGCGCGTCCGCTTCCGCACGCTCGACGGTGCGGTCGAAGCGGTCAAGGGCATCAACATCCACGTCAACGCGGGCGAAACGGTTGCCGTGGTCGGCGAGTCCGGCTCCGGCAAGAGCCAGACGATGATGGCGGCGATGAGCCTGCTGGCCTCCAATGGCGAAGCGTCAGGCCATGTCGACTATCGCGGCCGCAACCTGCTGACCCTGAGCAAGTCCGAGCTGAACAAGGTCCGCGGCCGCAAGATCAGCATGATCTTCCAGGAGCCGATGACTTCGCTCGATCCGCTCTATTCGATCGGCAACCAGCTGATCGAGCCGATCCGGCGGCATCGTGGCCTGAGTGCCGCCGCAGCGCATGAAGAGGCGCTCAAGCTGCTGCGGCTCGTGCATATTCCCGATCCGGAACGGCGGATGAAATCCTATCCGCACGAAATGTCCGGCGGCCAGCGCCAGCGCGTGATGATCGCGATGGCGCTTGCCAATGACCCCGACATCCTGATCGCCGACGAGCCGACGACGGCGCTTGACGTGACCATCCAGGCGCAGATCCTGATGCTTTTGGCCGAACTGCAGCGCAAGCTCGGCATGGCGATCGTCTTCATCACCCATGACCTCGGTATCGTCCGGCGCTTTGCCGACCGTGTCTATGTCATGCGCCAGGGCGAGGTGGTCGAGGAAGGCGAGGCGGAAGCCATTTTTGCCAATCCACGGCACGCCTATACCAAAATGCTGCTGGCGGCTGAGCCGACGGGAACCAAGTCGCCGCCGCCAGCCGATGCGCCGGTGGTGCTCGAAGGTAGGAATGTCGAAGTCACATTCAGGATCGGCGGTGGGTTTCTGGCCGGCGAACCGCTGATGCTGCGGGCCGTCGATCACATCTCGATCCGGCTGCAGCGCAACCAGACCATCGGCATTGTCGGCGAATCCGGCTCGGGCAAGTCGACGCTCGGCCGCGCCTTGCTGCGGTTGCTGCCAAGCGATGGGCTCATTCGGTTCGGCGATCGCGATATCTCCACTGCCGACCGGCGGCAGATGCGGCCGCTGCGGCGCCAGATGCAACTCGTCTTCCAGGACCCGTTCGGCTCGCTGTCGCCGCGCATGACCGTCGGTCAGGTCGTCACCGAAGGGCTACTGGTGCATGAGCCCAACCTTTCAGGAAAGCAGCGCGACCAGCGCGCGGTCGAGGCCCTGCGCGAGGTCGGCCTCGACCCCAATGCACGCAACCGGTACCCGCACGAATTTTCCGGCGGACAAAGGCAGCGCATCGCCATTGCCCGCGCCATGATTCTGAAGCCGAAGATGGTCGTGCTGGACGAGCCGACATCGGCGCTTGACCGCTCGGTGCAGAAACAGATCGTCGAACTGCTGCGCAAGCTGCAGGCCGACCACGAACTGTCCTATCTCTTCATCAGCCACGATCTGTCGGTCGTGCGCGCCTTGGCCGACTACATCATCGTCATGAAGCAAGGCAAGATCGTCGAAGAGGGGCCGACGGAAGAGATATTCAGGAATCCACGGGCGCCTTATACGCAGACGCTGATGAACGCCGCGATCGACGTCACTCGGTTTCGACTGAGCGCGTAAAGCGCCGGTAGGGGCAATTATCGCGGCGTCTTCTGTCGCTCAGCTCGCGCACTTGCGTGCGCGCACAGCGACAATGGCATCCTGCTGTTGCTTCAGCCGGTCGATCCTGGCCGTTTCACGGTTGGCGACCGCGGTCTTGACGCGCGATCCGCCCAGCAGCCAACGCGGCACGCTGGTGTTGGCGACCTTGCCTCGGGTGATCGCCGTCTGCGAGATGTCGCGCGCGCTACTTCCCAGCGCACTGTTCAGCTCGCTACAGCTTAGGCTCTCGTATTTGGCCGGATCGGCCGTCCTGCCGATCGATGAGCATCCGGCAGCCAGGAAGGCCACAGCCAGAAGAGCGGGTGCCGACCTTGTCCTTGAAATCAAACTCATGCGCGCGTCCGGCCCGGCCGTTTTGCCGCCTCCCTGATCTTCATCGATCAACCTAGCGCTGATACCCATTTCGTCAAAGTTTCACCGGCCGGCCAGTGCTCGCGTTCTGCACTTGGCTATCGGCCCGCTTATCGCTGTCGGAATTTTTACGCTGCTTGGGCGGCCAATTCGGTCATGGAGCAACCACCGCCGAGCACAATCTGGGCAATGTCGGCCGCATTGTCGTCTACATGCGCCGTCACCAGCACAATCCCCTCGCCGATACTTAGCCGCTCGGGTGTTCTGGTGGCCGCGACCATGGCTCCGAGTAATCCGCCGAGGCCGCCGCAGAACACGCTGACCAGGGCTATTGCCGACAGGCCGGTCGAGAAAAGGTTGATGTCGTAAACAGCGACGGCGCCGAGCCACGCCAACAGCCCGGCGGCAGCGGCCAGCATGACACCCGGGGACCTCAGGACATCGATTTCGTCACGATAGGGCCCGATAATGGCGATCTGTACGCGCGGGACCCCGGCCGCCAACAGGTCCCCGGCGATCCGCGCCGCTTCGGCATGGGATTCGAAAAGCTTACTGATTGTTGGCATGGTCACTCGGACGTTGCGTCCGTCAGCGTGTCGGTAACGAACGATGCGGCGATCAGATCGTCCCCGTCGATGCGGCCTCGGCCGCCTTCGATCACGGCCGCTACTTTTTGGAAGGTCTTCATTTCACCCTCGGTGATCTGAGCGTGTTGCATTCTGGTTTTGAGGCTATCTATGCGCATCCCCAATACATGGGATGTTACAGTCTCATGGTTGGACATTGTGGTGCTCATCCGTTCCCGCTTCGCTTGGTTTTCCGCGCCCGAACTCGAACTTGGGCCGAGTGGAAACGTTCCCGGCGCAGGGCTTCGGTCGGGTGGATGTCGGACCTAAGTCTGAGCCTAGAACGCATTGGTCTTGCCAAGCCGGCCGGCCGGAACAGCCGCTCTTTATCACCGTTGTCTGATTGCAAATTACGGGAGAAGTTTGATGGAAAAGAGTGTTGGTCAGGCGCGCTGGTTGCTCGCACCGATTTTCGCGGTGGCCATCACCTTCATGGTGGCTGGAATAGTCCTCAGCTAATCCCTTAGCACATTGGCTCAGCCAAGTTCCTTCGTAGGTCGATAGGCTTCGTCCGTCGCATGCAAGTGCAAGCGAGCATGGATTCGGCGAACCCTCAAGTCTTGGTGGCCAGTTCACTTCACCGCAGAATTCTCGCGACTTGCTTCCGAGTGGGGTGAGATATTCGGGGTTGAAACGATCCGCTTCGCATGGCTGTATTTCAGGCGAGAACTCGAAGCCATTTGCATGAAACGCGCCGCGCAGCGTGCTGGGCAAAGTCACCTGGTGGCCGGGCTCGCGAGAGCCGGGCCACCAGTCAGGCATCAGTAACCGCCGTTTTCCATCACCACCGGATGATGGTGACGGTGGTGGGTGGAGACGGAGCCGGTGACGACGACTGTATTCCGATGGTGATGCCAATGGCGACGGCCATGGTCATAGAACGCTACCCTCCCGTGGTGTCGGTAATGCAGGCGCTGGCCTTCCTCGTTGATGATCCTGACGTTGTGGTGGTGCCGATGGTGGGTCCTGATGACGACGTCAGCCTCGGCTGCCGAAGCCAAAGCGGGCAATCCCATCGAAAGCGCCAAAGCGCACATGATCATTGTTTTCATTGCAAGTTCTCCAACTGCTTTGATTAGCCCTTCGTTGGATACAACTGCTGTTGATCCCTTTGGTTCCGGTTCCCCGGGACAGCCGGACGCAGCATCGAAGGGCTGGCTATCGCGTCGCCACGATTTGAAAAAGAGGGGCTTGCTTCCGGCCATCTGCGCCGGCGGTGGCAAACACCACTCGCGTTCTGTCACTGCTAGGGAGGAACGCTCTGCCGCAAATGTGAAGACAATTCGCCCACCTGGCACCAGATCCCGTCAGGCGACGGAACATTAGGCCGGCCTAACAGTTCTTCCCGCAGCAGACATCACGGTTTGGTGTCCGCTGAAGATCAGCAGGCAAAGGCTGATCGGCCCGCGTCCTCCGCCAGAGGCGCGGGCTTCACCGGGCAACAGGAGTGAGATTATGAACAACATTATTTGGCTGGTGGGAGCGGTGGTCGTCGTCATAGCGGTATTGAGCTTTTTCGGCCTCCGCTAGACGCCTGCACACGGTGGCAGGGACTTCGTGGCCCATGCCCCTAAGAGGAACGAATCTCGCGTCCGTTCCCAAGGAACAGGCATGATCTTGGGCAAGGCTCTATCTCTGGTGAATCTCGGGTGGGGCGCCAAGGTCGGGATGCGCTAACATACTGAATTTCTGGTCGGAGTGGCAGGATTTGAACCTGCGACCCCCTCGTCCCGAACGAGGTGCGCTACCAGGCTGCGCTACACTCCGTGACCAGATCGCGGGCTTATAGCCGCCACACTTCGTTCCTGCAAGCGGCAATGGCAGCCCTTCTGTCGCATTTCGTACGCTTTCCGCGGGCATTGCCGGATGGCCCGAATTTCGGTCGGGATAAACGCGGTTTAAAGCCTTGTGTGCTAAGCCGCTGCATTGATGCATCGTATTTCTGCCGCTTGGAGCCCTGCCGTCTTGCCCCTAAAAATCGTCGGCGAAGCTTGGCCAAACAGCTTCGAATTCGAAACCGCGGCGCTGATCAAGGCATCCGGTTTTCGTGAATATGACGCGCGCTGGTGGTTCGGCCATCCCGGTTCGACAGTGCCGCCAGAACTCAATCTGATCGGCGTCCAGGCGCTTGGCATGGGGCTCGGCACGATGATCCGGCGTCTCGGCGTCGGGCCCGACATCGTCACCGGGCATGATTTCCGTTCCTATTCGCTTGGCATCAAGCTGGCGTTGGTTTCGGGGCTGATGGCGGCCGGCGCGCGGGTGAAGGATATCGGTCTGGCGCTGTCGCCGATGGCCTATTTCGCGCAGTTCGCGCTCGATACGCNATCCGCCGTCTCGGCGTCGGGCCCGACATCGTCACCGGGCATGATTTCCGTTCCTATTCGCTTGGCATCAAGCTGGCGTTGGTTTCGGGGCTGATGGCCGCCGGCGCGCGGGTGAAGGATATCGGTCTGGCGCTGTCGCCGATGGCCTATTTCGCGCAGTTCGCGCTCGATACGCCGTCGGTGGCCATGGTTACCGCCTCGCACAACGAAAATGGCTGGACCGGCGTCAAGATGGGAGCGGCGCGGCCGCTGACCTTCGGCCCCGAGGAGATGAGCGCGCTGAAGGCGATCGTACTGGCCGGCGATTTCGACCTTGTTGGCGGCGGTTCCTATGATCTCGTTTCCGACTTTCGAGAGACGTATCTCGACGATCTGACCCGAGACAAGCGCATCACACGAAAGCTCAAAGTGGTTGCCGCCTGCGGCAATGGCACTGCTGGCGCCTTTGCCCCTGAAGCGCTGGAACGGATCGGCTGCGAAGTGATCCCGCTCGATGTCGAGCTTGANCACTGCTGGCGCCTTTGCCCCTGAAGCGCTGGAACGGATCGGCTGCGAAGTGATCCCGCTCGATGTCGAGCTTGATCATACATTTCCAAACTACAATCCCAATCCGGAAGACATGCAGATGCTGCATGCCATCCGAGACAAGGTGCTGGAGACCGGCGCCGATGTCGGGTTGGGATTCGATGGCGACGGCGACCGCTGCGGTGTCGTCGACAATGAAGGCAACGAGATCTTTGCCGACAAGGTCGGCGTCATGCTGGCGCGGGATATCTCGCGGCNGCCGATGTCGGGTTGGGATTCGATGGCGACGGCGACCGCTGCGGTGTCGTCGACAATGAAGGCAACGAGATCTTTGCCGACAAGGTCGGCGTCATGCTTGCGCGGGATATCTCGCGGCAGTATCCGGGTTCGACCTTCGTCGTCGACGTCAAGTCGACCGGACTGTTCAACACCGACGCGGTGCTGCGCGCCAATGGCGCTGTAACCGACTATTGGAAGACCGGCCATTCCTACATCAAGCGCCGGGTTGCCGAACTCGGCGCGGCCGCCGGCTTCGAAAAATCAGGCCACTTCTTCTTCAACCCCCCGATCGGGCGCGGCTATGACGACGGACTGGTCACGGCAATCGCCATCTGTCAGATGCTGGAGCGTAACCCGGCCAGATCGATGGCCGATCTCTACCGGGCACTGCCGCTGACCTTCGGCACGCCCACCATGTCCCCCCACTGCGCGGACGATGTGAAGTACGGCGTCGTCGAACGGGTGGTCTCCGATTTTCAGGCTCTGAAGCGTGANGATCGGGCGCGGCTATGACGACGGACTGGTCACGGCAATCGCCATCTGTCAGATGCTGGAGCGTAACCCGGCCAGCTCGATGGCCGATCTCTACCGGGGCCTGCCGCTGACCTTCGGCACGCCCACCATGTCCCCCCACTGCGCGGACGATGTGAAGTACGGCGTCGTCGAACGGGTGGTCTCCGATTTTCAGGCTCTGAAGCGTGATGGCTCCAGTTTTGCCGGCCAGAAGATCGGCGACCTCGTCACCGTCAATGGCGTGCGCGTCGTTGCCGAGGACGGAACCTGGGGGCTGGTGCGGGCTTCGTCGAACAAGCCGGAACTGGTCGTGGTCGTCGAAAGTCCGGTCTCGTCCGAGCGTCGCCGACAGATGTTCGATGCCGTCGACGCCGTGTTGCGCCGCAGTCCGGAAGTCGGCGCTTACAACCAGACTTTTTGACAGGGCATCCATGGGCCAGCGCATCGTCAGTTTTGTCATGAGCGGCGGCGTCGGCTCTCGGCTATGGCCGCTGTCACGCGAGGACAATCCCAAGCAGTTCCACGATCTGTCGGGCGACGGTTCCATGCTCGTCAAGACCTTGCGCCGCCTGACGGCGAGACCGGCTGGCGAAACGCCGATCTTCCTGATCGCTTCGGAGCGTCATGCCGATCGTGTCCATGCCGACTTGGCCGGTCTCGATCTTGCCGGCGGCGGCCCCCTGTTCGAGCCCGCGGGACGCAACACGGCCGCCGCCGTCGCACTGGCGACCCTGCGCACGCTGTCGGAATTCGGCGACAGTCTGGTTCTGGTGGTGCCCTCGGATCATGAAATAGCGACAGCAGGGCAATTCTGGCAAAGTATCGAGGCGGGATCGCAGGCGGCGCGCGCCGGCCGTCTGGTGGTGTTCGGCGTCAAACCGACCCAGCCGGAAACCGGTTACGGCTATATCGAGGTATCGGCCGAGAGGGGCGGGGTGTTCGACGTTTCGCGTTTCGTCGAGAAGCCCGACCTTGCGAAGGCCAACGACTATCTCAAGGCGGGAAATTTCTACTGGAATACCGGCATCTTCCTGTTTCGGGCCGGTGCCATGCGCGACACCTTCAAGACATTCCAGCCCGACATCTGGCACGCTACCGAAGCGGCTTACGAGGCGGCCACAACGGACCTGTCCGGCCTCTATATGCCGCTGGAACTCTACGCGGCGATCCCGTCGAACTCGATCGACTATGCCATCATGGAGCGGGCAAAAGACATAGCCATGGTGCCGGCCGGCTTCCGCTGGAACGATCTCGGCTCCTGGCAATCGCTCCTCGATGTCGGTCCCGCCGACGACCGGGGCAACGTCGTTGTCGGCGATGTCGTCGCCATCGATTGCGAGAATTCCTATATCCGCAGCGATGGCCGCCTGCTGTCGGCGATCGGCATGAAGGACGTTGCCATCGTCTCGACGGCGGATGCCACTTTCGTTGCCCCGGTGAGCCACAGCCAGCACGTCAAGAAGATCGTCGAACAACTCGAAAAATCAGGACGGCTGGAAACCAGATTCACGCCGGCGCATGACCGCGTCATCGAAAGTGGCGCCTGGCGGCGGCGCGTGCATCACTGGCTCTTCCAGGAGACCTTGCCGTTGTGGTCGACATCAGGCGTCGACGAGCGGCACGGTGGCTTTCACGAGGCGCTGGGTTTCGACACCAAGCCGCTTGTCAAGCCCAAGCGCATGCGCACCCAGGCCAGGCAGGTCTATGCCTTCGCGGTTGCCAAGGAGCGCGGTTGGACCGGGCCGGCCGACCGGCTGATCGCGCATGGCATCGACTTCATGGCGGGGCAGGGCCGCACCGAACGAGGCGGTTGGGTGCGCACGCTGAATGTCGATGGCTCCGTCGCCGATCCGGTCGAGGACGCCTACGATCATTCCTGCATTCTGCTGGCGTTGGCGCATGCGCATATGTCGGGCAATGCCGACGCCTTGCGGCTCGGCGAAGAGACCTTCGCCTTCCTTGACGCGCATCTGGAGGACAGCCGCATGACCGGCTTCCTCGACACCTCGGACGGAGCGGGCGAGCGACGCTCCAACCCGCACATGCATCTGCTCGAAGCTTTCCTGGCCTGGCACCAGGCAACCGGTGAGCGTGCGCATCTGCGTCGCGCGGCGCGCATCATCGAGCTCTTCCGCAGCCATTTCTTCGACGCTGAGAGCTGGACACTCGGCGAGTATTTCGATGCAGAATGGAAACCGGTACCGGGAGAGAAGGGGACCTGGACCGAACCTGGCCATCACTTCGAATGGGCATCGCTGCTGGTCGATTTCGCCGGCCGCAGCGGCCAGGCCGAACTGAGCGTCTTTGCCCGAAAACTCTACGCCTCGGCAGTCGCCAATGGCCTCAACCGGGCCACTGGCCTTGCTTATGGCGCAGTCTCGCGGCAAGGACTGCCGCTCGACCTGATCTCGCGCAGCTGGCCGCAGGCCGAGGCGCTCAAGGCGGCGATCGCGCTGGATGGCTCGGGCGGTCCCGATCTGAAGCCGGAGATCGAGGCGAGGGTCGGCCGGCTGTTCCGCTGGCACGTCGACCCGGCGCCGCTCGGCCTGTGGATCGATCGCATCGACGAACGCGGCCGCTCGCTGGCAACTGACGTGCCGGCGAGCATCTTCTACCATTTGGTCTGTGCGCTGACGCAGTATCTGGATGGAACGGCGGAGAAGTAGGCGGGATCAGTACGGACTGGCGACGTCCCCGGTTTCCACATAGATCGACTTCAGCTGCGAATAGAGCGCCAGCGCCGCCAGCGAATTCTCGCGCCCGATGCCGGATTGCTTGACGCCGCCGAAGGGGATTTCCACCGGCGTCAGATTGTAGGCGTTGATCCAGCAGGTTCCGGCCTGCAACTCGGCGATGACGCGATGGGCGCGCGGCAGGTCGCGTGTGAAAACGCCGGCGGCAAGACCGAACTCGGTGTCGTTGGCGCGGTCGATCACCTCATCCTCGCTGTCGAATTTCAGCACGCTCATGACCGGGCCGAAAATCTCCTCGCGGGCGATCCGCATCGTGTCGGTGACGCCGGTGAACACGGTCGGCTCGACGAAGAAGCCGCCCTGGAAGCCCTGCAGCGACGGCACATTGCCGCCGCAGGCCAGCGTCGCCCCATCCAGCTTGCCGGCCTCGATATGGCCGACGACCTTGTCTTGCTGTGCCTTGGAGACCAGCGGGCCCATCTGCGTTTCCGGGTCGAGCGGATCGCCGATGCGGATTTTCTTGGTCCGCTCGACCAGCCGCTCGACAAAGCGGTCGTGAATACCGCTCTGGACGAAGACGCGCGTGCCGTTGGAACAGATCTGGCCGGTCGAATAGAAGTTGCCGAGCATGGCGCCGCCAATGGAATTTTCTAGATCGGCATCGTCGAAGACGATCAACGGCGACTTGCCGCCGAGTTCCATCGTCGCGTGCTTCATCCTGGAGCCCGCCAGCGACAGCACCTTGCGCCCGGTCGGCACCGAGCCGGTCACTGAGACCTTGGCGACGACATCATGGCCAACAAGGCCGGCGCCGACGTCGCCATAGCCTTGCACGACGTTGAACAGCCCGTCGGGCAGGCCGGCTTCCGAGTAGATCTCGGCCAGCGCCAGCGCCGAAAGCGGCGTGTTTTCCGATGGCTTGAACACCATGGCGTTGCCCATGGCGAGTGCGGGTGCGGATTTCCAGCCGGCGATCTGGATCGGATAGTTCCAGGCGCCGATCCCGACGCAGACGCCGAGCGCCTCGCGGCGCGTATAGGCGAATGGCCCGCCGAGGTCGACCGCTTCGCCGTTGAAGACAGCGACCGCGCCGGCGAAATATTCAAGGCAGTCCGCGGCGGAAGGTGCATCCGCCACCAGCGTCTCCTGGATCGCCTTCCCGGTGTCGAGCGTCTCGATGCGGGCAAGATCGGCGTTGCGGGCGCGCAAAATGTCGGCGGCTCGGCGCAGGATGCGGCCGCGCTCGACCGGCTTGAGGCGCGCCCAGGCCGGCTGTGCGGCGCGGGCGGCCTCGACCGCCAGTTCCAGCACGTTCGGCGTCGCCGAACGCAGCATGGCGATGGTCTCACCCGTAGCCGGATAGATCACCGGCAGCGGCGCGCCGCCTTCGTCCTCGATATAGCGTCCGTTGACATAGTGCGAAGCCGTGGGCTGGGCGCGCATGGGAAGTCTCCAAATCGTTTTGGCCCAAGCGACGGCTATTGGGCGGGCGCCTGTCGGGCGGCTCACTCTATCGGCGGATCATGGCCTATCTGTCGGACGCCTGCCAGCGCGGATTGATCCATGGTTCCTGGTTGGACGGCGCGAGCGGTGTGCGGCCAAGGATGTGATCGGACGCTTTTTCGCCGGTCATGATCGATGGCGCGTTGAGGTTGCCGTTGGTGACCCGCGGGAAGATCGAGGAGTCGGCGACCCGCAATCCGTCGACGCCGATAACCCGGCATTCCGGATCGACCACGCTCGATTGATCATCGACGTGGCCCATTCGGCAGGTGCCGCAGGGGTGGTAGGCGCTTTCGGCATGATCGCGAATGAACACGTCGAGATCGTCGTCCGACTGGACATGGCTGCCCGGAGAGAGTTCCTGTCCGCGATAGGCATCGAAGGCCGACTGGCCGAAGATTTCGCGGGTCAGGCGGATGCAGTGGCGGAACTCCGCCCAGTCGTCTGGATGCGACATGTAGTTGAAGCGGATGACCGGCTTCGCTTTCGGATCCGGCGAGCGTAGCGTCACCGAGCCGCGCGACTTCGAGCGCATCGGTCCGACATGCGCCTGGAAGCCGTGCGACTTCGCCGCCGCCTTGCCGTCATAACGCACCGCCGCCGGGATGAAGTGGTACTGGATGTCGGGATAGTCGACGCCTGCCTGCGAGCGCACGAAGGCGGCCGCCTCGAAATGATTGGTGGCGCCAAGGCCCGATTTGAAGAACAGCCACCGCGCCCCGATCATCGCCTTGGAGAACGGGTTCAGCACTGAATTCAGCGTGATCGGTTTGGTCGATTCCTGCTGTATGTAGAGCTCCAGATGGTCCTGCAGGTTGCCGCCGACTCCAGGCCGGTCGGCCACGACGGCAATGCCGTTTTCGCGCAAATGCCCGGCCGGGCCGATACCGGACAGCATCAGGATCTTTGGCGAGTTGATCGACGACGCCGCGACGATCACTTCACGTCGCGCCTTAACGACCTGAATCTGTTTGTGAGCTTCGATCTCGACGCCGATGGCGCGTTGATTCTCGATGATCACCCGGCGCGCGAAGCCTTTGACCAGTCTGACGTTTTTGCGCCGGAGGGCCGGCTTCATATAGGCTGATGCCGCCGACCAGCGGCGGCCGCCCAGAATGGTCTGCTCCATCGGGCCGAAGCCTTCCTGCTTGGCGCCATTGTAGTCGTCGGTCAGTTCAAACCCTGCCTGGCGGCCCGCTTCGACGAAGGCGCCATAGAGCGGATTGCGCCGCGAGCCGCGCTGCACATGCAGCGGGCCGCCGTGCCCGCGCCAGCCGTCCTCGCCGCCGTCGGAATCCTCCATGCGCTTGAAGTAGGGCAGCACGTCGGCGAAGCCCCAGCCGGTCGCGCCCTGTTCGGCCCAATGGTCGAAGTCGCGGGCGTGGCCGCGCACATAGACCATGCCGTTGATCGAGGACGAGCCGCCGATCACCTTGCCGCGCGGCGTCGCCAGCACGCGGCCACCCAGATGCGGTTCCGGTTCACTGGCGAAGCCCCAGTCGTAGAGGCTCATGTTGAGCGGTATCGACAGCGCCGAAGGCATCTGGATCAACGGCCCGATATCGGTGCCGCCGAATTCGATGACGATGACCGAATGCTTGCCGTCTTCCGACAGGCGGTAGGCCATGGCCGAACCGGCGGACCCGGAGCCGATGATGACGAAATCCGCTTCAAGCATGGTTCATATGCGCCATAAAATCGGCGAGCGAAACGTTGCCGCCGGTAACCACCACCAGGACGGTCTTTTCCGCCACATCCACCTTGCCACCGAGCAATGCCGCCAGCGACGCCGCACCTGACGGTTCGAGCACCAGCTTCATACGCTCGAAAGCGATCCGCATCGCGCGCCGCACCGACTGATCGTCGACCGTGATGCCGCGCACGCCAGCGGTCTTGACCGCGGCGAACGGCGCGTCGCCGGGCCGGCGCGACATCAGTCCGTCGCAGATCGATTTAGGACCGATCGGCATGGTCTCGATGCTGCCATGCGCCAGCGACGAGCCCATGCCGTCGAACCCTTCGGGCTCGACGCCGACGATCTCGGTCGCCGGCGACAGATAGTGGAAGGCGAGCGAAACGCCGCCGATCAGCCCACCGCCACCGACCGAGCAGAACAGGAGATCGGCACTGGCATCCCTAGCCGACAGCTGGTCGAGCGCCTCGAGGCCGGCACCTGCCTGACCCGCGACGATCTCGGGATCGTCGAATGGATGCAGGAGCGCTAGCCCTTCTGTTTCAGCGATTTCGCGCGCCTTGGCCGCCGCGACCTCTTCACGCGCGCGATCGCCATGGTCTGTCAGCACAACGCGCGCGCCATAGCCTGCGGTAGCATCGCGCTTGGCGGCCGGCGCGTCGATCGGCATGACGATGGTCACCGGAATGCCAAGCGCCTGGCCGGCCGCAGCCAGCCCTTGCGCGAAATTGCCGGAGGAATAGGCGACGACGCCCTTCTTCGCCTCGTCGGGCGAAAGCCGCTTCAGCCGCCAATAAGCGCCGCGGACCTTGAAGGATCCGGCCCATTGCAGCGATTCCGGCTTGATGAAGACGCGAGACGCGCCGGTCTCCCTGGCGAGCGCCGCCGATTCCAGCAGCGGCGTGACCTGTGTCGCCCGTGACGTTACCGCATAGGCCTGCCTGAGATGGTCGAGAGTGGGAACGAGAAGGTCTGTCATCATTCGCCTCGCGGATACCTTTTGCTCTCTTCGAGATTGTCCAGGTTCATGTGATTGCGCATGTACNGATTCCAGCAGCGGCGTGACCTGTGTCGCCCGTGACGTTACCGCATAGGCCTGCCTGAGATGGTCGAGAGTGGGAACGAGAAGGTCTGCCATCATTCGCCTCGCGGATACCTTTTGCTCTCTTCGAGATTGTCCAGGTTCATGTGATTGCGCATGTACCGCTCTGACGCCTTCTGCAAGGGCTGGAAATCCCAGGGGTAGTAGGCGCCGTTGCGCAGCGCCGGATAGACGACCCAGCGGCGTGCCTGGTTTTCGCGCACGGCGGCATCGAAGCCGGCCATGTCCCAACGCGCCCGGACCTTTTCCAGGAATGCCGCCACAAGACCCGCATTGGCGGGGTCGTCGGCCAGGTTGTCCCGCTCGAGCGGATCGGCTTCGAGATCGAACAATTGCGGCGGATCGAGTTCGCAATGGACGAATTTGTATCTGCCTTCGCGGATTGCCACCAAGGGCGCATAGGACCCCTCCGCCGCGTACTCGATCAGCACCGGTGCCGTGCGCTGCCCGCCCTTGGTGAGCGGCAGCAGCGACTGGCCGTCGGTCCACGGCGCGATCGCCCCGATGTCGATGCCGGCAAGGTCGCAAAGTGTTGGTGCCACGTCGAGATTGGAGACCGGCGCCTCGATCAGCCCGGCACGAATGCCCTTGCCGGCGATCATCAACGGCACCCGCGCCGAGCCTTCGAAGAAGCTCATTTTGAACCACAGGCCTCGCTCGCCGAGCATGTCGCCGTGATCCGAACAGAACAGGATGATCGTGTCGTCGGACATACGCGTCCGCGTGAGAACGTCGAGGAGCTCGCCGACCTTGTCGTCGACATAGGAGATGTTGGCGAAATAGCCGCGGCGCGAACGACGCACCTCTTCGGGCGTGATCTCGAAAGAGGGATAGTCGCTGGCATGGTACAGTCGCCGAGAATGCGGATCCTGCTCGTCTTCAGCGATGTACCCGGTTTCCGGATCCAGCACCTGGCAATGCTCATAGAGATCCCAGTACTGCTTGCGCGCGACATAGGGATCGTGTGGGTGCGAGAGCGAGACGGTCAGGCACCAGGGCCGATGGCTCGCATCGTCCTGTTCGCGCGAAAGCTGATAGAGCTTCTGAGACGCGAGGAACACGACCTCGTCGTCATACTCCATCTGGTTGGTTGTTTCCGCAACGCCGGCGCCGGTCACCGAACCCAGATTATGATACCACCACTCAATGCGCTCGCCGGGTTTGCGGTAGTCCGGCGTCCAGCCGAAATCCGCCGGATAGATGTCGGTGGTCAGCCGTTCCTCGAAGCCGTGCAGCTGATCCGGTCCGACGAAATGCATCTTGCCCGACAGGCAGGTGTAGTAGCCGGCCGCACGCAAATGATGGGCGAAGGTGGGGATCGACGAGGCGAACTCGGCGGCATTGTCATAGACACCGGTGCGCGACGGCAACTGGCCGCTCATGAAGGAGGCGCGGCCCGGCGCGCAGAGTGGCGAGGCGGTGTAGTTGTTGGCAAAGCGCGCCGAACGCGCGGCCAGCCCCTTCAGATGCGGCGTGTGCAGAAATTCCGCCGGCCCATCCGGGAACAAGGTCCCATTGAGCTGGTCGACCATGACGATCAGGAAATTGGGTCGCTTCGCTGTCACTGCTTGTGCCGTCCGCCAAGTTTGGTTTCGAGATAATCCTCGACCAGCGCGATCGCTGTCGCGGCGTCAGGCACGCCATCCTTCAGCGCGCGCCTGATGTAGAGCCCGTCGATCATCGCCGCCGTCGCTTCCGCGGCGCGATCGGCTTCTGTCCTCGGCAGGATGCCGGTCAATCCACTCATCAGGTTGGAATGCAGCCGCCGGGCATAGATTCTGAGCAGCCGGCGCAGCGAAGACGATTGCTGCGCCTCGACATAAAAAGCGAGCCATGCGGCGATGGTTTCGGCCCGGAACTGGACATCGGAGAAGTTGACGGCGACCACGACCGAGACGCGCTCGCGCGCGGTGCCGGCGCACTGCAGGGCGCGGCGCATATCGATGGTCAGTTCGGCCAGAATGTGCCGCATCGTCGCGAACAGCAGCTCGTCCTTGGCGCCGAAATAGTGGTGGGCAAGCGCAGAAGACACACCGGCGCGTCCGGCGATCTCCGACATGGTCACGTCAAGCGAGCCACGCTCGCCGATCGCCGAGATCGTCGCGTCGATGAGCGCCCTGCGGCGCAATGGCTCCATTCCGACTTTTGGCATGCCGTTCCCGATTTTTGCGGGAGATTATTTTTTATTGACGCGTCAATCAATAAAAAATCGACCTCGACGCGACCTGTACCAAGCGATTTTCGCGTTGCGGCCCTTCACGGCTCCGGTGAGAATGTTTATATTTGAACAATAAAGGCGAAGTGCGTCACGAGCCGTGGGCGGTGGCGCCAAGATGGAGACCGCCATGACCGCATGCATCGTTGGCTGGGCGCATTCGCGCTTTGGCAAGCTTGAGGGCGAGACGCTCGAAAACCTGATCGTCAAGGTCGCGACGGACGCGCTCGACCATGCCGGCATCGGCCCGGACGAGGTCGACGAGATCGTGCTTGGCCATTTCAATGCCGGCTTTTCGGCGCAGGATTTCACGGCAAGTCTGGTTCTCCAGGCGGACGACCGGTTGCGCTTCAAGCCGGCGACACGCGTCGAGAATGCTTGCGCCACCGGTTCGGCCGCCGTCAGGCAAGGTGTCCGCGCCATTGATGCGAACGCCGCCCGAATCGTGCTGGTGGTTGGCGCCGAGCAGATGACGACGACGCCCGGGCCCGAAATCGGCAAGAATTTGCTTAAGGCTTCCTATCTGCCCGAGGACGGCGAGACGCCAGCCGGCTTCGCCGGCGTCTTCGGCAAGATCGCGCAGGCCTATTTCCAGCGCTATGGCGACCAGTCGGATGCGCTAGCCATGATCGCTGCCAAGAACCACAAGAATGGCGTCGACAATCCCTATGCGCAGATGCGCAAGGATTTCGGCTATGACTTCTGCCGGCAGGAAAGCGAGAAAAACCCGTTCGTCGCCGGTCCTCTCAAACGCACCGACTGCTCGCTAGTCTCCGACGGCGCCGCTGCCCTTGTCCTTGCCGACACGGCAACGGCGCTGAAGATGCGCCGCGCGGTCGCCTTCCGCGCTAACGAGCATGTGCAGGATTTCCTGCCGATGTCGAAGCGCGACATCCTGACCTTCGAGGGCTGCGAGCAGGCCTGGACCCGCGCTTTGAAGAATGCCGGCGTAACGCTCGACGATCTCTCCTTCGTCGAGACGCATGACTGCTTCACCATCGCCGAGTTGATCGAGTATGAAGCGATGGGACTGGCCAAGCCCGGTGAGGGCGCAAAACTGGCGCTGGATGGCACGACGGCAAAAAACGGCCGCCTGCCGGTCAATCCCTCCGGCGGGCTGAAGGCCAAGGGCCATCCAATCGGCGCCACCGGCGTCTCCATGCATGTTTTGACCGCCATGCAGCTTGTCGGCGAAGCCGGCGGCATCCAGGTGCCGGGCGCGAAACTCGGCGGCATCTTCAATATGGGCGGTGCGGCGGTCGCCAACTACGTTTCCATTCTCGACCGGATCAGGTAAACCGCCCCGGCATTCGTGGGAGGTAGCATGGCAAATCCGGTTCTGATCGAAGTTTTGCGCGGCGCCATTGTCGAGAGCGCCCATCGCGGCGCCGTTGCCGTCTTCGATGCCGACGGCAAGCCGGTGCTGGAGATCGGCGATACGTCCAAGCCGGTCTTTCCGCGTTCCGCCGTAAAGGCGATCCAGGCCCTGCCGCTTGTCGAAACGGGTGCCGCGGATGCCTATGACTTCGGCAATCGCGAACTGGCGCTGGCCTGCGCCTCCCACTCCGGCGAACCGGCGCATGCCGAACTGGCGCGGTCCATGCTGGCCAGGGCCGGGCTGAACGGGTCTGCGCTCGAATGCGGGGTCCACTGGCCCTCGAACCATGACGCCGAGATTGCGCTCGCGCGTGCCGGTGGTTTACCGAATGCGTTGCACAACAACTGTTCCGGCAAGCACTCCGGTTTCCTCTGTACCTGCGTCCATTCGGGCATCGCGCATCGCGGCTATGTCAGACCGGATCACGCCATGCAGGAAATGGTGCGCGACGCCATGGAGGCAGTCACCGGCGCTGTGCACGGCCCCGAGGAACGCGCGACCGACGGTTGCTCGATCCCGACCTATGCGGTGCCGCTCAGGAGTTTCGCGCTCGGCTTTGCCCGCATGGCCGCGGCCCACGGCTTTGGCCCGGAGCGGGCGAAGGCCGCGAAGCGGCTGCTTTCGGCCTGCATGGCGGAGCCGTTCTTCGTCGCCGGCACCGGCCGCGCCGATCTGTTGCTGATGCAAGCCGCTCCCGGACGAATTTTCGCCAAAGGCGGGGCCGAGGGCGTCCACTGTGCCGCAATTCCCGAACTCGGCCTCGGCATCGCCGTGAAATGCGATGACGGTGCCGCGCGCGCCGGCGATGCAATCGCCGCCGCCGTGCTTGCCAGGTTGTTGCATGCGGACGAGGGCCTGTCCGCGAGACTGCTCCAATTGGCGAATCCGCCCATCGAAAGCCGGATTGGCGCCAAGGTCGGGGCGCTGACGCCGACGCCGGCCTTGAACTGAAAGCAACAATCAGCTGACGCGGTTGCGCTCGACGGTCAGGTGCGCATAGCCGCTGCTGCCGGTCTGGGTGAGGTCTGATGTCACCGGCTCGGCCCAGCGCTGGCCGACAACCGCTCCGTTCGACGCGCCGTCGATGACGTTGTCGGAGATGACGGCCGTGCCGGCACCTTCGACTACGCTGACGACGATGCCGGTGCCTGCCTTGCGAATGATGTTGCCGGTGGCCACGACGTTGCGCAGATACGGCCCCCAGCCGATCGACATGCCGTAGAGCGGCGCGTTCTCGATGACGTTGTTGGAAGCGACGGTGTCGGCCTCGACGGCGATCCCAACGCCGAAACCGGGTGGATCCGCGGTATAGGGGCCTGATGTCGACAGATTGCGCACCATGTTGCCGGAGCAGACACCCATGCGGCCGCCTTCGTTGAAGTTGACGATCGAGATGCCGTTGGCGGCACCGTCGACGATGTTGTTGGAGATGACGGCACCCTCGAACGAGAACTCGGAATAGACCGCGGTCTCGCCCGAGCGCGAGCAGGTATTGCCCGATATCTGCAAATTGCTGGAACTGTTGGCCCGGATCGCCGAGAAGGCACAGTCCGAAACCACATTGCCCGAGATGACGACATTGCCGGCGCGGAAGGCATTGATGCCGTTGCCGTTCTGGCCTGTACCGCCGCTGCGCGCGCCAATGCGTTCGACGCGGTTGCCGGTGACCATGGTGTCGTCTTCCGCCGCTTGCCAACGGTGCACCAGAATGCCGCCATTGGCGCAATCGGAGACGGTATTGCCGGTGATTGCCAGCCCTGCGGCCTCCACCGAATAGATGCCGGCGTCCGCCGCCCCGGATATGTCCGAACGCTCGATCCGGCCCGCGGCATGTTCCAGCGCCAGCCCGTTCTTGCCGCTGCCCGTGATCTGGCAGTTGTCCACCACGAGGTGCGCCACCCGGCGCAGATCGAGCAGCCCCTGCGCATAGTTGCCCATAGAGCGGTTCGCGCCGTCGAAAACCAGTCCGCTGAGTTCGATATGGTCGGCCTGTTCGGCCATAAACAAATGGCCGTCGCCACCATAGACGATCCGCGTCGCGCCCGGCACGCCGGAAAGACGCACGCGCTCAGGCAGCGAGAGATTGGACACCACATAGGTGCCGGGCGGCAGGAAGACCGGCATGTCACGGCCATTCGCGTCGCGCAGCAGCTTGGCGAAAGCCTTGCTCTGGTCGTCAAACGTGCCGGGCTGGACGCCAAGTTCGGTGGCGTTGATCGAGCCGCGCATCGAGGCTTTCTCGATACCGGTCAGGCTGGCGGCCGCCGCCTTGCCGAGCGCGAGGCCCATGACCGCAAAGCCGGCGGTCTGCTTCAGCAGCGTTCGTCTGTTCAACATCGGCACAGAATCCCAGTGTTCAGCCCCGGCGCCGCAGGAATCATGCCAGACGTTCAACACGCCTCTTCTCGGCGGCAATGACTTGTCGGGCAGCCACTCGGCGCCTAAGTTCAGGGGATGAGCCGAGCTTTCACCCGCGAAGAAGACAGCGAAAACGCCATCGCCGGTGTTGGCGAGCGGCCGATCAGCACGCACCGCAACCTAGTGACGGAGCGCGGCATGGCGCAGATCGAGGACAATCTGGCCGATCTGCGCGATATCATGGCGAAAGCGGAGCGGAAAGCCGACCGCGAGCGCATTGCGGTCGTGTCGCGCGACCTGCGCTACTGGACCGCGCGGCGCGAGAGTGCCGAGCTTTCCGTGCCGGAGCCCGGCAGTGATGTCGTCCGCTTCGGCATGGGTGTCACGCTGCAAAGTGACGACGGCAAGAAGGTGCACTGGAAGATCGTCGGCGAGGACGAAGCCGACCCGGCCAAGGGCAGCATTTCGCATGTCTCGCCAATGGCGGTTGCGCTATTCGGCAAGAAGGTTGGCGACGTGGCCAGCGTCAACGGCAAGGAGTGGGAGATCGTCAAGCTCTCGGAGAGCTAGTCTTCAAGCTTGACGACATGGTCGCGGAAAAGCGCGGCCTCACCCGCTTCGTCGATCTCGCCGGCAGCGACGGCCATGACGAATTCGTAGAGCGTGCCGTTGTCGGCCACCAGGACATGGCCGTTCACGATCAAAAATGCGCCGGCGGCGACGATCGATGTCCGTTTGTTGCCGTCGACAAAGGCATGGTTCCTGGCAATGCCGAAGACGTAGGCGGCTGCAAGGTCCTCGACCGAAGGCTCCCCGTAGTTTGCCTTGTTTTCGGCACGGGGAAGCGCCGGTTCAAGAGCATTTTCATCTCTCAGACCTTGTGCTCCGCCGTGCCTGCGCAATTGCTCTGCANCGGGGAAGCGCCGGTTCAAGAGCATTTTCATCTCTCAGACCTTGTGCTCCGCCGTGCCTGCGCAATTGCTCTGCATGCATCGCTTCGACTGTGCGCCGGGTCAGGAACTCCCAACTCATTCGGCGAGCTTCTGAAGCGCGACCTTGTACTTGTCCATGACCTTGCGAGCAGCTTCCATCTGCCGTTCGAAACTGTCATCCACCGGCTCAAGGGCAGTGCCCTTATCCGTTTCGACGATCTGGAGTTGATCACCGGTCTTCAGTGCGCTGGATGTTGCAACAGATATTATAATAGTTTCGTCAAAACGATAGCAGCCGATCCAGCAGCCGCTCAGCCGCTTCCGGAATGACCGTGCCCGGCGGGAAGATTTCCGCTGCGCCTGCTTGCAGCACCGCATCGTAATCCTGCGGCGGGATGACGCCGCCGGCCACGATCAACATGTCGCCGCGGCCGAGCTTCTTCAGCGTGTCGCGCAATTCGGGGATCAGCGTCAGGTGACCCGCTGCCAGCGATGAGGCGCCGATGATGTGGACGTCGTTCTGGACAGCCAGTTTCGCGATCTCTTCCGGCGTCTGGAACATGGCGCCGACGGTAACGTCGAAGCCGAGATCGGCGAAGGCCGTGGCGATCACCTTCTGCCCGCGGTCGTGGCCGTCCTGTCCCATCTTGGCCACCAGGATGCGCGGCTTGCCGCCGTTTTTCTTTTCGAACGCATCAAGCTTGTCCTGCAGGCGGTCGACCACCGGATTGTCGCCAAGCGCTTTGCCGTAGACACCGGAAATGGTCTGCACCGTGGCCACATGGCGGCCATAGGCTCTTTCCAGGGCGAACGAGATTTCGCCGACAGTGGCATTGGCGCGCGCGGCGCGGATTGCGAACTCCAGGAGGTTGTCCTCGCTGTGTGCGGCACGAGTCAGTGCATCGAGCGCGCTTTCCACTGCGGCGACCTCACGCGTGCCTTTCAGCCGTTGCAGCTTCGAGAGTTGCCGGGCCCTGGCCTCGGCATTGTCGATCTTCAGCACGTCGACCGCGATATCGGTCCCGGGGCGATGCGCATTGACGCCGACCAGCATCTGCTCGCCTGAATCGATGCGCGCCTGCGTGCGGGCCGCGGCTTCCTCGATGCGCAGCTTGGGTATGCCCTTTTCGATGGCCGCCGCCATGCCGCCGAGAGCCTCCACCTCCTCGATATGGGCGAGCGCACGCGCCGCCAGATCGTGTGTCAGCCGCTCGAGATAGGCCGAACCGCCCCAAGGATCGATGATGCGTGTGGTGCCGGATTCCTTCTGCAAGATGAGTTGCGTGTTGCGGGCGATGCGCGCCGAATGGTCGGTCGGCAGCGCCATTGCTTCATCGAAGGAGTTGGTGTGCAGCGACTGGGTATGCCCTTGGGTCGCGGCCATCGCCTCGATCATGGTGCGGATGATGTTGTTGTAGGGATCCTGCGCCGTCAGCGACCAGCCGGAGGTCTGGCAATGGGTGCGCAGGGACAGCGACCGCTCGTCCTTTGGCGCGAAGTTCTTTTTCATCAGCGTTGCCCACAACAGGCGTGCGGCCCTGAGCTTGGCCACTTCCATGAAGAAGTTCATGCCGATCGCCCAGAAGAACGACAGGCGCGGCGCGAAACGGTCGATGTCGAGCCCCGCCGCGACGCCGGCGCGGGCATATTCGATGCCGTCGGCGATCGTATAGGCGAGCTCCAGGTCGGCGGTCGCGCCGGCCTCCTGCATGTGATAGCCGGAGATCGAAATTGAATTGAACTTCGGCATGTTCTTCGAGGTGTAGGAGAAGATGTCCGAGACGATCCGCATCGAGGGCTTCGGCGGATAGATGTAGGTGTTGCGGACCATGAATTCCTTCAGAATATCGTTCTGAATGGTCCCGGCCAAATCCTTCTGCGCGACGCCTTGCTCTTCCGCCGCCACGATGTAGAGCGCCATGATCGGCAGCACCGCGCCGTTCATCGTCATCGACACGGTCATCTCGCCGAGCGGAATGCCGTCGAACAATTGCCGCATGTCGAGGATGGAATCGATGGCCACGCCGGCCATGCCGACATCGCCGGCGACGCGCGGATGGTCTGAGTCATAGCCGCGGTGCGTGGCGAGATCGAAGGCAACCGACAAGCCCTTCTGGCCGGCGGCAAGGTTGCGCCGGTAGAAGGCGTTGGATTCTTCGGCGGTCGAAAAGCCGGCATATTGCCGGATGGTCCAGGGCTGCTGGACATACATGGTCGGGTAGGGGCCGCGCACGAAGGGCGGCAGGCCCGGATAGGTGTCGAGATGCGACAATCCCTTGAGGTCGCCCTGACTGTACAGCTGCTTGACAACAAGGCCTTCCGGCGTTGTTCGCTGTCCCTTGACCTCGACAGGCGCGCGGCGCGGCGGCACCCAGCCGATCTGCCTGAAATCCGGAATCAAGAAGCAGCCCCGATGGATTGATCGATGCGGACCGGAGACAACGCTTCGCACAGGACGACGCCCTCGGTGAAGGCAGGCCGCTTCTCTGCGTCCAGCGTCTCGACCGGCCGCTCGCTTTTCAACGGATAAAGCGTGCAGCCGACAATGGCCCGCTCGCCTGACTTGAAGGCTATGGCGCGATGGGCGGCGGCGTTGCGGACGCGCTGCTGGATATGTCCGTCCCGAAGGCTGGACAGCACGCCACCTTCAGCCTCGATGGCCTGTAATTCGGCCCACGCGGCTTCGCAAAGGTCTGAGGTGAGCGCTTCGACGGCGCCGGAGCCATGGGCGGGATCGGCAACATGATCGACATGGCTTTCATTGGCCATGATCAACTGCGCGTTGCGCGCGACGCGGCGGGCAAACGCCGCCGGCAGGCCGTGCGCCATCGTATGCGGCAGGATTGAGATTGAATCGGCGCCTCCCGCCGCCGCGGCGAAGCAGCCGATCGTCGTGCGCAGGATGTTGGTTTCGGGATCCAATGCCGTCATCATGCGAAAAGATGTCTCGGCATGGATGTTGGCCGTGGAATTAGGGATCGAGCAGGCCTCCTGCACGCGTGCCCACAGCCTGCGCAGGGCTCGCACCTTGGCCATCGACAGGAACTGGTCCTGGTCGACGCTGAGCGCGAAACCGATATGAGGCGCGGCATAGACGAGCGGTTGCCGTGCCTTCTCGAACATTCTCAGATACGAGACCGCCGAGGCCAGCATAATGCCGAGTTCCTGCGATTCCGTGGCGCCGGCATTGTGGAAGACGCGACCGTCCGCCTCCAGAAGCACACCCGGAACGCCCATCGCGAAGAAATGCGCCAGCGATTGCGGCATGGATTCCTGCAGCGCCTCGATCGACATGCGCAGCCGGCCGGTGCCGGCGAGGATAGCAGCCGGATCGATGCCGAAGGACAGGTTGAGCTTTGCCGGATCCGAACGGCGCTTGCTCAGGAACGCCACCAGCCAGTCGGCCATGGGGCGGCTCCAGGGGTGGGTGTCGATACGGATCTGGACCCGGTTGAGTGGCACGCCCTCCAGCACCGTCTCGAGCGCCTGCGCCGTCCTCGGCAGGCCGTAGCCGAACGCGTTCGGGGCACCCTCGAAGACGAGCGACAATCCCGTCGCGCCCTGAGCGATATCTTCCAGGACCTGGCTCTTGGCGCGTTCGACATCGGGGTCGTCGACGCGCTGGCTGACGATCCACGGCAATTGAGGATTGGCGCGCACGATCGGTTCCGTTCCGGTCGCGCGTTCATAGAGCGGCTCGACGCGGATACTGTCGTCGGTATGCGAGACCAGCTTTTCCTCGAAGGTTGCGCCGGCCAATGCTTTTTCCGCCAGGGTCAGCCATCGCTGACGCTCCGCATTCGTTGGCTCAACATCCCTGGTCAAGGCTCCGGCGCCCATTCATCGTCCTCGTTCTATATGGCCGCACCAGCCCGGGCAGCTCAATCTACGGTTCCCGGCAAGTTATCGCAATGCACGCCCAGGGCTTGAATTCGACCCACCTGATATTCGATCCACCTGATATAGGTCGCTTGCCTGGACGGACCATGAACGATTGCCAAACACCATCGAAATCCGCAAGTTCCAAAATCCGATTTTGGCGACTGGTCCGATTTGGACGATAGCCCTGATTGGCTGATTGGCCCCGCCTTGGACAATTGTCATTGTCGCTGTGCGGCGGCCTCACTATACCTTCGGGCAAAGGCTGGCTTTGGACCACATCAGTTTTGCGGAGACCCGACCTATGGCTGACGACATTAGTATTTTCATCGGCGCCAGCCGCAAACCCGACGACAGCTATCAGCGCGCCGAAAACCTGCTGCTGCAATACGGAAATCGCCACGGCCTGGTGACCGGCGCCACCGGTACCGGCAAGACCGTCACCTTGCAGATCCTGGCGGAGGGATTTTCCAACGCCGGCGTGCCGGTCTTCTGCGCCGACATCAAGGGCGACCTTTCCGGCATCGCCATGATGGGCACCGCCCAGGATTTCCTGGTCAAGCGGGCAGAACAGGTCAAGCTCGACCCGTACGACTTCCAGGAATTTCCCGTCATCTTCTGGGACCTGTTCGGCGAGCAGGGCCACCCCATCCGCGCGACCATTTCGGAAATGGGACCGCTGCTTCTGTCGCGGCTGATGAACCTGACCGACGCGCAAGAAGGCATCATGAACATTGCCTTCCGCATTGCCGATGAAGAGGGCCTTCTTCTCCTCGACCTCAAGGACCTGCAGGCGCTGCTCGCCAACATCGCGGAGCGAGCCGAAGAAATCAGCGCCCGTTATGGCAACGTCACCAAGCCGTCGGTGGGGGCGATTCAGCGCACGCTTCTGGTCCTTGAGCAGCAGGGCGCGGCGAACTTTTTCGGCGAGCCGGCTTTGCGCATTGCCGACATCATGCGCACCACCCGGGACGGGCGCGGCGCCATCAGCGTGCTGGCCGCCGACAAGCTGATGATGAATCCGCGCCTCTACGCGACGTTCTTGCTCTGGCTGATGTCGGAGCTGTTCGAGGAACTGCCCGAGGTTGGCGACCCCGACAAGCCGAAGCTGGTGTTCTTCTTCGACGAGGCGCACCTCTTGTTCGACGAGGCGCCGAAGGTGCTGATCGACCGGGTCGAGCAGGTGGTCCGCCTGATCCGCTCGAAAGGCGTCGGCGTCTATTTCGTGACGCAGAACCCCTTGGATATCCCCGAAAAGGTCCTGGCCCAGCTCGGCAACCGCGTGCAGCACGCGTTACGCGCCTACACGCCCCGCGAGCAGCAGGCGGTGAGGACGGCGGCCGAAACTTTCCGGCCCAATCCCGATTTCGACTGCGGCACCGCCATCACCCAACTCGCCACCGGCGAAGCGCTGGTGTCGACCCTGGAGGCCAAGGGCATTCCGTCCATGGTCCAGCGCACGCTGATCCGCCCGCCGTCATCGCGGCTTGGACCCATCACCCCGGCCGAGCGGCAGAAGCTGATCGGGGAAAGCCCGGTCACCGGCCAGTATGACCAGGTTATCGACCGCGAATCGGCTTTCGAAATGCTGCAGAAGAAGGCCAAGCAGGCGCAGGACGCCGAGGCGCAGGCGCAGCAGACCGGCACCGGCGGCTCGCGCTGGACCATTCCAGGCTTCGGCAATGACGATCCGGCGCCGCGGTCCGGTGGCCGGCGCGCGCCGGCGCCGCGCCCCTCCAATCGCCAGACAGTGGCCGAGGCGGCGATCAAGTCGGTGGTTCGCTCGGTCGGCTCGTCGGTCGGACGTGCCATTGTGCGCGGAATATTGGGCAGCCTGTCGCGGGGGCGGTAGATCGGGGCAGCGGCAACGCCGCTGTCCCCTGAAACTCAGAAGATCGCGTTCGTGACCGCTTTGACTGGGCCGAGCAGCACCGATCCATCCGGCACGCCGGCATCGATCGGGATCGCCTTGTGGTTGGCCGTCGCCACCATCGGCTGGCGAGCGTCGCTGGTCACGATGACCGGCGTTTTCGAGGGCACGCGGTCATAAAGGTCGATAATGTCCTGGTTCATCAGGCGCACGCAGCCCGACGACACCGATTTGCCGATCGAGCGCCATTCCGGCGAGCCGTGCAGGCGATAGAGCGTGTCCACATTGCCCTGGAAGAGATAGAGCGCACGTGCGCCGAGCGGGTTCTTCAAGCCGCCAGGCATGCCGCCATTGTCGGCGCTGTACTGCTTCAATTCCGGCTGGCGGGCGATCATCTCATCCGGCGGCGTCCATTTCGGCCATTTCTGCTTCCACTGGACGACGGCGTCGCCCGACCATTCGAAGCCGGCGCGACCAAGGCCGACCCCATAGCGAATGGCCTGGCCGCCCGGGCGAACCAGATAGAGGAAGTGGCCTGTCGTATCGACGACGATGGTCCCCGGCTTCTGCCCGGTCGGGTCGGGGACGATCTGGCGCAGGAACTGCGGATCGATCCTGTCGACGGGGATGGCCGGCAGATCGAAGCCGCCATCGTTGACCGCCGCGTACATCGACGCATAGTCGGCGAGCGGAGGCTCGACATAGGTTGGTGGCGGCGGCTCGGCTGGCCCCGGTCCGGTAGTGGCGCATGCGGAAACCGCGATCGAGGCGGCGCCCAGGGCTGCGGCGTTGAGGAAGCCGCGACGGCTCAGGCGATAGGATTCGATTTCGGTTATGGACATGGCTGCCTTCTTTAAGACTCAAATAGCAACAAAGCGTCAACACGCCGACGTTCGCTGCGGGTGCCTGACAACACCTGAGGCGATAGGCGGTTCCGATTCTGGCCCGAACGTGGACAAACAAAGGCGAAGCTGTGACTGCGCCGCCACTGTGGCGCTGGGGCCACAGGCCAGCTAGGCGCCCGATACGAGGGCCTCCAGCGATGGCAGGATCAGGGCCGGTGGCAAGTCCTGGTATTCCTCCGGCTGGTTGGAGCGGTTGATCCAGACCGTGCGGAAGCCGAATTTGGTGGCGCCCGCAATGTCCCAGCGGTTGGAGGACTGGAAGGAGACCGCGCCGGGGTAGAGGCGCCATCCGGTGGCGACCACGTCGTAGACAACAGGATCGGTCTTGAAGCGACGCACCGCATCGACCGAATAGATGTCGTCCAGGACCTGGTCGAGTGCCGCCGACTTGACCGCTGCCTCCAGCATTTCGGGCGAACCGTTGGAGAGGATCGCCAGCCTGGCGCCCGAAGCCTTGAGCGCTTTCAGGACGGCGGGCACTTCGGGATAACAGTCCAGTCGCCAATAGGCTTCCAGCAGTTTCGCCTTGAGGCTCGGATCGGCCGAAGGAACCTTGCGCAAGGCGAAGTCCAGCGCCTGTTCGGTCAGCTGCCAGAAATCGACATAGGCGCCCATCAGCGTGCGAACCCAGGAATACTCGAGCTGTTTGGCGCGCCAGATTTCGGACAGGAGTTGGCCGTCCGGGCCGATCGCGTCCGCATGGCGGCGCACGGCGGCGTGCACGTCGAACAGCGTGCCATAGGCATCGAACACGTAGGCGGCGTATTGCATGGCAACAGTTTTGAGGCGAGGCGGGACAAGGTGCAAGCCTTGATTGCAGCGCACCCGTCGCTGGCCTCAACAAAACTCCCCAATGCTGGTTGACGGCGGCGGTCAAAGCATCATCCAATGTTGTCACACAAGATTGACCGGAACGGGAAAACGCGATGACACTGGCGGCGGCGGCGCAATCCGCGACATGGACTTTCGTCGATGGCGATTGGAACGAAGGCAATGTCGCCATTCTCGGGCCGCGCAGCCATGCCATGTGGCTCGGCACCAGCGTGTTCGACGGGGCGCGCTGGTTCGAAGGCGTGGCGCCCGATCTCGAACTTCATGCCGCACGCGTCAATGCCTCGGCGATCGCGCTTGGGCTGGCGCCGAACATGACGCCCGAGCAGATCGTCGGGCTGACCTGGGACGGGTTGAAGAGATTCGATGGCAAGACGGCGGTCTACATCAGGCCGATGTACTGGGCCGAGCATGGCGGCTACATGGGCGTGCCGGCCGATCCCGCCTCGACCCGTTTCTGCCTTTGCCTTTATGAATCGCCGATGATCTCGCCGACCGGCTTTTCGGTGACCGTGTCGCCATTCCGGCGCCCGACCATCGAAACCATGCCGACCAACGCCAAGGCCGGCTGCCTCTATCCCAACAACGGTCGCGCCATCCTAGAGGCCAAGGCGCGCGGCTTCGACAACGCGCTTGTGCTCGACATGCTGGGCAATGTCGCGGAGACGGGAAGCTCGAACATCTTCCTGGTCAAGGACGGCCATGTGCTGACGCCGGCGCCGAACGGAACCTTCCTGTCCGGCATTACCCGCGCGCGCACGATGACGCTGCTCGGCGACTATGGGTTCACGACGACTGAAAAGACGCTGTCGGTGCGGGATTTCCTCGAAGCGGACGAAATCTTCTCGACCGGCAACCACTCCAAGGTGGTGCCGGTCACCCGCATGGAGAGCCGCGATCTGCAACCCGGCCCGGTGGCCAAGAAAGCACGTGAACTCTATTGGGAGTGGGCGCATTCGACCTCGGCTGGCTGAGATAGCCGGCCTTTTTGTCGCCGCGCGGCTGGTCGCAGGAAAAGCGTGTGACAGTTCCGGGGAACCCGCTTAGAAAGGGAACCGGCGCTTCACTTCCGGAGTTGCTCCAGCTCAATCCCGACCTATCTTACTCCGGTATCCACACCGGATTTTCCACGAGGGAGTACTACCCATGGCTTTCGAATTGCCCGCTCTGCCCTACGACTACGAGGCCCTGCAGCCCTATATGTCCAAAGAGACGCTGGAGTATCACCACGACAAGCATCACAAGGCCTATGTCGACAACGGCAACAAGCTCGCCGCCGAAGCCGGCCTTGGGGATCTTTCGGTCGAAGAGGTGGTGAAGCAATCGTTCGGCAAGAATGCCGGTCTCTTCAACAACGCCGCCCAGCACTACAATCACATCCATTTCTGGAAATGGATGAAGAAGGGCGGCGGCGGCAACAAGCTCCCTGGCGCGCTGCAGAAGGCTTTCGAGAGCGATCTCGGCGGCTACGACAAGTTCAAGGCTGATTTCATTGCCGCCGGCACCACGCAGTTCGGTTCGGGCTGGGCCTGGGTTTCGGTCAAGGACGGAAAGCTGGCGATCTCGAAGACACCGAACGGCGAGAACCCGCTGGTTCATGGCGCATCGCCGATCCTCGGCGTCGACGTCTGGGAGCACTCCTACTACATCGATTATCGCAACGCCCGGCCGAAATACCTCGAGGCCTTCGTAGATAGCCTTATCAACTGGGATCACGTGCTCGAACTCTACGAAAAGGCGAATGCCTGATCAGTCTTCCGAAAGGCCCGGCACCCCCGGGCCTTTTCTTTTCGTTTCGAACCCCACGGCAAGGGTCGTGCAATTTCATGCGGGAGAATGGGAATATTCCACCTCCGCATCCGTTAACGTCGTGTCCTGAAATGCCTCACCACGGAGCCAAATGAATGAGAAAGCTTGTCATCGCCATCTCCATGCTCGCACTCGCCGCATCGGCGGCCTTTGCCGATCCGATCCTCGACCGGCAGGCTCTGATGAAGGAACGCGGAAAGATCGTCGGCGGCCTGTCGAAAGTGGTCAAGGGCGAGGAGCCCTTTGACGCCGCCGCGGTGCTGACCCAGTTGCAGGCACTGCAGGCAAATGCCGAGAAGTTCGATGTAGAGGCCTTGTTCCCGAAGGGCACCGACAGCGGCGACACCACGGCGTCGCCAAAAATCTGGGAAGACATGGCTGGCTTCAAGGCGGCCGAGGATAAGTATCTCGCCGATGTCAAGGCTGCGGTCGCGGCGGCTCCGGCCGACGTCGATGCACTGAAGACGCAGATCGGCACCATCGGCTCGGACTGTGGTACCTGCCACCAGGGCTACAGGGTCAAAAAGGGCTGATCGCCAGCCATGGCATGGCTGAAGAAACTCGTCGGCGCGGCCCTCGTCCTGGGCGTCGCCGGCGCGTCGGCGGGGTGGCTGCTGTCGGCACCGGTCACGCTTGATGCGGCGACCCTGGCGCAACTCGGCCCAGGCGATGTTGCCCGGGGCAAGCGTATCTTCTATGCCGGCGGCTGCACCTCCTGCCATGCCAAGCCCGGGTCGCAGGGCGACGCACGCCTTCAGCTCGTAGGCGGGCTTGAACTCAAGACGCCATTCGGCACCTTTGTTCCGCCCAATATTTCGCAAGATCCCAAGGACGGCATCGGCGCATGGTCGGTCGGGAATCTCGCTAACGCCCTGCTGAAAGGTGTGTCGCCTTCGGGCGAGCATTTCTATCCGGCATTCCCCTATGCCTCCTATGCTCGCATGAAACCGTCAGATGTCGCCGACCTCTATGCTTTCTTGAAGACGCTTCCCGCCGTCGCCGGCAAGGCGCCAGGCAATTCGCTGGCGTTCCCGTTCAGCATCCGGCGCGGCATTGGTCTGTGGAAGCGGCTGTATCTCAGTGACAAGCCTGTCGTGCCCCTGCCTGATGGCCCGTCAGACCCTGTGATGTCAGGCCGCTACCTGGTCGAAGGGCCGGGTCATTGCGGCGAATGCCATACGCCGCGCGACTTGGCTGGCGGCACCAGGAAAAGCGAATGGCTGGCCGGTGCGGTGGCCGCCGAGGGCTCGGGCGTCGTGCCGAACATCACTTCGGGCGAGGGAGGTATCGGCAGCTGGTCCGCGTCCGACATCGCAAATTACCTCGAAACCGGATTCACGCCGGATTTCGATTCCGTCGGCGGCGCCATGGTGGACGTTCAGCGCAACATGGCCGAGCTGACGGCGGAGGACCGTGCGGCGATTGCTGCCTATCTCAAGGCGGTGCCGCCGCATCCCAACGGCTATCCGGCGCGCAAGAAAAGTACGAACTAATCCTCGGACTGCAGGTGGCGATCGCCGAGGAAATCGAAGCCCGTTTCGAAGAAAAGGTTGTAGTTGCAGGTCATCTCCTCGCCAGGCGCGATGTCGCGCAAGGCGTAGGTCTCCTCGGGCGACGAGACATCGCAATTCGGCTCATCGTCATGGTTCATGTAGCGGGCGTCGTCGGCTTCGAAGACGATATAGGCCGGATCGCGACGGTCGGGGTAGGAATAGCGGTCGAGATAGTTCTTCACCGGCCCGGTTTCGCCCTCATAGGTCTCGACGTCGATGATCCGATCGAACCGGGGGTCGAGCTTCCACACCAGCGTGCCCTTGGCAATATGGTTCTTGGCAAACACACCGATGCCCTGGATCGGCGATTTGTCGAGATAGACGTCGACGAGCAGCATAGTGGACCCTTGTGCAAGTGCGGGCGTCGTGCCCGGGAAAATCGTGCTTTGGGTAGCGCGCGACCGTCGCAATTGCGAGCGGAAATGAGCCGCGCGGAATTCAAAAATGATGATCATGCCGACGTGGGTCGCCTGACCTCAGCGCTGTTGCAAGGCGAGGCGGACACCCAGGGCGCAGTAGATGCCGCCGACAACCTTGCCTTGCCATTTCAGCACTGTCGGATTTCGGCGCAGGAAACCGCCGAGCCGCCCTGCGCTCACGGCAAACACGACCGTGCTGAAAAGCCCCAGCATGACGAAGATGATCCCAAATACGGCCAATTGAACCATCACTGATCCGTTTTCGGGCCGCACGAACTGAGGCAGGAACGCCAGGAAGAAAAGCGCGGTCTTGGGGTTGAGCACCTCGGTCAGGACAGCCTGTCGAAACGCCTTGCCGGCGGAGGTTGCAAGCGCGCCGGCGGTCGGATCGGTTGGCACTTTCTCGATGATGGCCCGAATGCCGAGGTAAACGAGGTAGGCCGCGCCGATATACTCTACGATGCTGAACAGCGTCGCCGATGTGGCGATGATCGCCGAGATCCCGACCATCGCCATGACGGTATGAAACACATCGCCGGCCGCGATCCCACCGCCGGTGGCTATCCCGACCCTCGTCCCCGAACTCGTTGCGCGGGCGATCGTCAACAGCGTGGCCGGGCCCGGAATGAAGACAAAGCCGAACACAACCGCCATGTAGGCTATCGCTGTGGACAGATCGATCATCGCGGCGTTCCTCCGTGAGCTATGCCTTGTCCGTAACCTTCAGCGTGAAGGCATAAGTATAGGCGATCTCCTCCAGGCGTGAAAACCGGCCGGAGGCACCGGCATGGCCGGAATCCATGTTGATCTTGAACAGTACCGGATTGTCGCCGATCTTGCGGTCGCGCAGCCGCACAACCCATTTGGCCGGCTCCCAATAGGTGACGCGCGGATCGGTGAGACCGGCGAGCGCCAGGATCGGGGGATAGTCGAGCGCGGCGACATTGTCGTATGGCGAATAGGCGGCGATCGTAAGGTAATCGTCGGCCGACGCGATTGGATTGCCCCATTCCGGCCATTCCGGCGGGGTCAGCGGCAGGGTTGCGTCGAGCATGGTGGTGAGTACATCGACGAAGGGAACCTCGGCTACGATGCCGCCGAAGCAATCCGGCGCCATGTTGGCGATGGCGCCCATCAGCATACCGCCGGCCGAGCCGCCTTGCGCGACGATCCGGTCATGCACGGTATAGCGCTCGGCAACGAGGTGACGAGCGCAGGCGATGAAATCGGTGAAGGTGTTCATCTTGCGCGCCCGCTTGCCGTCGTCGTACCAGCCATATCCCTTGTCCTTGCCGCCGCGCACGTGGGCAATGGCAAAGACGAACCCGCGGTCCACCAGCGAGAACCAGTTGGTGTTGAAGGCCGCCGGCACGGTGATACCGTAGGAGCCGTAACCGTAGAGCAGGCATGGCGCGGAGCCATCCAGCGGCGTGTCGCGGTGATGCAGAAGCGAGATCGGCACCAGTTCGCCGTCGGCCGCTGGCGCCATCAGCCGCCTCGTGACGTAGAGATGCGGGTCGTGGCCGGACGGCACTTCCTGGGTCTTGAGCAGCACACGCTCACGAGTGCGCATGTTGTAGTCGAACATCTGCGACGGTGTCGTCATCGACGAGTAGGAAAAACGCATCATCTCGGTGTCGTATTCCAGCGACCCTGAAAGGCCGAGCGAGAAGGCTTCCTCATCGAAGGAAATCAGATGCTCTTCGCCGCTGGCCCGATCCCGCACGACGATGCGTGGCAGGCCTTCCTTGCGCTCGAGCCGGACCATGTGGTCCTTGAAGCCGATCACCGACAGGATCAGCCGGCCCGGTTCATGCGGCACCAGTTCCTGCCAGTTGGCGCGGACCGGGTCGCTCGCCGGCGCCGTCATGATCTTGAAGTCCTTGGCACCGTCCGCGTTCGTCAGCACGAAGAAAATGTCGCCGCCTTCCTCAAGTTCATATTGAAGGCCGGTCTCGCGCGCCGAAACCAGCTTCGGCTCGGCAAATGGATCGCTGGCGCTCAACAGGCGGTATTCCGAAGTCTCGTGATCGTTGATGCCGATCATGATCCATTGATTGTTGCGGGTCCCGTCGACGTTCATGAAGAAGCCGGGGTCGGTTTCCTCATAGATCAGCCGGTCGTTTTCAGGGGTCTGCCCCAGTGCGTGGAACAGCACCTTCGACGGCCGGTGGTTGGGGTCGAGACGCGTGTAGAAGAACCCGTCATTGCCCGCGTCCCAGACCCCCGAACCGCCGGTGGCCTTTATCTGGTCCGCCAGTTCCTTGCCGTCGGCAAGGTCGCGCACACGCAGCGTGTAGAATTCCGAACCCTTGTCGTCGAAGGCCCACAGGAGCTTGCTATGATCGGCCGAATGATCGACGCCGCCAAGCCGGAAATAGGCCTTGCCCTCGGCCTCGGCGTCGCCGTCAAGCAGGATCTGCTCGGGTCCGCCGCCGCGCGGCGTTCGGAAATAGCGCGGCTGCTCGCCGCCGAGCTTGAAGGAAGAGCCGTAGGCATAAGGCCCGTCCTTCATGGGAACGGAAGAATCATCTTCCTTGATGCGGCCCTTCATTTCCTTGAAAAGCTGCTTTTGCAGATCTGACGTGTCGGCCATCAGCGTCGACTGATAGGTATTCTCGGCTTCGAGTTCGGCGCGGATCCGAGGATCGAGCAAGGAAGGATCCCTGAACATTTCTTGCCAGTTATCTGCTCGCAGCCAAGCATATTCATCGGTTCGCGTGATGCCGTGATGCGTGTCCGAGACGGGCCTTTTCTCGGGGGCAGGGGCGCTGGCGATTGGAAATCGGGAAGTCCTGGTCATTGCGTCTCGCTCTGGAAATATCTTGAATGACGAATGAACACGCCGATCAGGGCAGGTTCAAGAGCCGTGGCGTAGAGGTGGTGTCGGCCCATGTGACGGCCGGGAGGAGAGAAGATGAGCATTCGGTCTCGTATTGCTGCGGTTTTCGCCGTCGCTTCGCTAGGTCTGGCCTTTGCCGGCCAGTCTCATGCGACCGTATTTTCGGCTTGGCAAGTGGCCAATGTGCCGTTCGGCGACACGCTGAATGTGCGCAAATATCCGTCGGGAACATCCCAGAAGCAGGCCGCCTATCCGAACGGGACCGTCCTGCAGATGACCGGGCGATGCACCGGCGGCGTAAACCTGCTCGATATCGCCAATCAACCGGCATGGAAACAGCAGCAGACGGTTCGCTATCGCTGGTGCGAAATCTGGCATGAGCCGGCCAAGAACGGCACCTTCGTGACCGGCTGGGCCTATGGCAGATACATTATCCCGTATTGAACACCACCGATTTTGGCCCCGACGGGTTCGGCCGGCGGGCATGTCGCCTAGTTGCCCGCCCGACAGAGATGAGCGGCAACCTGTGGTTTTGAGGACAGATGAGAACAACCAAGTTTGCCGAAGCGACGGCAAAGCAAACGAGAGCATTGAAACCTGATTTGTGAGTTATCCCGAATGTAATGGTGGGCTGACGTTACGTCAGGCTTTGTCGGTTTGGCGGGCGAAATATCGAAAAATTACATGATGCACGAAAGATTGAAGCTGATCGCGTAATAGTTGACCAACATTCACAAATATAATGCACACAGCGAATTGACTTACTTGACCTGCGGCCGCATTGATGTCCCCGTGACACGAATCGCAGCAGCTCTATGTGCGCAAATTCGTGCGATGCCCTGCCTGTAAAAAGGGGCACAGACCGACGTAACTCTTGTTGGGGCCTGAAGACCATGGATATTGTCGAAACACCTTCCAGAAACAATGACGCGCTGATCGAGCTCACCGCCGATGTGGTGGCAGCCTATGTCAGCAATAATCCCGTGCCGGTCGGCGAACTGCCGAACCTGATATCCGATGTCCATGCCGCCCTCGGGCGTGTGGGCGGAATCGTCGAACAGGCGCCTGCGGACAAGCAGAAGCCGGCTGTCAACCCGAAGCGTTCGGTTCATGACGATTACATTGTCTGTCTTGAAGACGGCAAGAAGTTCAAGTCGCTCAAGCGTCACCTGATGACCCACTACGATCTGACGCCCGATCAGTATCGTGAAAAGTGGAACCTGGACCCAAGCTATCCGATGGTTGCCCCGAACTACGCGGCGGCCCGCTCGCAGCTTGCCAAGAAGATGGGTCTCGGCCGCAAGCGCAAGGCGGCGCGGTAGTCGCTACTTGCCAGATTGGATTGAAATCAAACGGCGCCTTCGGGCGCCGTTTGATTTCAGGGGGTGGGTGGAAGATCGACCGGTCGGTCAGGCAGTCTGGGCGAGCGCCATCTCGGCATCGCGTTTGATGCGCTTGACCATCGAGCGAAGGCCGTTGGCACGCTGGGGCGACAGGTGCTCGTCGAGGCCGAGTGCCTTCAGCGTCGCTTCCGCATCGGTTTTCTGGATTTCGCTGGCCGTCTTTCCGGAAAACAGCGCCAGCATGATCGCAACCAGTCCGCGCACGATATGGGCGTCCGAATCGCCGGTAAAGGTGATGACGGGGTCGGGGCCCGGACCCCGTTCGGTGGTCAACCAGACCTGGCTGACGCAACCTGGCACCTTGTTAGCGGCGTTGCGCTCCGCATTGGGAAAGGGCGGCAGCGCTTCGCCGAGTTCGATGACGTAACGATAACGATCCTCCCATTCGTCAAGGAACGAGAAGTCGTCGCGGATGGTCTGGATCGTGGTCGTCATGACCCGGATATAGTCACGCGGCGGCGCCACGTCACGGAAAAAACAAGGACACCGCGGGCGTCGAGAGGGCAGACTGCCCGCGGTGCGCCGTCGAGACGGCTTAATTGTCTATCCGCAGGTTGACCGTTTCAGGCAGGACCACTTCCGGTACGCTGCCCGTCATTGTCGAGGTGTCGGGACCGGCGGATTTGTCGTCCAGCATGGCAGCCGCGATCTTGGCGGTTTCCTTGGCGCGTGCGGTGATGGTGTGCATCGCCGACTTACCCGTCTCGCAGACATCGGGCTTGCGTTCGCAGATACCGGCGATGTCGCCGACTGCATCTCGCGCCGCGAACAGAGCCTGGATCGGCCCGACGCTTTCCTGGCCCGTTTCATCGGACCCGACACCCAGCGGCAGCGCCAGCAACACCAGTGAAAACCAGAAAGCCATTCTTATCAGGAAGAACATGCCTTGCCTCTCGTCGTGACCGGATCATGCATCATATGGCATGACCTCTTTTATGGGCAGGATGTTGGCACAGAGGCACGAAGGACGGCTTGCATGATCGCCGAGAATTTTCCTCAAATTTTAGGCAAATTCGAAACGAAACGTTTTGCTGCGGATTTGTTTCATATCGGGACGATTCTCCTCACCATTCGATAACCATCTATCCCGTTGAATGAATTGTGTCTTTGATGAAACAAAGCGGCTTCGGTGACTTGGCCGGCGGTCCCATGACAGGCCTGCCGGGATAACCCTCCGTTTACTATGGCTGCATTTGACCGGGTTTTCGGCCGCCGCCATCCCGATATTTGCCGCAGGGCGGGCCTTGGTCGGCCCTGCCTTATCCATTCCTTAAACGCTGGATGCGAGTTTCAAAGCCAATCAAGACAATCTGCAAAAGCAGAGCTGTTCACGACGAGTGCGAGTGCGTTGAATTGATGCCGATCGAGGCCAGATACGCTGAATTGCCTGGTGCAATGGCGGCCGGTTGTGAGCGCATGGTTCATCCCAGCGTTCTCGAACGGAGCGACCGCGAGCGCCAGCGCCGTTTCATCGGGGTGATGCTGGCCGCGCCGTTCTTTGCCGCGGGTGCCGCGGTCACGCTGGTTACATCGGGGATGGGCGCCGCGGTTACCATGGCCGCCATTTTCGCGGCCTTCGGCCTGTGCTGGTTCGTCGCCCTGCTGGTAGCCGCGACCGGCAAGATGGCTGCCGCGGGGCCGGTCGCCCTGGCGATGGCGGCGATTGCCCTTGCCGGTCTCATCGGTGCCGCCGGCGGATTGAGTTCACCTGTCGCCATGCTTGCCCTGGCGCTGCCATTCGAAGCCTGGTGGATCGGCGCGTCACGGCGTTCGGCATTATGGGGGGGCGCAACAGCCGTCATCGCCATCGCCCTTCCGTCGTTGTCGGCTGCCTTCCTTCCATTCGCGGACGCGCACATCGCCGCCTGGCACTGGCTGGTGCCATTGGCCTGGGCGCTGGCCCTCATCCCGCGCGCATCGGCCTTTCGCGGCACTTCCGGCGCGGCCGATACGCTCCATTCGGGTGACCGACTGGAAGACATCATCGACGCGGTGGTCTTGCGGGTCGCCCGCCACGGCGAAGTCGTGGCTGCATCCGCCAAGTCGCGTACGCTTCTGAAATTGCCGCCTGAGCTGTTATCTGGAACGGGCCTCTTCGACCGGGTCCACCTGTCGGACCGTGTCTCCTATCTCAGCGCCCTGGCCGACATGCGTGACGGTGCACGGTCGCGCCGCCTCGAATTGCGCATCAGGCTGCCCCAGAGTGGCAACGGCGCCCACAACGGAAACGGCTTTGTGGCCGACAATTACCAGCAATTCGCGCTCGAACTGGTGCGTGGCGAGAAACAAGGCGACGTCTTCACGCTTGTCCTGCGCCAGAATGACGAGATGGCGCGACTGCGCGAAGAACTGGCGCAAGCCAATGAGACGGCGGCCGCCGCCGAAGTGGCCAAGGGCCGGTTCCTGGCAGTCGTGAGCCATGAACTGCGCACGCCGTTGAACGCCATCATCGGCTTCTCCGACATGCTGCTGCACGAGATGTTCGGCGCCTTCAAGGATCCGCGCCAGAAGGAATATGTCGGTCTGGTGCGGGATTCGGGCCAGCATCTGCTGGCAGTCGTGACATCCATACTCGACGTATCGAGGATCGAATCGGGCGTCTACGCCACCGAGCCGGAGCCGTTCCGTTTCGTGGAAGCCGTGGACATGTGCCAGTCGATGATGCGGCTGCAGGCTCAGGCCAAGAATATCGACCTGCAGACGCAGATCGCCCCTGACGCCGGCGATATCAATGCCGATCGCCGTGCCGTACAGCAGATGCTCATCAACCTCGTTTCCAACGCGATCAAGTTCACCCCTGACGGTGGCGATGTCGTCGTCGGCGCCAAGCGGATCGGCTCACGTCTGCATTTCTGGGTGAGGGACACCGGTATCGGCATTGCCGAGGAGGATTTCGCCAATCTCGGCAAACCCTTCACGCAGATCCAGAACGATTATACCCGCCGTTTCGAGGGCACGGGTCTTGGCCTTTCCCTGGTGAAGGGGCTGGTGGCCTTGCATGAAGGGACCATGTCGATCGAAAGCATGCCGGGCGAGGGCACCACGGTGACCATTAGCCTGCCGGTCGGCGGGCCGAAGGGGCGCCCCGCCAACCCGACCGGAGTGCTGACAATGCCGGTGACGAGAGCGAAAGGGGACGGAAATGGCTCGCTCCGCAAAACAGGCTAAGGCGGTCAAACGCCGCGGCAATGCCTTTCAAGACGGCGCCATCGCCGTCGGCGGCATGATTTCGCGCAATCCTGTCCTGGTGGGAGGATCGACCGCATTCCTGGTGACGCTGTTCTACGTCTCGGCGAATGCGCTATGGTATCAGCCTTTCCCGCACGCCGGGGCGTTTTTCGCCACACGCAATTTCCAGGGCTTTCCGCACGCTGGCGCGGACGAGCCCGAGACGACAATCAACATCGTGAGGTCCAATGCCGCGCCCGCCCCGATAAAGGGCGACCCGGTGGTCGAGCAGGTGCAAGGCATATTGAAGGACCTTGATTTCTACTCCGGCACCGTCGACGGCATCTCCGGCCCGAACACGCGCAAGGCCATACAGGCCTATCAACAGAAGGTCGGACTGAACGCATCGGGCGAGATCGACGCGCTGCTCCTGGATCAACTGGGTGCAACGCCGAAGACGGCTGCCGTGCCGAAACCGCAACCCCGTCCTGACATGCCGCCAGCCGCCGTTCCCGTGTCCCTGCAGACCAACGAGGCACAGGCGAATGCCGCTTTGCAGGGGCCTGACCCCCGCATCGTCAAGATCCAGGCCGGGCTGAAGGCCTTCGGCAATGACGACATGCAACTGGATGGCGTCGTCGGCGCACGCACCAAGGCGGCGATCAAGGAGTTCCAGTCGCTGTTCGGCTTGCCGCAAACCGGCGAGCCCGACGAGATCGTCTATGTCAAGATGCGCGAGATCGGCCTCACCAACTGACGGCCGAAAACGACGCCTCGCCCTCCACGGGAAATTTCGGTAGAGAGCCCGCATGTCCTCGGGAGTCCTCCATGCGTGTAACCGCTGATCTGTGGGTCTCGGCCCTGTTGCGCCGGGTTTTCAGCGCAGGCGGATTTGCTGCCGTGGTCAATCGCGGTGCGACGGAGGCCGGGGCCGTGTTCATCCTGGCGCGGGGCAGGCTGGGTGAAACGGCTCTCTACGGGCCGGCACCGCAGACAAGCTACGATTCGGCCAAGCCCGAAGACCGTTTTTTCAGCCTTCTCGCCGCCAGCGAGGATGCCGCCGTACTCGATGCGAGACTGGAACGCGAGAAAAAATTCGATCCCGACATCTGGGTGGTCGAGATCGAGGCCGGGAGCGTTCCCGTCGAGCAGCTTATTTCCGTGAAGACGCCCTGAGGTCGGGAGCGTCGGCTTCGTCGCTGTTGGAGGCCTTGCGGCTGTCGCCGTTTGCCGGTGGTTTGCCGCGAACCGCCTTGGACAGGGTTGCGGCCTTCCACTCCCGCACTTTATCCAGGGCAGCGTCGCGATGCAGCAGGCGGTAGCGGTCGAGATAGGTGCGGATGGCCTGGGGATGCGGGAACAGGCCGGGATAGACGGCGACCGTGACCAGGAATGCCCGGTCCTCGCTGAAGTCGAGCGAGCGCAGCGCCGCAAGCAGCGGCGCATAATTCTGGTGGGCGGTCAGCGATTGCGCGATCGCAAAATCGATGTCGAGAGCGTCCGCTAGCGCGGTGTGGAACAACGCGGCGTTTCCCGTCAGTGCCGTCTCGCGCAGTTTGACAAAGGTGTCCGCACCGGGAAACGCCTCGACCTTCGCCGCCAAGGCCTGGTCGCCAGTGCGCATCATGGAGCGCAGCTTGCGCCGCGCGCTCTCGGCGGCAACGCCGGGCGTTTGCTGGCCGGGCATTTGCTGGCGGGGCGTTTGCTGGCTTGTCGCGCTGTCCGGTGTCGCTTGCGCCTGCACGACAAGGCTCTGCGCCGGGGCTGCGTCCGGATCCCGCCTCCGCACCAGGGTCGGCCTTTCGAGCGCTCTGATCAGATCGGCGATGGTCGGGTTCAGGTCCTTGCGCCGCGCTATGGCGCGCGCATGCGGCAACCCATGCCGGCCAATCAGCGCGATCAGGTCGATATCGCTGATGGCGCGCGAGCGGATGAGCAGTGGAGCGGCAATGTCGACCGGTTCCTCGCAGAGGCGCCGCACCAGGGCCGCGGGTGCGTATTCGCATTCGGAAAGGGCGGCTGCCACGTAGCGCCGCGATTCGACGGATACATCGTCGAACAGAGGCAGCGTCAGGTCTTCGAGCTGGCCGATCTCCCGGCGCGACGGTCGCGTCAGCGAGCAGAACGCGGAAACGGCGGCGCGGAACAGCCTTTCGGCTTTTCCCGATTGCGTCCTTATCGCGATTTGCCTGAAATCCGAAGATGACACGAAGGATACGCCTGACACCAGATACACACTCGACCTCGCGGCACCGGGACTATGCCGGTTTCGCGATTGCCTCGGTCAGAACTCTCTGACCCCGGGAACAAAGATCAATTTAGCGGCGATCCGTTAGCGCTCCGTTAACCCTCTGCCGGCCTTAATGATATTTGGAGGCGTGGCGTTGTGCTCCGGGGAAACCGAGAGGAATGCGCGAATCATGGGCATGGTACTGTCTTTCGTGCCGCGTGCGGCACCGGCCAATCGAGCCAAGCAAACCACCGAAATACCGGCGGCTGTGATCATATTTCCCGGCATCCGTTATGAGCGGTCCAGCACCGGCGAAGCCCGGCCTGCAGGGCCAGACAAGCCGGGGTCGCCACGGACGCCAGTCCCCCATCACTGAGCAGTCCCCCACTGAGCTTTGCTGAAGCCATGGTGCGGTCCGTCAGGCCCTCTGCTCCGGATCCGCGATCGAGGATCGCGGCTTAGAAATCCTGCAACTCGCAGGAACTCTGATCGAGAAAGCGCGACACGATCGGCTTCCAGCTCTCGTCGGGTACGAAGCTGCGGATGACGAAGATGCCTTCATCGACGGGCGCCTCGACGAAGATCGCTCCCTGAAGATCCTCGGGCAGGTCCTTGCGCACGTCGATCATCTGCGCCGGCGTCAGCACGACGGCATCCAGCTTGCCGCCCGCCGCCGTGTGGTCGTTGAAGGAATAGATGTTGTGACCGCTGCGGTCATAGACCGACACCGACCAGAACGGGACGTCTCCCGGCGCCTTGATCCGGACCATTCCTTCCTCGAGGTCGAAGCGGCAGGCCGTTGCGTAGAACAGGGGGTCGACCGATTTCACCACCGGTGCGCCGCCCGCTTCGGCATCGAGCCGGTTCATCTTGTAGAGATCCGAAGCCATGGAGAGACGCGACCAGGCGTCGCGTTCCGAAAATTCCGGCACCAGAAGCAGGACGACAATGTGGACGATGCCGGCGCCGACGAGGCCGAGCAGGATGGCGTGCAGAAGCCTGCGCAACGCGGCACGCAAACTACGCATCGCAGCCCGCCTTGACGATCCTGGGCAGCGAAACGTCTGACAGGCCGGTGCTGCTGGCGATCGGCGTGTCATAGAGGGTCAGGACGAAATACATCCGTCCAGAACCGTCGGTCAGCAGCCAGTTGCCCGGCATGGGTTGATGGNATCGCAGCCCGCCTTGACGATCCTGGGCAGCGAAACGTCTGACAGGCCGGTGCTGCTGGCGATCGGCGTGTCGTAGAGGGTCAGGACGAAATACATCCGTCCAGAACCGTCGGTCAGCAGCCAGTTGCCCGGCATGGGTTGATGGCCTACGGAAATAACCACGGAATTGTCCGGTTGGCGCAGCACCTCGTAGGACTGAAGAGCCGCAAGCCGCGATTTGCCGGTCTCGACGACGCCGAGCGATTGATCGGCGGCATAAAGCGTCCAGAACCGCGCTGTCGGAAATCCGCCCTCGATCCTGTAGGCGCATTCCCGCTTGAGCTGGTCGCCGGCGGCATCCTTTTCAGCCACGAAGGACAGCCCCTCGGCGCGACCGAGCGCCAGCACGCCCTCACGGGCAACGCGGGCCTTGGAATAGGGGTCCGCGGCCGGTGTGCCGATGTCGGGGAAGGCAGTCCACTGGCCGATCCTGATCGCGCCGACACCGTCCTGGATCTTCAGCGCATACCAGACGCTGGCGCCGCCCCCGCCAATGGCTATGGCAAGCGAAATCAGCATCAGGAAGGCGTTCTTGAGCATGAAGGGCCAGGTGCGCGCGGAATTGCCGTTCGGGGATATCGCGGTGCGGGGCCTTGTGGCAAGCAGGCGTGATGGATTTGCCTGTCGGTCTTGTCTCAGCGGGCGGATATCACAGCGCCGACAACGTTTCGGGTGGAGCGGGGGCGTCGAGTTTGGGGGCCGCCTGGAACATCTGGCTCATGTCCCGCAACGTCTGTGTGGTCCGACTGGACAGCACCGGCGGCCGCTCGGCGGCGGCATCGGCCGCTGCCTGCTCCTCGCTCTTCTTCTGTGCCTCGGCGGCCTTGGCCGCGACCTCCTCGTCGACGAAGGGCTTGTCGATCCCCGGGATCGGCTTCAGGTCGATGTTCTGGTGCGCGTAGACCATCAACCGCTGCCACACCATCGCCGGCAGCGAGCCGCCGGTCATGTTCTTGGTCGGGGTGAAATCGTCATTGCCCAGCCACACGGCCGCCGTGTAGTTGCCGGTGAAGCCGACGAACCAGGCATCGCGGTAGGATTGCGTGGTGCCGGTCTTGCCGGCAACGACGATGTTGGGAATTTGCGCCCGCCGCGCCGTGCCCATCACCGGCACGGCCGCCAGCATGGTGTTCATCGACTTCAGGGCCTGCTCGGACAGGACGCGATGCGGCGGCGGCGCGTCCTTGGTCCAGTCATACACCACGTCGCCGGTGCGGGTTACGAGCTGGGTGATGCCGTGCCGGGAACCGACGAAGCCGTTCTGAGCGAACACGCTGTAGCCCGTCGCTTGGTCCATCACCGTCATGCCCGAGGTGCCGAGCACCATCGTCTTGTGCCCTTCGAGCGGCGATTCCACCCCAAACGATTCCGCCAATGCCTTGATCGGCGCGATGCCGAGATGGTCCTTGGCCAGCCGCACAGGCACGGTGTTGATCGACTTGGCCATCGCCATGATCAGCGTGATGTTGCCCGCCGACTCGCCGCTGTAATTGTGCGGCGACCAGTTGCCCCAGCTGATCGGCCCGCCAGAAATGATCGAGTTCGGCGTGAAGCCGTGTTCCATCGCCGTGGCATAGACATAGGGCTTGAACGACGAGCCGGTCTGGCGCAGTGCCTTGGTGGCGCGGTTGAACTGGCTGGCGCCGTAATCGCGGCCGCCGACGATGGCCCGCACCGCGCCATTGGTCTCGATGACCACCACGGCCCCTTCGGTGACGTTGTACTCCTTGCCGAACTGGCGCAGGTGGAACTCGACGGACTCCTCCGCCGCCTTCTGGATGTTGGCGTCGAAGGTGGTGTGGGCAACCAGCGAGTGCTGGCCGGGCTTGGCGATCTTCTTGACCTCGTCGAAGGCCCAATCGAGGTAGTAGTCGGGGCTCTTCTGTTCGCCGCGGTCGACGACGTCGGCCGGGTGCAGTCTGGCCTGCAGCACCTGGCCTTCGGTCATGAAGCCGGAATCGACGAGGTTGGACAGCACTACGTTGGCGCGCGCGCGCGCCGCCGGCAGGTTGATATGCGGCGCGTATTTGGTCGGGGCCTTGAACAGGCCGGCCAGCATCGCCGCCTCGGCAAGGTTCAGGTCCTTGACGCTCTTGCCGAAATAGAAGTCCGCCGCCGCCTCTATGCCGAACGTGCCACCGCCCATATAGGCGCGGTCGAGATAGAGCTGCAGGATTTCCTTCTTCGACAGATTGGCCTCCAGCCACAGCGACAGGAACGCCTCCTTGATCTTGCGCTCGAACGTGCGCTCATTGGTCAGGAACAGGTTCTTGGCCAGCTGCTGGGTGATGCTCGAGCCACCCTGGACGACCGAATTCGCCCGCACGTTCTCGAAGATCGCGCGCGACAGGCCGAGCACGTCGATACCGTAATGGTCGAAAAACCGGCGGTCCTCGGTGGCGAGCACCGCCTTGATGACATGGTCCGGCATCTCGTCGACCGGCACGGAATCGCGCTGGATGATGCCCCGCTGGCCGATCTCGTTGCCATAGCGGTCCAGGAAGGTGACGGCGAAGTCGCCCTGGGCGCGCCAGTCGCCGGTGGTATCCTGGAAAGCGGGTATTGCCAGCGCCAGCATCACCACCATGCCGCCGGCGCCGAGTGTAAAACCTTCGCTCAAAAGTTCGATGAAGCCGCGGCGCCAGCCCTTGAGACGGAAGCGCCGCGAGAAGATCGTCGCGGACTCCCAGAACTGGCGCGCCTTGAACCCGATTTCATAGAGCGAGGAATCGAGCCACGCGTCCAGCGCCAGCAACCAGGCGGCGATCGGACCTCTTCTTCTGCGTGGTTCAGGGCTGACCATTCAAAAAACCCGGCTCGGTTCTGGCGCGACCTGAAAACCGCAAGCGGGCAATTTCAGGGCGGCACCCTGTCCGACTATTCATCCATTTACGGACACTCACAAGGGCGGCGAGGACACAGGGGGACGGTTTGTTGATGCGAAGGGGCAGGGGAGGCCGCCGCGACTTCCAAAACAATGCGCCTGGCCGGTTTCAGGTCGCCGAGATCACCTTGTCCGGGTGGGGCGCGAGGCGGCTGCGATTGTTGCCTGCAGCAGGACCCGTGCGCCGATGATCGCGTCCGCCGGCTCCACATATTCCGCCTCATTGTGGCTCAGCCCGTCACGGCACGGCACGAAGATCATCGCCGCAGGCGCCACACGGGCGATGAACAACGCGTCGTGGAACGCGCCCGATATCATCCGTTTGTAGGTTAATTCCAGGGACTCGGCGGCATCCTCTATGATTTTGATCATATCGGGACAGAACGCTGCACCCGGCATGTCGAACGACCGCCTGATCGTTGCGGAGCAATGCTGGCCGTCCACCTCCGCGGCGCAGACCGCGCGCACCTCAGCCTCGATAGCATCGAGCCGCTCCAGCTGTGGATGCCGCAGATCCACTGTGAAGGTCACGGACTGCGGTATGGCATTGATCGATCCCGGCTGTGCCGATATCCGGCCGACCGTCAGTCGTGCGCTCGCGTCGAGCGGCATGATCGTCGTCTGCAGCCTGTGTATCGCGGCAATCGCGGCGACCATGGGGTCTCTGCGATAGGAAAGGCCAGTCGTGCCGGCGTGACCGGCACTGCCCTCGATGCAAACTTCCAGCCAGCGCGTGCCCTGAACGGCGGTGACGACACCGATCGGCGTCAGCTCTTTTTCGAGCGACGGCCCCTGTTCGATGTGCAATTCGATATAGCCGGATACAGGCATGCCGGTCGGGCGCAGCCTCGCTTCCGGCAAGGCCGCGATCGTCGCTTCGAGTTCCGTTGCGAGGGACGCTCCGTCGACACCGACGATCGATTTCCATGCAGCCGTATCGGTACCGGTGAAGGCCATGGAGCCCATGACGCCCGGCGCGAAGCGGCTGCCTTCTTCATTGGCCCATGCGACCACCTCGATCGGCCGCCTGGCTTCAATCATCGCGTCCTCCAACGCTTCAAGCACCTCGAAGGCGCAAAGCGTGCCGAGCGCGCCGTCGAAGCGCCCGCCGGTCGGCTGGCTGTCGAGATGGCTGCCGATCATGAGGGGCGGCAGCGCGGCATCCGAACCTTCGCGGCGGATGAAGAGGTTCGCGATGCCGTCCTGAAATATCGTGAAGCCGCGCATCAGTGCCAGTTGCGCAAGCAGGCGCCGGGCGCTGCGATCCTCAATGCTGAACGCCTGCCGGTTGACGCCTCCGGCCGGTGTCGCGCCGATGCGGGCGAAGGCGTCGAGCCGTCCGAGCAGCCGCTCGCCATTGATCTCCGGCACCAAAGTCACCGCTTGAGGCCGCCTATGAAGGCTTTCACCCGTTGCGGATCGACCTCATTCCACCAGACTCCGTCATATTTCAGGGAACTGGCGACGATGACGCCATCGACGATGTCGAGGATGTCGTTGGCATTTTCAGGCGTGACTCCGCTGCCAACCAGCGTCGGCAATCCGGCCGCTTCCTTGATCATCCTGATATAGCCGAGGTCAGCGGCGTGGCCGGTGCGCTGGCCGGTGGCGATCACAGCATCGGCATCGAAGAACACCAGATCCTTGACCTGTTCCTCGACCGGCCGGTCGCCAACGATGGCATGGGCGCCATGCTTGACATGGGCATCGGCGAAGATGCGGATGCCATTGGCCCGAAGCTTGGCGCGAAAGCGCATGGCGCGCGCCGCTTCGCCTTCGATGAACCCCTCATTGGCAACATAGGCGTTGGCCCATTGATTGACGCGCACGAAGGCCGCGCCCGAGGCGCTGGCGATCGACAGCGCTGGAATGGAAGCATTGGCGAGCACGTTGATGCCAATCGGCCGGCCCAATTCCCCGCGAATACGGTCGGACACGACGGACATATAGGCGGAAGTTTCCGGCCCGATGTCATCCGGTTTGGCAAACGGCACGTCGCCGTGGTTTTCAACAATCACGCCATCGCAGCCGCCATCGAGATAAGCTTTGGCGTCGTCCAGGCCGCGCTGGTAGATGGCCTCCACCGCCTCGCCATCGTAGCGCGGCGCGCCCGGCAGGGGGGCGAGGTGAACGACGCCGATCACCACCTTGCTCCTGCCGAAGATCGACCGCAGCGCGTCGTCCGTGACTTGTTTGGATCCGATGGCTTTGGGGGATTTTATCATGCGGTTTCCGCTTCCGTCGTTTCCATGAGCGTTTTCATCTCCCGCCTGTCGGGGCAGGATTGGAGAGTGCCGGCGCGTCCGACCGAGATGGCCGCGGCGCGTACCGCGATCCGCGCCGCTTTGGCGAGGTCGATGCCTGCCGCAAGACAACCGGCGAGGCAGCCGCAAAAGACGTCGCCGGCGCCGCTGGTGTCTATCACGGCCACTTTGGGCGCCGCGATCCGTTGGATTTGTCCGCTACCGTAGGCCACCATGCAGCCCTGCGCGCCAAGGGTCACGATCGCAGCACCAGCCCCTTGTTGGATCAAAACGCGGGCCGCCTCGGCAGGCTCCGCGGCTTCGGTCAAAACTGCTGCCTCGCCGGCGTTGGCGATGACCAGGCCGACGTTACACAAATCCGGTGGATGACCGGCCGCCAGTGGGCTTGGATTGAAGATCGTCATGGCTCCCGCGGCGCGCGTGGTCCGCAGGCAAGCGACCGTTACATCCGGATCCAAATTGCCTTGCATCACCACGATGTCACCGCGTTCGATCGATTGCAGGAGATCGCTATTTGCCAGCGGATCGAAAGCCTTTGCGCAACTGGCGCCGGTAACGATGAGGTTCTCGCCACGCCCATCGACCATGACAGTCGATCTGTCGCTGGGCAGTGGCAGCATCGTCAGATGGCTGATGTCGAGCTCTCGGCTGAGTTGTTCTCTTATCCATGCTCCGGCGGCATCGTTGCCGATCGCCGCATGGAAGCGGACATCGGCACCGGTGCGGGCGGTGGCCACCGCCTGGTTCGCTCCCTTGCCGCCAAGTCCGTCAGCGTGTTCTGCAGCGTTCAACGTTTCGCCAGGATGCGGAAACCGGTCCAGCCGAAACGTCGTGTCGACGCAGACATTGCCGACGATATGGAGGTGCATAGCCTAATCCCTGGATGTCGCCCAGCCGAGCATCTGTTCGAACAGCGTCTTGTAGCCGTTCCAGGCGATGAAGCCCGGCGGCAGCCAGTGCGGGCCGACATCCGACGTCCAGGCCAACGTACGGCCCTTGCCGAATTTGCCCGTCACCAGCAGCGGCAGCGAACGGTAGTCGGAAGAAACGGTGGCCAGAACTTCAGCATCGTCTTTGACCGTGACCTCATTGAAGCCGAGCAGGATCGGCCAATCCTTGCCCAGACCTTGGAGGATCGGATGGCTCTGCGGGCCGACAACGACCGGCGCATAGCCCTCCGGAACCTCGATGCGGTCGTCCACCGGCAGGCAGGTGACCGGCAGAACATCCTCCACAGGCGTCTTGTGATAGCGCGCGCCGCCATTGATACCCTGGAAGCTGTAATAGCCGCCGAACATCAAGAGGCCGCCGCCATTGCCGACATAGTCACGCAGCAGGCGCAGCCGGTTCGGCGTCGGCTTGGAGTGGACCCAGGTGTCGGGATGAAGCAGAAGCGTGTTGGCGCCAATATCGGAAAGCACGACCGCGTCGTAGGCCGAAAGCGTCTCCATGGTCTGGGGAAAATTCCGCTGCGCCTCATGCGCTGGCATGAAGGTGACGTCGAATGGACCGTCCTTCAATGCGGCCAACAATTCGTCGGCGCCTGTGTGATAGGTCACGGTTGGAAACTGGTCGAAGCCCTTGATGTGGGTCGCGGTCGAAACCCAGGATTCGCCTGCGAGAAGAACCTTCTTCCTGGACATGCATACTCCTTTATTGCTTAGGGCCGTGGCTCAGAGGCTCGCGGCGAACACGGTCTTTGGATTGTCGATGAGCATGCGGTCGATCGCCGTCTGCTCGACGCCATGGCGTTTCAACCTCGGCACAAAATGCTTGAGGATGAAACCGTAGCCGAAGCCGCCGAAGCGGGTCAGCATGATCTTCAGGAAAACGTCCTGCGACAGCAGGATACGGTCTCCCAGCCCCATCTCGATCAGCGAGCGGATCGCCTGCGCATTCTGCTCGTCGGACGGCGATTGCGCGTCCTGGTCGGCATAATAGAAATCCATGCCGATCATATCGTATTCCAGGAAGGCACCACGCGCGGCCAGGCTTTTCTGGTAGGCGAGATCGTTGTGGCTCGGGTTCATATGGCAAAGCACCGTATGCCGGAGATTCGCGCCTTCCGCCTCGACGACATCGAGCACGTCATGCGCCAGCCGCTCCCAGCCGGGCAGATGGATCGTCAGCGGCACGCCGGTGATCCTGGCCGCGCGCGCCGAAGCCCGCAGCGACTTGCGCTCCTCGTCGGTAAAATCCTTGCTGACGCCGACCTCGCCGATGATGCCGGCCATGATTTCGGGCTGCGTCTTCGCGCCGCCGACATCGTTGACCAGGAATTCGGTGATGTCATCGACGTCCATCGCCTTCAGCCAATCGGGGTGGGTGTGCTGCAGGTAGAAGCCTGTTCCCATGACAATACGCAAGCCGGAAGAGCGGGCGATGCGCGCCAGCTTCACCGCATCGCGGCCAATGCCGATATTGGTGGCATCGACCACGGTGTGGCCGCCGAGCGCACGGTATTTCGCCAGTTCCGACAGGGCTAGGTCGCTGTCGTCGAGCGAGACGTTGTCGCGGTTCATGTAGGGGTTCATCCGCAGTTCGCCGATGATCTCCATGCTGACCGGCTGCTCGGCGATCTTCTTCTCCTCGGGATGGCAGGGGCATTTCCAGGATGTCGCGCCGTCGAGCAGGATATGCTCATGCATCAGCGTCACGCCCATATCGGCGATCGCGACCGGGCCGGTAACGGTCATCACCGTGCCGGAATGGACCCCGATCGGCGCCCGTTCCCTCGGCTTGTCGTCGAAAAGGTGATCCATGTCAGCGGCTCCGCACCGCGCCCTTGAACAGGCGGAAATTCAGCCAGATGGCAATGAGGATGATCGTACCGGTGACGATCGGGGTGAGGAACGGCGACATATGCGCCAGGATTAGGCCGTTGCCGATGACCGCGACGGTCAGTGCCCCGAGTACGGTGCCGATGATCGTGCCGCGCCCGCCGAACAGGCTGGTGCCGCCAAGCACCACGGCGGCGATGACGTCGAGTTCGAAGCCCTGGCCGGAGTTCGATGAGCCCGAACCGAGCCGGGCCGCGAGAATGATGCCGGCGGACGCCGCCGCCATGCCCGACAGTACATAGACGAACAGCGTAATGAAGCGCGTGTCGACACCGGCGCGGCGCACCGCCTCGGTGTTGGCTCCGATACCGGTCACATAGCGGCCGAACGGCGTCTGGTTGAAGGCGAGGTAGGCGACAATCAGCACGACAAGGGCGAGCAGCGCCGGCACGGGCACTCCGAGGAACCACGCCCGGCCGATGCTGACGAAAAAGCTCGTCGGCTCGACCGGGATCGAATAGCCACCCGTGATCAGCAGCGCCACGCCGCGGATGACGGAAAGACCGGCCAGCGTGACGATGAAGGCCGGAATGCGCTCATAGGCGATGAAGAAGCCCTGCAAGGCGCCGATCGCCGCGCCCAGCGCCAGCATGGCGAGGACGACGAGCGGCCACGGCAGGCCAGCCTGCAGCAGGACGGCTGACAGCGTCGCCGCGAGCGCCAGCACGGAGCCGACCGACAGATCGATGCCGCCGGTGGTGATAACAAAGGTCATGGCTGCCGCGACGATCAACAGCGGGGCCGACTGGCGGACGATGTTGAGCAGATTGGGCGTCGTCAGGAAGGTGCCGGTGATCATCGAAAACACCACGCACACTACGATGAAGAACAGCGCGATGGAGACGACACTGCCATTGGCCAGCGCGATATCCTTCCAGCCGTTCTTGCGGGCGCGTTTGGACGACGGGGCCGCAATATCGGCCGACGGGGAGGTGGCGTTCATGGCTGTACCGCCTCATCACGGCTGGCGCGCGCCGAACGCGCGTTGAATTTCCGGCCGACGATCAGGTTGACGACCTCCTCGATGCTGGTGTCGCCGATTTTTCGTTCGGCGACGTTGCGGCCCTCATACATGACCTGGATACGGTCGCAGACCAGGAACAAATCCTGAAGCCGATGGGTAATCAGGATGACACTGACGCCGCGAGCGCTGACCGTGCGGATAAGCTCCAGCACCGCTTCGACTTCCGCCACGGCAAGAGCCGCGGTCGGTTCGTCCATGATCAGTACCGACGGATCGAAGGAGGCGGCGCGGCCGATGGCGATCGACTGGCGCTGCCCACCGGAGAGGTTCTCGACCTTGAGCCTTGTGTCCGCGATGACGATGCCGAGCCGGTCGAGCATGGTGCGCGTTTGGTCATGCATGCGCCTGTTGTCGAGAAACGGGACGCCGAGGACGTGGCGGCGCGGTTCGCGGCCGAGAAAGAGATTGCCCGCCACATCCACGGTGTCGCAGAGCGAAAGGTCCTGGTAGACCATCTCCACCCGTGAGGCGCGGGCATCCGCCGGCGACGAGAAAGAGACAGCTTTGCCGTCGATCTCGATGGACCCGGAATCCGGAATGACGGCGCCGGACAGGACTTTGCTTAGGGTCGATTTGCCCGCGCCATTGTCGCCGACAAGGCCGAGCACCTCGCCGGGCTTCAGCTGCAGCGAAACATCGTCCAGCGTCTGGATGGGGCCGTATCGTTTGGAAATACCGGTCATCCTGACGCGGTAGGTCTCGCCATCGCTCATCATGGTTCCAGTTCTTAAAGCGCGACATGTTCAATCGGTCGCCGGGCTGCGCAAGCAACCGTCAGGTCGATGCGCGGCCCGGCGGTCTTGGGATACTACTTGAACATGCCCTTGAACTGGCTGACATTTTCCTTGGTCACGATGGTGACCGGAACATTGATGATCGGATCGATCTTCTCGCCCTTCTTGAGCTTGCCGAAGGCCTCGATGGCAGCCTTGCCTTCGCCGGCCGGATCCTGCTGGACGACGGCGATGACCCAGCCCTCTTCTAGACCCTGTACCGCCGACTTGGTCAGATCCCAGCCGAATACCTTTACGTCGCCTGTACGGCCCTGGCTGGTGACGGCGGAAACCGCGCCGAGCAAGGCCGGCTCGCCAGTCGCATAAAGGGTCGTCATGTCGGCATTGGCCGTCATTAGGTTCTCGGAGGCTGACAGCGCCACGTCCTGTACGTTCTGGCCATCGACCGTATCTAGGAAGGTGACTTTCTGGCCGCTATCGGTGACGGCCTTCTTGAAGCCGTCGAGGCGCTGGTTCTGGATGAACGAATTGAGCGCGCCGACGACGCCGATCTTGGCGGTGCCGTTCAGCTTGGTCTTGACGTAGTCGGCATAGAACTTTCCGATATCTTCGCCGGCCTTGGTGTTGTCGACGCCGACGAAGGCGACGTTGTCGCCGTTCGGGATCTGCGCGTCGATGGCGATGACCGGAATGCCGGCGGCTTTTGCCGCTGTGATCGCCGGCTTCACGCCGTTGACATCGATGGCGACGAGGATGATGCCGTCGACCTTCTGGGTGATGTAGTTCTCGATCGCGTCGTTCTGCGCGCTCGGCACATTGTTGGCGTTGAAAATGACGAGGTCGACTCCGGCGGCCTTTGCCGCGGCCGTAGCACCGTCATTGATCTGGTTGAAGAACAGGGCCTGCTGGTTGATGGTGACGAGCGCATAGGTCTCGGCCATGGCGGAAGCAGAGCCGAGGGCGAGGGTCATGGCGATGGCTGCGGCGCAGCCTGAAAGAATCTTGGTAAGACGCATTTCGGTTCCCCTTGATGTTGCAAAAAGGCCCTTGATCGGGCTCACTTGGCACTGAGCGCAAACGGATAATTCAAGATACTTGATTTTTTGTCAAGTCACTTGAATTAGCAGCTTGAACGAAAGAAATGGGGATCAGAATGTCGCCGGCGTGTTGACCCAGAAAATGCTGGCGCGTTCATCGCCGACATTGCGATACCAGTGCGGCAGTTCGGAGTTGAAAACGAAGGAATCTCCGGCCGTCAGGCGAAACGTCTTTTCGCCGACCATCAGTTCGATAGCGCCCTCCAGGAGATAGCCGACTTCCTCGCCAGCATGCTGGATGGGGCCGGCACTTTCACCGCCCGCTTCGATGTGATGGATGTTGCACTGCAGGAGATGGCCCGGCGAATAGGGAATGACGCGCTCGAGCGAAATGCCTTCGCCGCGCCGCAGCGGATCGAGAGCGATCAGCGGTCGCGACCCGGCCCGAAAGACGATGCCTTCCTCGCCGTCGGACTCCTCGAACATCCAGCCGATATTGGTGCCGAGCACCTCGACCAGCCGGTGAAGCATGGGCAGTGAGGGCGAGACCTTGCCGTTTTCGACCTTGGAAAGCAGGCTCTCGGAGCAGTTGGCGGCGGCAGCCAGCGCCTTCAGGGTCAGGCCGTGCGTCTGCCGGGAGAGTTTCAAGCGTGTGCCGAGCCGCAAGAGGCTGGTCGCGGTCGAGCGCTCGTCGCCGTGCTTGCTGTTATGGGTATCGATCTTGTTCATTGGGGTGCGCGAACATCTCCGCTGGTAGCGCTGACTCGTAAAACCGATCCCGGTCGTTGTCCATCCTGCGAAAAACGGACAGCGCGTCGTCGGATAAGGTCAAAGACCAATCCAGGGCCGCCGCCGCGCGCCTCTCCAATGCTCGTGAGAGCGGCGGTCCTCTATGCCGCCTCACGTTTCAGCGCCTGTGCCATGCAATGGATACCGCCGCCGGTCTTGGAGATTTCGCTCATGTCGACTGCCGCGACCTCGAAGCCGCGCGCCTTGAGCTTTTCGATCAGCGTCTTGCTGGACGTCGGCGCGATCACCCGGTCCTTGCCCAGCGACATGAAGTTGCAGCCGAGCGCCATCGTGTCCTGGAAGGGAACGTCGATGATCTCGTGACCCTTGCCCTTCAGCCAGTCGACGATGCCGGGCTCGGTGCAGGCGAGGCAGACGGCGGTGAGCTTTTCGGCGATCGGCACCACCATCAGGTCGATATGGACGTAATATTCGTCGATGAAGGCAATGCGTGTCTCCCAGCCTTCCTTCTCGAACCAGGCCTGCACCTGGCGGGCGCCTTCCTCCTGCGTGCGGGCGCCGCCGCAGCCGATCAGCACCACGCCGTCCTCGATGACATTGAAGTCGCCGCCCTCGAAAGTGCCGGCCGTCACCATGTCATAGATCGGGATGCCGAGCTTTTCATAGGTGCGGATGGCGGCGTAGTTCTCGCCGCGCCGCCACCAGTTGGCCATGGCGGTGATGATCGCGCCATAAGGCGTCATGACGCTGGAATCGCGGGAATAGACCTGCATCGGCAATTCCGGCGTCGGCTCGTGCCAGTGGATGTTGACGCCGAAATGCTCGTAGGCCGCGACAAGATCCTTGTGCTGCGCCTGCGCGATCTGGACGTTGCAGGGGGCTTCGCGCAGGTGCTTGCGCGACAGCGAGCTGGTCGACAGGTGGCGCAGGAAATTCGGCGATCCGAGCAGCACGTCGGTCAACACATCGGTTTCGTTGGCGAAGCCCCAGACGGTCAGCGGCTTGGTGCCGCCGGCCGGGTTGCGGCGTTGAAGCGAAAACGGCTCGGCGATGATGCGGTCATGGACGGTCATGCGGGTTCTCCTCGTGGGCTCGTTCTAAAGGGTTGCTCAGGTCATGCGTTGTTTGGGATCCACCAGTCGCGGCCGCGCGCGGTGGTGACATATTCCGGCCAGCGGAAGTTGATGGGCGGGTCGTAGTCGCAGAGTGGCGCGATCCAGTTGGAGCCGCCGACGCCACCGCCGGTACGGGTGGTGAACTCGTCCTTTGCCGCGTCGCGGGCGGTCTGGTCCTCGAGCAGGCGCAGCGCCGTCAGCGCGACCGTCTTGGCGGCGCAGATGACCATCGGGTCGATCGTCGCGGGAATGCCACCCAGCGCATTCATCACCCAAGAGGGATATGCGCTGCCATTCGCGGAGCGGAGCGCTGGGCGGGCGACATAGAAGCGGGCGGTCGGCGCGTGCCAGCTCATGTCGGTGTAGTCGTCGGAGGTCGAGTTCACCTGAGAGGGCGGCAGGTCGCGGCGCAGGACTGCCTCGGCCTCTTGTGGCGAAATCAGCCGCTCAAGCTCCTCGATAAAGGGGTTTTCGGTAGCAGTGCCGCCGGCATTGACCTGGATTTCCCGCGCGATCGTTCTGGCGACTTGGTCCCAGCGTGGCGGCCCGACAGTCGACAGGGCTTCATAGGCAATCCCGGCCATGGCGTGGTTCGCGAGCCCAGGCCGCGACTTCGACACCCAGTGCCGCTCGTAGCGGCAGCCGCTGATCGCGGCCGCGGCCGCGGCATTGCGGTCGAGCACCGCCGTTACCTGCTCGGCCATGCCGATGGTGGGCACGCGGATCATGTACTGGATCTCCGCCAGTCCCGCCGGCAGATTGTCGGCCGTGGCCTGGCCGGCCGTCAGGATCGCCTCGCTGATCGACCAGCCGCCCTGGTGCGGCAGCATGGAATCGCGCAACGCCTTGGAGGCCATGTACATGGTCATCAGTGCGTCGTTGGCGCCCGGTGCCCTGACGGCCGAATGCGCCTGCGGGATCGGTGCGCCGTCGCTTGCGCGAACCCAATTTTCGGGTTCGTCGCAGACGAATCGATAGATCATCGCGTAGGCCGCGCCGCAATGCGTGTCCCAGCGCGCGGTATTGCAGAGCGGCAGCATGTAGAAGGGATGGAAGGAGATCATGCCGGCAAGGCCGTCATAGTAGCCTTTTGCCGCATGGATCGGCTTCGAACCGCGCACTTTCTCAGCCGGCTCGCCGGTAAAGCGCAGCGTGCCTTGAATGTCGTGGCGCTGCATGGCGGCTTTGGTGGCGAGCAGGCCGCCGAGACTTGCTATGCCGAGCCCCGAATGCGGGTCGGTATGGCCGCCGGCCTCGGCGCCAAGGCCAGGTCGCGGCTGCCTCACAGTCACGGCGTCCTGGCAATTGCCGGGCACGGCATCATATTCGGCATACATGCCCACTGTCGGTCCGGCACCGTTCGTCCAATGGGCGCAAAAGGCGGTCGGCATGCCGCCCGAGCCTTCCTCGACCGAAAATCCCTCGCGCTTGAGCCGATCGACATACCAGGCGGCCGACTGGTACTCGCGCCAGGCGGTCTCGCCGAAATCGAAGATGGTGCGTGTCCATGCCGACAGCAGGGGCTGGATGCCGTCGAGGCAGGCAAGCGCGGTCTCTTGCGCCGATGTCGTCACCGGTTTGTCCATGCTCTAGAAGAAAGCAGTGAAGCGGCTCGCCAAAAAGTGATATGTTTTCCTGGTTCATGCAAATTCGGTTCACCTCTTGAGAATTCCATCGACACAGGCGCTACGCGCGCTCGACAGTTTTGCCAGGCATGGCAGCGTCTGGCGCGCCGCCGACGAACTGCACCTGACCCGCAGCGCGGTGAGCCACCAATTGCGGCTGCTCGAGCGCGATCTCGGCTTCGATCTGCTGGAGCGCATCGGCAAGGGGGTGGCGCTCACCCCGCGTGGGCAGCGCTATGCCAGCGACGTGCGCAAGGCGCTGACCGTGCTGGGTGACGCGGTGACGCGCGATGCCGGCACTGGCGTCGGCGGCTCGTTCGCCGTCTCTTGTACACCGGGCTTCGCCTCGCTGTTCCTGTGCACCCATATCGGCGAGTTCCGGCAGATGTACCCCGATGTCGCGCTGCGCATCCTGACGCCCCGGCGGCTCGACGATGTCAGCAATGCCGAGGCAGACGCCTTCATCGCATTTGGCGTGGGCAATTGGCCGAACCGTATGGCCGAGCTGTTGTGCGAAATCTCGTTCACCCCGCTCTGCAGCCCGACGCTGCTCAACAAGGTCGGCGGCTTTTCCCGGCCGGCGGACGTGCTGCGCGCCAATCTGCTCCATCTCGACGACACCGAGGATTGGGCACGCTGGCTGGCGCTGTCCAAGGTCGAGAACCCGGACACCGAAGGCGGCATCGTCTTTTCCGACATGAACCTCGTCTTCTCGGCGGCGATTGCCGGGCAGGGGATCGCCATGGGTGACGAACTGACCAGCCGCCGTGCGCTGAGCGAAGGCCGTCTGGTCAGGCCTTTCGACATCGCGATCAATTCGCCGCGCTCCTATTTTCTGGTCTCCGAACACGCCAAGGCCTCGCACCCGGTCCTGCAAGCGTTCGCGGGATGGCTGAGGTCGACTCTCTCCGAGAACCGCATTCAGCCTTATTGAGAGGCAGGGTGGCGCCAGCCCGCCATAGATGAATGAAATTTGCCGATCAGGCGAAAACTATTTGGTTGCGGTGAGCTTCGGCCCTGCCTACGATTTGGCTCAACGGTAAGGATAGAGGCAGGATGCAGCAACCCGGCCGGGCCGCAGAGATCAAGGCAATCGGGATCGGCAAGAGCTTCGGCTCGTTCCGTGCGCTGGACAATCTGACGCTCGACATAGGCCGCGGCGAATTCCTGACGTTGCTTGGGCCCTCCGGCTCCGGCAAGACCACCTTCCTGATGATCCTGGCCGGCTTCGTGCAGCCGACCGAGGGCAGGCTTTTCAGCGACGGCGCCGATATCACCCGCCGCCCGGCCGAGCAGCGTGCCGCCGGCATGGTGTTCCAGGGCTATGCACTTTTTCCGCATATGAGCGTCGAGGCCAACATCGCCTTCCCGCTCAAGGTCCGCAAGAAATCGGCCGCCGAGATCAAAAAGCGTGTCGGCGAGATGATCGAGCGCGTCGGTCTGGTCGGCCACGAGAAGAAATTGCCCTCGCAGCTTTCCGGTGGCCAGCAGCAGCGCGTCGCGCTGGCCCGGGCGCTAGTGTTCGAGCCGGGCGTGCTCCTGCTCGACGAGCCGTTTTCGGCGCTGGACAAGAGCCTGCGCGGCCAGATGCAGGCAGAGATGAAGCGCCTGCACCAGGAGACTGGCACCACCTTCGTCTTCGTTACCCACGACCAGAGCGAGGCGCTGGCGCTGTCTTCGCGCGTCGCCATCTTCAATCATGGCAAACTGCTGCAGGTCGGCGCGCCGGACGAGGTCTACGACCGGCCGGACAATCGCTTCGTCGCCGAGTTCCTCGGCGAGATCAACATGCTGCCGCTGAAAGGGGTTAAGCCCCTCGACAACGGCTCGACCGGCCTCTGTGAGGACCGCGCGGTCAGCATGCACTGCAAGGCTGAGAAGGTCCGTGGCGACGCCATCCTGGCGATCCGGCCCGAACACATGTCGATAGCGCGCGAGGCCGCCGCCGGAGAGAACGGCATTGCCGCGACGGCAATCGCCTCGACCTACCTGGGGGCGGCGACCAAGCTCGACCTCACCACGCGCCAGGGTGCCAAAGTCACCGTCTCGGTGCCCAACGAGGTCGCGGCGGCGGCGCTCAGCAAGGGCAACTCCGTGTGGCTGACATGGCCGGCGGAAAAGGGTTTCCTCCTTCCGGACGGAGGACAATGAGCGCCGGCGCGGCCTGATCCGCCGCACCGGCTTCCGGAATTAAAATCAACGAAAACAAAGGGGAACTGACATGAACGACACCAAGAAACAGGCCATCGAAACGCTGTCCGAAAGGACGAGGCGCGGCGAGATCTCGCGTCGTCAATTCACGCAACTCGCTGCCCTCGTGCTCGCCGGCACGCCGATGCTGCTGCGCTCGACCGGCGCCTTTGCCGCAGCGAAGGAACTTGTGCTGGTCAACTGGGGCGGCGATGCCATCACGGCCTACGACGCGGCCTATGGCCAGGCCTTCACCAAGGACACCGGCATCACCGTCAAGATGGACGGCTCGGGCCCGACCGAAGGCGCTATCGCCGCGCAATCCAAGAGCGGCGCCCCGACCTGGGACCTGGTCGACGTCGACCCGTTCTCGGCCATTACGCTCGGCGCCCAAGGCATGCTCGAGCCGATCGACTACAACATAGTCGACAAGAAGAAGATGCGGCCGGGCTTCGGCTGGGACTATGCCGCCTCGACCTATTTCTTCTCCTATGTCATCGCCTACGATTCCGAGAAATACGGCAAGGATGCACCGACCGGCATGGCCGATTTCTTCGATGTGAAGAAATTCCCGGGCAAGCGTTCGCTCTACAAATGGGGCGTGTCGAGCTGGGAAGCGGCCCTTTTGGCCGACGGCATCGCGCCGGCTTCGCTCTACCCGCTCGACCTAAAACGTGCGCATGACAAGATATCGGCCTTCAAGGAAAACGTCGTCGCCTATTGGGGCGGCGGCGCCGAGAGCCAGAGCGTGCTGCTCAATGGCGAAGCCTCGATGGCGATCGTCTGGTCGACGCGCGCCTCGCTGATCGAGCAGGATTCCGGTGGCAAGATCAAGTTCATCTGGGACCAGGGCCTGATCTCGCCCGGCGCGCTGGCCGTGCTCAAGAACAACCCAGGCGGCAAGGATGCGGCGATGAAGTTCATCGCCAGCGCCCAGGATCCGGAAAAGCAGCTCGTCATGTTCGACAAGCTCGGCCAGGGCCCGGCCAATCCGGCGACTGACGCGCTGATCCCCGCCGACAAGAAGCGCATCAACCCCGTCGATCCCGAGAACATGAAGAAGCAGATCGCGCTCGACATGGACTGGTACGCCAAGAACTATGGGCCGGCGCTCGACGAATACACCAAGATCATCTCCGCCTGAGCGGCGGCGATGCTGATCTGACATGAGAGGCGTTCTCTCCGACAGGATGGGCGCGGCGCTGTTGATGGCGCCGCTGCTCCTTTTTCTCGGCCTTGCCTATGCCTGGCCATTTCTCGGCGTGGTGAAATGGAGTTTCACCTTGCCGACGCCCGGGCTTGGCCAGTACCAGGCATTGCTCACCGACGATCTGGTCCAGTCGGTGTTCATCCGCACGCTACGCATCGCCGCGATTGTCACTATTGTGTCGGTCGCCGCCGCCTATGCCATCACGCTCGTCTGGGTTCGCGGCAGCCCGGCGCAGCGTCTCATGGCCGAATTCTGCATCCTGGTGCCGTTCTGGATCTCGGTGCTGACACGCGCCTTCGGCTGGGTGGCGCTTCTGTCCAATCGCGGCCTGATCAACACCTGGCTGCAGTCGATCGGTTTTATCTCCGAACCGCTGACTTTGGTGCGCAACGAATTCGGCGTCATTGTCGGCATGACGCATTTCCTCATTCCTTTCGCCGTCTTTCCGCTGGCTTCGGCCATGCGCAGCCTTGACGACCGTGTGCTGCTCGCCGCGCGCGGCCTCGGCTCCAGCCGCATGCGCACCTTCTGGACGGTGTTCGTGCCGATGACGCGCTCCGGCATTATCGGCTCCGCGATGATCGTGTTCGTCTTCTCGCTCGGTTTCTTCGTCACGCCGGCGATTCTCGGTGGCGGGCGCAGCGTGATGATCGCCGAACTGATCTATCTCAGGATCTTCCAGAGCCCGGACTGGGGGCTGGGGGCTGCGATCAGCGTCGTGCTGGTATTGTTCGTCGGCGCGCTGATGGCGCTCTTGTTCCGTTATGTCAGACCGAAGCAGCTGATCTGATGCCGACTTATCGCCCCGGTCCTGTCTCGCTGGTTATCGCCGCCCTGGTGGCGCTGTTCCTGCTGTTGCCGCTGCTTGCCGTCATTCCCGTGTCGCTAACGCCGAGCCGCATGCTGGCTATGCCGACCGGGGAATTGTCGTTGCGCCACTACCGATCGCTGATCGAGGATCCGCGCTGGCTCCAGTCGATCCTGCTTTCGATCCGGATCGGCATCGTCAGCAGCGCCATTTCAACTGTGCTGGCGCTCTGCTTCAGCCTCGGCGTCTGGATGTTCCAGCCGCGCTTCACCGCGACCCTGGTCGGCTTCGTGCTGTTGCCGATGGTGGTGCCGCCGGTGGTTTCGGCGGTCACGCTGTATTTCCTGCTCACCTCGATCTCGGGCGTCAGTTCCTTCTTTGGCTACGACACCTGGCTTGGCGTTGCGATGGCGCATTCGGTGATGACGGTGCCGTTCGCGACGGTGCTGATCCTGGTCTCGCTTAGCCAGCTAGACCGACGCATCGACCTTGCCGCGCGGGGGCTTGGCGCAAGTGTCTGGGAGCGCGCCACGCGCGTCATCATGCCCAACATCAAGTTCGGCATCGTCACCGCGGCACTGCTGTCTTTCGTGCTGTCCTGGGAAGAGATCGGCGTCACCTTGTTCATCACCTCGGTCAACGCCATCACGCTGCCGCGCCTGATGTGGATGGGACTACGCGACAACATCGACCCGGCGATCGCCGCACTTTCCGTGATTTTGATCATCATCACCGTGCTGGTTCTGGCGGTGAGGAGCGTCGTGGTCAGGCTGAACCGGGGGAGCAGGCCGCTCTAGACGAACCGCACCGAGACTTTGCCAAACCTGCCCAAATCGCCAATGACTTCGTCACCGGCGGCGACGCTGATCGGTGTCACGCAAGTTCCGGTGATCACCACCTGTCCCGGCTGGAGCGCTATGCCAAGCCCCGACAGCTCATTGACGATCCATGTGAGCGCGATACGCGGGTCTCCCAATACAGCCGCGCCCGTTCCATCGTGCCGCGACTTACCCGAGACGAGACCGGTCACGGGGTGCTCCGCGAGGTTCACGTCGCGCCAATCACCTTCCGCGGGCTGGCCGATGACAAACAGATTGGCGCAGGCATTGTCNCTGCGGCGCGCCGACAGCGCGGAAATCATCATATCGTGAGTCCGGTATTTCGATCGCCGGATGCAAGGTCGCCACGGCGTCCATGACTTGAGCGATTTCATAAGGTGCCGCGCGAGGTGGGATCTGGCGGCTGAAACGGAACGCGAATTCGACCTCGGCGACCCGCATCTTGCTGGTCGCGAGCGAGACGATCCCGCCGATCTCGACCGCTTTTTCTGCAAGCAGACGCCCGGCCATCGGGCCGTCGACATTGATATGCCTTTGACCGGCCAGGCTGGTTGCCGCGATCTTCCAGCCGAAAAGCGGGGCCGCCGAACGCTCCATGACATGCGACTGGATGGCGTAACCTTCGGTGCGTGTTTTCGGCCGCTGTTCCTCGGGTATGGCGTTGAGATGGGTGCCGTTGTCCCAATGGCCTACCAGCAGACGTGACGCGGCCCTGGCCTTTTCTGTATCGAGCATGGTCAGCTCCGGAAACCGGGAACATGCCTTCTGTCCGGCCAAGCCGGCAAGGAACATTCCGTCGCATGGACCAGCCTATATGGGGCAAGATCGCGTGACCAGACAATCGGAGGCAAGCTCATGGTCAATCTGCCAGGCTCTACCGCGCCGGCTGACGAGATTGTCGGCAAGTCGTATTTTCGAGATCATCGGCGTTCATAATTCTGATGACGAATCGCCATCGTCTTCGCGTGGCGAACCGCTATATCTGAGAAGGGATGCGGACATGGGCAGGCTTTACGAAAAGCATTGTCGATGGCGCAACGGCTTAAGGAAATGGACGATGACCGCGCCCGGCGATTTGCAGCAGGCCCTGTTTCTGAGACTGAAAAGCGATGCGTCGCTATCGGCGCTGCTGGGCGGCGCCGGACTGCTCGAGCGGGCAACCGACAACGTAGCCTTTCCCTACGTGACTTCAGGCCAGACGTCTGCCTTCGAATGGGACACCGGCGCCGAGAACAACGACGACCAGCTGATCACGCTGCATGTCTGGTCGAAGGCGCATCGCGAGGACGAGACGCGGGCGATCATGGATGCCATCAAGGCGCGGCTTGCCGGAGCGGTGTTGGTTATAGGCCCGCGTGGCCAGACGCGGCTGTCGCTGGAATTCAGCGAGGCGCGCTATGATGAGGAACTCCTTGTCCACCATGGGCTGCTGCGATTCCGTGCGCTGACGCAGGAAAACGCGTGACGCACTTTCAATATCACCGAAACGGAGTCTAGATTGAGCTTTCGCGGGTCTCACTGGCGGGGCGGTGAAATCCAAGGTGTCTGTCTCGCGTTGCAGAGGGGTGGCGAGCATGGTTTCAGCGCGGTTCACTGTTCATTTCACGTTCAGCACCGATGCGTTACAACGCGGGTCATGAAAACGCTTCGCTTCCATTTCCGAACCGCGACCCTGGCGCTTAGTGCCGCCGGGCTGTTTGCGTCGCAGGCAATGGCGATACCGGTCATCGAGCCCGATCAGGCCAGCCCGATCGTCCTGGCTGCATCCGACTGCTATGCGATCGGTCAGCAGGTGGCTCAGCAGAATGGCGGAACGCTCGCCAAGGCCTCGGCATCGACGCGTGGCGGTCAGCCGGTCTGCGTCATCGTCGTTCTCGTGCCCGGCAAGGACGGACAACGTCCGCGCCGCTCCGAAATCGTCGTTCCACAGAACTGACCGGTCTCCCTCCGTTTCCCAGGCCGGCGGAATCGGCCTATACCTGAAATCTTCAATCAACAGGCATTGGTCCCCGTATGCGCGTACTCGTCGTCGAGGATGACAAGGATCTCAACCGGCAGATCTCGGATGCGCTGGTCGATGCCGGCTATGTCGTCGATCGTGCCTTCGATGGCGAGGAGGGCCATTTCCTCGGCGACACAGAGCCTTACGATGCCGTTGTGCTCGACATCGGCCTGCCGCAGATGGACGGCATCAGCGTGGTCGAGCGCTGGCGTCGCGGCGGCCGCAAAATGCCGGTGCTGATCCTGACCGCTCGTGACCGCTGGAGCGACAAGGTCTCCGGCATCGACGCGGGCGCCGACGACTACGTCACCAAGCCGTTCCACATCGAGGAGGTGCTGGCGCGCGTCAGGGCCCTGATCCGCCGCGCGGCCGGCCACGCCTCGTCGGAACTGACCTGCGGGCCGCTGCGTCTCGACACGAAGGCTTCGAAGGCCGATGTCAACGGCGTGCCGCTGAAATTGACGTCGCACGAATTCCGGCTGCTTGCCTATCTGATGCACCACATGGGCGAGGTCGTTTCGCGCACCGAACTGGTCGAGCATCTCTACGACCAGGACTTCGACCGTGATTCCAACACCATCGAGGTCTTTGTCGGGCGGTTGCGCAAGAAGATGGGCATCGACATGATCGAAACGGTACGCGGCATGGGCTACCGCATGCGTGAGCCGGAGGCGTAAGGCGGAACCGCTCCCCACCAACCCGACCGTGGACGGACGGCTCTCGCTGCGCGCGTGGCCGCGCTCGCTGACGTTCCGCGTCATCGCCTTCTCCACGGTATGGGCGATCCTGACCCTGGTCGTTATCTTCACCCTGATCACCACCCTCTACCGGCAGGCCAGCGAGCGGGGCTTCGACAGCCTGTTGTCGGCGCATCTGTTCAACCTGATCGGCTCCATCGGCATCTCCGACAGCGGCGCGTTGACGGGCTCCCCCGATCTTGGCGATCTCCGTTTCTCGGAACCGAATTCGGGCTGGTACTGGTCCGTCGAGCCCGCCTCGGAAGGCGTTCACGGCGATCTCCACTCGTCGTCCATGACCCGGACCATCCCGTCGCCGGACGTGGCGGATGTTCCCTTCAACGCCAATTTCCAGCGCAGCTATGCCGCGCAAGGCATCAATGGCGAGGAACTGGTGGTATTCGAGAGCGAATTCGTTCTCGATGCGAAGAACCGCGCCGCGCGCTTCCGCGTCATGGGCAACAAGACCGAGTTGGAGCAGGAAATAGGAACGTTCCAACGCCGCTTGCTGACCTATCTCAGCCTGTTCGGCATCGGCATGATCGCCATCAACGCCATTGCCATCCTGCTCGGACTGCAGCCGCTGCGCCGGGTCCGGAACGCGCTTGCCATGGTGCGGGAGGGCACCGCACAGAAGCTCGACGGCCGCTTCCCGGCCGAGATCGAACCGTTAGCCAACGAAACCAACGCGCTGATTGAAAACAACAAACGCATCGTGGAGCGCTCTCGGACCCAGGTCGGCAACCTCGCCCATTCCCTGAAGACACCGCTCGCCGTTCTGCTCAACGAGGGCCGGGCGCTTGGCGGCGCCAAGGGACAGTTGATCGCCGAGCAGGCCGCCTCCATGCAAAAGCAGATCGACCATTACCTGCAGCGTGCCCGCGTCGCGGCGCAGCGCGACAGCGTCGTCTATCGCACGCCGGTGGCACCGCTGGTGCAGCGCATGGTGCGCGTTTTGCAGAAGCTGAACCCGCAGACCAGCCTTTCGCTGTCGCTGCCGGCTACCGAGATCGTCTTTGCCGGCGAACGCGAGGACCTCGAGGAACTGCTTGGCAATCTTCTCGAAAATGCGGTGAAATGGGCAAGGAGTGCTGTCGCGGTCTCGGTCGTGCCCTTGGCCGGCAAGGATGAGAGCCTGTTCGAGATCAGCATCGAGGATGACGGACCGGGTATTCCCGAGGACAAGGCCCGTGAAGCGCTGAAGCGGGGGCGGCGCCTCGATGAGACCAAGCCTGGGACAGGCCTGGGCCTTGCCATTGTCGCCGATCTCGTCAACGAGTATGGAGGCGCCCTGGCGCTCGATCGGTCCGGCATGGGAGGACTGAAGGCGGCGGTGCGATTGCGGAGCCTGCAGTAATGCTACCCAAGCCAATCGGCAGCAATGGAAGGCGCATGTTGTGGCGGCATATCGATTGACCCCGGAGCAGCCGCCAGCGGCCAAATTTCCGACAAATATCAACACTATCGCCACGCCTACTTTCTCCGATGACGCGGCCCCCGGCGCATCCATGGCAGGCTCCAACTCAAGAAAACCGGTTGTTGGCATGAAGATTCGCGTCGCGCTTGTTTCCGCATTGCTGGCCGTGTCGGGCTGCACCACCTTCAGCGGCAAGGGCCCGACCGTGGCGGCGACACCGGCCTCGACGCCTCCGGCCGGCGGCAAGGTCGTCACCAAGTCGATCATTTCCGCCATGGGCGGCGGCCTCATTGGCGGGTCGATCGGCAACGGTCTGAGCGACACGGAGAAGCGCAGCGCGCTCGAGGCCGAATACAAGGCGCTCGAATACAACACCAGCGGCCAGAAGGTGACCTGGAAGGGCGATCAGGCCTCGCGCTATGGAGAGGTCGTCCCAGCCCAGCCTTACCGCGTCGGTTCGCAGGATTGCCGCCAATACACGCAGACGGTGTTCGCGGGCGGCGCCAGCGTCACGGCGCACGGAACAGCCTGTCGCAATGCCGACGGCAGTTGGACGCCATTGACCTAGCCAACCGGGTCCCGTTGCGATCCGGCCGGTGGATTTCGATCGCGACATTCGGCGCGCGTGCCGTCAAAGCGTCGCAGGATGCCTGTGTTGGCAGGGCAGGGCTCTGCCGTTATTGGAAGAACCATGCTGTTCTGGGTCATAGCCGCAATTCTCACGCTGGGCGCCAGCCTGGCGGTGCTTTTGCCGTTGGCCGGTGCCTCCGAGGGCGCATCATCGAGCGGCGATCACGATCTGGAAGTGTATCGCGATCAACTGTCCGAACTCGACCGCGATGCCGCGCGTGGCTTGATAGGGCCCGCCGAAGCCGCGGAGGCGCGCGCCGAGATCGCGCGCCGCATCCTTCGCCTGGGCAACGCGGACCTGGCGGCCAAGACGTCCGGCAGGCCATCGGGCAGCGTGCGGCTTCTCGCGACCGTTGCGGTGCTGGCGGTTCCGTTGGTCAGTTGGGGCCTCTACAGTCAGATCGGCTCGCCTGACCTGCCATCGCAGCCGCTCAGCGAGCGGTTGGCCAAGAACCCCGCCGACAGTTCGGTCGATGAGCTGGTGGCGCGAGCCGAGGCCCATCTTGCCGCCAATCCTTCCGACGGCAGGGGCTGGGACGTGTTGGCGCCGGTCTATCTGCGTATGCAGCGCTTTGCCGACGCCGCGGCGGCCTACCGCAACGCCATTCGCCTCGACGGCGACAGCGCTGTCCGTCAGGCCGGTCTCGGCGAGGCGATCGCCGGTGCGGCGGGCGGCATTGTTTCGGCCGATGCCCAGGATGCCTTCGAGGCGGCCTTGAAGCTTGACCCGGCCAATGCGAAAGCCGGCTTCTATCTGGCCATGGCACTGGCGCAGGAGGGCCGTGCCAAGGAAGCGGGGGCGGCCTGGCAGGCAATGCTTGGTACTCTGCCGCCGGATTCGCCATGGCGCGGCGCTGTCGAACAGGCGCTGGCCAAATCCGGCGGCCCGGAAGTCGCCTCTGGCACGGCCGCGAAAGGCCCCGATGCCGCCGATGTCGACGCGGCGTCCTCCATGTCGCAGCAGGACAGGGAAGCCATGATCAACACCATGGTCGCCGGCCTGGACGACAAACTTCGTCAAAATCCGCGCGACCCGGAAGGATGGATGCGGCTGGTTCGTTCCTATGTCGTGCTGGGCAAGGCCGATCAGGCGCGCGATGCGCTGGGCCGCGCCATTGCGGTCTTTGGGGTCGATAGTGACGAAGCCAAGAAATTCACCGCCTTTGCCGCCTCGCTCGGCTTGACGGCGACGGAGTAGAATTGGGTATGACGCGCAAGCAGAAACGATTGTCGGTGATCGCGGGCGGATTGGTTTTTCTGGGTGCAGCCACCGGGCTGACCTTCTATGCGCTTGGCCAGAAAGCGTCCTATTTCTACATGCCGGCCGATCTGACCACGGCGAGCGTTCAGCCGGGCCAGCGCATCAGGCTCGGCGGTTTGGTCGAAAAAGGCACCATCCAGCGCGGCCAGGGCGCAACGGTTGCCTTTTCGGTCACCGACACCCACAAATCGGTCAAGGTGACCTATACCGGCATCTTGCCCGACCTTTTCCGCGAGGAGCAGGGTGTCATCACCGAGGGTACCTTCGGCCCTGACGGCGTCTTTGTCGCCGACAGCGTTCTGGCCAAGCACGACGAGCGCTATATGCCCAAGGAAGTAGCCGACGGCCTGAAGGCCAAGGGCGTCTGGCAGGAGAGCAAGAGTGAATAACTCTGGCAGAACAGCAAGCGTGAGTCGCGCGAATGGTTGAAACCGGACATTTCGCCCTGGTTCTGGCGTTCGCGCTTTCACTGGTGCAGACGATCGTGCCGCTGTTTGGCGCGCGGCTGAACAACCAGCGCCTGATGGCGGTTGGCGGTCCGGTCGCGGTCACCGGTTTCGCGTTGACGGCGTTGTCCTTCGCGGCCCTTGCGAGCGCCTATGCAAGCTCTGATTTTTCCCTGGCGAACGTCTGGGAGAATTCGCATTCGCTGCAGCCGCTGATCTACAAGATCACCGGAACCTGGGGCAATCACGAAGGCTCGATGCTGCTCTGGGTGCTGATCCTGACCTTCTTCGGCGCGCTTGTCGCCGCTTTCGGCTCCAACTTGCCGGCGACGCTGCGCGCCAATGTGCTCGCCGTGCAGGGCTCTATTGGCGCTGCCTTCTTCCTGTTCATCCTGGTGACCTCCAATCCTTTCATCCGGCTCAATCCGGCGCCGATCGAAGGCCGCGATCTCAACCCGATCCTGCAGGATCTTGGCCTCGCCATTCATCCACCGATGCTCTATCTCGGTTATGTCGGCTTCTCGATCTGCTTTTCCTTCTCGGTCGCCGCCCTCATCGAGGGTCGCATCGATGCCTCCTGGGCGCGCTGGGTACGGCCATGGACGCTGGTCGCCTGGATGTTCTTGACCGGCGGCATCGCCATGGGATCGTACTGGGCCTATTACGAACTCGGCTGGGGCGGTTTCTGGTTCTGGGATCCGGTCGAGAACGCTTCCTTCATGCCGTGGCTGGCGGGCACCGCGCTGCTGCATTCGGCCATCGTCATGGAAAAGCGCTCGGCGTTGAAGATCTGGACGCTGCTGCTCGCCATTCTCACCTTCTCGCTGTCGCTGCTCGGCACCTTCCTGGTGCGTTCGGGCGTCCTGACTTCCGTCCACGCCTTTGCGACCGATCCGACGCGCGGCGTCTTTATCCTGTGCATCCTGACGCTGTTCATCGGCGGCTCGCTGGTGCTGTTTGCGCTGCGCGCCTCGAAGCTGACGGCAGGCGGCCTGTTTCACCCGGTTTCGCGCGAAGGCGCGCTCGTCCTCAACAATCTGTTCCTGACCACGGCGACCGCCACGGTGCTCGTCGGCACGCTCTATCCGCTGGCGATCGAGGCTTTTTCGGCCGACAAGATTTCGGTCGGAGCGCCGTTCTTCAACCTCACCTTCGCCCCGCTGATGGTGCCGCTGCTGGTGATGGTTCCCTTTGGGCCGCTGCTGGCCTGGAAGCGCGGCGATGTCTTCGGCGTCGCGCAGCGTCTGATGGCCGCGTTCGCGGCCGCGCTTCTTGCGACGCTGGTTACGGTCCTGTTCATCGACGGCGCTTCGGTGCTTGCCGCGGTTGGCGTCGGCCTCGGCGTCTGGCTGATCCTCGGCGCGCTGACCGACCTTGCTATCAAGGCGGGGATTGGCAGTGTCGCAACGCCGACAATGGTCAGGCGTCTGGTTGGTTTGCCACGCTCGGTTTTCGGGACCGCTTTGGCGCATCTTGGCCTCGGCCTGACCGTGCTCGGCATCGTTGGCACGCTCTGCTTCGGCACGGAGAAGATCCTGTCCATGCATGCCGGCGAAACCGTCGAAATCTCCGGCCGCATGGTGCGGTTCGTCGGGCTCTATCCTGCGCAGGGACCGAACTACAACGAGGATCGCGGGCGTTTCGAGCTGATCGGCGTCAGCGGCAGCCCTGTCAGCGAAGTCAGCTCCGCCAAGCGTTTCTATCCGGTGCGGCAGATGACGACGACGGAGTCCGGCATCAAGACCATTGGCCTTTCTCAGCTCTACATTTCGCTCGGCGACGAGGGCAAGGACGGCTCGGTCGTGGTGCGTCTGTGGTGGAAGCCGCTGGTGACACTGATCTGGGGTGGCGGCCTGGTGATGATGGCGGGTGCGGCGATGTCGCTGATGGACAGGCGCCTGCGGGTCGGCGCGCCATCGCGCCGTCGCAAGCAGGCGGTGGCGCCTGCAGGCCTGCCATGAGGGCAAGGCTTTCGTTGACGTCGATAGTCCTGTTGCTGGCGTTGTTCTTCGCCGGAACGGCAATGGCGGTGAAGCCCGACGAGATGCTGGCCAACCCGGCACTCGAGGCGCGGGCGCGGGCGCTGTCGGAGGGCCTGCGCTGCATGGTCTGCCAGAACCAGTCGATCGACGAGTCCGATGCCGACCTTGCCAGGGACCTGCGTATCCTGGTGCGACAACGCCTTGTCGCGGGCGATACCGACCGCCAGGTGATGGATTATGTGGTTTCGCGTTATGGCGAGTTCGTGCTGCTGAAGCCACGCTTCGATCTGCGCAACGCGATGCTGTGGGGCACGCCGGTTCTCCTGCTTTTGGCCGGCGTGTTCATAGTGCTCAGTGCACGGTCACGCCGGCTTCCAGCAACGGCAGCGCTTTCGGTCGAAGAGCAGGCGGCATTGGATGCGATCCTCCGCCGCGACTGACGGTTGCCGTCGCCCGCCAACATTACCAAAGTTTCATGTGCCGGAAATGGCGTCGTAATGTGCGCTTCCCTAATTGTTGTTCCTTGAGGATGCCGATCAAGGCGCGTCCGTTTGAAAGAGGATAAGAGATCCATGAATATTGCCCCCGATTCATATTTCCGCACCCGCAAGCGTCTTCTGGCTGCTGCCGCGTCTGTCGCGGTCGCCGGTGCGATCGGCGTTGGCGCGTTGACCAGCGGAACCAGCCCCGTTCTCGCTGACGCCGTGCGCGTCGAAGCCCCGCAGGTTCTGAGCTTCGCCGATGTCGTGGAGCGTGTGTCGCCGGCCGTGGTCAGCGTCAAGGTCAAGGCCAAGATTCAGCCGACCGCCGATGATGGCTCCGACGATCAGGACGGCCTCGACAATCTTCCCAACAATCCGCAGCTGCGTCGTTTCTTTAAGGAATTCCGTGGCTTTGGCGACCAGGGCGGCCAGAACGACGAAGGTCATCGTCGCTTCGGTCATCGCGATCGCAACAACGGCGAGCCGCGCCCGGTAGCGCAGGGCTCCGGCTTCTTCATCTCCGAAGACGGTTACCTCGTCACCAACAACCACGTCGTCGAAGAGGGCACCGCCTTCACCGTTGTGACCAATGACGGCAAGGAACTCGACGCCAAGCTGGTCGGCACCGATCCGCGCACCGATCTCGCCGTGCTCAAGGTCGATGGTGGCGGCAAGTTCACCTATGTCGACTTCGCCGACGATTCCAAGGTTCGTGTCGGCGACTGGGTCGTGGCTGTCGGCAATCCGTTCGGTCTCGGTGGCACCGTCACCGCCGGCATCGTCTCGGCGCGCGGCCGCGATATCGGCGCCGGCCCCTATGACGATTTCCTCCAGATCGACGCCTCGGTCAACCGCGGCAATTCAGGCGGCCCGACCTTCAATCTCAACGGCCAGGTGGTCGGCATCAACACCGCCATCTTCTCGCCTTCGGGCGGCAGTGTCGGCATCGCCTTCGACATTCCGGCCTCGACCGCCAAGCAGGTCGTGGGCGACCTGATGAAGAGCGGTGCGGTGCAGCGCGGCTGGCTCGGCGTCGAAATCCAGCCGGTCACCTCCGACATAGCCGAATCGCTCAGCCTGAAGTCCAACAATGGCGCGTTGGTGTCCAGCGCCCAGGACGATGGCCCCGGCAAGAAGGCCGGCATATCAGCCGGCGACGTGATCACCCAGGTCGACGGCAAGGACGTTGCGTCCCCGAAGGAACTCGCCCGCCTGATCGGCGCCTATTCGCCGGGCAAGTCGGTTGATGTGACGGTTTGGCGCGACGGCAAGAGTCAGACGGTCAAGGTCGATCTCGGCAAACTGCCGGCGAGCGACAAGCAGGCCTCGAACGACCAGCAACAGCAGCCTGCCGCTCCCGCAAAGCCTGACACGCTGGCCGATCTTGGCCTCACCGTCACCAAGTCTGAAAACGGCAAGGGTCTGGTGGTGACGGACGTCGACCCCGACAGCGCCGCCGCCGATCGCGGCATCCAGCCGGGCGACGTCATCACCGCGGTCAACTCGGCGGAGGTCAACGGCACCGAAGACGTCACCAAGGCCATGGCCGATGCGGTCAAATCCGGACGCAAGGCGGTGCTGATGCAGATCACCCGTGACGACAACAACCGCTTCGTCGCGGTGCCGGTGGCCAAGGGCTGAGACGACTTTTCCAATGCGGCGGTTTCAACACCCCCGAGTCGCCGCATGGGAAAGTAGGAGGAGAGCCCGTTAGTCAGTCATCGTGCTCTTTCTCAGCGGCAGCGGGCTTCCCATCGCCCGTTGCCGCGCCCGCATGTGGCTGCCCACTCAGGCCTCGTGCCCGATGCCGGTTGGTCCCGGTTGCAGGTAACGACATGACCGGAAACTGGCATGTTCGGCCTAACGACGCCACGGAACAAAGATTTTGTCGCGTACGCTCTCGATCGTCTTGATCGCGATGCGCTTTGGCTAAGGCTAAAATGCAGATGCCGGCTACTCAACCTTCAAGCGAAATCGCGTATAACGGCCCTATGAAGATTCTCGTCATAGAAGACGATCGCGAGGCTGCGGATTATCTGCAGAAAGCCTTCACCGAAGCCGGTCATACCGCGCATGTTGCGGGTGACGGCGAGACCGGCTTCGCGCTTGCCGATGCGGGTGACTACGATGTGATGGTCATCGATCGGATGATGCCGCGCCGCGACGGCCTGTCGGTCATTGCCGCTCTCCGCTCCAGGGGCAACACGACGCCGGTGCTCATCCTTTCGGCGCTGGGCGAAGTCGATGACCGGGTCACCGGCCTGCGCGCCGGCGGCGACGATTATCTGACCAAGCCCTATGCCTTTTCCGAACTTCTGGCTCGTGTCGAGGTGCTCAACCGACGCGCCAGCGCCAAGGAGGCCGAGACCGTCTACCGGGTTGGCGATCTTGAACTCGACAGGCTCTCGCATTCTGTCCGCCGGGCGGCGCGTGAGATCACGCTCCAACCGCGCGAATTCCGCCTGCTCGAATATCTCATGCGCCATGCCGGCCAGGTTGTGACGCGCACGATGCTGCTCGAAAATGTCTGGGACTATCATTTCGATCCGCAGACCAACGTCATCGACGTCCACGTCTCCCGGCTGCGCGGCAAGATCGAAAAGGGCTTCGACAAGCCGATCCTGCATACCGTTCGCGGCGCCGGCTACATGCTGAAGGGCGGCTAGGCGGCGGCATGGCGCTTTCCGTGCCCGCCATCATGAAGACGACGGCCGCGCGGCTTTCGGCGCTATATCTCTTGCTCTTCGCGCTCTGCGCGGTGCTGCTCGTCCTCTATATGACTTCGCTTTCGGCGCGCATGCTGACCGGGCAGACGCAGGAGACCATCAACGACGAGGTGCTCGGCCTTGCCCGCGCCTATCAGCGCGGTGGCCTTCCGGTATTGGTCCGCGTGGTCGAGGCCCGCTCGCGGCAGCCCGGCGCCAATCTCTATCTGATCGCCGATGCCAACGGCCAGATCCTGACCGGTAACGTGCAGAGCCTCGAGCCGGGCGTTCTCGAAAACGAAGGCTGGACCACCAGCCCATTTTCCTATCAGCGCTTTGGCGAGGGAGAACTCGATCGTCTACGCAACTTGCCTGCCGACAAGGGGACCGCACAGCCCGACCAGAGCGACACGCAAGCGCAGGGCGAGAAGGGCCACAACGCCATTGCCCTGGTGCTTCGGCTGCCGAACCAGATGATCATGCTGGTCGGCCGCGATCTCGGGGAACCAGAGCGGTTCCGTGCCGTCATACGCCGTTCGCTGATGCTGGCGCTCGGCATGATGGCCCTGGGTGGCATCCTGATCTGGTTCTTTGTCGGCCGCGCGGCGCTGAAGCGTATCGATGGCGTGTCGGAGGCAAGCCGGCGCATCATGGGCGGGGATCTCTCCGGCCGGCTGCCGGTGACCGGCACCGGCGACGAGTTCGACCGGCTTTCGGAAAACCTCAACGCCATGCTGGCCAGGATCGCCACGCTCAACGAAGGCCTTAAGCAGGTTTCCGACAACATCGCGCATGACCTTAAGACGCCGCTGACCCGGCTGCGCAACCGGGCCGAAGCGACGCTTTCCGGCAAGCAGAAGACATCGGACTACAGGCAGGCGCTGGAAGGCACCATCGCCGAGTCCGACCAGCTGATAAAGACCTTCAACGCCATCCTGATGATCTCCCGGCTGGAGGCGGGCTATTCTTCCGAGCACACCCACCGCGTCGATCTGGCGGCGGCCGTACGTGATGTCGTCGAACTCTATGAGCCGGTGGCCGAGGAGGCTGGCGTTTCGCTGGACACCGAGGTGAATGGTGTTTTTGTCGTCGACGGCAACCGCGAGCTGATCGGCCAGGCGCTCTCCAACATCGTCGACAATGCGATCAAGTACTCGACCGATTCGACGTCCAAGCCGGCGGTCCGTGTAAAGCTCGAACGCACGCACGGCGAGATCAGGCTTTCCGTCACGGACAATGGCCAGGGCATTCCAGACGACGCCGATCGCGCCCGGGCGACGGAGCGCTTCGTGCGGCTGGAGAAGAGCCGTTCGCAGCCTGGTTCTGGCCTTGGCCTCAGTCTCGCCAAGGCGGTCATGACATTCCATTACGGGCGGCTTGACCTGCTGCCTGGCAATCCAGGACTATCCGTGGCCATGAGTTTCCCGGCGCGCGAGGATCACTGATGGAGGCCGTCGCCAAGCGGAGCAAGACAGACTGGCTGCTCAGCCTGGAAACCCCGCTTGTCCCGCTCGACGAGGCCCGGGCACGACAGGAGCTCACCGAAATCGCGGACGCAGCGCGCGAAGAGGGGCTGACACGGGTGGCCAAATTCCTGGCCGGCAAAGGCAAGGCGCAGGATCTCCTCGCCGCTGTCTTCGACCTTTCGCCATTCCTGCGCGATACGGCGCGCCGCCGGCCCCAAATCCTGGACGGGCTGTTCGACCTGCCGATAGAGGCCCGTCTGAAGGCGATCACCGCCGCGATCGACAAGGCGCCCTTGGCCGAAACAGTCTCGGAATCCGGCCTGATGATGGAGCTGCGCCGGCATAAGGCCGAGGCACATTTCCTGATCGCGCTCGCCGATCTTTCGGGCGAGGCCGAAACCTCGCTGACCGTAAGGCGGTTGAGCGATCTCGCCGACGCCTGCACCCGCGCGGCAGTCGATTTCCTGCTGCGTGACGCGCATGGCTTGGGCAAGCTCAAGCTGCCCGACCTCGACAACCCCTCGCATCGATCGGGCTGGATCCTGCTCGGCATGGGCAAGCTCGGCGCGCATGAGCTGAATTTCTCGTCCGACATCGACCTCGTCGTGTTCTTCGATCCGGAGGCACCCGCCGTGGTCGATCCTCTCGACGTCACCGACCTGTTCTCACGCCTGACGCGTCGGCTGGTTCGCATCCTGCAGGACCGCACCGAGCACGGCTATGTCTTCCGTACCGATCTGCGGTTGCGTCCCGATCCCGGCTCCACCCCGCTGGCTATCCCGGTTGAAGCCGCGCTTCGCTATTACGAAGCGCGTGGCCAGAACTGGGAACGCGCCGCGATGATCAAGGCGCGCCCGGTGGCCGGCGATCTCGCCGCGGGCGATGCATTCCTCAAGGAACTCCAGCCCTATATCTGGCGCAAATACATGGACTACGCGGCGATTGCCGACGTCCATTCGATCAAGCGCCAGATNAGAACTGGGAACGCGCCGCGATGATCAAGGCGCGCCCGGTGGCCGGTGATCTCGCCGCGGGCGATGCATTCCTCAAGGAACTCCAGCCCTATATCTGGCGCAAATACATGGACTACGCGGCGATTGCCGACGTCCATTCGATCAAGCGCCAGATTCATGCCCACAAGGGCCATGGCGAGATCGCCGTGAAAGGGCACAACGTCAAGCTTGGGCGCGGCGGCATCCGCGAGATCGAGTTCTTCGTCCAGACCCAGCAGCTCATCGCCGGCGGCCGCTTTCCGGAGCTGCGCGGCCGCGAAACCGTGCCGATGCTCGGTCAGCTCGCGGCCCGAGGCTGGATCACATCGGACGCACGAGACGCACTCGCCCTCCAGTACTGGTTCCTGCGCCGGGTCGAACACGCCATCCAGATGGTGGCCGACGAGCAGACGCACACGCTGCCGGAGGACGATGAAGGGTTGGAGCGCATCGCCGGCATGCTGGGCTTTGCCGGTGCCGCCGAGTTCGCCGGGGCCTTCCGTGCCTCGCTGCAGCAGGTCGAGCGCCACTATGCGGCGCTGTTCGAAACCGCGCCCGAGCTTTCGGCCGGCATCGGCAACCTGGTCTTCACCGGTGACGTCGACGACCCGGACACGCTGCAGACCCTGCACGGCCTCGGCTTTCAGCGGCCGAGCGATATCTGCCGCGTCATCCGCGGCTGGCATTTCGGCCGCTATCGCGTCACCCAGTCGGCGGAGGCGCGCGAGCGGCTGACGGAACTGACGCCGGCACTGCTCAAGGCCTTTGGCCAGACGCGCCGGGCCGACGAGGCGCTGGTCCGTTTCGACGAGTTCCTCGCTGGCCTGCCGGCCGGCATCCAGCTGTTTTCGCTGCTGCAGTCGAATCCCGCACTGCTCAAGCTGATGGCGACGATCATGGGCGCGGCACCAAGGCTGGCGGCCATCATCACTCGCCGGCCGCATGTGTTCGACGGCTTGCTCGACCCGGCGTTGCTGACCGAGCTGCCAGACCGCGCCTATCTCTCGGGGCGGCTTTCCGCCTTCCTTGAGGGCGACAGGGCCTATGAGGACGTGCTCGACCGCTTACGCATATTTGCTTCCGAGCAGAAATTCCTGATCGGTGTGCGGCTGCTCGCGGGCTCGATCGATCCGGCCCGCGCCGGCCGTGCTTTTTCAGATCTTGCTGACCTGACCATTGCGGCGGCCTTGCAAGCGGTGATGGCCGAATTCGCGGTGCGCCACGGCACGATCGCCGGTGGCGTGGTTTCGCTGCTTGGGATGGGCAAGCTTGGCAGCCGCGAATTGACGGCCGGATCGGATGTCGATCTCATCCTGCTTTACGATCACGACGCGGACGCCGAGGACTCTGATGGTGAAAAACCGCTGGCGCCGTCGCATTACTACACCCGCTTGACGCAGCGGCTGATATCCGCGGTATCGGCACCGACGGCGGAAGGGGTGCTTTACGAGCTCGACCTGCGTTTGCGGCCGTCCGGCAACAAGGGACCGGTCGCCACCCATATCGATGCCTTCAAGAAATACCAGCGCAAGGAAGCCTGGACCTGGGAACACATGGCGCTGTCGCGGGCGCGCCCGATTGCTGGCGACGCGGGCCTCTGCGCCGAGGTTGAAGCGGAAGTCGCCGCGCTGCTCGGCCAGCCACGCGACGCGGCGAAGGTGAAAACCGAAGCTTCCGACATGCGGGCCATGATCGAGCAGGAAAAACCGCCCCGCGACCCGTGGGACATCAAGCTGATCCCGGGCGGTCTGATCGATCTCGAATTCATCGCCCAGGTGGCTGTCATCATTGGGCAGGTCGAGGCCGGGCCACGCGCCACCGGTACGGCCGAGATCCTGTCTCGTCTGACGCCCCGTTTCGCCAATGCCGTGATCAGTCAGGACCTCGGCGAGGCTTACACCCTTTATCTGGCACTGACCCAGATGACGCGGCTGTGCCTCACCGGACCGTTCGAACGTGACGACGTTCCGCCGGGGCTTTCGGATCTGCTTCTGGCGGTCGCCGACCTGCCGGATTTCGGTGTGCTGGAAGCACATCTCAAGGAGACGTCGCAAAAGGTCAGGAAGGATTTCGACCTTCTGCTTCGTACCGGAGGGTCGTGACCAACGACGTTCGGCCGCATCGGGGGTGACGATGCAACAGGAGAAAACCATGAGAAAGACAACCAAGCTCGCACTTGCCTACATCGCCCTGGCCGGAGCCGTCGGCGGCGCGGCCTATGGCGAGAACCTCGACAGCGCCAACGTGCGTGAGCGCACCATGATGCGGCTCGACAAGGCAATGAAGGACAATGACGGCAAAATCACCTTCGAGCAGTTCTCCGATGTCATGGACGCGCGGCTCAAGAAGCTTGTCACTGACAATGGCGGCAAGCTGACTGTCGCTCAACTCGCCGACGCGCTGGAGAAGGCGCGCTTCGAACGCATGGCCAGACGCATCATCGCCCGTTACGACAGCAAGGGCGACGGCACGCTGACATCGGATGACATCACCGGCCGCGAAAAGAAGCTTTTCGCGATGCTCGACAAGAACAATGACGGCAAGATCGAGAAGGGCGAACTGCCGAAGGACGGGCGCCATGACCGTCAATGGGATGACGAAGGCAACGACGGGGGCGTGCAGTAAGATTTGGTTGAGGCGGGCTCCGAGTCGTCGACCGGAGCCTGTCGCTCAGGCCGCGGCCTTGACCGCCGTTGGCGCCTTCTTCACGGGAATGCGCACCGATACGATCGTGCCGACACTTTCGGTCGAGCGGATCTTCAGTGCACCGCCTTGCAACTCGGCCAGCGAGCGCGAAATGGCAAGGCCAAGGCCGGAGCCGGCATGGTTCTTGGAAAACTGGTTCTGCACCTGCTCGAAGGGGCGCCCCAGTTTGCCGAGGGCTTCCTTCGGGATACCGCAGCCATTGTCCTCGATCGTCAGCACCAGCGCGCCTGACGTGTTGCGGGCCCTGACCGATATGTGGCCGCCCTGGCCGGTGAATTTCACCGCGTTGGACAGGAGATTGATGACGATCTGCTTGATCGCCCGGCGATCGGCAAACAATGTCAAGGCGTCGGCAATGCGCGTTTCCACGGTGATCGCCTTCTGCGCCGCCTGCAGCGAGACGACACGCACCGTCTCGCTGATCAGCGGACCGAGGTCGATCTGTTCCTGGTCCAGCGAGAACTGGCCGGCTTCGATCTTGGACATGTCGAGAATGTCGTTGATGACGCCGAGCAGATATTTGCCGCTGCTGTTGATGTCGGTGGCGTACTCCTCGTAGCGCTCCGAACCCAACGGACCGAACAGCCCCTGTTCCATCAGCTCGGAGAACCCGATGATGGCGTTGAGCGGTGTGCGCAGCTCATGCGACATGTTGGCCAGGAATTCGGATTTGGCCCGGTTCGCCGCTTCGGCGCGCTCGGTTTCCTTCATGTATTTGCGGTTGAGGTCGACCAGTTCGCGCGCCCGTTCCTCTTCGGCCCGGCGGGCGAGGCTGAGATCATGGATCGTCGCCATCAGCCGGCGTTCGCTGTCGACGAGTTTCTCCTGGTGCAGTTTGATCTGGGTGATATCGGACCCGACCGAGACGATGCCACCGTCCCTGGTCCTGAGCTCGTTGACCTGCAGCCAGCGGCCGTCGGAAAGCTGGCGCTCGAACGTGGCGCCGCCCTGCGGACCGTTGGTATTGGCCAGCCGGCGTTCCGAAGCGAAGGCCAGCATACGTTCTTCCAGGGAAGCGCGCGTTACACCTGGCATCACGTCGCGATCCGAGAGCCCGTTGTCCTGCTGGTATTTGGAATTGCACATGATCAGGTTCTGAGCCGAATCCCACAGCACGAAGGATTCATTGATGTTCTCGATCGCCGTCCTGAGGCGAAGATCGGCCGCTTCGGAGCGCAGCGCCAGATGGCGCTGCTCGGTGACGTCGACGGCGATGCCGATGAGCTGGATCTCCGGCGCTTCCGGGTCCATGACCTGGGCGCGGGCGCGCATCCACACCCACTGGCCATCGGCATGCCGCATCCGGAACACCTGGTCGATGTGGTCGATCTCGCGCGCGACGATCCTGTTGGCGAGTTCGAACAGGTCACCGTCCTCGGGATGGATAATCTCGTCGACCTCGCCGAAGGACAGCATCGCCTCGCAGGGCTCATAGCCCAGCATGTCGTACATCGAGCGTGACCAGTACATCTTGCCGCGCACCATGTCCCAATCCCACAGGCCGCACCGGCCGCGAACCAGCGCCATGTCGATACGCTGATGCGCTTCGACATAGATGCGGTCGGCTGCTTGCGCGCGCGCCGCCTGACCGAAATAGGCATAGAGAATGATGATCAGCACGCCGGCCGTCAGCACGAACAGGGTGACGTTGAGCGAGACGGTCTTGCGCCACGTGTCGAAGACCGCCTCTTGGGGGACGAGCGCCGCCGCGGCTCCCTTCCTGTCCTTGCTCAGGCTGACCGCCGCGTACCAGTCCTGCCCGCCAATGTTGACCTCCATGACGCCAGCCCGGTCGCCGAACATGAACAGAGGTTGGCCGCCCTGGACGAGGCCGTCGAGCGAATGGCCTTGCCAGGGCACCGAACGCGGCGTCACCGCGGTGATCCTGAAAGCGCTGTCGGTGACGACCAGCACATGGCTGCGGCCCATGGCGCCCTGGCGGCTGGTGGTCTCCAGCAGGTCCTGCGTGGCGCCCGGCAGCGTGTCTGATGTGGTGGCGAGCGAACTGGCGAGCTGCGCGGCCGCCAGCGTCAGGATAGCCTTGGCATCGCGCTCCACGTCGTCGCGCTCGTTCATCAGCGAGATTACACGCAGCGCCGCAATGACGAGCAGGAAGATGACGATGAGGGCCGGTATCGACCGGCGCAGCAGCGGTTCGGCCGCCAGAAGCCGCTTGTAGGCCGGTTCGGCAATGAGCCGCGTATTCCCGGCAAGGCCGTCGCCGCGCGTCTCGCGACGCGCAAAAACCATCCCGCCGGGCGCGCCCCACGCGTCCGCCTTTGCCATAAATGGCACTCCCCGATTTCAGTATGCCGCATTTCTATGTGCTGGTGATCCGGCAACACCGCACTTCCGAATCGCCATTAAAGAATCAAAGGTGATTCGCCTTGTCCAGTGGTCCGGCGAAAAAAGATTAAAAATCGACTAAAATAGTGGGCTTTTGAACCCGGCCTTCTCCCGCGGGGAAGAAGGCGGAGCGCCTAAGCCAGCGTGCGCTCGACGATGTCGCGCAGATCCGCCGACAGGTTTTCGGCATTGGCGATCGAAACCAGCACTTCTCGGGCCTTGGCTTGCCGGCCCGGTTCGAGCGAGCGCCATGACCTGAGCGCCGTCGCCAGCCTTGCCGCCACTTGCGGATTGCGCTTTTCAACCTCAAGCACCGTTCGTGCGAAGAAGCGGTAGCCTTCGCCGTCGGCGCGGTGAAAGCCGGTCTGGTTGGCGCTGGAGAATGTGCCGATCAACGAGCGCACCCGGTTCGGATTGCCCATTGAGAAGCCGGCATGAGCGGTCAGGGCGCGAACCGTGTCCACCGCCTGCGGCCCAGGCACGCTGGCCTGGATCTGGAACCATTTGTCCATCACCAGCGGGTCCGACGCATATGTCTGTTCGAAAGCCACCAGCGCCTCGCCTGCCTCCGGCGATCCGTGGTGACGATGCGCAAGCACGGCCAATGCGGCTGCCCGGTCGGTCATGTTGGTCGCGGAGTGGAAATGCCCGGCAGCCAATGCTGCTCCACCCGGCAGCAGCGAGAGATAATCCAGCACAATGTTGCGCAAGGCGCGCCGTCCCGCACTCGCCGCATCCGGGCTGAAAGCGCTCTTGTCGGCAAGGCTGTCGTAGAGGCCGGAAAAGGCCTCGCCATTGGCCATGCCGATCGCCCGCGCAAGCGCCTGTCGGGCCGCATGGATGGCATCGGGATCGATGTTCTTGCCGATGTCGCGGGCGATGTCGGCATCCCCCGGCAGCGCCAGCGCCAGGGCCCGGTAGGCTGGCTCCAGCGTCTCGTCGCTGGCGATGCTGCCGGCAAGCTCGGTCAGCCGTGGGGCGAAGTCCGGCTGTTTGCCGCCGAGGATCTGGCGGAAGGCAGCGATCAGCGCATCGGTCAGCAACGTGTTGAAGGCCTGCCAGCGCGAGAAGGCGTCGCTGTCATGGCGGGCGAGGAAGTACTGGTCGGCCGCCTTCTGCTCGACCGACAGCGTCACCGGCGCCGAAAAGCCACGGTTGAGCGACACCGCCGGGCGCTCGGCCACGCCCGAGAAACGCACCACATGGCGACGCTTGCGGACGTGGATGACGCCGTCCTCGACGCTGGCGCCCTCGACGTCGCTATATGCGACAGGTTTGCCGCCGGCGCCGATCAGGCCGAAGGCGAGCGGGATATGCATCAGCCGCTTGCGGCTTTCGGAGGGTGTCGGCGGCACCGACTGCTCGATCTCGAGCGTGAATTCCTGTGCGGCCGGATTGTGCGTCGAACTGACCGTCAGGTTGGGTGTGCCAGCCTGATGATACCAGAGCGCGAATTGTGACAGGTCGCGGCCGGACGCGTCCTCGAACACCTTGATGAAGTCCTCGATGGTCGCGGCCTCGCCGTCGTGGCGTTCGAAATAGAGGTCCATGCCGGCGCGAAAGACTTCGGGTCCGAGAATGGTGCGGATCATGCGCACCACTTCGGAGCCTTTCTCGTAGACCGTCGCCGTATAGAAATTGTTGATCTCGCGGTAGCGGCGCGGCCGCACCGGATGCGCCAGCGGGCCTTGGTCCTCGGGAAACTGGTGGGCCCGCAGCGTGCGCACCTCGGCGATGCGCTTGACCGCGCGCGAGCGCTGGTCGGCGGAGAACTCATGATCGCGGAAGACCGTTAGCCCTTCCTTCAGGCAAAGCTGGAACCAGTCGCGGCAAGTGATTCTGTTGCCTGTCCAATTGTGGAAATATTCATGCGCGATGATCGCCTCGATATTGGCGAAATCGGCGTCCGTCGCCGTCTCCTGGTCGGCCAGCACGTATTTGTCGTTGAAGATGTTGAGGCCCTTGTTCTCCATCGCGCCCATGTTGAAGTCCGACACGGCGACGATGTTGAAGACGTCGAGGTCGTACTCGCGGCCAAACGCCTCCTCGTCCCATTGCATCGACCGCTTCAGCGCGTCCATCGCGTAGCCGGCGAGCGCCTCCTTGCCGAGCTCGACATAGATGCCGAGCTCGACCTTGCGGCCGGACATAGTGACGAAATTGTCGGCGACCTGGCCGAGATTGCCGGCCACCAGGGCGAACAAATAGGACGGTTTGGGGAAGGGGTCGTGCCATTTGGCGTAGTGCCAGCCTTCGGCGAGATCGCCGCTCTCGACCGGATTGCCATTCGACAGGAGCAGCGGCGCCTCGTCGCGTCGCGCCTCGATGCGCACCGTGTAGACCGACAGGATATCGGGGCGGTCGAGGAAATAGGTGATGCGGCGAAAACCCTCCGCCTCGCATTGCGTGCAGTACACGTTATTCGAGCGGTAAAGGCCCATCAGGGCCTCGTTGCCGGCTGGGGCCAGCTCGGTTTCGATCAGCAGTTGGAAACGAGGTGCCGCCGGCGGTTTGAGCAGGGTCAGTTGGTCGGGGCTCGCCAGCAGATCCGCCGGTCTCATCATCTTGCCGTCGACCTCGATGCGTTTGAGCGTCAAACCATCGCCGTCGAGCACCAGCGGAGCCGACGTGGATATGTCCTCGCGGCGTTCGACGATCAGTATCGCGGTGACGACCGTTGCCTGCGGCGAAAGACGGAATTCAAGGTGGGTTTCCGGAATGAGGTAGTCGCTGGGGCGATAGTCCTCGAGTTTGAAGACTTGGCCGGTATCGGTGCGCATTCCCTGGCTTTTCCTGTCTTGTCCGGGGACCGGACATGATCTGACTGGTCCAAAAATTCGAAGTCCGCGCTCTTTACACGAAACACTCCNGTCTTGTCCGGGGACCGGACATGATCTGACTGGTCCAAAAATTCGAAGTCCGCGCTCTTTACACGAAACACTCCCTCGACAAAACTGCGGCAGGGCCTAATTCAGGTCATCCTTTCCTTGTCGCGAGGCAGTCATGACGGCCGTCACACCGAAATTCGGGATGGGCGCTTTCGTTCGGCGCGCCGACAATTTCCCGTTCTGCCGTTCCGAGAGCCGCAACGTGCCCTCGACCACGGGCAGAGACGCATTGCCAAAGTGACATCAGGAGCGGGGGCGCAAGCAGAGACGACGGGCGGCCACGGTACGCTGAGAGGCATCGTGCTGAAGATCGTCTCCGTTGCGGTTTTTGTCGGCATGCAAACCTGTATCAAGGCGGCAGGCGATGTGCCTGCCGGGCAGATCGTCTTCTTCCGTTCCTTCTTCGCCATCTTCCCGATCATTGTCTTCCTGACGTTGAAGGGACATCTGGCCACGGCATTCGTCACGAAACGCCCCTTCAACCACGTCGCGCGTGGCGTCGTCGGCGTCGGTGCCATGGGGCTCGGCTTTTTCGCGCTCACCAGGCTGCCTCTTCCCGAGGCGATCACCCTGAACTATGCCCAGCCGCTGTTGGTCGTGGTGTTCTCCTCGGTCTTCCTTGGCGAGACGATCCGCGTCTATCGCTGGAGCGCTGTCGCCATCGGCCTCATTGGCGTGCTCGTCATTTCCTGGCCGGAACTGACGCTGCTCAATTCGGATGAAGGTCTCGACGACCAGGAGGTCCTGGGCGTCATGGCCGCGCTGGCGGCCGCGGCAATCTCGGCTGTCGCCATGCTGCTCGTGCGCAATCTGGTGCAGACGGAGAAGACGGCGACCATCGTGCTGTGGTTCTCGTCGACGGCAAGCGTGCTCTCATTGCTGACGCTGCCCTTCGGCTGGCAGTCGCTGACGCCGATACAAGCCACGTTGCTCATCCTCGCCGGCTTTTGTGGCGGCCTCGGCCAGATTTTGATGACCGCGGCCTATCGTCATGCCGAAGCCTCGGTCGTGGCGCCTTTCGAATACACCTCGATGATCCTCGGCGTCGTCGTCGGCTATTTCGTTTTCGGCGACGTGACCTCACCCGGCACGCTGGTCGGTGGCGTGATCGTGGTCGCCGCCGGCATCTTCATCATCTGGCGCGAACGGCAGCTGGGTCTGGAACGAACGCGCACCCGCAAGGCTGCGCTGACGCAAGGGTGATCAGGACCGTTCCGACCGCTCGTTTGCCAAGCGTACCAGCACCACCCGTGTCTGCTCATCGGCCGGGAAAAAGGATTCGATCGCCAGTTCCGAAAGGGTGACATCCAGTGGCGTGCCAAACACGGTAATGGTGCTGATGAAGGAAAGCACCGTATCCCCATGGGCAAGCCGCAGCGGATGCACGATCGCATTCGGCTCGACCGGCTTCGGCCGGCTGCTCTGCAGGCCAGAGGGATAACCGCGAAGCTCTTGCTCCAATGCCACCAGCACCGGGTCACCGGCGGCATCGTTCTGATGTTTCAGCCGTTCGAGCAGGTGGGTGCGCCATTCCTGAAGGTTCACGATGCGCGGCGCGACACCACCTGGGTGCAGGCTGAGCCGCAGCACATTGACGGGTGGCTGGAGCAGCGAGGGTTCGGAAACATCGGCCAGGAATGGCCCGATCGCCGTGTTCGCCGCAACCAGGTTCCAGTGCCGGTCCACCGCCAATGCCGGAAACGGCTCATGCCCCTTGAGCACCATCTCGACCGCCGCCATTGCCGGTGCCAGCGTCGTATCGGTGAGCGGCCGTTCGCTGAAGCTCGGCGCGAAGCCCGCGGCCAGCAGCAATTGATTGCGCTGCCGCAGCGGGATCGCAAGCTGCTCGGCCAGATGCAGCACCATGTCGCGCGAGGGCGCGGCACGCCCGCTTTCGACGAAGGAGAGATGCCGTTGCGAAATCTCCGCTTCCATGGCGAGGTCGAGCTGACTCATGCGGCGGCGCGTGCGCCATTCGCGGATCAAGCTACCGGCGGAGGCTTGGGGCGTTGTCATGCAGGACGACTAGGCTGACGCTGAATGCATTTCAATTACCCGCGAGGTCATCGCTAGCTCACTTCCCGCAGCTTCGCCTTCACTTCGAGAAAATCCCGCCATGCCAGCTTCTTGTGCGCGGGCGTGCGCAAGAGATAGGCCGGGTGCAATGTCGGCATGGCCGGGATGGCAACGCCGGAACCCGTTGTGTGGACGCGCCAGTTGCCGCGCAGCCGCAGGATTCCTTCCGAGGTGTTGAGCAAGGTCTTGGCCGACGGGCCGCCGAGATTGATCAGCACCTTGGGATTGACCAGTTCGATCTGGCGCTCGATGAACGGCCGGCAGATCTCGGTCTCGTGCGGCGTCGGCGTGCGGTTGCCGGGTGGGCGCCAGGGAATGACATTGGCGATGTAGACCGAGCTGCGGTCGAGGCCGATCGCGGCCAGCATCCGGTCGAGCAGGCGGCCCGAGCGGCCGACGAAGGGCAGTCCTTCAATGTCCTCGTCGCGGCCGGGGGCTTCACCGACCAGCATGACAGCGGCTTGCGGGTTGCCGTCGGCGAAAACGAGGTTCTTGGCGGTGGCCTTGAGATTGCAGCCCTCGAAAGCGGCCATGTGCTGGCGTAATTCGTCCAGCGACATTGCCGCGTTTGCCAGCTGGTGCGCCAGTGCCGCCTGCGCTTCGTCGGGCACGGCCGAGGTGGGCGGGCGCGGGGCCGGAGCATCTGGCACGGCGCGCCCATCGAGGCGGGGCGGAGCCGTGCGCGGCTCCGGTGCGCTGCTTTCGCGTGGCGCCGTCGGCATGCGCTCCGCCGGCTTCGGCACGGCCTCAGCGAACCGATTGACCGGCACATCCTCCAAAGCCTCGTCTACACCCGCGCTAGCGTAGAAGGCGAGCAGATCGGCCAAATCGACCGGATTGTTGGGAGAGGCGGCAGTCATGGCCGCACCATCGTCCGGGCCGGATCAATTTGCAACCTCGGCGAAGTCGGTGGCGGCAGCCAATCCCGCTTGCCAAGGCGAGGTCGCGGTCTAGCCAGTGGGTATGCGTGGATCCTGCACCAGATAGAAGGTCCATCGCGGCGTGTAGTCGGTCATCAGGAATTCGAAGCTGGCGGTCTTCAGCGGGTCCACCTTGCCGTTTTTGAACAGCAACCGGTCATAGGGCTCGAAATCGCGGTCGAAATCGGCGAAATTGCTCGACCAGATATTGTCGGGCGTCTTGTTGCGCTGGTCGAACGAAAGCCCGTCTCCGAACACGCTTGGCTGGTCCAGTATTTCCTGAAGCTCGAACTGGAACTCGATCCAAGCCTGGCCGCTGTTGTTGAGGACGTCAATGCGCATATACATGATGCCGTTGGCGAACTCGCCTGCTCTGCCGAATGCCTGGATCGGCTTTGTGGTGCGGATGGTCAGCGTCACGGGTGTCGCCGAATTCAGCTCTTCGGTGATGACCAGCGGATCGTCCTTGGTTCCGATGCCGGAGGCTCCGGTGATGCGGAAACCGCCAAGCTCGTCGGAGAACGAGTACGCGCCTGTCGCCCAGACCTTCACTTCATCCGCGACGGCATGATCCGGGCTCAACGCCAGAAGGGCCAAAATAAGCGCCCGGCAGGCCCGGCCGGGCGTTGATGGAAAGCGCGTCGAAGAGAAGCCGCCTGGCCCGGGAATGCGCATGGCGGGAAGTATGGCCGATAAGCAAGCCGTCGAACAATAAAAAACGCAAGCCTGGCGGGTCGCGCCGCGCGGAAATGGCTTCTCTGCCGCGCAAAGCGCGACTTTTTGGCCAATTCGGCATTGTCACGTATGCGCCGGTTTCCTGTCGCCAATTGATGCGCTATGCAGCGCAGGAGCCAGCAAGATACGCCAACGGCGGCAAGCCAGTGCGGAGGGGTTGATGAGCGATATCGAACGCGAGAGCATGGAATTCGACGTGGTCATCGTCGGCGCCGGACCGGCCGGCCTCGCCGCGGCCATCCGCCTCAAGCAGGTCAATCCCGAGCTCTCCGTCGTCGTGCTGGAAAAGGGCGGCGAAGTCGGCGCCCACATCCTGTCGGGTGCCGTCGTCGATCCGATCGGCATCGACCGGTTGCTGCCTGGCTGGCGCGAGGAGGATGGTCATCCCTTCAAGACGCCGGTCACGGCGGACCATTTCCTGGTGCTCGGCCCCAGATCGGAAGAGCACACGTCNCTGGCTGGCGCGAGGAGGATGGTCATCCCTTCAAGACGCCGGTCACGGCGGACCATTTCCTGGTGCTCGGCCCCGCCGGTTCGTTCCGCCTGCCCAACATCTTCATGCCGCCGCTGATGGACAACCACGGCAACTATATCGTCTCGCTCGGCAATGTCTGCCGCTGGCTGGCTGGCAAGGCCGAGGCGCTCGGCGTCGAGATCTACCCGGGCTTTGCCGCGGCCGGCCTGCTCTACAATGAAGAAGGCGCCGTCACCGGCGTCGTCACCGGAGACATGGGCGTCGAGAAGGACGGCACGCATGGTCCGGGCTTCGCGCCGGGCATGGCGCTGATGGGCAAATATGTGCTGATCGGCGAAGGCGCGCGCGGTTCGCTGGCCAAGCAGTTGATCGCTAGATATAAACTCTCCGATGGCCGCGAGCCCGGCAAATACGGCATCGGCCTCAAGGAACTCTGGCAGGTCAAGCCGGAGAACCATCGGCCGGGTCTGGTGCAGCATTCCTTCGGCTGGCCGCTGGACATGAAGACTGGCGGCGGTTCGTTCCTCTATCATCTGGAGGACAACCAGGTGGCGGTCGGCTTCGTCCTCCACCTCAATTACAAGAATCCCTATCTGTCGCCTTTCGAGGAATTCCAGCGCTTCAAGACCCATCCGGCGATCGCGGGCACGTTCGAGGGCGCCAAGCGCCTGGGCTACGGAGCGCGCGCCATAACCGAGGGCGGCTGGCAGTCGGTGCCGAAATTGTCGTTCCCGGGCGGTGCGCTGATGGGGTGCGCGGCGGGCTTCGTCAACGTGCCGCGCATCAAGGGCTCGCACAATGCGGTGCTGTCGGGGATGCTGGCGGCCGAGCATGTCGCCAAGGCGATCGGCGCCGGCCGTGCCAATGACGAGCTTTCAGCCTATGAGGATGCCTGGCGGGCGACCGACATCGGCAAGGACCTGAAGAAGGTGCGCAACGTCAAGCCGCTCTGGTCGCGGTTCGGCACCATCATCGGCGTCAGCCTGGGCGGCCTCGACATGTGGCTGAACACGCTGTTCGGCGTCTCGCCCTTCGGCACGCTAAAGCACGGCAAGGCCGACTACGCGACGCTCGAGCCTGCCGCCCAGCACAAGAAGATCGTCTATCCAAAGCCGGATGGCGTGCTGACCTTCGACCGCCTCTCCTCGGTGTTCCTGTCCAACACCAATCACGAGGAAAACGAGCCGGTCCATTTGCTGGTCGGCGACATGGACCTGCAGAAACGCTCGGAACATGATGTCTTTGCCGGACCTTCCACACGCTATTGCCCGGCCGGCGTCTACGAATGGGTCGACAAGGACGGCAACGCCGCCGCCGATCCGCGGGCGAAGGACGTGCGCTTCGTCATCAACGCGCAGAACTGCGTCCACTGCAAGACCTGTGACATCAAGGACCCGAACCAGAACATCAACTGGGTGCCCCCGCAAGGCGGTGAAGGCCCGGTCTACCAGGGTATGTGACCCCTGCGCGCCGGGCCGTCCAGGGCGTGGCAGCAAAATTGAAGCGGAGTTCTGGCTGCAAGAGCATGCAGCACAGCAGAACCGTTGAAACTATCACCGGCTTATGGTTCCCTTCTCCGGGGACAAGGAGAAGGCCGATGCGCCGCACAGTTCTGACATGCCTCATCGTCATCGGGACACTGTGCGCGCCGGAGGCCCTGGCCGGCACCAGGGCAATCGTCCAGACGCGGACCTACGACATCACGGGAAACTCGGGTACGGCCTTCATCGACGCGATGGACAGCAAGGGGCCCAAGCATGGCTTCATGACGCATGCCATCGCCACAACCGCCTATACGGTCGACTGGGATCTCGGCGGAGGCCAGGACAACGGCGTCTGCCGGCTGCGGCGGGTCAACGGCACGCTCAATCTGTTCTACACCTTCCCTCGCGTAGGGTCGCCCATGGCGCCGACGTTGAAGAGGCGTTGGAACAGATTTTCCGCGGGTGTTCGCGCCCATGAGGAAACACATGGGCGCATCGCCAGGGAGATGATGCGCGTGACAGAAAGGTCGATAACTGGCCTGCGGGTCGCCAACGACCCATCATGCAACAAGGCGCGCCGCGAGGCTCGGCTTCGCATCAAGACCGTTTATGCAGAATATGAGGCGAGACAAAACGCCTTCGATCGGCGCGAGCATAGCGATGGCGGCCATGTCGAACATTTGATCGCTGCCTTGATCGGGAAACCTTGAACGAGTGATCCGTTCGCCATCTCAACGCTTCGCCGCGGCGCGGGTGCTCCATTCGTTGACGCGTCAGCTGTGCGGCTCAGCAGGCAAATCGTGCGCCGCGAGCGCAGTGGCGTGCCCATCGTCAGGCTGCTTCTCATCGGACCGGACCGAAAATTCGACCAGCACCGGCAGGTGGTCGGAGCCGGTATCTTCCAGCCGCGTCGAAGACAGGATCGTCACGCCGCCTTTGCTGAACACCTGGTCGATCGGCAGGCCTGCATAGCGGCGCAGGAAGTCCGGCAGTGTCCGGTGGATCCAGGTCGGGCCGGCGGAAGGCATGAGTGTCAGACCGCCGAGAGCCGCGACCCGCCGCACCGCGGCACTCCACGGCACGGCGTTGCAATCGCCCGCCATGATCGCGGTCTCGGCGAGCGCGGCGAGTGGCTGCGCCAGTTCGCCGATCTGCCAGTATTGCTCCTTCGGCCAGGGCCAGCTCAAATGGATCGCGGCGACATCGACATCGGTGCCGCCGAAGTCGACCGTGGCGATAGCCATCGCGCCGCGCGGCTCGCAGCGCGGCGCGGCGTCGGCGGCAAAGGGCCGGCGCGACAGCAGCGCCACGCCGAACATGCCGTTTGGGTAGGGGCAGAGGATTCGGTAGGGGTAAGCGGTGGCGATGTAGCCAAGCTCGGTCGTCCACATCTGCGACACCTCGTCGAGCGTGATCACGTCCGGATTGGTGCGGCCGATCAGTGAGAGCACTTTCTTCGGTGTCGGGTTGTTGAAGCGAAGATTCATCTGCAGCAGGCTGTAAACGATCTGGCCGGTCGGCTTGGCGGCCGCCTGTTGTCGCCACCCTTTGGGCAGCGCACCCGTCGTTGTGGCCAGGCAGGAAATGGCAAAAAGCAGCCCGGCCGCCGCTTGCAGCCGAAACGGGCTGGCGAGCAGCGGCAGCGCCAGAAGTGCCATCAGCACGCTGAGATGAATACGGAAATGCGAGAAGGAATCGAACGCCGGGTGCAGCGCGCCGAGAAATCCGGCCAACAAAGCGGCGGACAATGCCGTCATCGCCAGGAATGCCAGCCCAGCCGTCATATTCAAGCGCGCGCCTGTTGTCATTGAGGTCGTGTCTGCGAGGTCGTATCCGCTGAATGTCGCCTGTCGGTCCGTTCGATCTGATATCGGCCAAATTGCGGCCTGAGCAAGACGACGAATTGCCTCGCCGAGGCGTCGCGGTGGCCTACTGGAATGCAGTTTCCGAAAAGCTCCGGAGCTTGCGCGAATGCAGCCGCTCCATCGGCATCTCCGCCAGCTTCTCCATCGCNGTTTCCGAAAAGCTCCGGAGCTTGCGCGAATGCAGCCGCTCCATCGGCATCTCCGCCAGCTTCTCCATCGCCCTGATACCGATAGTCAGGTGCTGCGCCACCTGCCGCTTGTAGAACTCGGTCGCCATCCCAGGCAACTTCAACTCGCCATGCAGCGGCTTGTCGGAAACGCATAGCAGCGTGCCGTAAGGGACGCGGAAGCGGAAGCCATTGGCGGCGATAGTCGCCGATTCCATGTCGAGCGCAATGGCGCGCGACTGCGACAGGCGCTGCACCGGTCCGCGCTGGTCGCGCAGTTCCCAGTTGCGGTTGTCGATGGTGGCGACGGTGCCGGTACGCATGATGCGCTTCAAATCATAGCCCGACAGGCCGGTGACCTCGGCGACGGCTTCCTGCAGCGCGACTTGGATCTCGGCCAGCGGCGGGATCGGCACCCAGACCGGGAGATCGTCGTCCAGTACATGGTCCTCGCGCACATAGGCATGCGCCAGCACATAATCACCCAGCGCCTGGGTGTTGCGCAGCCCGGCGCAGTGACCAAGCATCACCCAGGCATGTGGCCGAAGCACTGCGATATGGTCGGTGATGGTCTTGGCGTTGGAAGGACCCACGCCGATGTTGACCATGGTGATGCCGCCATGGTTCGGCTTCTTCATATGATAGGCCGGCATCTGCGGCAGGCGCTGTGGCGCTACGCCTTCGCTAGGCGCGCTCTGTCCGGCCCGGGTAATAACGTTGCCAGGTTCGACAAATTCCGTGTAGCCGTCACCACCCTTTTCCATCAGGTCGCGGGCGCGGGCGACGAACTCGTCGATATAGAACTGATAGTTGGTGAACAGCACGAAGTTTTGGAAATGCTGCGGGCTGGTTGCGGTGTAGTGCGTCATGCGGTGCAGTGAATAATCGATGCGCTGCGCCGTGAAAGGCGCCAGTGGCCGGGGCTCGCCGAAGGCCACTTCGAACGTGCCATTGGCGATCTGATCGTCGGTGCCGTCGAGATCCGGCACATCGAACAGGTCGCGGATCGGCCGCTTGATGCGTTCGGCGGCGGCGCCGTCGACATAGGTGCCTTCCAGAAAAGCGAAATGCAGCGGGATCGGCGTGGTCGATTCCGAGACGGTTACCGACACGCCATGATTGCGCATGATCAGCCGAAGCTGCTCGATGAGGTAGGTCTCGAACAGGTCCGGCTGGGTAACCGTGGTGGCGAAATGCCCTGGTGTTGGCATGTGGCCATAGGCCTGGCGCGAGTCGACCTGGGTGAACGAACTCGTGGTGACGCCGATCTCGGGGTAGAAGGCCCGGTAGCGCTTGCTGCTGTCGCCGCCGGCGGCTAGGGCCGCGAAGGAATCGCGCAGAAACTTGGTATTGCGTTCGTAGAGCACCTGCAGCGCGGCAACGGCCTTCTCGGCGTTATCGAAGCTTTGCCGGCCAAAAGGCTCGGGCATGACGACAGATTCGATGGCCTGGGGATAGATTCGCTTTTCCATGGCTCAATATAGAGACTTGGACGGGCGGTTGGGAGGGGGCTCGCCGCCGAAGGCGCTCAAAGCGCCCTTTTTTCTTCAACCCCGCTGCAGGCTGACCAGCAGTACGAACCCGACGCCGGACTTTCTGAGCGCCGGCGCCTCGATCGTCGAGCCGCTATCGGCGCGCATCATCGGCACCGCCAGGACCGGGGCGGCCAGCAGTATCAGGATGAGCGCCGCCCGCGGCAGGAGCCGGAGGGTCTTGGAGAGGTTGGCGGCGATGCGGTTCATGATCTCTATGCTTTTCTTTTCGAGGTCCGGGTTCTCTGTTTCAGTGACGAAAATCGGTCGGGCAGGCGAGGTGGCACATTCTGTTGGCTTCGTCCCAGGAGCGCGGGGAACGGCCCGCTTCGGCGACGAGGATGGCGAAGAACATTCCAAACAGGCTCATCAGCAGGCAGACAATGGTGAAGCGGCGAGCAAGCATTGGGTCCGTGTCTCCTTCAACACGTATGAGAATGCCCTGACGCCTCTGAACCGGCTCTGATGCCGGCGTTCATCTGCCGTTCAAATTGATTGAAGAGATGTTGACTGGGTTGCGGGCAACCAGAATGCCGACCGAGCGCTGCCTGCTCGTCGACAAAACGAAAACGGGGCCCGCCGGGCCCCGTTGGAGATCACAAGGAAATGGTCGCTTAGAGCTTGTGCCAGGTCTGGCTCTTGCAGATCAATCCGCCGAGCACGCAACCGCTCATCTTGAGCGACGCGCCCGACAAGGTTGCCTTGCCCGAATAGGTCTTGTCATTTGCCGGATCGGTGATGTTGCCGGTGTATTTGTTGTCCCCGGCCGCCTTGAGCGAGCCAATGGTCTTGCCGGCATATTTGCCTGACTTGAGCGTGATGGAGAACGAGCTGCTGCCGGAAATGGCAGCGGTGTCGCCGGCTTGCGTTTTCCAGTTGCCCTCGATCGGATCGGCCCACGCCCCTCCGCTCAGGATCAAAGTGGCCGCCAGGGCCAGGCTCACTTTTCGAAACATGTCTTACTCCCTTTGGATAGCCAGCCGGATGCTCCGCCTCGCCGGTCTGCCGCTTACGCAAACGTAAGCTAGTCCAGCTTCCGTCAAAACGAAAGCGGTGCCGCGACGGAAGGCTTTGGCATTTCGAAAGCGCCTGAATTCGCCCTGTTGGCCCGGAAATGAAAACGACCGGCGCCTCGTGTTTGTTTTCTAGGGTTAGCAGAGTGTTGACCGCGCGCTCGAAAATTTTCCTCAAATTTGGCGAAAAACAGCTGAATTGCTGGCTTCGTATCCTTAACGAATTTTCGCGTTTACCTCTTGTTTTAGCTTTGTTTTCCTCAAATTAAGCACGCCATTTAACGACGGATTCAAGCCTGAGCGGCATTCTCGAAAGCATCGAAAGAGCGGCCCGGACAAGACGAACGGAGGCAGCTCTCGGGAGCCAGACAGGGGACTAAAAATGGCACGTTTTGAAATGCTTGAAGCAGGCTTCGGCGCCATGGGGGCAACTGCCCAGGCCGACATTCTCTTCGAACTGGGCATGATGTATGCGACCGGCCGCGATTGCGAAACCGACGTCGTTGCCGCCCACAAATGGTTCAACATCGCCGCCATCAAGGGTTCGGCCCGCGCCGCCGAACTGCGCTCGGAACTCTCGGCGGCCATGTCGAAGGTCGAGATCGCCAAGGCGCTGCGCGAAGCCCGCGAATGGATGACCATGCACTGAGTTCCGCCAGACGGGGACGCTCCGGCCAAGACCGCAGAAGACGGTCGGGCCAACAGGGAAAAGGCTGCGCAGACAGCCAGGCCACGGCCATCGACAACGAGAACGCGGCACGCCGACAGGTCCAAGCCGCGCAACGAACCATGATCCCGAACACTCCGGTTTCGCAACGATCATGGTCAACAGGAAGACAGGGAAGGTGGGTTGGGTTCACAGCGCGGGGGCGCTGGGGAAACAGCCTGACAGGCAAAAAAGCCACGACCAGCCGAAACAAGGCTGGCGTGGCTTTTTTGCGTGGATGAGGCCGCGCAGGCCCAATCGAGTGGCGCCAATGCGCCTAGACAGGTCCGATGAAGGATGAAATTGTCCCGCCTCTCTGGAAGAAGCGCGGCCGGGGCGGCCGCGCGCGAGTGGAGGAGTTCTATTATCATGAAAAAAATGAGTGTTTTGAGCGCGGCCATTTTCGGCCTGATGATGAGCGCGCCGATCGCGTTCGCCGATGACATCACCATCTCGGTGGTCGGCCCGATGACGGGACAGCTCGCCACCATCGGCGATCAGTTCAAGCAGGGCGCACAGGCCGCCGCCGCCGCCATCAACGCGGCTGGCGGCGTCAACGGTTCCCAGATCAAGCTCGACATCGAGGACGACCAATGCGATCCCAAGCAGGCGGTGTCGGTCGCCAATCGCATCGTCGCCAACAGCGTCAAGTTCATCGACGGGCATGCCTGCTCGGGTTCGAGCATTCCGGCCTCGGCGGTCTATGCCGAAGCCGGCGCGCTGATGATGAGCCCGGCTTCCTCGAACCCGGTGCTGACCGATGCGGCCGCCAAGTCCGGCTGGTCCACGATCATGCGTCTCTATACGCGTGACGACGCACAGGGCGCCTTCATCGGCCCGTGGATCGCCAAGAAATACGCCGGCAAGAACGTCGTCATCCTGCACGACAAGAGCGCTTACGGTCAGGGCGTGGCTGATGCCGTCAAGGCAACCATGAATACCGGTGGCCTCAAGGAGGTCTATTATGACGCCATCAACCCGGGCGAGAAGGACTATTCGGCGCTTGTCACCAAGCTGAAGGGTCTCAAGGCCGACGTCGTCTATTTCGGCGGCTACCACCCTGAGGCGGGTCTGATCCTGCGCCAGTCGGCCGAACAGAATTTCAAATTCCAGCTGATCATGCCGGATTCCATCGCCTCGCCGGAGTTCTGGCAGGTTGCCGGCCCGGCCGGCGAGGGCACGATGTTCGTGTTCCCGTCGGATCCTCAGGCAAAGCCGGAAGCCAAGGCAGCCGTCGAGAAGATCAAGGCCGGCGGCTTCGTGCCGGAAGGCTTCACGCTGTTCTCCTATGCGGTGGTCCAGGCATTCGCCGAAGGCATCAAGCGTGCCGGCAGCGACGATCCGGCCAAGGTTGCCGAGGCGCTGAAGAATGGCACGGCGATCAGCACGGTTGTCGGCGACGTCACCTTCGACGAGAAGGGCGACCTCAAGAATGCCAGCTACGACATCAACCAGTGGCATGACGGCAAGTACGCGCCGATCGCGCAGTAATCGCCCTGGCAGTCGAGTAAACGGAATGGCCGGGTTCGTCCCGGCCATTTCCTTTTGCGATACGCGGTGCGCTCCTTCTATCCGCCGGCAGCCGCGGTGGATGCGCTCTGGTCCTCGACGAACCGCACCAGCACCGTGCCGTCGGTGACCTGCGCTCCTTCACCGGCGATCTCGGCGATCACCCCATCATGCGGGGCGGCGATGATGTGCTCCATCTTCATCGCCTCGAGGATCAGCAGAGGTTGCCCTTTGATCACAGCGTCGCCTTTCGCCACGCGCACAAGCTTGACCAGACCTGGCATCGGCGCGCGCAGGCTGCCGGTGGCGGCGGCCGCTTCATCGCTCCTGGCCAAGGGATCCGGCACCGCGAAAGTATAGCCGACGGCGCCTTCGAACACCGTGATGTGGCCAGGCCAGCGGGCGAGGCGGGGAACGGCGCGAAGATCATGCGAATTGGTGCTGTCATAAGGCGCATCGAGCGCCACCTGGAAGCGCCCGTCCGATCGCACTGAAATCCTCGCCTGAATGGCTTCGTCACCGAACTTCAGCCGCATGCGCCGCGCCACGCCGTGGAAATGCGCATAGCCGGCGAGTGACGACCATGGGTCGTTCGACGACGGCAACGCTCCGGCACCCGAGGCCGCCATGGCGGCAGCCGAGATGATTTCGCCGGTCGGCGGCGCGACCGCCGTCAACGCCTCCCGGTGTCTGCCGATCAGGCCGGTATCGATGTCTTCAGCAACAAAATCCGGATCGGCGGCAAGAGCGGCAAGAAAAGCGGTGTTGGCGGTGGAGCCGGCAATCTCGGTTTGTGCGAGCGCGGTGCGGAGCGCTTCCAGCCCCGCCAGTCTGTCTCCGGCATGAACGACCAGCTTCGCGATCATCGGGTCGTAATAGGGCGAGATGGCATCGCCAGCCCGCACGCCGGTCTCGATGCGCATCGCGGCGCCTTCGGGGGCAACGTCCGGAAATTTAAGGTGGTGCAGCGTGCCTGTCGCCGGTAGAAACCCCTTGGCCGCATCCTCGGCATAGATGCGCGCCTCGAAAGCATGGCCGGAAAGCGTGATCTCGCTCTGTGTCTTCGGCAGTTTCTCGCCGCAGGCGACCCGTAACTGCCACTCGACGAGATCGGTGCCGGTGACCATCTCGGTGACCGGATGCTCGACCTGCAGCCGGGTGTTCATTTCCATGAACCAGAAGCGGTCGGCCTCGAGGCCTTGCGAGGCGTCGACGATGAACTCGATGGTGCCGGCGCCGGAATAGTTGATTGACTTGGCGGCTTTTACCGCCGCCTCGGTCATTGCCTTGCGCAAAGCCGGCGTCATACCGGGGGCGGGGGCCTCCTCGATTACCTTCTGGTGGCGGCGTTGCGCCGAACAGTCGCGCTCGTAGAGATGCACCGCATTGCCGAAATTGTCGCCGAACACCTGCACCTCGATATGCCGCGGCTTGTCGACATATTTCTCGACCAGCACGCGGTCGTCGCCGAAAGCGGCCTTTGCTTCGCGCCGGGCGCTGGAGAGTGCCTCGGAAAAGTCATCGGGGTGCTCGACGCGGCGCATGCCCTTGCCGCCGCCGCCAGCGCGCGCCTTGATCAGGACGGGATAGCCGATCTCGCGGGCCTTTGACGCAAGCAGCACGATTTCCTGCGCCTCGCCATGATAGCCGGGAACGACCGGAACGCCGGCTTTTTCCATCAGCCGCTTGGCGGCGTCCTTCAACCCCATGGCGCGGATCGAGGCCGCCGACGGGCCGATGAAAACGAGGCCGGCCGCCACCACCTGGTCGACGAAATCGGGGTTTTCCGACAGGAAGCCGTAACCGGGATGGATAGCCTGGGCACCCGTGGCCAGGGCCGCGGCGACAATCCTGTCACCACGCAGATAGCTCTCGCCGACAGGCGAAGGACCGATATGGACCGCCTCGTCGGCCATCTCGACATGCAGGGATCTCGCGTCGGCATCCGAATAGACGGCGACAGTGTGCACGCCGAGCTTGCGAGCCGTGCGGATGACGCGGCAAGCGATCTCGCCCCGATTGGCGATCAGGATTTTCGTGAACATGGAGCCTCCCGGGTCAGTATCGGGCGGCGCCGTTTTGGCAGGCACCGGCCTATTTCGAAGCGGCGATCTCGCAGGCGCCGCCGGTGGTTACCTTGTAGTGCGTGCGCGTGGCCAGACAGGATTTCATAGCCAGTTCTTCCGCTGCCTTCTGTGACGGCGCGTTCAGATGCCCGCCGCAGATTATGTATGATGACATGATCCGGGCATAGGGCGTGGTGGCGTAGGCCGAATGGCCGCCGGCCGCCACATACGCCTTGTAGGCCTTGGTACATGGATCTTTCGAGTTTCGTGGCAAATAGGGCGGGAAACGTTTGTCTCCCTCGCTTCCCGTCAGCGATCCGGCCACGCCCAAACCGTACGAGGCGGCTAGCAGCAATGCCGAAAGTGTTAAAGTAGACACATTCCGTGAATATTTCTGTTTCATTCTCACCCCATCCCAACTGCAAAGTGCAGGAGGAGCGATAGCGAATATTCTCCGGCGCCGCCAGAGCCGCGGGATGAGCTCGCGATTTCGTGAGCGAACGAAGGGCCGGGTCTATAAAATTCAATATTCACCCAATATCGCAAGATGCCGTCGGTATAGTTTTGCCATGGCTTCGTCGAAGCAGCAGAGCACAACGATTTCGGGAAGCATGTTGTGCTTGATGAAGTCATTGACCTCATAAACGGCGACTTTGGCCGCGTCATCTTTCGGATAGCGGTATACACCGGTCGAGATGGCTGGGAACGCAACCGAGCGGCAATCATTGGCGACGGCTAGTTCAAGCGAACGCCGGTAACAGGACGCCAGCAGCTCGGCTTCGCCCTTGCCACCGCCCTGCCAGACGGGCCCGACAGTATGGATGACATGTCGAGCCGGCAGCTTGTAACCCTTGGTTATCTTGGCATCGCCGACTTTGCAGCCATTCAGCATCCGGCATTCGAATTCAAGCTCGCGGCCTGCCGCGCGATGAATGGCGCCGTCGACGCCGCCGCCACCAAGAAGCGAAGTGTTCGCGGCATTGACGATGGCGTCTACGTCGAGCTTCGTGATGTCCCCGGTGTGGACTTGGATCCTGTCTTGGGCCTTGCTCATCTCACATCCTGAACACGCCGAAGCGTGTCTCCTCGATCTCGGCGTTGAGCGCGGCGGACAGGCTGAGCGCCAGCACCTCGCGTGTCCTGGCCGGATCGATGATGCCGTCATCCCAGAGCCTTGCCGAGGAATAGAGCGGATGGCCTTCATGCTCGTACTTCATCAGGATCGGCTTCTTGAATTTCGCCTCCTCCTCGGCGCTCCATTCCCCGCCCTTGCGCTCGATGCCTTCCCGCTTGACCATGGCCAGCACCGTCGCCGCCTGCTCGCCGCCCATCACCGAGATGCGCGCGTTCGGCCACATCCACAGGAAGCGCGGTGAGTAGGCGCGGCCGCACATGCCGTAATTGCCGGCGCCGAACGAACCGCCGATGATGACGGTCACCTTTGGCACCTTGGCGGTCGCCACTGCCATCACCAGCTTGGCGCCGTCCTTGGCGATGCCGCCCGCCTCGTATCTCCGGCCGACCATGAAGCCGGTGATGTTCTGCAGGAAAACCAGCGGAATCTTGCGCTGACAGCACAATTCGATGAAGTGCGCGCCCTTCAGCGCGCTTTCGGAAAACAGCACTCCATTGTTGGCTATGACGCCGACCGGCATGCCATGGAGGTGGGCGAAACCGGTGATCAGAGTGGCGCCGTAGTTCTGCTTGAACTCATCGAATTCGGAGCCGTCGACGATGCGCGCGATCACCTCGCGCACGTCATAGGGCTGGCGCAAGTCGGTCGGAACAATGCCGTAGAGTTCGTCCGCTGGATGAAGCGGCGGAATCGGTTTCTGCAAATTGAGGCTTACAGCCTTGTTCCGATTCAGGTTCCTGACGATGCGCCGGCAAATGGCGAGCGCATGCTCGTCGTCCAGCGCGTAGTGATCGGCGACGCCGGAAAACCTGGTGTGTACATCCGCGCCGCCCAATTCCTCGGCGCTGACGTCTTCGCCGGTGGCCGCCTTCACCAGCGGCGGTCCGCCGAGGAAGATGGTCGCCTGGTTGCGCACCATGATCGTCTCGTCCGACATCGCCGGCACATAGGCGCCGCCAGCGGTGCAGGAGCCCATGACGCAGGCGATCTGCGGAACGCCGGCAGCCGACATGTTGGCCTGGTTGTAGAAGATGCGGCCGAAATGCTCGCGATCGGGAAAGACCTCGTCCTGGTTGGGCAGATTGGCGCCGCCGCTGTCGACCAGATAGACGCATGGCAAATTGTTCTGCAGCGCGATCTCCTGCGCGCGCAAATGCTTCTTCACCGTCAGCGGATAGTAGGTGCCGCCCTTCACCGTGGCGTCGTTGACAACGACCATCACCTCGGTGCCCTCGACGCGGCCGATGCCGGCGATCAGGCCGGCCGACGCAATCTCCTCGCCATACATGGACCAGGCCGCGAACTGGCCGATCTCGAGGAAGGGCGAGCCGGTGTCCAGCAATTGCGCCAGGCGTTCGCGCGGCAGCAGCTTGCCACGCGAAACATGGCGCTCGCGCGCCTCTTCCGAACCGCCGCGCTCGACAGTCGTGGCCTTTTCGGCGATGTCGGCGACCAGAGCCCGCATGCGTTCGGCATTGGCGCGGAAGGTATCGGAGGAGGGCGAGATCTTGGTCTGGAAGACGGCCATGCTACACCCCCTCCGTCATGATCTCGCGCCCGATCAGCCAGCGACGGATCTCGCTGGTGCCGGCGCCGATCTCGTAGAGCTTTGCGTCGCGCAAAAGCCGGCCGGTCGGATAGTCGTTAATATAGCCGTTGCCGCCAAGCAGCTGGATGGCGTCGAGTGCCATCTGCGTCGCTTTCTCGGCGGCGAACAGCACGCAGCCGGCTGCATCCTTGCGGCTGGTCTGGCCGCGGTCGCAGGCGGCGGCGACGGCGTATACGTAGGCACGCGCGGCGTTCATCGCCGTATACATATCGGCAAGCTTGCCTTGCACCAGCTGGAATTCCCCGATCGGCTGGCCGAACTGCTTGCGCTCGTGAACATAGGGGATCGCTACGTCGAGGCAGGCCGCCATCAGGCCGATCGGGCCGCCGGCAAGCACGGTGCGCTCATAGTCGAGGCCGGACATCAGCACCTCGACGCCGCGTCCTTCCTCGTGCAGCACATTGTCGAACGGCACCTCGACGTCCGAAAAGACCAGTTCGCCGGTGTTGGACCCCCGCATGCCGAGCTTGTCGAGTTTCTGCGCCACCGAAAACCCCGGCATCGCCTTTTCGACGATGAAGGCGGTGATGCCGCGAGATTTCCGGTCCGGGTCGGTTTTGGCGTAGACGACCAGCGTTTCGGCATCCGGGCCGTTGGTGATCCACATCTTGGTGCCGTTGAGCACGTAGCGGTCATTGCGCTTTTCGGCGCTCAACTTGAGTGACACCACGTCGGAGCCGGCGCCGGGTTCCGACATGGCCAGCGCGCCGACGTGCTCGCCCGAACATAGCGGCGGCAGGTATTTTTCCTTCTGTGCCGGCGTTGCCCAGCGGTTGATCTGGTTGACGCAGAGATTCGAGTGGGCGCCGTAGGAAAGGCCGACCGATGCCGAGGCACGCGAAATCTCCTCGACCGCGATCACGTGGGCGAGATAGCCCATGCCGCTGCCGCCGAAATCGGGATCGGCGGTTATGCCGAGCAGGCCAAGAGCGCCGAGTTCTCCCCATAGATGCGCCGGGAATTCGTTCTCGCGATCGATGTCGGCGGCTATCGGCGCGATTCTGTCCTGGGCGAAGCGCCGCACAAGATCGCGCAGCGCCTCGATGTCCTCGTCATGCCCGAAGCTGAGCGTGTTCGTGTACATGTCGTTCCTCCTGNGAATTCGTTCTCGCGATCGATGTCGGCGGCTATCGGCGCGATTCTGTCCTGGGCGAAGCGCCGCACAAGGTCGCGCAGCGCCTCGATGTCCTCGTCATGCCCGAAGCTGAGCGTGTTCGTGTACATGTCGTTCCTCCTGCCGCATGCCTCTCGAAAGCCGACTTCGATTTTCGGAAAGGATCCCGCGCGAAATCAAAATGCTACAGCATCCTTTGCACATCCGAAGGGACGCGCGACGCTGTAGTATCGGTAGCCATCTTCGCGCCGACCAGGCGCATTGTCATCGAAAGGTATGTCTGCGTGACCTCGGCGATCGACAATCGCTCGCCCGGCCGGAACCAGACGATGACGCCGGTCATCATCTGGATCAGAGCCATGGCCGTCAGGCCGGTGTCCTCGATGCTGAAAATACCCGCCTCGGCGCCATCGCGCAGGATCGAACGAAGTTCCTTTTCGTAGGCCGTGCGCATGCGCAGGATCTGTGTAAGCCTGTCGGGCGACAGGCTGCGCAATTCCATGTTCGACACATGCGTGGCATGGCGGCGCTCGATATGAAAGGCGATGTGGTTGCGCACATAGGCGGCAAGCTGCCGCGCCGGATCCGCGCCAGCCGGCCTGGAGTGCTCCCAGGCTTCGCGAAGCCCTTGCATATGTTCGCGCATCAGCGTGAACAGCAGGCCTTCCTTGGTCGGGAAATAGCGGTAGAGCGCGGCGGCCTGCACGCCGACCTCGGCGGCCAGCTGGCGCATCGACATTGCTTCATAGCCGTAACGCGCAATCAGGGTGACCGCCGCTTCGCGGATAGCCGCCTCGGTTCGGCCGCCGTCTGATCCCGTGGTGCGTGCCATTGTCACCTCACTGAACGTAATAAAACGAACGTTCAATTAATTCAAGTGGCGGAAATCGGTCTATGCTATGATTCTGAAGTCTCCAGGGGTGGTCCAGGTCTCCAATTCGTCCACATCGATCCACGAGACAGATGCGCACGGCGGGCCTTGCCGCAGCCGTTCAATCATGGCCGCAATCGCCGCGTCGCCGCCGGTGAGCCATGCCGTCACCGAGCCGTCTCTTTCGTTGCGCACCCAGCCCAATAGCCCGAGCCTTGTCGCTTCACCGCGTGCCCACGCCCTGTAGCCGACCCCTTGGACCGTGCCGAATATGTGCGCCTGCACTGCCCTTTTCCGGTCATTCATGGCTCGCTCCGTTGCATTGAGTCTGGCGCGGCATCGAACGAAGGCAACGGCTTGACAGAGTGACCGCGATGAAATCGACCGGCTTCCGTCTATTTTTGGTCGAGGCGCGGGTGCTGTTCAAGCTCGGCCGTCGCTCCTGCCATGGCGCCAATCGCCCGGGACCTCCAGGTGGAAGCCGCCTATGTTGCGAGAATCATCCGCACATTTTCTGCCGCCGGCCTGACCGAGATGTGCACCGGTCCCGCGCCACTCCGGCCGCGCGTTCTTTCGCCCACCGCGCGCGGCCAGGCCGCGCTTGCGGCACTTGATGCGGCCACGGATCGTGATCTCGCCCGCCTGACCGCTGACTTGAATGACAGGGAAGCCGCGGAATTTTCGGATGTGCTGGCGCGTGCCGCGCATCTGCTCGGCGCCGCGATGGCTCCCGAACGCCGCGGAGTGCCCTAGTTTCCGCGCGCCGCTGCCAAGGCGCCAGGCAATTCCTCGGCGAAGATGTCCAGTTCGTGGACGAGACCGACACTGACCCGGATGCAGCGGTCGAGCCGTGGCGCCATCGGCTTGCGGATGAAGACGTCGCGCGACAACAGCCCCTGCAGCACTTTCAGGGCGAAAGCACCGTCATGGCCGCAGTCGATGGTGACGAAATTGGTCGCCGAGGCCAGCGGCTTCAACCCGTTCTGTTCGGCGATGTCAGCAATGCGCCGACGTCCGGCGGCGACCCGGGCCACCACCGTCTCGAGATAGGCTTGGTCGGCGAGCGCCTCGACGCCGGCGATCTGCGCCATGCGGCTGACACCATAGTGGTTGCGGATCTTCTCGAAATCGCTGATCACTTGCGTCTCCGCGACGGCATAGCCGCAGCGTATGCCGGCAAGTCCATAGGCCTTCGAAAAGGTTCGCATGCGGATGACGTTCGGCCGCGAGATGTCGATCGGCGGCAGGGCCGAGGCTGGTCCCAATTCGCCATAAGCCTCGTCGAGCACCAGCATGGTGGTTTCCGGCAAGGCTTCGATGAAGCGGATGACCTCGTCGGCTTCCCACCAACTGCCCATCGGATTGTCCGGGTTGGACAGATAGACCAGCGGCGCCTTCTCCCTAACGACTGCCGCGAGCAGACTGTCCAGGCTTTCCCTGTCATTCTCGTAAGGGACGGTCACCAGCCGGCCGCCGACACCGGCAATGTGGAAGTTGAAGGTTGGATAGGCGCCGAGCGAGGTGACCACGGCATCGCCGGGCGCCACATACATGCGCGCCACCAGGCTGAGCAGACCGTCAATGCCTTCGCCGACCACGACGTTCTCGACAGCCACATTGTGATGCTCGGCGACCGCGACCTTCAGATCGTAATTGTCCGGGTCGCAATACATCCACTGGTCGCGCGCGACACTCTCCATGCGGGCGATGACGCGCGGCGAAGGACCAAAGCTGCTCTCATTGGCGCCGATGCGGGCACGGAAAGCGCGCCGGCGCTCACGCTCCTGCGCTTCGGGACCGACAAACGGCACGGTCGACGGAAGCGCGGCGATGAGTGGTGAGAGGGCAGGGCGTTGAGGCATGTCCGGAAGCTCGCTTGGAAGGGGGCTTCTTGCTAACGTGCGCCACCGGTCGGTGCAAGCTGCGCGATAGAGCATCGCTATAAATACAAAAAGCCCGGCGGTTGCCCGCCGGGTTTCGATTTCAACAAGCCGAAATGTCTTAGAACGAGCACTGGAAGCGGAGAATGCCGCCGATATTGCTCTTCTTCTCGGCGCCGTCCCAGGCCCGCGTCAGATCATCGCTAACGACGTTCTGATAGTCGACCTCGGCCGTGACCGTAAAGCCGGGAACAACGTCATGAGCCGGTGGCGTTCAACCACGATGGTACCGGCGAAAGGGCTGTCAGGCTGCCATCCCCCAGCGTTGTTGCGCAAATGACACCAATTTGGCCTCACTCAGAAAGCTCTCGTTAACCATCGGACCCGCCGCAACCGGCTTTCCAACCGAATCCGACGAACCGGCCCGCGGAATCAAGAGAAGGTCGCCAGTCAGTCGCCAGCGATTTGCCGCATAACCGCCGCATAGGGGACGCCTCTGGGCCGGCGCGCTGTTATTTTTCCATATAATGGCGCAGGCTTGTTGATTGTGCCGGCGCTTTTCTTTATCCAGCGGCGCAACGGAGAGGTGGCCGAGTGGTCGAAGGCGCTCCCCTGCTAAGGGAGTAGAGGTCAAAAGCTTCTCGTGGGTTCGAATCCCATCCTCTCCGCCACCCTACGCCCTGCGGAGTTCTGCAGACCGAGCCTCGCTAACCGGCCCCCAGATCATCTGTCCGGAATAAAAAAGAAAACGGCTCGTCTGGCTGCTTTTCGTCGGCCTTCGCTCACGATTCTGACTGGAGGTCAGAAGATGAACATCAAGAGCCTTCTTCTCGGCTCCGCTGCGGCCCTGATCGCGGTTTCCGGTGCGCACCCGACGCAACGCGACCATCAATCGAAAGATGGCCGCTCTCAGCAAACTGCTGCGCAAGGCTTACAAGATGGGAGATATTCCACAGCCTGCCCGAGTTTCGCCGCCAGAAGGTGCCGACGACCAGGTCGTGCCGCACATCCTGGGCCACACCTGCGCTTCGCGTCTTGTCCAGGGCGGCATCGACATCCGCAGCGTGCAGATGTGGCTTGGCCACCAGCCCTTGTCGATGACCATGCGCTACGCGCATTCGGCCACCAATGATCTCGATGGCTGCGTTGTCGTGCTGGAGAAGCCTCGCGGCGAGCAAGCGGCCGGCAGCGCGGAAAGCTCGCTGTTTTCGTCGCCGGTGACGACGCCGTCGGCGAAGCGGAAGCAGACGGATGAGGGCGCTTCGGCGAAGGCGCAGCCAAAAGCGACCCGCAAAAGCTCTAAGGCCAATTAGTTCCGACAGTTTGCCTTTGCTGCCGTAACAGCCCCGGGATCTGATCTGGTCTTGGGGCTTATTGCCTCTCGGCGCGATCGAGAAAAGCAGCAACGGTGCTGGGCAGGCTGCCGGTCTCGAGGAAAGGCGCGTGGCCTTGGCCCTCGACCGTGATCGCTTCGAGTTTGGGGTGGCGCTTCTTCATTTCTTCAAGCGTCTCGACGGACAAAAGTCTGGAGTTGGCGCCGCGTATGACAAGCATAGGCATGGCGGCCAGCGCCTCGAACTGCCTCCACAGATCCGGCAGTTTCTTGCTGAGGTCGAGGACGGCCAGCGTTTCAACCAGCCTCGGGTCGAAATCCGGCATCAGCCCCTGATCCGTCTCGCGATAGAGCGCTGACGCCATCCGCTCCCAATCCGCCGAAGCGAGGGCGGGAAAGTCGCCGCCATGGGTGTCGCGCTGGGCGTTGACAGTCTCGGCACGACTCTTCGGTTTTGGCACGGGATCGAGATAGGTGCGGATGTGGGCAAGGCCGGCGGGTTCGATCACTGGCCCAATGTCGTTGAGCACGATGGCTTTCAGCGCCGCCGGCTGCATCGCGCCAAGCACATGGATGATCAGCCCGCCGCGCGAGGTGCCGATGAAGTCCGCCTGTTGGATGCCGAGCGCCGTCAGCCCGGCAAGGATGTCCCCCGCCTCGACGCCGACATTATAGTGACTGACATCGGGATCGTAGGCCGACTGCCCGCGTCCGCGGTAGTCGAAGGCGATGACCTTGCGCGCTAGGGCGGATCGCGTTGAGAGATAGAGCGCCAGCCCGTGAAAATCCCGCGCATTACGTGTCAGGCCAGGCAAGCAGACGACCGGCCAATGAGCGGAATTCGCTTCGCCATAGACGCGCGCGTGAAGTCTCAGCCCATCTGGCGCGGCATAGAAGAAGTCGGAGAAACCTGGGTTGCTCGACACGGGACGGGCTCCTTAGCCGAAGGATCGTCCACGTCTGCTATAGGCGGAGCGCGGGAGGGTCAAATGGGAAAGGCTCCTCCTTGTCGTCACGAGGAAGAGCAAGAGCCTCAGCTGCGCCCGTTCACGAGATCGCCGACGATGTCGTACTTGCCGGAGATACGCATCTTGTAGACCTCGTAATTCTCCATTACTCGCTGCACGTAACTTCTTGTTTCCGTGTAGGGAATCCGTTCGATCCAGTCCACCACCGCATCGATGTCCTTGCCGCGCGGGTCACCATATTTCGCCACCCACTGGCCGGCCCGGCTCGGGCCGGCATTGTAGCCCGCGAAGGTCAATACGTACGAGCCGTTGAAGCGATCGAGCTGTTCGCCGAGGAAGGCCGAACCAAGCGTTGCATTATAGGCGGCGTCGGTTGTCAGCCTGTTCTGCGAAAACTGCAATCCAGCCTTCTTCGCCAATTGCCTGGCGGTTGCCGGCATCAGCTGCAGCAGCCCGCGCGCGCCGGCACTGGATATGGCGCCAATATTGAATTCGCTTTCCTGGCGGGCGATCGCGTAGGCCAGCGCCTTGCCGGAACCGGAAATATTGGCCGAATCAGGGATGACACCGAGCGGATGCGACAGCGCTCCGACGTCGATGCCCCGCGCGCCGGCGATCTTGCCGATCTTCAGCGCCATGAAATGGTTGTCCTGCTTTTCCGCCAGGACGGCGAGCAGTGCCAGTTCACCCGGGCTGGTCAACTGCCCGGCAAGGTCGCGGTAGAGCGTTTCGGCATAGCGGTCGTAGCCCGCCTCCTGCAGGCGCTTGATGGCGGAGACGGCTTCGCGGCCGGCAAAGCTCTGCCGGTCGGCGGCACTTGGCTGGGGATAGACGATGTTGAGTGCCTGCCGGCCGACACGTTCGGCGGCGAGCTGGCCGTAAAACGTGGTGCCGTAGGTCGCCGCACGTCCAAAATAGTCCTTGGCATAGCCGGGGCCCCCGACTTCCGCGGCGCGGCCGAGCCAGTAGTAGGCGCGCGACAGGGTCATCGGTCCCTGGGCAAGGTCGGCGATGCGCGTGAAATGCATCGCCGCGAGCTTGGGATCGTTCAGGCCGCGCAGCGCGTACCAGCCGGCATGGAACTCGGCTTCCGCGGCATTGGCCGCGCTTTCGGCGGCATGCGTGGCGACTATCTTGTATGCCGTCTTCATATCGCCCTGGTCGACCAGTTCGCGCGAGAGCACCCGGCGTTCGACCCACCAGGCATCCGGATCGACCAGGGAGTCACGGTCCGCCGGCGCCTTCATGACAACCGCCGCGGCGCCCGCAAAATCCTGCTGCTTGCGCAGATACTCGGCCTGCGCGAAGAAATAGCCGGCCGAATGCTGCGCGGCCGGCACGGCCTTCAGCAGTTTGGCGGCATTCTTGTCGCCCCTGTCGGCCGCCGCCCAGGCGTCGGCAAGCTGCTGGGCGCCGGCGAGCCCGGCGACACGCAAGGCGGAATTCACCCGGTCGGCATAGAACATGCGCTCCATGCGAAAACGGTGATCGGCGGCAGGAACAACGCTGCCGAACTCCTTGATCAGAGCCGTCTCGTCCTTGGCTTCCAGGATCGCGGTGCGCCAGAACGGCGACAGCACCGATCGCGCCGCCTTGGCGTTGCCGGACGACAGATAGGCGCGCGCGAGAACCATCACGCCTTCGAATGTCTGCGGCTGGCTGCCGTCGAATGCCTTGACGACGACGTCCGCCGCCGGGTTTTCGCGGTAGAGCGCGCGCTCGCTGTTCTTGCGCAAGGCAACGGTGCCAGGCCAGTTGGGCAGCATCTTCGCGGCCGCCGCGATGTCGCCGCTCGGAACCTTGTCTCCGCCGTAAAGCGCGATCGCCCACGCCAATATGTGCTGGTCGAGCGATTGTGCGGGCAGCGCATCACGCACACCGCGCGCGCCGGCAATATCGCCTGCCGCCAGCGCATCCAGCCCACTTTTCAACAGCGCGACGCTGGGTGAGGGGGCCTGTTGCGCCTTGTCCTGTACACCAGGCACCGGGATGGCCGAGGTGACCCGCACATCGACGCTGCCGCTGATCGCCACGCCGGGCATCAGCGCGGCCATGGCGCCAAGCAGCGCGAACAGATGAGGCCGACTGGTCGGCATGATGACGTGTCTTTCCTTAATCCAGCATCTTACCGGCGGGCGAAGAAGCCTTGAAGCCTAAACTTAGGTCGTGAAGGGCTCGTAAACAAAGGGTTATCGAGGCCGTTGGAATTACGCTTGCTGGCACCATGGCAATGCTTGCCGCGCAACAATGTCGAGACTATGGTGCGCGGCTTCGCTTTCGGTTAGAAGGCGCGCACCACGAAACGCCGATGCATGGCGCCCAAAAGTGGATACCGGTTTTGGGGTAACGACATTGCATTACCAACAAAGTGCATGGCGCCCAAAAGTGGATACCGGCTTTGGGACAACGACATGCGTGAACCAAGAAGTCCCAAGGAGTTGGACGACATGCTGAGAGGCTCGCTTACCGCGCTCGTGACACCGTTCGAGAAGAGCGGGCGTTTCGACGAGAAAGCCTTTCGCGCGTTCGTCGACTGGCAGCTTGGCGAGGGCACGACGGGCTTGGTTCCTGTCGGCACGACCGGCGAATCCCCGACGCTGTCGCATGAGGAGCACCGCCATGTCGTCAAGGTCTGCGTCGAGGTGGCCAAGGGCCGCGCCCCGGTGGTTGCCGGCGCCGGTTCCAACAACACCGAGGAAGCCGTCGGGCTCGTGCAGTATGCCGAAAAGGCCGGCGCCGATGCCGCCCTGGTCGTCACGCCCTATTACAACAAGCCGACACAGCGCGGCCTCTACGAGCATTTCGCCGCCGTCGCCAGGGCGACCAAGCTGCCGATCATCATCTACAACATCCCGCCGCGCTCGGTCATCGACATGACGCCGGAGACGATGGGCCGGCTGGTACACGACTTCAAGAACATCGTCGGCGTCAAGGACGCTACCGGCAAGGTCGAGCGAGTGTCGGAGCAGCGCATGACCTGCGGCAAGGATTTTATCCAGCTTTCGGGCGAGGACGCTTCCGCGCTGGGTTTCAACGCGCATGGTGGTGTCGGCTGCATCTCGGTGACCTCGAACGTCGCGCCACGGCTCTGCGCCGAATTCCAGGCAGCAACGCTTTCGGGCGACAGTGCGAAGGCGTTGGAGCTGCAGGACCGTCTATTGCCGCTGCACAAGGCAATCTTCATCGAGCCCGGTGTATCCGGCGCGAAATATGCACTGTCGAAGCTTGGCAAGGTCGAGAACGTGCTGCGTTCGCCGCTGGTGACTGTCGAGCCGGCAACGGCCGAGAGGATCGATGCGGCCATGAAGCACGCCGGCTTGATCAATTAGCGAGCCCGTTTGGGAAGTCTGCTCCCACGGTGATCTGAAGGCGCCACCTGCGCTTCCGGTGCTCCCGTACTATATGTACGCTCCGCTCCGGTTCTCGGTAGCGCCACCATCTGGCTCGCGGGAGCGAGTTTCGAAACGGACTCTAGACCTCATGAACCAAGTCAGAAAAGCCGATCCCAACAACAAGACCGTTGCCGAAAACCGCAAGGCGCGGTTTTCGTATGAGGTGCTCGACACGATCGAGGCCGGCCTTGTGCTGACCGGAACCGAGGTCAAGTCGCTGCGTCAGGGCCAGGCCAACATCCAGGACAGCTATGCCTCGGTCGAAGGCGGCGAGATCTGGCTGATCAATTCCTATCTGCCGGAATATCTGCAGGCCAACCGTTTCAACCACGAGCCGCGCCGCCGCCGCAAACTGCTGCTCAACAAGCGCGAAATGGCCAAGCTGTCGCAGAGCGTGGACCGCGAAGGCATGACGCTGGTGCCGCTGAAAATCTATTTCAACGATCAGGGACGCGCCAAGCTGCTGCTTGCCGTCGGCCGCGGCAAGAAACTGCACGACAAGCGTGAGACCGAAAAGCAACGCGACTGGTCGCGCGAAAAAGGCCGGCTGCTGAAGGAACGCGGGTGATCGGGAGATAGCCTGGAAAGCCAACGATCGGGTTTTCAACCTCGAACACCGGCAAGTCCAACAGGGGATGGTCTTGAAGAAGCGGATTGTTCTCTGGGGCGTGGCCACTCTTGCCTTGGCATGTGTCATTGCTTTGGGGGGAGTGGCCTATTTCCGCACCTACTCTCCCGACCGCGACCGATATCCGCTCAGAGGCATCGACGTCTCCCATCATCAAGGCCGGATCGACTGGCGGCGTGTTGCCGCGGATGATGTGGCTTTCGTCGTCATCAAGGCGACTGAAGGCGGCGACCATGTCGACGACGCCTTCGGCGGCAATCTGCGCGAGGCCCGCGCCGCCGGCCTCGCCGTAGGCGCCTATCATTTCTTCACCTTCTGCCGGCCGGGCGCCGACCAGGCGAGGAATTTCATCTCGGTGGTGCCGCACGATCAGCCGCTGCTGCCGCCCGTGGTCGACATCGAGTTCGGCGGCAACTGCCCGCGGCGACCGTCGCCCGAACAGTTGAATGCCGAACTTCAGGCCTTCCTCGGACCTGTCGAGGCGGCATTCGGCAAGCCGGTGATCGTCTATCTGACGGATGAAGCCGAGGCCGCTTATGGCGGGCAAATCGCCGCTCGCCCACTCTGGCTACGCTCACTGCTCATGGAACCGGACCGCCGTGACTGGATCTACTGGCAGTACCACAACAGGGGGCGCGTGAACGGCATCGAGGGGGACGTCGATCTGAACGTTTTGCAGGGCGGGCCGGAGAAGTTGGCGGCGCTGCTCGCCTCCACACCTTGATGAACAGGCCCGATCTGATGCCGGTCCGGTTCTTCGGCAGCCTGCCATGCCCCAGAAACCATTCACGATCCAGCTAATGTCGAGACAGCCAGATTTTCCCGGCGTCGACCCATCGCCGAATAGCCCATCCCGGCGGCCATGATGGCGATGGCTACGCATTGGATAGCCGGCGGGGTCTCGCCAAGCACGACCATGCCGACCATCACGGTGGCCACCGGCACACCTGGGAGGAATAGCGATGCGGCTTGTGAGCCCAATCGGTCGACAATGTAAGTGTAGAGGAACATTGCGGCAGCGCCCGCGAGAAGACCTTGAATGACGATCTGGCTGGCGATTTCGGCGCCTGCGGCGGCATGGAGGCCGCTTGGCGCAAAGACATAGAGAAGTGGCAGCGGTAGGCAGGACAAAAGCACGACGCTCGCGGTCGCCGTGACCGGGTCGACACGCCATCGCTGCACAAGGACGGCGTATGTGGAAAACATCGCGCCCGATCCGATAAACAGCAGGTCCCCGAACAGGACATCGCTGGCGCCGGTGCGCGCCGGCGCTATGAACAGCAACAAGCCGGCGATGATCGTGACGACACCAATGATTCGCCGACGCGACGCGCTTTCCCTGAACAGCGACAATAGGAACGAGAAGAACACGATCGAGGCCGGGCAGAGCGCCGCGGCATGGGCGGCGGGCGCGTGGGTCAGGCCCCAGTTGATGATCAGCGGATAGGGCAATCCGGCCAGTGCCGCCAACGTCAGTCCACGCCGCCAGCCCAGCGCCTTCATGGTCGCCAGCCCGCGCCTCCAGACGATCGGCAGGAACACCGCGCCGGCACCGGCAAAGCGCAGGCCGGCCATGTCGGTGGCCGTCAGATGCTCCCTGAGGCTGAAGCGGGCGGCGACGAACTGCGCTGCATAGATGGCGATCATGACAAGACCGGCGATCACCGCCAGTCTTGTGTCTCCGATGTCTCGTCCGTCGGCCATGTCAGTTCCGCCGCATGTTCATGCCGCCAGGACGAGACAGCCCCGACCTTGCGATGAAGCGGAGCCTATTGTCGAAAGGGCCGCGACAAAATACGCTGTTTTTCACAATTTGAAGTGTAATTCACGCAAATAGGATGGCTTGAACGTGAATCCTGAACCAGTCGACCTAGACGCCGTCGACCGCGGTCTTCTTCGACTGTTGCAGGAAGATGGACGCCGCACCACGCTCGACCTGGCAGCGCGCGTCGGCCTGTCACCGACCGGTGCCAGCCAGCGCGTGAAACGCCTGTTTCGCGACGGCTTCATCACCGCCGTCAGGGCGGTGCTCAATCCGGCAAAGATTGGCCGCGGCATGCTTGTCTTCATCGAGGTGCGGCTCGATCACGCGGCCCCGCATATCTTTGACCGCTTCGCCGAGGCGGTGGCAAAGGCGCCCGAGGTACTGGAATGCCACATGGTCGTCGGCGGCTTCGACTATCTCGTGAAGGCCCGCATTGCCGAGATGGCCGACTATCAGGACTTTCTCAAACGCGTCATCCTGCCGCTGCCGGGGGTGAAGGAGACACATACCTATGCCTCGATCGGCGACGTGAAGCCGGATGCCTTGCTGCCGGTGTGAGCAGGCACCGCGGACCGCACGGTACCCGAGAGCTCAATTCTTCAGGAATGCCGCGATCTCGCCAAACACCCTGACGAACATGTCTTCGGTCAACACACCCGTATTGGTGTTGTAACGCGAGCAATGGTAGCTCGAAAACAGCATGATGCCGCCGGCTTCCAACTGGCCGCCATGTTTGAACGGATAGGCGGCGACGCGCCCGCCCAGTGCCCGCACGGTCGACTGGTGCGCGATCGATCCCAGCGCCAGCACGGCGCGCAGGTTGGGAAAGCGAGCGATGGTCGGCACCAGGAATGTCCGGCAGGTGGCGATCTCCGCACCGACCGGCTTGTTCTCCGGCGGCACGCAGCGCACCGCGTTGGTGATCGCCGTGCCGACGAGCTCCAGCCCGTCATCGGGCCGCGCCTTGAACTCGCCGCGTGCGAAGTCGTGGGCAATCAGTGTCGAATAGAGCAGGTCGCCGGCATAGTCGCCGGTGAAGGGGCGCCCGGTGCGGTTGGCGCCCCGCAGGCCAGGCGCCAGACCGACGATCAGAAGCTGGACGGTATCTTCGCCGCCCAGTGGCAGGAAGGTCGGCACCGGGGCGTTGAACCATGACGGCTCGCGCTGCCGCCATTCGGCGATGAAATCATGCAGCCGCGGGCAGAGCGGGCAATCGCGGCTGGGTTCGGAAAGCGAGAGGGCGGTCAAGTCGACCGGCCTCAGTAGTCGTCCTCGTCGACTTCAGCCGGTTCGGGCCGCCGTGCCGGCCGTTCGGAGGGGTCGCGGCCAACTTCGTTCTTCAGCGTCGCCAGGTCGATGAAATGGTCGGCCTGCCGGCGCAGGTCGTCTGAGATCATCGGAGGCTGCGAGGCCATGGTCGAGACGATCGACACCTTGCGGCCACGCCGTTGCAGCGCTTCGACCAGCGTTCGGAAATCACCGTCTCCGGAGAATATGACATAGTGGTCGACGACATCGGCGAGTTCCAGCGCATCGACGGTGAGCTCGATGTCCATGTTGCCCTTGATCTTGCGGCGGCCGGTCGAGTCGGTGAATTCCTTGGCGGGCTTGGTGACCACCTTGAAGCCGTTATAGTCGAGCCAGTCGATCAGCGGCCGGATCGAGGAGTATTCCTGGTCCTCGACCAGCGCGGTGTAATAATAGGCGCGCAACAGGTAACCGCGCTTGTGGAAGCTCGCCAGGAGCTTGCGATAGTCGATGTCGAACCCGAGCGCGCGCGATGTGGCGTAGAGATTGGCGCCGTCGATGAACAGGGCGATTTTTTCACGAGGGTCGAACATGGAAATAGTCCTTTTCGAAAAAACGGCCGTCTAAACGAAATGCGGTAGCGACTTTCGGTCAGGCTCATAATAAACCGGCCGACCTTGGACCCACCGAGATAACGCCAGTTTGGTGGCAATCCAAGGGCATGTGGCGCACTGCAAGCAATTGTGATCGTGGCGCCGAACCCTGGACCCGGCTGGCTTTGCCAGATCGGGAGTTCGATGTTGAGATTGAGTGCCCTGTGGGCCCGCATCGCCATGATGCTTGTATTTTGGCCGCGTTCGGGTTAAGGACCGCGCCTGTTTTCCATCAAATCCAGGCATGAAAGGGGCAGTCCATGGCCCGCGTAACCGTTGAAGATTGCATCGACAAGGTCGATAACCGCTTCGAGCTGGTGCTTCTGGCCGGCCACCGCGCCCGTCAGATCAGCCAGGGCGCGCAGATCACCGTCCCGCGCGACAACGACAAGAACCCGGTCATCGCACTGCGCGAGATCGCCGACGAGACGCTGTCGCCCGACGATCTCAAGGAAGATCTGATCCATTCGCTGCAGAAGCATGTCGAGGTCGACGAGCCTGAAGTCGATGGCGAAGTGATCGCCGATCAGACCGGCGGCGCCGTTGCGGCCGCCGAAACCGACGACGCCGAGGAGAACGTCACCTTCGACCGGATGACCGAGGAAGATCTCCTGGCTGGCATCGAAGGCCTGGTGCCCCCGGAAAAGAGCGACGACTACTAAGTCGGCCGTCCGTTCCGGCGGTCGCTGAATCTTCCGGCACTTCCGTCCCGGCGGTTTCGTGGCTATCTATGACATGCGCCGTACAACAGTGCGGCGCATGATTCATTTCATCGCCGAGAGATTTAGCCCATGATGCGTCAGTATGAGCTTGTCGAGCGCGTCCAGCGCTACAAGCCTGACGTCAACGAGGCGTTGCTCAACAAGGCCTATGTCTACGCCATGCAGAAGCATGGCCACCAGAAGCGCGCTTCCGGCGATCCCTATTTCTCGCATCCGCTCGAAGTCGCCGCCATCCTCACCGAGATGCACATGGACGAGGCGACCATCGCCGTCGCCCTGCTGCACGACACCATCGAGGACACGACGGCGACGCGGGCCGAGATCGACGATCTGTTCGGTCCCGAAATGGGCAAGCTGGTCGAGGGCCTGACCAAGCTCAAGAAGCTCGACCTCGTCTCGAAGAAAGCCGAGCAGGCGGAGAACCTGCGCAAGCTTTTGCTGGCGATCTCGGAAGATGTTCGCGTGCTGCTGGTCAAGCTCGCCGACCGTTTGCACAACATGCGCACCCTTGATCACATGCCCGAGGCCAAACGCCTGCGCATCGCCGAGGAGACGATGGATATCTACGCGCCGCTGGCCGGGCGCATGGGCATGCAAGGCATGCGCGAGGAGCTGGAAGAGATCGCCTTCCGCTTCATCAATCCGGAAGCCTACCGGGCCGTCACCGCCCGGCTCGCCGAGATATTCGAGCGCAACAAGGGCGTTCTGACCGACATTGAAAAGGCGCTGTCGGCCTTGTTCGAGAAGCACGCCATCAACGCCGGCGTGAAGAGCCGGCAGAAGAAGCCATGGTCGGTGTTCCGAAAGATGGAGGCCAAGGCGCTGTCCTTCGAGCAACTGTCCGACATCTTCGGCTTCCGTGTTGTCGTCGACAGCGTCGAGGACTGCTATCGCGCGCTGGGTGCCATCCACACCACTTGGTCGATGGTGCCCGGCCGTTTCAAGGACTACATCTCGACCCCGAAGCAGAACGACTACCGTTCGATCCACACCACCATCGTCGGCCCTTCGCGCCAGCGCGTCGAGCTGCAGATCCGCACCCGCGAGATGAACAAGATCGCCGAATACGGCGTCGCCGCCCATTCGATCTACAAGGACACCGGCGGCAAGACGAACGGCGCCGGCCATGCGATCTCGAAGGAGACCAACGCCTACGCTTGGCTGCGTCGTACCATCGAGCAGTTGGCCGAGGGCGACAATCCCGAGGATTTTCTCGAGAACACCAAGCTTGAGCTGTTCCAGGACCAGGTGTTCTGCTTCACGCCGAAAGGCATGCTGATTGCCTTGCCGCGGGGCGCCACGCCGATCGATTTCGCCTATGCGGTCCACACCGATGTCGGCGACACCTGCGTCGGCGCCAAGGTCAATGGCCGCATCATGCCGCTGATGACGGAACTGAAGAATGGCGACGAGGTCGAGATCATCCGCTCCAAGGCGCAGGTGCCGCCAGCCGCATGGGAATCGGTCGTCGTCACCGGCAAGGCGCGCGCCGCCATCCGCCGCGCCACCAAGAATGCGATCCGCAAGCAGTATTCTGGCCTTGGCGCGCGTATTCTGGAGCGTGCCTTCGAACGAGCCGGCAAGACCTTCACCAGGGAAAGCCTCAAGCCCGTGCTGCACAGGCTCGCACGCAAGGACATCGAGGATGTGCTGGCATCCGTGGGCCGCGGCGAACTGGCGTCGACGGATGTCATGAAGGCCGTGTTCCCCGACTACAAGGACGAGCGCGTCACGCCGGCGGCGCCCAAGCAGCGCGAGGAAGGCTGGTCGAAGATCCGCAATGCCGCAGGCATGCTGTTCCAGATACCTGGCCGGGCCGCGCGCAAGGACAAGGACCAACCAGGCGCCGGCGCCGTGCCGATCCGCGGCGTGCGCGGCGACCTGCCGGTGCGCTTCGCGCCGGAAGGCGCGGTCCCTGGCGATCGTATCGTCGGCATCGTCCAGCCGGGCACCGGCATCACCATCTACCCGATCCAGTCTCCGGCGCTGCAGGCCTTCGACGATCAACCGGAGCGCTGGATCGACGTGCGCTGGGACATCGACGAGCGCACCAAGGAGCGGTTCCCCGCGCGCGTCTCGGTCACCGCCATCAACGCGCCGGGTTCGCTTGCCGATATCGCCCAGGTCGTCGCCTCCAACGACGCCAACATCCATACGCTGTCGATGGTGCGCACCGCGCCCGATTTCACCGAAATGCTGATCGATCTCGAAGTCTGGGACCTGAAGCATCTCAACCGGCTGCTGTCGCAGCTCAAGGACAATTCGAGCGTCAGCGATGCGCGGCGCGTCAATGGCTAGCGATAGCCGACCATGGGGGACGAGATGAATACCGACGAAGTGCTGGACATATTCCGTGAGGCTGGCGCTGTTCTGGAGGGTCATTTTATCCTGACGTCGGGCCTGCGCAGTCCAGTCTTCCTGCAGAAGGCACGCGTCTTCATGCATGCCGACAAGACCGAGCGGCTTTGCAAGGCGCTGGCCAAGAAGATTCGCGCCGCCGTGCCAGGCAAGATCGACTATGTCGTCGGGCCGGCGATCGGCGGCCTGATCCCTGCCTACGAAACCTCGCGCCACCTTGGCGTGCCAGCGATCTGGGTGGAGCGGGAGGGGGGCGAGTTCCGCCTGCGCCGCTTCGAGATCGATCGAGGCGCCCGCGTCGTCATCGTCGAGGACATCGTCACCACCGGTCTGTCGATCCGCGAAACCATCGATTGCCTGCGCGACGTTGGCGCAGAGGTGGTCGCGGCCGCCTGCATCATCGACCGTTCGGCCGGCAAGACCCATGTCGGCGTGCCGTTGATCGCGCTTGCCGAATATGAAGTTCCAGCCTATCCGCCGGACAGGTTGCCGCCGGAGCTTGCCGCCATCCCGGCCATCAAGCCCGGCAGCCGCAACATCTGACGAGGAGGTCGAAATGATCGCCGGCATCGACCATTTCGTGCTGACGGTCCGCTCGGTTGAAGCGACCTGCGACTTCTACCGGCGCGTGCTTGGCATGCGGCGCCTGGATCAGCCGAACCGGCCGACAGCGCTTCTGTTCGGTTCGCAGAAGATCAACCTGCACGAAGTCGGCCGCACTTTCGAGCCAAAGGCAAGGACGCCGACGCCGGGTTCTGGCGATTTCTGCCTCGTGTCGGCGGTGCCTCTCGCCGAAATCCAGGCCGGCCTCGCGGCCGAAGGCGTTGCCGTCGAAGTCGGTCCGGTCGAGCGCGTCGGCGCGCAAGGAGCTATGATGTCGGTCTATTTCCGCGATCCCGACGACAATCTGGTCGAGGTCAGCGAATATCTGAAGTAGGCGCCGTGCCGGAAGGCTATCGTCTGGCCCCTGATGGCGACCTTGTCGAAGTCGGTCGGAACCCCTGGCCGCATATCGGTCATCCGGCTGCGACAATTAGCCGAAACCACTTCTCAAATTCGCCGCGATTATCCGATGTGGAGGAGATGGATCCGAGCAAAAACCTGGCGCTGCGGACGCTGAGCGTAAGGCCTTCGGTTGTCGTTGGGCTCGCGGATGGCTATATCAAAGTCGCGATTGCCTTCTGGCGACCGTAAAGCGCAAGATGTGGCAGTCGAAACCTGGCTGGAAACAGCCGGCGTGTAAGCTGTGAATTGTCTGGAATAGGAATAGAGTGCTTTTTCGTCGCCGCAAGCCTGATGGCCTTTTCGAGCGGGTGCGTACCTATCTGTGGCCGCGCCGTTCGTTTTCGCGCTCGCTTCAATATTTCTCCAAGCGCATTCTGCGGCTGAAGGCCACCCCGCATGCGGTGGCCGCGGGTGTCGCGGCGGGTGTCTTTGCTTCGTTCTTCCCCGTCGGTTTCCACTTCATCATTGCCGCCGTTCTGTGTTGGGTGATCGCCGGCAATCTGGTGGCCGCCGCTCTCGGAGCCGTATTCTTCGGCAATCCGCTTACTTTTCCGCTCTTGTGGGGCGCATCCTGGGAAACCGGCAAGCTCATCCTGCACGATCGCTTGCCGACACACGGTCCGCCGGCGCATCTGGGCGAGATGCTGCACACGCTTTCCTTCGCCAAACTATGGCATCCCGTACTGGAGCCGATGCTGATCGGCGCGGTGCCGCTCGGGCTGGTGTTCGGCCTGGTGTTCTACGGCATCACGCGCTGGGGCATGAATGTCTTCCGCGAACAGAGGCGCAAGCGGCTGGCCGAGCGCGCGAGACGCCGTGAGCATTCGCCTCATTCCGGCGGAAGCGTCGGTTCTGCCGCCCAATGATCATCGGCATTGGCAGCGACCTGATCGACATCACACGCATCGAGAAATCGCTTGAGCGTCACGGCCAGCGCTTCATCCAGAGGATCTACACCGAGGTGGAACAGGCGCGTTCGGAGAACCGGCGCGCCCGCGCGGCTTCCTACGCCAAGCGCTTTGCCGCCAAGGAGGCATGCGCCAAGGCACTGGGCACTGGTCTGGCACAAGGGGTCTTCTGGCGTGACATGGGTGTCGTCAACCTGCCAAGCGGTGCGCCGACGATGGCGCTGACCGGCGGGGCGCTGGCGCGGCTGGAAGAGATCGTGCCTCGAGGCCATCGGGCAGCGATCCACCTCACCATCACGGATGATTTCCCGCTCGCTCAAGCCTTTGTGATCATAGAGGCGCTACCGGTCGAAGAAGCGCCACATTGATTGCATCTGACGACCGGCATGGACGTTGCCCAGCGCGCGCCGAGACTCTATACCATCCAACGCACAATCGAGGACGACATGAGCGTGGCTGAAAAATCTCAGAAGAAATCCGGCGGGCTTGGCGAAACCGTCAGCGTCATCGTCCAGGCGCTTTTGCTCGCCCTGGTCATTCGCACGCTGCTGTTCCAGCCGTTCTCGATCCCGTCGGGCTCGATGCGGCCGACGCTTCTGGAAGGCGACTATCTGTTCGTCACCAAATGGTCCTACGGCTATTCACGCTATTCGCTGCCTTTTGGACCGGACATTTTCTCGGGCCGCATCTGGGGCTCAGTGCCCAAGCGTGGCGACGTGGTGGTGTTCAAGTTCCCGCCGGATCCGTCCGTCGACTATATCAAGCGCGTCATCGGCCTGCCCGGCGACAAGATCCAGATGAAGGATGGCCAAGTCTTCATCAATGGCGTCGGCGTGCCGCGCGTCAAGACCGGCCAGATCGACAATCCCGACATCACGGAAAAGGATTATCCGATCGACGTCTATCGCGAGACGCTGCCCGATGGTGTCAGCTACGACACGCTCGACCTGTCGCCGAACTCGATTGGCGACAACACCCGCGAATTCGACGTGCCCCCCGGCCACTATTTCATGATGGGCGACAACAGGGACAATTCCGCCGACAGCCGCTTCACCGTCGGATATGTTCCAGCCGAGAACCTGGTCGGCCGCGCCAACCTTGTCTTCTTCTCGATCGCCGGCAAGGCAAGCCCGCNCTTTCCCTACACGACGCTCTTCCGATCTCCGCTCGAAATCTGGAAATGGCCGTCGCTGATGCGCGCTTCGCGCCTGTTCCACTTCGTCAACTGATGGCGTTGAAGCGCCCGACAGGCGAGACTCTGGCCGGTTTGGTGATGGCCAAGACCGGGCATGTTTTCAGGGATATCCGCTTACTTGAGACGGCCTTGACGCATTCCAGCGCGGTCAAGGCGACAAGCAACAATCAGCGTCTTGAATTCCTCGGCGACCGCGTGCTTGGTCTTGTCGTCGCCGATATGCTTTTCGAGAAATTCCCCGATGCACCGGAAGGCGAAATCGCGCCCCGTTTCAATGCGCTGGTCGATGCAAAAACATGCTCGGAAGTCGGCATCGAGATGCAGCTGGAGAATCTGGTTCGGGCCGACGCCGCCTTGAAGACGCGATCGCGCGGCTACGGCGGAAACTATCTGGCTGATGCCGTCGAAGCCCTAATCGCGGCAGTTTACATCGATGGTGGTATCGACGCCGCGCGGCGGTTCGTTCTGCGTTATTGGGAGCCACGTTCGAGCACGGTTGTGACGAAGCCACTTAATCCGAAATCCGATTTGCAGGAATGGATTGCCAAGTCGAGTGACGCGCGACCCGAATATGTGATCGAAAAACGCGAAGGGCCCGACCATCAGCCGGTCTTCACTATTTCTTTGCAGGTTAGCGGCTTTGCACCTTCCATCGGTACCGGCGGCTCCCGCAGAGCGGCCGAAGAAGCGGCGGCTTCGGCATTTCTCGTGCGCGAAGGCGTGTGGGCCAATAAAGGGAGCGCGGCATGACCGCAGAAGATACTGCAGCCGCTCCCGTCACGCACTCCGGCTTCGTTGCGCTGATCGGCGCGCCCAATGCGGGCAAGTCGACGCTGGTCAACCAGCTGGTCGGCGCCAAGGTCTCGATCGTCACCCATAAGGTGCAGACGACACGTGCCATCGTGCGCGGCATCGCCACGCACGACAACGCGCAGATCGTCTTTGTCGACACACCGGGCATCTTCAAACCCAAGCGGCGGCTCGACACCGCGATGGTGACCACCGCGTGGGGAGGCGCCAAGGACGCCGACATCGTGCTGCTGCTGATCGACGCCGAGCGCGGCATCAGGGGCGATGCAGACGCCATCCTCGAACGGCTGAAGGACGTGCGCCAACCGATGGTGCTGATTCTCAACAAGGTCGATCGGGTCAAGCACGAGGCGCTGCTGGCCCTGTCCGCGGCAGCGAACGAGAAAGTGCCGTTCCAGCGCACCTTCATGGTCTCCGCGCTGACCGGTTCCGGCTGCAAGGACCTCCTCGACTATCTGGCGCAGGCGCTGCCGGCCGGTCCCTGGTACTATCCGGAAGACCAGATTTCGGACCTGCCGATGCGCCAGCTGGCAGCCGAGATCACCCGCGAAAAACTCTATCTCAGGCTGCATCAGGAACTGCCCTATTCCTCGCACATCGAAACCGAGAAATGGGAAGAGAAACAGGACGGCTCGGTGCGCATCGACCAGACCATCTTTGTCGAGCGCGACAGCCAGAAGAAGATCGTGCTTGGCCACAAGGGCGAGACCATCCGCGCCATCGGCCAGGCCGCGCGGATGGAAATATCAGGCATACTGGAACAGAAGGTCCACCTGTTCCTGTTCGTGAAAGTGCGCGAGAACTGGGGCGATGACCCCGAGCGCTACCGCGAGATGGGGCTGGAGTTCCCCCGCTAAGGCCGAAAAATCCTGGCACGTCATCGGCGCGGTGCTGGCCGACCACAAGCATTGGGCGTGAGGCCAACGCATGTCGCCCGGAAGTGTCCTCGGTTCCGGGACAACGACATGCATAAAATCGGAAGCTTACAGCAGGTCGGCGAATCCGATTCGCCGCTACGAGCTGTAGAGCACGCCGCGGCTTTACGGGAACCGCTCCCCGGGTGCCGGAAAGCAGCTAAGGCGAAGCGCCGGTTCCTCCACGCGGCCCGCCATGGCGCGAGACCAACTCAGATTCTTGGCAAGCCGCCAACGAAGCGGCGACGCGCCATGAGGCCGGCTTTCAGCGCGGTGATCTGGAGCCGCTGATGGTGTTGTTTTCGCGCCGACAGCGATACGAGGACAGAAATCGCAGATTTATCGAGCTATCTTAGATTTATACTTTTAGAAGACTGTAATCCACAGAATTGACCGGCAAATGTAGAAGGATAAATCTAATTATTACAAAAATATGACGACGTTCCATTTGTGCCATTTAAAAAACTCAAGCCAGCATCGCCTAGTGTTATTTGTGCAACACGGATTTAATCTGTGGCGAGAATCCAGCGCATTTATGGAATTGTCATTGAAGGTGGACGATTGGTGGGTATGTTCGCCGCGAAAAGGGGACGCGGTGCGGGCCTTTTTCATTGTGGGGGTGAGGCGGGAAAACATATCCGCCAGCCACAATTCAGAAGCCATTTTTCAAACTTGACTGGAGAGGTCAGAAAATGAACATCAAGAGCCTCCTTCTCGGCTCAGCCGCGGCTTTGATCGCGGTGTCCGGCGCGCGCGCCGCGGACGCGGTTGTCGTCGCCGAACCGGAACCGGCCGAATACGTCAAGATCTGCGACGTCTACGGCGCCGGCTACTTCTACATCCCGGGCACCGAGACCTGCCTGCGCATCGGCGGGTATGTCCGTTACGACATCGGCGTCGGCGATGCCGGTTCGTTCGATGGCGTCAACCACGTTCCGGATCACCAGGACGGCAGTACACATTCGACCTACTACAAGAACACCCGCTTCACACTGAAGACCTGGACGGGGCAGGAAACCGAACTCGGTACCCTGAAAACCTACACGGAGACCCGCTTCAACTACGGCAACAGCTCCGGCGACTACATTAATCAAGGCGCCTCCAACGCCGACGATTGGCAGGGCCGTAACAAGTCTCTCTCGCTGCGCTTCGCCTGGATTCAGCTCGGCGGTCTGCGCGTCGGTAAGGACGATACGGCTTTCGATACGTTCATCGGCTATGCCGGCAACGTCATCCAAGATACGATCGTCCCCTATGGCGGACAGGAGAGCAATGTCGTTCAATACTACTTCGACGCGGGCAACGGCTTCTCGGGGCTGGTGTCGCTCGAAGAAGGCGCTGGCAAAACCGGCACCATCGACAGCTATGTCCCGCATGTCGTCGGCGGCTTGAAGTACAAGGCCGACTGGGGCGCGATCACCGGTGTTGTCGCCTATGACAGCAATTATGAGGAAGTGGCCGGCAAGGTTCGTCTGGACGTCAACGTCACCAAGGAACTGTCGCTGTTCGTCATGGGCGGCTACGGCACCGATGACAACCTCACCGATCCAACCAACTTCATCAACGCCAAAGGTCGCGGCTTCTACAAGCAGTGGGGCGGCAACTGGGCAGTCTGGGGCGGCGGCACCTACAAGTTCAACGCCAAGACTTCGTTCAACGCCCAGGTCTCTTATGACGACTGGAAGAACCTCGGCATCGCCGCCAACATCGCTTATACTGTTGTGCCCGGATTCACGGTCACGGCCGAAGTCGATTACCAGAACGTCGGCAATGACACCCCGGCCAACTCCGTTTGGGCTGGCGCGACTAAGAAAAGCAACGTTGGCGGCATCCTCCGCTTCCAGCGCTCCTTCTAAGGCTTGGACTGACCTCAGCAACCGCCCGCGGCACATCGCTGCGGGCGGTTTTTTTGCCTCGTTGCGAGAGCCGGCACAGGCGCCAGACCCATACCTTGATTTCGCCACCCGTTCGGTGAAAAGCTTCTAGTATGGAATGGCGCGACGAGGGAATCATTCTCGGCACCCGCAGGCATGGCGAAACCAGCGCCATTCTCGAGGTGATGACGCGCGCCCATGGCCGCCATCTCGGCCTCGTGCGCGGCGGCCGCTCCCGCAAGCAGCAGCCCGTTCTCCAGCCAGGCAATCGTGTCGATCTCTTGTGGCGCGCGCGCCTTGACGAGCACCTGGGCACCTTCCAGGCCGAAGCGATCGAGATGAACGCCGCCCGGCTGATGGACAGTGCCATTGCCGTCTACGGCCTGCAGACGATGGCGGCGCATCTGCGCCTGCTGCCCGAGCGCGATGCCCATGGCGGCCTCTACGAGGCGCTTTCGGTGATGATCGTGCACCTCGACGACGCGGATGCCGCCGGCGAACTGGTGGCGCGTTTCGAGCTTCTGATTCTCGATGAACTCGGCTTTGGCCTCGATCTCAGCCAATGCGCCGCCACCGGCACAAGGCAGGATCTGGCCTATGTCTCGCCTAAGTCCGGGCGCGCGGTGTCGCGTGAAGCCGGGGCGCCATGGCACGACAAGATGCTGGTGCTGCCCGCCTTCCTGCAGCGTGGCTCCGGCCAGCGCGCCAATCAGGCGGCGATCGCGGACGCCTTCCGCCTGACCGGCTTCTTCTTCACCCGCCACGTCTACGAGCCGCGCGGCATCGATCAGCCCGACGCGCGCGCCGGCTTTCTGGCCGCACTGCGCAAGCACCACGCAACGCAGAGGCCCATCGCCGGAGAGAGCGCGGCCAGAGAAATCATCCGGTGAGCGAAGTCGAACTCTATCCGGGCCGCCGCTCGGCCTCGGCACCATTCCTCATGCCGACGTCCTGAAATACACCGGCCTGGAATTGCTGCAGCGAATCGTCGACGGCAAATACCCGGCACCACCGATCTCCCTCCAGCTCAGCTTCGCGTTGACCGAGGTATCGGAAGGTCGCGCCTTGTTCCGCGGCGTGCCGAATGAACGCCACCTCAACCCGCTGGGCGGCGTTCACGGCGGCTGGGCGGCGACGCTGCTCGATTCAGCGTTGGCTTGCGGGGTGCGGACCCTGCTTGAGAACGGCGAGGCTTACACCACTGCAGAGTTCAAGGTGACTTAACGCGGCCGATCACGCCCAGGACCGGTGAGGTTGTCTGCGAAGGCAAGGTGGTTCACAAAGGCCGCACGCTTGCCGTTTCGGAAGCGACGCTGAAGGATGCCGGCGGCAAGCTGCTGGCTTTCGGTACCGAGACATGTTCGATATTTCCAGCCGCCAATCTGGCGGCACGTTGAATTTTCAGCCGTTTAGCCGCCGTAATTGAATGTCAGTGAGATGAAGCGTCAGTGAAAACTGGCCTGGTTTGGGGGAACCGCCATGTTTGAGAGCCTGATCGGCCTCGTCGCCATCATTGCCTTGTTCGTCATCATTTCGCGTCAGCAGGGCCGCATCGGCCTGATCGAGCGCGAGCTTGGCGCACTGCGCAGCCTCGTGCTTTCGGGCGCGGTATCGCCCACGGTCAAGCCATCGGAACTGGAAGTGGCGCAGGGCACGGCCGACACGGCTCCGGTGGCCGCGCCTGCCGACATCGCCCCGGCAGCAATCGGCGAGCCGGCACCCGCACTACAGGCCACGGAGTCGGAAATTCCGGCAGGAGAGAGTGTGCCCGGCCCTTGGAGCGCGCCCGAGATCACACCGAAAACGCCAGAGGTCGCGCCGGCCGCGGTCGCCAAAGCCGCTCGCCAGTCCGACGTCGAGACCGCGCTCGGCACGCGTTGGGCGGTCTGGGTTGGTGGCATTGCGCTGGCTCTGGGCGGCTTGTTTCTGATCCGCTACACCATCGAGGCCGGCATTTTCGGGCCCGGCGTGCGGCTCACCATGGCGGCGGTGCTCGGGTTGGTGCTGGTCGCCGGCGGCGAGTTCATTCGCCGCACCGGCTTCAAGGTACCGGTGCAAGGTATTGCGGGCGCCTATATTCCGGCGATCCTGACCGCGGCCGGCGCCTTCATCCTGTTCGGCACCGTCTATGCCGCCCATGGCGTTTACGGTTTTATCGGCCCGGCGCTTGCCTTTACGCTGCTCGGTGCGATCGGCATTGCCACCATCGCCGCCGCTCTCGTCCATGGCCAGGCGCTGGCCGGCATCGGTCTCGTCGGCGCCATGGTGACGCCGGTGCTGATCGCTTCGCAGGCGCCCAATCCGTGGGCGTTGTTCGGCTATCTCGCCATCGTGCTCGCCGCCACTGGCGTGATCGCCCGCATGCGCGACTGGAATGCCCTGATGGCGGCCGCTTTTTTCGGCACAGGCGTCTGGACCATCCTCTACATGACCGACGCACCGGGCGCGAACCTCTCCGCCATCTTGCTCATCGACGCCGTGACGCTGGCTGTGCTCGCCCTTGTCTGGCTGAGCAGTCGTGGCGGCCAGACCGGACAAGCAGGGACTTTCGACTGGCCATCCATCGTGCCTGGACTGTTCGTCGCCTTCTCGGCGCTTGGCCTCTCGGTTGACCCGGTCTTCGCCGCTGCCGGTGATGCTTTGCCGGGCGCGGTGCTGCTTATCGTGATGGTAACGGTCGCCCTCTACCGCCCACTGGCGCTGCCACTACTTTACGCCGCTGGACTGGTGACGGTGCTTATCTATCTCGGCATCATCCCGCCAACGTCTATCGCTTCCGACTTTTCGGGCGGCGCTTTGGGTGTTGATGGAGCGCCCGTGGCCAGCGCCAACGCGCTAAGCTTGCGTATCGGTATTGGCCTCGGTCTGGTTTTCGTCGCCGCTGGTTTGTGGGCCGCGCGCCGCTTCGTCGCCACGGCGCAGATCCGAGCAGCCTCTTGGGCTGCATGGGGTGTCATCGTGCCGCTGGTCATCCTGCTGGCGCTCTGGTTCACCTTCGGCAATCTCGACCGCGACTTTGTCTATGCCGCCGTCGCGGCCCTGCTGGTCCTGGCCTTCGCCGCCGGCGGCGAGTGGATCGCGCGGGCTGAGGAACCGTCGCTCAAGGGCGGAGCCGCAGTGTCGTTTGTTTTGGGCGGCGCGGCAGTCGCCGGCCTCCTGATGCTGCATATGGCTTTTGATTCCGGTTGGACCACCATCCTGCTTGGTGCCGCCGCGATCGTGCCGGCGCTCGCCACGCGCTGGCGCTCCTATCCTGTGCTCGGCTGGATTTCGGTCGCCGCTGTCATCGTGGTGCTTGGCCGCGCCGCCTTCGATCCGACGATCGTCGGCGCCGAATTCCTGTCGACGACACCGATCTTCAACTGGTTGCTGCCGGGCTACGGCGTGCCGGCGCTCGCCTTCGGCTTCGCGGCCTGGCAACTCGCCCGAACCACCGATGGCCGTCCACGCCTGGCCATGGAAGCGGCGGCGGCACTGTTTGCGCTGCTGACGCTCGCCATGCTGGTGCGTCACGCAATGCATGGCGGCGCCATCAACAGCGATGCGCCGACGCTCGCCGAACAGGCGATCTACACGCTGATCGCCATCGGTGCCGGCGCCATCCTGATCGCCATCGACAGGCGCTCGCCAAGCTCGGTGCTGCGCTATGGTTCGATGGCGGTGGGCGTGCTTTCGGCCGCCTTCATCGTCATCCAGCATTTCCTGGTGCTCAATCCGTTGTTCACGGACGAATCGACCGGCCGGATCCCGGTCTTCAACCTCTTGTTCCTCGCCTATCTCCTGCCCGCCGTCGCCGCCGGTGGTCTGGCGCTCTATAGCAGGGGCAAGCGACCGAAATGGTATTCGGCCATGCTGGCGCTGATGGCGGCGCTGCTTGCCTTCGCCTATGCCACGCTTTCGGTCAGGCGCCTGTTCAAGGGCGAGTTCATCGGCATGTGGAGCGGCCTTGGGCAGTTGGAGACCTATACCTATTCGGCGCTCTGGCTGGTTATCGGCGTGGCGCTGCTCACGGCTGGCGTCTGGCTGAAATCGCAGGTGCTGCGCATCGCCTCCGCCGCGCTGATCGCGGTGGCCGTCCTGAAGGTCTTCCTGTTCGACATGTCGGAACTGGAAGGGGTGCTCAGGGCGCTGTCCTTCATCGGGCTCGGCGCCGTTCTGATCGGCATCGGTCTGTTCTACCAGCGGCTGCTGACGCGGGCGGCAAAGGAGAAATTGCTGGCCGGCGAACAATAATAGCCGGAATTCAACGCTGTGCGGGAATAAACCGCCATCCGCCGGCGTTATCTCAATGCTTGGGTGACCGGAGCGGTGGACCGCTTCGCGCTGGCTGCTTGCGCCGTGCCGGGAAGGCGCGTTCTATCGGGATCAACAAGGGCGACCTCAGAACCAGCGGTCATGGACGAAAAAAAGGCAGCAATCCTTGGCGAAATACCGCGCCTGCGCCGCTACGCACGCTCGCTTCTGCGCGGCCGTGATGCTGCCGACGACCTCGTTCAGGACTGCCTCGAGCGTGCGCTGTTGCGGCTCGACAACTGGCAGACGGGAGAAAGCCCCAGGAGGTGGCTGTTTACGATCATGCATCATTTGTTCATCGACCAGATGCGCAAGGTGAACCGCCGCGGCGAAGCGGCGATGCTGCCGCTGGAGGCGGGCGAGGCGGTTGCCCAGCCGCCCCAACAGTTGGATGGCATCGCTTCGCGCGAGATCATGGACGCGTTGCAGGCGCTCAGCCCCGATCGCCGCGCGGCCATTGTCATGGTTGCCATAGAAGGCTTTTCCTATGCCGAGGCTGCCAACATTCTGGGCGTTCCCGCCGGCACGCTGATGTCGCGCATCGCGCGGGGGCGTGAGGAATTGCGCGGGCTGCTGGACGACACAGCGCGCCGCCGCGCCATAAGGATCGTCGAGAAATGATCCGCCGCGATTTTTCCGAACGGGACATCCATATGGCGCTCGACGGCGAACTGCCGGCCGATGAGCGCGCCGCCTACGATGCCTGGCTCGACGCCAATCCCGAGATGAAGGCCAGGAGCGCCCGCTTCACCGCCGACCGGGAGGCGTTGCGCTCGGCCTTTGCCGGCGTGCTGGACGAGGTGGTGCCAGTGCGCTTGCGCAAGGTGGTCCTCGGTGAAGCGCCTGTTAAGCTTGCTGCGCCACGCTCACGCTGGTGGCTTGCCGCCGCCGCGGCCGTCCTTCTCGCCACGGGCGGATTTGGCGGCTACTTTGCGGGTATCGGAAGGATCGGGCAGGAGGATCCGGCGGAGGATCAGCTCGCCGAACAGGCGATCGCCGCCCATGTCATCTATGCCGCCGAGAAGCGGCACGCGGTGGAAGTGCCGGCCAGCGACAAGGATCATCTGCAGACTTGGCTCTCCAACCGGGTCGGCCTGAAACTGGTGGCACCGGACCTAAGCGCGAACGGCTTTCAGCTGGTTGGCGGCCGGTTGTTGCCGGCGGGGGAAAGCAAGGCCGCGATGCTGCTCTACGAAGACGATAAGGGCGAGCGCATATCCCTCTTCGTGACGTCGGAATCGACCGAGAATGCCAAGGGCACCTATGCTTCGGCGCAGGACGGTCCGCGGGCCGTCTACTGGCTGGATAAGGGCTATGGCTGTGCCGTCGTTGGTTCGCTGCCGCGCGAGCAGTTGGCGGCCGTGGCCAAGAGCGCGTATGGCCAGCTTCTGGCCGGTCTGTCCAGCTGAGCCGGCAGCGATCTTGCGCGGCCGGCTGGCATGAAAACAGCGGTTCCGTTCAAAGCTTGCCGGCTTCCCTGCCGTCGCGGAAGCTGTCACAATTCGGCCCTAATCAAGGAGCGATAGCGCTTGGTGAATACCGGCGCTTCGGCCGGTGTCTGCGACGCTTTTCGACCGGGGCCGTTGCCGCAACGCAATCGAGGTTTTCTCAAGCCGCATAGATCGGAAGAGCGTCGTGTAGGNCTTTTCGACCGGGGCCGTTGCCGCAACGCAATCGAGGTTTTCTCAAGCCGCATGCCTGCCGAGATCCGCACGGCCCGCGCGTCTGACGTCGATGACCTCGCCGCCATCGAGAAAGCTGTATTCTCGAGCGACCGCATTTCCCGCCGCTCCTTCCGCCTGTTCATCGAGCGCGAGACCGCCGAGACGCTGGTCGCCGAAATCGATGGCCGCGTCGGCGGTTATGCGATCGTGCTGTTTCGCAAGGGCAGTGGGGTGGCACGGCTCTATTCGATCGCCGTTGGACCGTTTTTCGGCGGGCTCGGCATAGGTCGTCAATTGCTGGCCGCGGCCGAAGAGACAGCCTTCGAACACGGCCGCATGATGCTGCGTCTCGAAGTGCGCGAGGACAATGGCCGTGCCATCAGCATCTATGAACAGGCCGGCTACCGCAAGATTGGCCGCGAGCCCGGGTACTACGAGGACGGCGCGACGGCACTGCGCTATGAAAAAACCCTGCGCGGCGACCTTCCGGTCGCCACCAGGGTGCCATTCTATCAGCAGACCTGCGAGTTCACCTGCGGCCCATGCTGCCTGATGATGGCCATGGCCAATTTCGATCGTGGCTTCGTGCCCGACCCCGTGATGGAAATCCGACTCTGGCGCGAGGCGACGACCGTCTTCATGATGTCAGGACCGGGCGGCTGCGAACCATTCGGCCTGGCTGTCTCGGGCTACGAAAGCGGGCTTGCGGCGGAGATTTACGTTTCGTTCTACGGCGCATTGTTCCTGCAGTCGGTGCGCAGCGAGGACAAGCGCCGGGTCATGGAACTGGCACAGGTCGACTTTCGCCGCCGCGCGGAACTTTACGGCATCCCGGTGAATTACCGTCCATTCACCATCGACGATATCAGGGCGGCTCTCGCCGGGGGCAAACTGGTGCTGGTGCTGATCAGCGGCTTCCTGATGTTCGGCAAGAAGGTGCCGCACTGGGTGCTGGCCATCGGCGATGATGGCGATCATATTCTGATCCACGATCCGTGGGTCGAGGATGAAAGGCAGGAAACCATCCTTGATGCCGCCAACATTCCCGTGCCTTACGGCATCTTCATGAACATGGCGCAGTTCGGCCGCGACGGACTGCGTGCCGCCATCACTTTGGGAAAGAGATAATGACCTGGGTCATTCTTACCGGCAGGCAGAGCGATCTCGACCAGGTGGCGACGCCGCACAAGATCATCACCAATCGCGACTATCTCGCGCATCCCTCGCTGTTTCGCGGTCAGCGGCCTAAGGTCATCAACCTGTCGAACAACTACGGCTATCAGAGCCGTGGCTACTATGCCTCGCTGCTGGCGAGTTCGCGCGGCCACAAGGTCATCCCGACGGTCGAGACGATGATCGACCTGTCGGAGCGCAAGCTCTACGAGCACGCCTTGCCGGAACTGGAACTGGCGCTCAACAAATGCCGCAAGGATCTCGGCGGCGTATTTCCGGCGAAGGTCTGCATCTTCTTCGGCATCGGCCCGTCCAAGGTCTGGGACCGTTTCGCCAAGCTGTTGTTCGACTGGTTCCGGGCGCCGGCGCTCGAAGTCCATATCAAGGACAGCGCCGAATGGGCTTCGATCCGCAAGATCGGCTTCCACCCCCTGGCTCGGATGACGGAGGACGAGGAAAAAAGCTTCATCCAGTGCCTGGAGACCTACACCAACCGCGAGTGGCGCGACACCAAGGGCCGCACGCCGGCGCGTTACACCTTCGCCACGTTGGTCGATCCGCATGAGGAATTGCCGCCCTCGGAAATCTCTTCGCTGCGCTACTGGGCCAAGATCGCCGAAAAGATGGGGGTCGAAATCGAGCCGATCACCAGAAAGGATCTGGCCAAGCTCGCGAATTACGATGCACTGTTCATCCGCGAGACCACCTCGATCTCCAACCACACTTACCGCTTCGCTCGCCGCGCCCAGCAGGAAGGCATGCCGGTCATCGACGACCCGCTGTCCATGATCCGCTGCACCAACAAGGTCTATCTCAACGAACTGATGGCCTACAACAAGGTGCCGGTGCCGCCGACGGTGATGATCGCCGGCACCTCTGACCTCGAACTGGCCGCACAGACGCTGGGTTTTCCTCTCGTGTTGAAGATCCCGGATTCGTCCTTTTCTCGCGGCGTCAAGAAATGCGAGAACCTGGAGGAGTTGACGCGGCTCGCGACCGAATGGCTGGAGGAATCTGACCTTCTCATCGCGCAGAAATTCATCCCGACCGAATATGACTGGCGTGTCGGCGTGCTCGGTGGCCAGCCGCTGTTTGCCGTGCACTATCTGATGGCCAAGAAACATTGGCAGATCGTCAACCACAAGGCCAATGGCAAGCCCGACCAGGGCGGCATCAAGACCTTCACGCTGAAGGAGACGCCGGCCCATGTCGTCGAGACCGCCGTCAAGGCGGCGCGTTGCATCGGCGACGGTCTCTACGGCGTCGACCTCAAGGAGACCAAGGACGGTGTCTTCGTCATCGAGGTCAACGACAATCCAAACCTCGATCACGGCTGGGAGGATTCCGGCGAGAAGGACGAGGTCTGGGTGCGGCTGACGCAGTGGTTCCTGGAGCGGCTCGACAGGCCTGGGCGGTAATTCATCCGAGGGGAATATGCAGTTCATCGTCATCGAGGATTTCACCGGCTGCGACCGCAAGGAAATCTACCGCCGGTTCCGCGACCGCGGCCGACTGAAGCCGGAGGAGCTTGTCGTGCATCACAGCTGGATCGCGGCTGATATGAGCCGATGTTTCCTGCTGGTGGAGAGCGATGACGTCACGTCGCTGCAGCGCTGGGTCATCGAATGGGCTGATCTGGTCGAGTTCGAGATCGTGCCCGTGGCGACCAGCAAGGATATGGTGGCGGCCTTGAGCGGGCACCTCTGACCATAACCCTCCCGGTCAGCGCAGCGCCGGCGAGCCAACCGCGTGCTGGCATTCGTTGACCAGCCAATCGCGGAACGCGGCAACGACATCGCGCCTTGCGCTTCGCTCTGGAACCGTCAGGCAATAGGGCTGGCGCAATGCAATCGCGCCGACGGCCGGCCGGACCAGCCTGCCATCCTCCACCGCTTCGGCACAATAAATCCCTTGCGCCAGCGCCACGCCCAACCCCGAAATGGCGAGGTCTAGGGCCGCGCGCGACGAATTGGCCGAAAGGCCGCGCCGTGCCGCTCGGCCAGGGTGAGCACCCGCGACCTCGAACCAGTTGGGCCAGGACGGAAACGATGCGCCTGTCGGCCCCCAGTCGGTGTGGATGAGCGGCAGCCCGGCGAGCGGCTCGCCACCCGCCTTGGTGATGCCGGCAAGCCCTGGCGCGCAGACGGGATAGACGGCGTCCCGGGCGATCTCCTCGGTCGGGTGCTCGCGATAATGCGGACCATAGGAAAGCCTGATGTCGATCAACTCGCGGTCGAACGACACCGGGTCGTCATCGCCCCGGAGCGATATGTCAGCGGCGCCGTGGCTTGCGACAAAGCCGGCGAGGCGGCGCGAGAGCCAGCCCATGGCCATGGATGGCGGCACCGACACCACCAGGCGCGGGCGGAATGCATCGGCGCCCAGTTCGCGCGAGACACTGCCGATCTCCTGGAAGGCCACCGTCAGCCGAGGCAGCATTTCCACGCCGGCCTCGGTGAGGACAACGCGGCGGTTGACCCGATGAAACAGCTTGCGCCCCATCTGCTCCTCCACGGTTCGGATAAGCTGGCTGACGGCGGCGGCCGAAACCGAAAGCTCTTCCGCCGCCGCGGCAAAGCTGCCGGTGCGCGCCGCGGCCTCGAAAGCCTGAAGCCCTTTCAGGGATGGGGATGAGACCATGATCGCTGATAGCTAAGGTAAGCTTATCCAAATCGCAGGAATCGTCGTTTCTGGAAAGCTTTTTCGTCGACTAGAATGGCTTCATCAATCTTCAGCCTGGATCGAAGCCAATGGACCATCGCGACATCATTGCGTCATTAACACCGGAAGAGCGCAACCGCTTGACGGCCAAGTCCGATGTTGCGGGCATGGTCCAGCTCTGCGCTCACTTGGGTGCGATTATCTTCATTGGATCTTTGATCGCGGCCGAGGTCCCATTCTGGCCGTTGCTGATGCTGCCGCAAGGCATCCTGATCGTGTTCCTGTTCACGCTGCTGCACGAGACGGCGCACCGGACGGCTTTCGAAACACAGTGGCTGAACGACGGCGTGGCGCGGCTGTGCAGCCTGGCGATCGCGCTGCCGGCCGATTGGTTCCGCTACTTCCATTTCGCCCACCACCGGTACACGCAGGATCCCGAAAACGACCCCGAGCTTGCCTTCCCGAAGCCCGAGACCCTGCGGCAATACATTGTCCACGTCTCGGGGCTTCCGGTGTGGTGGGGCCATCTCAAGACACTCTACGCCAATGCGATTGGCGGTAGTCAGGAGAACTATGTACCGCCGAAAGGCCGACGCAAGGTGCGGACCGAGGCGCGCGCCATGATTGCCTTCTACGCTGTCCTCATTCTGCTCGCCGTGTATTTCCGGCTCACCGTGCTTTTCTATGTCTGGATCGTTCCCGCTCTGCTCGGACAGCCATTCCTGCGCCTCTATCTGCTGGCCGAGCACGGCCGTTGTCCGTTCGTGGCCAACATGCTGGAAAACACCAGGACGACGCTGACCAGCTGGGCGGTGCGCAAGCTCGCCTGGAACATGCCGTTCCATGCCGAGCATCATGCCTATCCCGGCGTTCCGTTTCACCAATTGCCGCTGTTTCATGCGCTGATCGAGCGGCATCTCAAGGTGGTCGAGCCCGGCTATGTCAGCTTCCATGAGAAATACCTGGAAACGCTGCGCTGACCTTGCGCTGACGCCATCAGCCGGTCTGACTGCGTGTCGCACGCGACTTCAGCAGGCGCTGGATGTCGGCCGGCTTCGACGGCACGCCGATCAAATAGCCTTGCGCCTCGATACAGCCATTGTCGCGCAGCATGTCGAGTTGCGCCTCGGTCTCGACGCCTTCGGCCGTGACGACGATGCCAAGCTCGGCACCCAACCCGATGATGGTCCGAACGATCGCCGCCGTGTCGCGGTTGCCCATGTCGCGAATGAATGATCGGTCGATCTTGATCTTGTCGACCGGAAAACGCCTGAGGTAGCCGAGCGAGGAATAGCCGGTGCCGAAATCGTCCAGGGCGATGCGGATGCCGAGCTCACGCAACTGGCGCAGCGTTTTCAGCACGGCCCTGCTTTCGTCCATCAGCACGGTTTCGGTGATCTCCAGCTCCAGCCGTCCAGCCGGAACGCCGGAAAATGCCAGCGCCGAGATCACGCCGCGGGCAAACCCGTTGCTTTTGAGCTGCACGGCCGAGACATTGACCGCAATACGCAAGCCGGGTGGCCAGCTTGCGGCCTCTGCGCAGGCTTTCCTCAGCGCCCACTCGCCGAGCGGCACGATCAGCCCGGTCTCTTCGGCGACCGGAATGAAATCGTCCGGCGCGACAGTGCCACGCCCTGGCGAATGCCAGCGCATCAAGGCTTCCGCGCCGGTGATCTCGCCGGAAGCGATGTTCATGATGGGCTGGAAATGCAGATCGAACTCCTGGCGCGGCAGTGCTGCCTCGAGGTCTACTTCAAGCGCCCTGCGGGCCTGCACGACAGCATCCATTCCGGGCTCGAAGAAGCGATAGAGGTTGCGTCCTTCGCTCTTCGCCCGGTAGAGCGCCGTATCCGCGTTTTTCAGCAGCGTGTCGGCGTCCTTGCCGTCGCCGGGGAAAACGGCAATGCCCATGCTAATGCCGACATGCATGTCCCGGCTCTTGTCTCTAAATGGTTTTGCGATTGCGTCGACGATGCGCTTCGCCAGTTTTTCGGTATCGCCAATGCCCTTGAAATGGAACTGCATGACGACGAATTCGTCGCCGCCGAAGCGGGCGACGATGTCTGTTTCGTTGCGGACGCAATGCCGCAGTCTCTCGGCGACGCTTCTCAACAGCCAGTCGCCCGCAGGGTGTCCCCAGGTGTCGTTGACCGCCTTGAAGCGGTCGAGATCGAGCGAGAAGATCGCCAACGGCTTGGCTGCCGCGTCCTCCAGCGCAAGATCCAGCCGCTCGCGAAACATCGAGCGGTTGGGCAGTCCGGTCAGCGTGTCGTGATGCGCAAGATGGGTCATGCGCTCTTCGGTCCGGCGGCGCTCGGTCACGTCGTCGAAAGTCACCACCCAGCCGCCGCCGCTCATCGGCCTGCGTGTGACCAGAACCGTCCTGCCGTCGGTCAGATGCCGGTAGGCCGAATGCGTCTTTGCCGCCGCCAGACAGGCTTCGGTTTTGGCGACTTCGCTGTCGACGTCGATCTTCATGTAGATGCCGAGTTCCAGCAATCGTTCGAGCGCGTTGCGGTGCGTCGTTCCAAGCGGGAAGTCCTCCGCGGAGACGTTATAGAGCTCCAGAAAACGTCTGTTGCGCACAATCATCTTGCCGTCGGCGTCGTACATCAGCAGGCCTTGCGACATGTTGGCGAGTGCCGCGTCGAAACGGCGATGCTGCTCCTTGAGATCCTGCTCGGCGCGCCGTTGTTCGGTTATGTCCTCGTAGATCGAGACCCATCCACCCAGGGCCAACGGACGGTGCGAGATGTTGATGATGCGGCCATCCGACAGAGTCTCTTCATAAGTCGAAGGTTTTGCCTGGTCGATATAGGGCTTGCGGATGGCGTAGAGTTCTTCGGCGCTTTGCGAGGCAACGCCGATATCGACGCTGTGCCGCAGGATGTCGACGAAGCAGATGCCCGGCCGTACCACTTTGGCGTCGAGGCGGAAGATGTTGAGATAGTTGCCGTTGCAGATGATCATGCGTTCGTCGGCATCGAACATGCACAGGCCATGCGACATGTTTTCGACAGCAGCTGAAAAGCGTTCGTTCTGCTCGCGCAGCTCATCTTGCATGCGGCGCTGATGTTCCATGCCTCCGGCCGCCCGTTCCGGGACGACCGAACCACCTTTGACATCCAAGACGGGCATGAGGCGCCCCTGCGATGCTTGATCGAACATCACACTGTTGACGCTTCCGGTTAATTTAGCGTTTTCTACCCAAGCGCGGATGTCGGAACGTGATGCCGCGACTTCTCGATCACCGAAAACCGCTTCAGGAACGCATTCTGCGCTGAGGTCACCGAGCGTGGCGCGAAGTCGAAGCGCTCGGCGGAAAAACCGCGCGGCCGGCCGAAGAACTCGGTCGCCTCGGCGGTCGAAAACCCGGCAAGCAGCGTCGCCTCGAAATAGGCGGCGATCTGGTCGGCGCGCTTGATCTCCTTGCGCAGGATGGCAGCCGGTTCCGGCGGCAGCGAGAAGCGCAGATGGATGGCGCGCTGCAGGCGCACTTCGCAGTCCCTGTAGCTGCCGCCCATCACCGACTTGAATGGCGAGATCATGTCGCCGATGACATATTCGGGCGCATCGTGCAGCAGCGCAGCCAATTGGTCGTCGGCCGAAGCCCGGGGCGCCAGCTCGTTGAACAGTGCCTCGACCAGCAGTGAATGCTGGGCAACCGAAAAAGCGTGCTCGCCGCTGGTCTGGCCGTTCCAGCGGGCGACGCGGGCAAGCCCATGGGCGATGTCCGAGATCTCGATATCGAGCGGCGAAGGGTCGAGCAGGTCGAGCCGGCGGCCGGACAGCATACGCTGCCAGGCCCGTGGCGGCGCACCGGCGCGGTCTGCCGCCATTAGGCTTCCTCCACGCCGGGCGTTTCTTGCGGAAAGCCGAATTTGGCCCAACTGGGGATGGTGAGCGTCACCGGTATGTCACCCGCCAGGATCGGCTGGCCGGCATCAAGCGCCGCCTTCACCCTGTCGATGCGGGCGATGGCGAGCCCTGTCACGGTAGCACTCGAGCCGAGCGTGCCGACCGGCCGCCCACCGACAGTTAGCTCGGCACCCGCAGCGGGCAGGGGAAGCCCAGCCTCGACAATCAGCACGCGCCGCCGGGCGGTGCCTCGATGCTGCATGCGCGAGACGACCTCTTGGCCGACATAGCAGCCCTTCTTGAAACCGACACCGCCCATTTCGTCGAGCAGAACGTCATGCGGGAACGCATCGCCAAGTGCATAATCCGCCCCGCTCTCGGCGACGCCGTGGCCAATGCGGAAGGCCTGCCACGCGCCAATGTCGCCAGCGTCTGGGGCGCCGGCATCGAAGCGCGTGACGCCTTCGTCGCCAAAGCGCCTGTCGGCAAGCGCGGTTGAATCGCTTTCTGAGGCGATTGACTCTTTTCCCCAGGCAACTGTGACAACTGCCTGCGCCAACTTGGCAATCTCAACCTTGGCGCGAAGTTTGTAGAGCATCAGCCGGCGAATGAAATCGTCTGAAATGTCGGCACGGCATTCGATGCGGAAGGCGTTTTCGCCTGCCCGCGAGATCAGGAAGTCGAACAGGATCTTGCCTTGCGGCGTCAAAAGCGCGCCCGGCTTTGCCTCGCCATTGCCAAGCGTATCGAGATCGGTAGTCAGGATGTTCTGCAGAAAATGCTCGGCATCCGGGCCGGAGACGGTGATGAGCGCGCGATCTTTCAGCAGGGCAAAGGGCATGGGGCGGATTAAAAGCCTGATCTTGCAAAACGGTTGGCCATTACGTAAGCCGCTGACACTCCCCCCGCAAGAGAGCATCACCATGACCTACGACCTCATCCTGACAGGCGGCACAGTGGTCAATCATGACGGCGAAGGACTGCGCGACATTGGTGTGAGGGGCGGGCGCATCGCCGCGATCGGCGATCTGCGCCAAGCATCGGCTGGCGAGACGATCGACTGCCGGGGCCTGCATATCCTGCCCGGTGTCGTCGACAGCCAGGTGCATTTCCGTGAGCCGGGACTGGAACACAAGGAAGACCTGGAAACGGGATCGCGGGCCGCGGTGCTGGGCGGTGTCACCGCCGTGTTCGAAATGCCCAACACCAATCCGCTGACTACCAGCGAGGCAACGCTTGCCGACAAGGTCCGGCGCGGCAGCGGCCGCATGCATTGCGACTTCGCCTTCTGGGTTGGCGGTACCCGCGACAACGCCAGGGACGTTGGCGAGCTCGAACGTTTGCCGGGGGCCGCGGGAATAAAGGTCTTCATGGGATCGTCCACCGGTGACCTGTTGGTCGAGGATGATGAAGGCGTCGCCTCCATCCTGCGAAACACGCGCCGCCGCGCCGCTTTTCATTCGGAGGACGAGTTCCGGCTGCGCGAGCGCGTTGGCGAGCGCATCGAGGGCGATCCGTCATCGCATCCGGTCTGGCGTGATGAGATCGCGGCTTTGCGCTGCACCGAGCGGCTGGTGCGCATCGCGCGCGACGTTCGTGCCCGCATCCATGTCCTGCACATCTCGACCGCCGAGGAGATCTTGTTCCTCGAACAGCACAAGGATGTTGCGACCTGTGAAGCCNGTCCTGCACATCTCGACCGCCGAGGAGATCTTGTTCCTCGAACAGCACAAGGATGTTGCGACCTGTGAAGCCACGCCGCATCATCTGACGCTGAGCGCCGACGACTATGCGCGGCTTGGCACGCTGATCCAGATGAACCCGCCGGTGCGGGACAAACGCCATCGCGACGGCGTCTGGGATGGCATAGCGCAAGGCATCGTAGACGTGCTCGGCTCCGACCACGCGCCGCACACGCTGGCCGAGAAGGCAAAACCCTATCCGGCCTCGCCCTCGGGCATGACCGGCGTGCAGACGCTGGTGCCGATCATGCTCGACCATGTCAACGCCGGCCGGCTGACCCTGCAGCGCTTCGTCGATCTCTCCAGCCATGGCCCGCAGCGCATCTTCGGCATGGCCAGAAAAGGCCGCATCGCCGCCGGCTATGACGCCGACTTCACCATTGTCGACATGAAGCGGCGCGAGATCATCACCAACGCGCAAGCCGGCTCGAAAGCCGGTTGGACCCCCTATGACGGCAAGCAGGTCACTGGCTGGCCGGTCGGCACGGTCATTCGCGGTCAGCGCATTATGTGGGACGGTGAAATCGCGACGCCAGGCCTGGGCACGGCGGTGGAGTTTTCCGAGGCGTTGCCGGGTTAGCCACCTGTGGCTGTGCGTCACGTCTTTGATTTTTAAGCGTTCCGCACTATGTTCAAGGCATAATGCAGACACATGTCGCGCCTATGATTGACCCCGCCGAGTTTCCAGAGCTGCAAGCGCTCTTGTGGAATCGCGATGTCGCGCGACTGATCCCGGCCAACGAAGCATTTGCGTTGTACGAGCGCAATTGGCGCTTTGTCGATCAGACACGGCTTACGACGCGCGAGAAATTGCTTATCCAGAATCTCGCCAGGGAATTCGGTCACGGTATCCTTCTGACTGCCGGCTGAATTGTCCTCCCGTGCTCTTTTTCGCCTCGTATCTGCAACATTAAACCGGACACGTCGCGAGCGAAGGCCATGAAGGAAGTCAGAAAGCCTGAGCACAGGATTATCTCTGAAGCCCTCGCGCTTATGGACCGCGATTTCCTGACCGCGGCCCAATGCTGGTTCGGTGGCGGGACAGCGATAGTGTTGAAACTGGGCGAGTATCGTCGGTCGTTGGATGTCGATTTCCTGTGCGCGGATGCCGACGGCTATCGGCAATTGCGAACGTCAGCAGTCGAACGCGGGGTGAGGGCATTCTTTCCTGAACCAGTTGAGGCCATGCGAGATTTTCGCATTGATCAGTATGGCTTGAGGACCGTGGTGCGGTTGAAGGGGCAATTGATCAAGTTCGAAATTGTTCGTGAAGCCCGCATCTCGTTGCAAGGTCATTTCGATGACGATCTAAATGTACCTTCTTTGCTTCTCTCGGACATGTTCGCCGAGAAGTTATTGGCGAATGCCGACCGATGCCAAGACCGTGCTGTCGGCTATCGCGACGCTATTGACCTCGGAATGTTGGTCGGTGCCTATGGGCAGATCCCGAGTGACGCCTTAGCGAAAGCCCGGACTGCATATGGACAGGATATCCAACGCAAGGTTGCGTGGGTGGTCAACAAGCTTCGGGATGGAGAAGAGTTGAGTTACGCAGCCGAGATTCTGCAGATGGACGCTGATAAGGCTAGCGGTGCTATTTCGATTCTTCGAAACGAAAGCATTCGCATTTGGCCGGATGCCGCCATCAGTGCAAAACCTGCCGACCCGCTCAAATAGCAACATCGTCTACGATGCTGTTCGCATCCTGGCGCAAACCAGGCAGGGCACCTTCAGTCGCCGGCGACGAAAAAGGTCCACTGCCCGGCTGGCGTGATGCCGACGCGATAGAAGATGTAGGCTCCGAACTGCTTCATGTCGTCGAAATCGCCGGCGGTGACGATCTTGAACAGCTCGACCCGTTGCTTGGAGTCGAGTTTGTCCAGCGGCAGCGCGAAGAAATACGGCCAGACATAGAGGTCCTGTGGCGTGCCCGCATCCACATGGACGTAGCCTGCGGAAAGCACCTCCTCCAGAATGGCCAGGATCTCCTGACCGTCAGGGTCGCCGGACATCCCCTTGAGGAAGGTGATGGCGTCGCCTTCGATGTCGGCCAGCGACAGCTGGGTCATGCTATCGCCCTTGCCGATCAAGGGCCTGAGCTTCTCGATGTCGCCGCTCTTGCAGGCCTCGATGATCAGGTCATGCATGCGCCGCACGGGCTCGGGCAGCTTGCCAAGATCATAGACGACTTCCGGCGGAGGCGCCTCGGGATCGACGCGCGGCCTATTACTGCCGCCATCCGATGGGCTGTCCGGCTCAGCGGCGTCGGGACCGGCCGGCTGGCTGGCCGAAGGCGGCGTTCCCACCGGGTCAGGCATGGGAATCGCGCTTCCGGGCGGCGAAACATCGTCGTCCGACGGTGTGGCTGGCGCGGGGAGCTCTTCGCGTTTAATCTCGCTCAGTGCATGGGCCGGACTGCTAGCCAGGCAAGTCGTGAAGGCAACCGCGGCACAGCAAGCAGCGAGGCGGATGTAGAGGACCAAGCCCTTCGGCTTGCCTGACACCGGAAAATTCACTGCCCGTATCTCCCTACTTCCGGGCATGACGCCCGAACGGCATTCGATCGTCAGAGAACCTGATATCGGTTCAGTGCCGCAGCCGCTCAGGTTCGAAGGCGCCTGCGATCACCTTCTCGCGCATGCGGTCGAGCAGGGCAAGGGCCGAGGTTTCGCCGTTGGCGCGCAACATTTCACCGAATGCCGTCTCAAGGGCGGCCTCGGCGATGATTTCTGGCTCGATGCCGGCCGAGAGGCCTTCCGCCCAGGCTTCGCTGTGGCTCTCAACCGCCGTCAGGCGCTTCTCTTCCCTGACCAGCGCGTCGATGTCGTTGGCAGCATGTTCCATAAGCGATGTCCACCCTTCCAAGCGGCAACCCATCAGTGTGGATCAGGCTTGATCTGTTCCATTCATACGCAGCTGCAACTAAGTAACTGTAAATACGACATTTTTTTGATCATTATTTACAGGGACCAACTGTATTTGGCGAAGCTGCGTTTCAACCCGGATCGAACTTAGCCGATTAGGCTGGCCTGCGGGGCGAAAACCTTCAGTTTGAGTTAATTGCGCATTCGCGCGATAACGTTTGATTAACGCTGTGGCAAAAGTGCAACATCAGAATTGCACCAAGGTAAGGCGGGCACAAGCCGGATATATCGAGATCCCTGGCGACGGGCCGGATATCTGTTGATGAATGCTCAGTTGCCATACCGCGAGGCGATATCGCGCGACAGCGTCTCGCCTTCTTTCATGTAACGGCTGATGGCTTCAGTGGCCGAAGCGGTGCACTGGGTGTAAGTGCCGCCGAAAGAACGGTAGCCGCGATTGAAGCTGGCGATGAAGCGGGCGCGGCGCTCTGGGTCCGGGTTTTCCGAATCGAGCAGTTTTTCCATCTCACCACGCCACTGGTCGCCCTTCTCCCCGCACAGATTGCGCAGGAAATGCAGCGACCCAAGAACTTCCGCCAATCGCATCAGCCCCGGCTCGAACGGCGACTCGGCACTGAAGGCAGTCCGCGCCGGGACGACCGCGCTGACGGCAAGGCAAATGGCAAGGAGCATTGACGGACGGTTCATAAACCTTCTCTGCCCGACGGCTTAGGCCTTGTGGTCTGCCTGATGGCCTGAGACGTCGTGGCTGGCGAGACAACATAAGCCTTGTGACGAAACAATTTGTCGCCTGCAAGGCGGTTTTTCAGTGCTGCGTCAGCGGGCTTGAACGGGACCGAGGAGTTCCTGGGCGACCGCGAACACCGAGCCGGCGAGCGGCAGCAGCATCATCTCCTTGAGTGTATAGAAGGCGGCTGTCTCGGCGTCGTCGCTGGCCTCGGCCTCGCCACCGGCATAGGCGGCGCCGAAGACCGTGAGGAGATAATCGACCGGGTGGCTTTCGTGCCTGCCGTCGATGTGGATTTCCCGAAGCGGGCGAAAGCCGTCGGCGAGCAAACCGGTCTCTTCCATCAGTTCACGCCGTGCCGCGTCCTCCAGCGTCTCACCGGCTTCGACCTTACCACCGGGAAAGGCGTAGAGCCCTTGCGAGGGCGGACGCGCCCGCTTGACCAAGAGTACGGTGTCGCCGCGCACGACGGCTACCGAGACGGCCGGAAGTACCTTGCGTGCTGTGTTCATCGATCCCTGATCAACTCATTCGAGACAGGTCTTTTGTGGATCGACAGCATGGGCAAGCTTTAGCGGTTGCGCAACGCAGGTTCGATCGCCACTTTCAACACCGAGCTATTCGAAAGACACAGTCGATCATGTGCGGACGTTTTGCCTTGACCGCCACGCCGGAGCAGACCGCTGCCTCGCTGGGCCTTGCGGAGCTGGAGGATTTCCCGGCACGCTACAACATCGCACCGACACAGCCGGTCCTGATGGTGACCGCTGGCGTGCCGCGAGCCCCGGGCTCCAATCTGCCGGACAGGCAACCGATGCTGGTGCGCTGGGGCCTGATCCCAGCTTGGGTGAAGGACACCAGGGAGTTTCCGCTGCTGTTCAACGCGCGCTCCGAGGGTGCGATGGAGAAGGCCTCGTTCAAGGCCGCCATGCGCCATCGCCGCGCGCTGGTGCCGGCATCCGGTTTTTACGAATGGCGGCAGACCGGAGGCAAGAAGGGACAACCCTATTGGATCCGGCCCAGGCATGGCGGGTTGATCGCCTTTGCAGGTCTGATCGAAACCTATGCCGAGCCCGGTGGCTCGGAGATGGATACCGGCGCTATCCTGACCGTCAACGCCAACGCCGATATCGCCCATATCCATGACCGCATGCCGGTGGTGGTGGATATTTCTGACTTTGCCCGTTGGCTGGATTGCCGCACGCTCGAACCGCGCGATGTCGTCAATTTGCTGCGGCCGGCGCGGTCCGATTTCTTCGAGGCGATTCCTGTCTCCGACCTCGTCAACAAGGTTGCCAACACCGGACCAGAGATTCAAGAGAGGGGCGAAATCGGGCCGGAACTCGAGAACGTGAGGCGCCAGAAACCTGGCGCGGACGACAGTCAGATGACGCTGCTCTAGCGAAACCTATCTAGGTCTATGTTCAGGACGCCTGTTCGCGCGCCCATCGCCGGCGATTGCGCCAGCCGCGTCATTTCAGGCGGCGCGGGGCGATACGATCTTCTGCGCCGGCTTGTTCTTCTTCGCGGTGTGGAGAAGGGCGGCGACGATGGCGGCCGGGCCGATCGCGCGATAGTGGTTGGCCAGCGCCGGTTGCTTGGCGCGGTTGGCTTCCTGCTTGCTTCGAGGCATGTTTCTCTTCCCTGGTAACGTTTCCGTGTCTGCGTTTGCTGGTTGATTCCGACCAAATCGTGACGCGTGGTGATCTAGCCGGCGAATGTTTCATGACTGTGCCGACATGTTTAATAAAATGTTTCACTGACTGATTCCGTCTGATCGGGCGATGCTTTTGCTAGCCCTCGCTACCTTTTTCCCGGGATCAGCGACTTGACGGCAACACTGCTCAGGGCGATAAAGCCGCCGATGAAAACGTCTATCGCCATTTGTGGCATTTGCATTATTGGCTAGCCTCGCGCTGGTCCGGACGTTTTCGCCTCATCTTCCCCAGATTGGACAAACGCCCCGGCCAGCAGGCTGGAACCTGATTGGCGCCTCGGCGCTGGGCTGGCTCCATCCAGACAAGAAGTTCTGAACGGGAAGCATGGAATGTCTGACGCATCAAAGGGCCTGCGCCTCTACAACACGCTGACGCGCATGAAAGAGGGTTTCGTGCCGATCGATCCGCTTGACGTGCGCATGTATGTCTGCGGCCCGACCGTTTACGACTTCGCCCATATCGGCAACGCCAGGCCGGTGATCGTGTTCGACGTGCTGTTTCGCTTACTGCGCCATCTCTACGGCGAGACGCACGTCACCTATGTGCGCAACATCACCGACGTCGACGACAAGATCAACGCGCGGGCGCTCCGCGATTTCGGCGGCGAGATCGCTTCGGGAACCCTTTCGCTCAATGAAGCGATCCGACGGGTGACCGAAAAAACGGCCGGCCAGTTCCACAGGGATGTCGCCACGCTTGGCTGCATTGAGCCGACGGTCGAACCGCGCGCCACCGAATTCGTCGAACCCCGCGCCGACGGCAAGGCTGATATGATCACCTTGATCAAAAGCCTGATCGGACGCGGCCATGCCTATGTCGCGGCAGGCGAAGTTCTGTTCGATACGGCGTCGATGCCGGACTATGGTCAATTGTCGAAGCGCAATCTCGACGAGCAGCAGGCCGGTGCCCGCATCGCCGTCGACGCCCACAAGAAGAACCCCGGCGATTTCGTGCTGTGGAAACTGTCATCGCCGGAAGAGCCCGGTTGGCAAAGTCCATGGGGCAGGGGCCGCCCCGGCTGGCATATCGAATGCTCGGCCATGTCGGCCGCCTATCTCGGCGAGGTCTTCGACATCCATGGCGGCGGCCTCGATCTGATCTTCCCGCACCATGAGAACGAGATCGCCCAGTCGCGCTGCGCCCACGGGACCGATGTCATGGCCAATGTGTGGATGCACAATGGCTTCCTGCAGGTCGAGGGCCAGAAAATGTCGAAGAGCCTCGGCAATTTCTATTCGATCCATGAGTTGCTCGAGACCGAGACCTTCGGCGGCCGCAAATGGCCTGGCGAGGTGCTGCGGTTGGCTATGCTGATGACGCACTACCGCGAGCCGATCGATTTTTCCGTGCGCAAGCTTGAGGAGGCGGAGAATACGCTTCGCAAATGGAAACGGGCGTCGGACCTGGCGCCGGCTGCGGGAGGCCAGGTGCCGGCGGAGGTCGTGGAGGCGCTGTCGGATGATCTTGCGACATACGCGGCCTTCCAGCAACTGACCGAGCTTGCCGGCGAGGCGACCGACTTCAGCGGCGCTGGCGAGAATGGCGCTGCGGCTTCCTTGAAAACCTCGCTCGCATTCCTCGGGTTCGACGTCGGCGCGGCCAAGGTCGACGAGGCCGCGATTGCGGAAACCATCGCCAGGCGCCTGCAGTTCATCGCCGCCAAGAACTGGGCCGAGGCCGACCGCATCCGCGACGAACTCCTGTCGCAAGGCGTGCAGTTGAAAGACGGCAAGGATCCGGCGACCGGAGAACGCGTGACGACGTGGGAGGTAAAGCGGTGAGGGTGGCGCCAGGCACCCCCCCTCTGCCCTGCCGGGCATCTCCCCCAATCGCCAATGTCACAGATTGTGCGCGACCGGCAAAGCTGCTGATCTACCCCATGAGGGGGAGATGCCCGGCAGGGCAGAGAGGGGGCTCGCGATGACCCATCATCGGGTATCTCCCTTCAATCGCAGCAACACGCGCAAGATGCGCAAGTCAATGACCGAAGCCGAGCTAAAGCTCTTGAAAGAGATCAGGGCCCATCGTCTCATGGGATTGGCTTTCAGACGTCAGATGCCAATCGCCGGCTGCATCGTCGATTTCGCCTGCCCGAATAAAAAGCTGGTGGTCGAATTGGACGGGTCTCAGCATGCCCAAGTCGCAGTCTCGGAATGGGACGCAAGAACAGCGAGGCTCGAAGCACTCGGCTGGACCATTCTGCGCTTCTGGAACGACGACGTGATCCGCGATATCGACAATGTCTGCCAGCACATCGTCAACTCGGCCGGCATGGCCAACGTGCCGGAACCAGCAACGGAGGAGCTCGTTCCATGATCGACCATCTCGGCATCACCGTTTCAGATTTCGATGCCTCCAAGGCCTTCTATGACAAGGCGATGGCGCCGCTGGGTGGCTCGTTGCTTTATATGGTGCCGCAGGAATACACCGGCGGCGCCAAGGTCGGCGGCTATGGCCGCGACCGGCCGGTGTTCTGGTTGAGCGCGGCCGGGGAAAAGCCCCGAGATCATCAGCACGTCGCCTTCACCGCGCGCAACCGCGCCGAGGTCGACGCCTTCCATGCCGCCGCCCTTGCAGCCGGCGGCAAGGACAATGGCGGACCGGGCCTGCGCCCGCACTATCACCCCAACTATTACGGCGCTTTCGTCCTCGACCCCGACGGCAACAATGTCGAGGCGGTCTGCCATGATCCGGAGTGAAAACCGATGAGCCTCGACAACCGGCCGGTCTACACAGGCGGCTGCCAGTGCGGTGCGGTGCGCTTCCGCGTCGAAGGTGCGCTCGGCGACGCCTCGGTCTGCCACTGCCGAATGTGCCAGAAGGCCAGCGGCAATTTCTACCTGCCGCTGGTTTCGGTGCGCGGCGCCAAGGTCGAGTGGACGCGCGGCGAACCGAAGCGGTTCCGTTCCTCCAATGCCGTATGGCGCGGCTTCTGCGCCGAATGCGGCACGCCGCTGACCTTCGAGGCGCCCGACGGCATGGCTCTGGCGATCGCCGCCTTCGATGATCCGGCTGGCATCGCGCCGACCATCCAGTGGGGCACGGAAGCGAAACTGCCCTATGTGGATTCCATTCCGCGATTGCCGGGCGAGGACACGATGGCGGATATCGGCTCCGCTCCTTATCTCGCCGAACTCATCTCCTATCAGCATCCCGACCACGACACCGACCAATGGCCGCCGGAGGAAAGACCATGACCGAAACTGTCCGAACCGGCGGCTGCCAATGCGGCGCCGTGCGCTTCCGCATCAAGGGGGTGCTGGGACGCGCATCCATCTGCCATTGTCGCATGTGCCAGAAACAGTTCGGCTCCTTCTTCGGCGCGCTTGTGACGGTACCCAAGGATGGCGTCGATTGGACCCATGAAGAACCAAGTTATTTCCAATCTTCGGTCAACATCGATCGCGGCTTCTGCGCCCGTTGCGGCACGCCGCTGACCTATCGGCAGCCAGGCGGGCTCGAGATCGCCATCGGCGCCTTCGACGACCGCTCGGATCTGGCGCCGAGGATCCAGGTCAACTATGCGGCACGGCTGCCTTGGGTCGAGACGATCTTCGACCAACCTGTCCACCAGGATCCCGATTATTACGCGCGGCAGGAGCAGATCATCTCCTTCCAACACCCCGATCACGAAACGGCCAACCGGCCGCAACAGGGCCTGAAAATATGAGCTTGCGCACCCTCTACCCGGAAATCGAACCGTTCGACTCGGGGATGCTCGATGTCGGCGACGGCCATATGGTCTATTGGGAGCGGTCGGGCACCAAGGGCGCCAAGCCGGCCGTGTTCCTGCATGGTGGACCGGGCGGCACCATCTCGCCAAAACACCGGCGCCTGTTTGACCCCAAGCTTTACGATGTCATCCTGTTCGATCAGCGCGGCTGCGGAAAATCGACGCCGAACGCTTCGCTGGAGGCCAACACGACATGGCATCTCGTTGCCGACATCGAGCGACTGCGCGAAATGGCCGGCTTCGAAGATTGGATGGTGTTCGGCGGTTCCTGGGGCTCGACGCTGGCGCTCGCCTATGCAGAGACACACCCTGATCGAGCCAGCGAACTGGTGGTGCGCGGCATCTACACGCTGACCCGCGCCGAGCTCGAATGGTATTATCAATTCGGCGTCTCGGAGATGTTCCCCGACAAATGGGAGCGTTTCCTGGCACCGATCCCGCAGGCCGAGCGCGGCGACATGATGGCCGCCTACCGCAAGCGGCTGGTCGGGTCCGACCGAAAGGCGCGGATCGAGGCCGCCCGCGCGTGGAGCCTGTGGGAAGGCGAGACCATCACCCTGCTTCCTGAACCCGAAACGAGCGGTCCGTTTGGCGAGGACGACTATGCGGTAGCCTTCGCCCGCATCGAAAACCACTACTTCGTCCATGCCGGCTGGCTCGAGGAGGGACAGTTGCTGCGCGATGCCGGGAAGCTCAAGGACATCCCCGGCACCATCGTCCACGGCCGCTACGACATGCCGTGCCCGGCGCGCTACGCCTGGGCGCTGCACAAGGCGTGGCCGAAGGCGGACTTTCATCTGATCGAAGGCGCCGGTCATGCCTATTCGGAGCCCGGCATTCTCGACCGGCTGATCCGCGCGACGGACAAGTTTGCGGGCAAATGACGATGAAGCGCGAGCGCCTCTATCTCTTCGACACCACGCTCCGCGACGGCCAGCAGACGCCGGGCATCGACTTTTCGGTCGAGGACAAGATCGCGATTGCCAAACTGCTCGACGAGTTCGGCTTCGACTATGTCGAAGGTGGTTATCCCGGCGCCAATCCGACCGACACTGCATTCTTCCAGCAGAAGCGCACGGCACGCGCAAAATTCGTTGCGTTCGGCATGACCAAGCGGGCTGGGGTCTCAGCCTCTAACGATCCGGGGCTGGCGGCGCTTGTCCAATCGAAATCGGACGCCATCTGCTTCGTCGCCAAGAGCTGGGACTACCATGTTCGCGTGGCGCTCGGTTGCACCAACGAGGAGAACCTCGACTCCATAAAAGTTTCCGTCGAGGCGTCGGTCGCTTCGGACAAGGAAGCGATGGTCGATTGCGAGCATTTCTTCGACGGCTTCAAGGCCAATCCGGACTATGCGCTCGCTTGTGCGAAAACGGCCTACGATGCCGGCGCGCGCTGGGTGGTGCTTTGCGACACGAATGGCGGCACGCAGCCCTCGGAAGTCCGGGCAATCGTCGAGAAGGTCATCGCCGCGGGCATCCCGGGCAAGCATCTCGGCATTCATGCCCATGACGACACCGGCCAGGCGGTGGCCAATTCCCTTGCCGCAGTCGAGGCCGGCGTGCGCCAGATCCAGGGCACGCTGAATGGCATCGGCGAACGTTGCGGCAACGCCAATCTGATCTCGATCGTACCCACACTGGCGCTGAAGCCGGCTTTCGCCGACCGCTTCGAGACGGGAATTTCAGCCGAAGCACTGACCGGCATTTCGCGCCTGTCGCGCGCCTTCGACGAATTGTTGAACCGCGCCCCGGAAGCGCAGGCGCCCTATGTCGGCTCGTCCGCCTTTGCCACCAAGGCGGGTATCCACGCTTCGGCGCTGGCCAAGGAGCCGGCGACCTATGAGCATGTGGAACCGCAAGCCGTGGGCAACCGCCGCCGCGTCATGGTCTCCGACCAGGGCGGCAAGGCCAATTTCCTCGCCGAGTTGAAGCGGCGCGGCATCGATGTGCCGAAGGAGGACCATCGGCTCGACGCCCTGATATCGGTGGTCAAGGAGCGTGAGGCCTCGGGCTATGCGTACGAGGGCGCCGACGCCTCCTTCGAACTCCTGGCGCGCAAGATGCTGCACGGCCTGCCGGAATTCTTCCACGTCACCTCGTTCCGCTGCATGATCGAGCGCCGCTTCGATGCCAATGGGCAGTTGAAGACGGTGTCGGAAGCAGTGGTCAAGGTGCTGGTCGAGGGCGAGGAGAAGATGTCGGTGGCCGAGGGCCATGGTCCCGTCAACGCGCTCGACATTGCGCTCCGCAAGGATCTCGGCAGATACCAGAACGAGATCGCGGATCTCGAACTTGCCGACTTTAAGGTGCGCATCCTCAATGGCGGCACCGAGGCCATTACCCGCGTGCTCATCGAATCGCATGACTCGACCGGCGCGCGCTGGTGGACCGTCGGGGTCTCGGAAAACATCATCGATGCCTCGTTTCAGGCGCTAATGGATTCGATCGTCTACAAGCTGATGAAGAATCGCGAAATGGCGGGGTTGGTGGCGGCCGAGTAAGTTTGAACCATCAGCGAAAGTCCATTGATCCATCAGAACTTTGCGATGGTCTTGCCAAGATTACTGGGCCATAGCGTTGGGCCATGGCCGTTGAAGCAATTACCCCCGATGCAGATGGAAAAGCCCGCCGCGGCTTCCTCCTGGCGCTGGGTGCCTATCTCTTGTGGGGGTTGCTGCCCTTCTACATGAAGGCGGTGGCGCATCTGCCGCTTGCCGAGGTGATTGCACACCGCATCGTCTGGTCGGTGCCGATTGCCGCGGCGGTCCTGGTCTGGGCCGGCCGCACAACCGACTTCAAGGTGGCGATCCGCTCGCCCCGCACCATCGCCATGGCGGCGTTGACGGCGGCGCTGATCTCGGTCAACTGGGGCATCTATGTCTGGGCGATCGCTGTCGACCGCACCGTCGAGACAGCGCTCGGCTATTATATCAACCCACTGGTAAACGTCGTGGTCGGCGCGCTGCTGCTCGGCGAGCGGCTCGACCGGTTGCAGATCGCGGCGGTGGTGCTTGCGGCGGTCGCCGTCGCCGTGCTGACAGTCGACGGCGGCAAGCTGCCCTGGGTGTCGCTGGCATTGGCGTTTTCCTTCGCCGCCTACGGCTTCTTCCGCAAGACGTTGCCGATCGGCCCCAGCCAGGGTTTCCTGCTCGAAGTGCTTTTGCTGTCGGTACCGGCGCTGGGCTATATCGTCTTCCTGATCGCCACCGGACAGGACCATTTCGTCTCCAGCAATGGCACCGACACCGCGCTGCTCATCGGCTGCGGGCCGGTGACGGCCGTGCCGCTGCTGCTGTTCGCCTTCGGCGCCAAGCTGCTGCGCCTCTCGACCATCGGCATCATGCAGTACATAGCGCCGACCATGGTGTTTCTGATTGCCGTGCTGATCTTCGACGAGCCGTTCGGCACTACGCAGGCCGTCGCCTTTGCCCTGATCTGGGCGGCCCTTGCGGTCTATTCCTGGTCCATGCTGGCGACGGCGCGCCGGGCTACATCTGTCCGAGCCGCCTGACGAAAAGATAGGTCACGCCCGCGATCAGCAGCGACACGGCCGTGACCACCCAAAAACCCAATGGGGTGTTGACCAGCGGCAAACCACCGACATTCATGCCGAACAGGCCTGAGATGATGGTCATCGGCAACAGCACCGCTGTCATCACCGAGAGCACATAAAGCAGCCGGTTAGACTGCGTCGTCAGCTTGGCCATCAGCTCGTCCTGCAGCAGCCGCGTGCGCGCCTGCAACTGCTCGCCGTCATAGTGCAGCGTCTGGGCGCGATGCGAAAGCCGCGCCGCCATGTCGTTGATCGAATCCGGCAGGTCGTTGCGGTGCGAATGGTCGAGATGGCGAAACAGATTGGTCAGCGTCGCCATCTGTCGGTGGATGACCACCAAGTGCCGTCGTGCATCGACCAACGCCTGCCGCTCATTGTGCCATGCGTCGCAGACGATACGGTCCTCGATGCCGTCGAGACTGTCGCTGAGTGCCGCGAGTTCCGCCGCCATTCCGTCGAACGACTGGCCGACGACAGCCTCGATCAACTCGGCCGGCGAGCGGAACTTGCGCGATCCGTTTTCGATAGCCTTGCGGATGTTGTCGACCGATTGCAGCGGTTGCTTGCGGGCGCCGACAAGCATCGTGTCGTTGAGGGCGAAGCGGAAATGACCAAGCCCGCCGGCTTCCGCCGAATAGTCATGGCGCAGGTCCGGCAGATCGCCATAGAGCCAGTCATCCTCGAGGTCGATGTGGCAGCCGTGGCTGGCGGTCAGGAAGGCTTCGCGCACCGGCGCCGGCAAGGCCTGATCGGCGCCGATCTCGTGGCGGGCACGCATGTCGGAAAGCTGGTAGCTGCGCCATGTCCAACGCGCGGCGGCGGCATCCCTGGTGCGCACCCCTTCGGTGGTAAAATGATAGATGAAGAACAGCCCGTGCTCATCGGGCAGGTAAGGCGACAGGTCAATGCCTTCGGAGGGGATGGCGATGTTCATGGCGGCTTCGCCGGTCTCTGATGCGGTCGGGGTCGCGGGGGGCGGTCAAGCGCGATTTCTAGCATGGCATCCCGGATTTAGTGTGACTGTTTCGTGACGGCGTGCCCTAAAGGACGCTGGTGATCCCGCCATCCACCAGCAGCGTCTGTCCGCTCACGAAACTGGCGGCGTCGGGCGCCAGGAACACGGCAGCGCCCGCGAGTTCCCTCACTTCGCCCCAGCGCCGCATCGGCGTGCGGCCGGTCAGCCAGGCGGAGAATGTCTCGTCGGCGACCAGCGCGGCGTTGAGCTCGGTCTTGAAATAGCCCGGCGCGATGGCGTTGACGCGCACGCCGTACTGGCCCCATTCGCCTGCCATCGACTTGGTCAGCATGGTGATGGCGCCCTTGCTCGCCGCGTAGGGCGCGATCGAGGGGCGTGCGAGCACGCTCTGCACCGAGGAGACATTGATGATCGACCCCCTTTGGCGCGCGATCATGCCCTTTACGACGGCCCGGCTCACCTTGAACGCGCCGTCCAGGTTGGTGGCCATCAGCGCGTCCCAGTCGGCGTCGCTGAAGGTCTCCAACGGCGCCCGTCGCTGGATGCCGGCATTGTTGACCAGGATGTCGATCGGTGCGGTGCCGGTTTCCGCCGCTGCGATCGCCAAGTCGACCGACTGCGTGTCGGTCACGTCGATCACCGCTTCCGTGATCGAGTGGCCCGCGGCGCGCAGCTTGTCCGCGGCCGCTTTCAGATCGTCGGCCTTGCGGCCGCCGATCGTGACGCGCGCGCCGGCGCTCGCAAGCGCCTCCGCGAAGGCGAGGCCCAGGCCACGGCTGGCGCCGGTGATGAAGGCATGCTTGCCTTCGAGGCCGAACAGTTGGCCGAGATAGTCGGTCGAATGCAATTTGCACCTTCATCGATTGCGATTTATCGCCGTCAGTCGAAGGCTCGTTCGGCCCTTGGCAAGCGGCAGCGCCAGCGTGCCGCGTGGCTTGATGAGATGGAAGGCGCTTGTCGGCCTGGCGGTCTGGCTGACGACCACGATTGTCGCGGTCGTCGGCCTCAGCGCTTCGGCCCAAACCCCGGATAGGGATTGAGTGGTACGATCGCGGCAATGTCCATCATGCCGGCCTTGACCAGGGGCAAGGTGGCGAGATGGCCGCGCACATCGGCATCGCTGCCGACTTCGAACATGATGCCGCTGCCGGGAATGTCGCCGCGGTTCCAGATCTGGCGCACCGCGCCTTCGGCATAGAGGGTGCGACGCTGCTCGGCCTCGCCAGGCAGAAGGGGTGCGAAATCGGCATCGGTGAACTTTTCGGTGTTGCGGGTGAGAAGGGCAAGAAATTGCATTTCGATCTCCTGTTTGTCGGCGGTTGACCACAGGAGATATCGCGCCGGATAGTCAGACTGTCCAAGACTGATTAGGCTAAAGTTGAGACCCAAGAGGGCTTAACGTCGGAGGCAAAAATGTTCGACCTGCGCCAGATCAGATATTTCGTCACCGTCGCCGAAACCGGCAATGTGGGTCGAGCCGCCGAACTGCTGCATATTTCGCAATCGCCGCTCAGTCGGCAGATCATGCAGCTGGAACAACAGCTTGGCGTCACTCTGTTCGAGCGGGCAAAGCAACGGGTTCATCTCAATGCCGAGGGCCGCGCCTTCCTGACCGAAGCCCGTGCGTTGCTGTCGAACGCGCGGCGGCTGGAGGAGCTTGGCCGCAACCTAGCCCGCGGTTCTGTCGGGCGCCTTGCCATCGGCTATGTCGAGGGTGCGGTCCATGCCGGGCTTGTCGCCGGCATGCTGCGTCAGTTCCGCCGCGACCGGCCGGATTTTCATCTGCAGTTGAGAAGCCTTCGCTCGGCGGCGCAGATGGAGGGGCTTCGGCAACGGTCGCTCGATCTTGGTTTGACGTATGCTCCGGCAACGGCCGACGATCCCGATATCGTGAGCGTGCCGCTGCGCCACGAGCCGCTGGTGCTGGCCATTCCTGAGGACGATCCGCTCGCCGATGTGGCTGATATCCAGCCGCGCCATCTCGACGGCCGCGTCTGGATCACCGTCGTGCGGCAGCCCGACGACACCAATCGTGGCCAGTTCCTCGCCGCTTGCGCCGAGGCTGGCTTCCTGCCCGACATTGCCTATGAAACAGCGGACCCGCTGACCTCGCTCGGGCTTGTCGGCGCCGGCCTTGGTCTCGCCACCGTGCAGGCGAGCCTGCGCACGGCCGCGCCGCCCTCCATCGTGTTCCGCGACATGCCATGGTTCGGCCGCATGGTTTCCATCCACCTCGCCTGGCGGCGGCAGGACCAGCGTGCGGTGATCGCCGATCTGCGGCAGGCTGCTCGTAGGGAGTAGGGAGTAGGGAGTAGGGGAAACTGTACGCTCCGACACTGCGAACCTACTGCTCTACTCCCGTACTTTACATCTTGTCGATCACCGACTGGACGCCCTCGGTCGGCGCGTCGACCGAGGAGCTGGCGACCATGATGGCGGCGACGATTGCCTCGGGGTCGTTGACGACCAGCGGCTTCACACGCTGCGCGGTATGAATGAAGCCTTCCGCCGCCATGTGATCAAGCAGCGCCGTCATCGGATCCCAGAATCCGTTGACATTGCCGAAGACGATCGGTTTGCGGTGATGGCCAAGCTGCGCCCAGGTCATGATCTCGACGATCTCCTCGACTGTGCCGATGCCACCAGGCAGCGCCACAAAGGCGTCGGATTTCTCGAACATCTTGTGTTTGCGCTCGTGCATGTTGTCGGTGATCGACAACTCGTCGAGCCGGTCAAGCGCGGTTTCGGTTGCTTCCTTGTTGATGAGGAAGCGCGGAATGATGCCCGTCACCTTGCCGCCGGCCTTGAGCGCGCCTTCGGCGACGGCGCCCATAACGCCTTTGGTGCCGCCGCCATAGACCAGCCGCAGGCCTGCCCTTGCAATTGAGCGTCCAAGCAGATGGCCGGCCTTGACATAGATTTCATCGCGGCCCGGAGATGAGCCGCAATAGACGCAAACGGATCGAATCGTGTTCATGCCGATGATTGGTGATTGGGTCTGAAAGCGCGGTCAAGCCCTAGGGTTGAGAAGGGCGGGCTTTTTCTTGTCGGTCATGGCAAAACACGCTAGACCGGCGTTAGGTGGCTAAGGGGCAGGGAAATACATGGCAATCAATCCATTGAAGGCGTTCTTGTTCGCGGCGGGTGGGACCGTCGCGGCCGCGGGAACCGCCTATGTATCGGGCGCACTCGACCCGTATCTTCATCGCACACCGCCGGCGGAAGTCGCGGCGTTGACGCCGCCCGCGGCGCCGAAGCCGGCCGATCCTGGCACGGAAGCGCGCCTGCCGGCTCCGGCGG